>NZ_DIGW01000003.1:0-273210 GCF_002419845.1 Clostridium sp. UBA5712 | reverse complement strand
TCAAAGACCATTTGGTTTTCATCAATCTGCTGACTGACTACTTTTTAAATTTTATCACCATCATTTTGTTATGTCAATAACTTTTTAAACTTTTTTAAAACTTTTTTTCTTTAAATCCATCTTTAAAGTTATCTAGATTTGAACTTTGAAGTTCGCATCACTTAGTGACGAGATTTATAATATCATAGGGTTGGCTTTCACTTCTTAGCCTATGTGATTATATATATAAATTATCCTTTATTTTCTCTAAATTTCTTATTTTTTCTCTAATTTACATGCATTGATACACTTGGTTAAGTTTTTTAATTTATTTATGATATGGCCTATTTTACTAATTAATTATATGTTTTTCATCAGTAAAATCTTATAAACCACTCCGAGTATATAGATTTAGAATAAATAGTTACCTATATAAATTGAAAACTAGTTATATATAACTAGTTAAATAGTTGTTCTATCCATGCGGGTTTCAAGGAAATTTCCTATTTGTATAACCAGATTACAATAGATATTAAAATGTGAAGTACAATAGTGTGTCATTATTACTTATAACTAACCTAACAAGCTAATATAATCTTCTTATAGTAAGCTTTACAAATCAATTGACATTATGATTTAAAAAGTAAATTCCTAGAAAACAGTAAATCAAAACTGCGTTCTAGGAATATATCTTTCTATTATTAGGTTAATATAAAGTATTATAGATATATATTTTTTTTAATAATGTTCTATTACTTTAAATTCTTAACCACTTCTTTAAACCTATTTCCTCTAATCTCAAAGTTTTCAAACATATCAAAACTTGTGCATGCCGGAGCTAATGCAACTATGTCTCCACTTACTGATATTTCTACTGCTTTATTTACAGCTTCTTCTAACGTATCAACCATATGAATATCAACATGGATACCTTTTTCATTTTTTAATTTGTCAAAAACTTTTTTAATTTGTTCCTTAGCTTCCCCAAGCAGGATCAATGATTTTATATATGGATATCCTTCATATGCTAATGGATCAAAAGGAACTTTTTTATCACGTCCTCCAGCAATTAATACTACCGGTTTTTCAAAAGCTTTTATACCTGCTAATGTTCTAGTAGGACTTGACGCTATAGAATTATTATAATATTCTACATCTCTATAGCTTCTTACAAATTCATTTCTATGTTCTACACCTTTAAAAGTAATTGCGACTTCTCTCATATACTTTACATCCACATCATCCACTATCAGAGCGAAGGCTGCCAATAAATTTTCTATATTATACATACCTTTAAGCAATACTTCACTTTTATTACATACCTTTTTACCTCTAGCAAAAAGAACTCCATCTTTATAATACGCTCCATTTTCTATAACACTATTCCTACTAAAAGTATAAAGACGCCCATTTTCTTCCCCTTTAATATTTCTTGTAACATCATTATCTTCATTTAACACCAACAGGTTATCTTTATTTTGATATTTAAATATATTCTTTTTGGAATCTATATATTCTTGTAAATCTATATGCATATCTAAATGATTAGGTGATAAATTTGTAATTAAAGCTACTTCTGGAGATGTATCCATAGTCATAAGTTGAAAACTTGATAACTCAAGAACAACCTTATCATCTGGTGATATTTCTTCTATTTTTGTGAATAATGGGGTACCTATATTCCCTCCAACCCAAGTTTTGAAACCAGCCGCACTTAAAATACTATATACTAAAGATGTAGTTGTTGTTTTTCCGTCGCTTCCTGTTATACCGTATATTTTAGCAGGACAATATCTTAAAAACTCCTCCATCTCGGATGTTATATATGCACCTTCATTTTTGGCTATAGTTAATTCTTTACTATCAATTCTCATAGATGGGGTTTTAAAGATAACATCAAAACCATGCAAATTAGATAGATATCCTTCTCCCAATTCAAATTTAACTCCTTTGCATTGATACTTGTCTACAACTTCTTTAAGTTTTTCTATATTCTTTTTATCAAATGCAGTTACTTTAGCTCCTAAACCAACAAGGAAATCTATAAGTGGTATATTGCTTACCCCTATTCCTACTACTGCTACATTTTTATCCTTAATAAACTTCTTAAACTCACTAAAATTTCTTTTCATTCTTATTCCTCCAGTACCGCCATATATTAGCTTACTTCTATACTATAATTATATCACTACATCAGACTTAAAAAAACTCTATGAAAAATACTTATTCTATTTATTGCAAAAGTTCCCCTATTTTCTTTATTTTCGCCTATTTTCCCCTTCAATTCACTAACTTTCCAATGTTTTTTCAATTTAATTTATTATTTTTTTAAAAAAGCTATTGCTATGAGTTTTTTAATATGATATAATCTGTCTGTGCCGTAAGTAAAGGTGTTAAAACTTTTCCCCAAAGGTTTAACATTGCACATAACATATCCCCATGATTAAACCCTATTTTTTACCGGATGCAAATCCGGTTATTTTTTTATCCATTTATATAAATCTCCATTAATAAACCTTTAAATACAATATTCATTTAAATTTTAGACTACAATACATTTTTTAAACACCCTTAATTTATTATACCAATATATTTTTACTTTACATATTCAACTTGCTATATTCTTTACTATAAAATAACTCCAAGCAAATTAATGCCTAGAGCTATTTTAAATCTATATAGACTTCTATTAAAATTCCATTTTTTCTTCTATATAAGACACTAGATTACTTATTGGCATTCTTACTTGTTCCATAGTATCTCTATCCCTTACTGTAACACTCTCATCTTCTATAGTATCAAAGTCAATAGTAATACAGAATGGTGTTCCTATTTCATCTTCTCTTCTATATCTCTTTCCTATACTTCCAGCCTCATCATAATCCACATTAAACTTTTTAGATAATATTCCATATACATCAAGAGCCTTTTCACTTAATTTCTTACTAAGTGGAAGTACCGCAGCCTTAAATGGTGCTAATGCTGGATGAAGATGCATCACTGTTCTAACATCTCCACCTTCTAGTTCTTCTTCATCATAAGCTTCACACAAGAATGCTAATGCAACTCTATCAGCTCCTAATGATGGTTCTATACAGTATGGTACATATTTCTCATTAGTAGTTGGATCTAGATAAGATAGCTCTTCTCCTGAATGTTCCATGTGTCTTTTTAAGTCATAGTCTGTTCTATCAGCTATTCCCCAAAGTTCACCCCATCCAAATGGGAATAAAAACTCTATGTCACAAGTAGCATTACTGTAGAATGATAGTTCTTCTTTTTCATGATCTCTAAACCTTAGATTTTCATTACCCATTCCTAAGTTAAATAAGAAATTCTTACAATATTCCTTCCAATATTCAAACCACTCTAAGTCAGTTCCTGGCTTACAGAAAAATTCAAGTTCCATTTGCTCAAACTCCCTTGTTCTAAAGGTAAAGTTACCTGGAGTAATTTCATTCCTGAAAGATTTACCTATTTGAGCTATTCCAAAAGGTACTTTCTTTCTTGATGTTCTTTGAGCATTTTTAAAGTTTACAAAAATACCTTGAGCTGTTTCTGGTCTTAAATATATTTCATTTTTACTGTCTTCAGTTATGCCTTGGAAAGTTTTAAACATAAGATTAAACTTTCTTATATCTGTATAATTCATTTTCCCACACTTTGGACAAACCACATTATGTTTTTCAATATATTCTTTATACTCTTCATTAGTCCATCCATCAGCTACAGCTACTTCTGCGCCTTCTGAAACCATATGATCTTCAACTAACTTATCAGCTCTAAATCTAGCCTTACATTCTTTGCAATCCATTAATGGATCAGAGAATCCACCTACATGACCTGTTGCTACCCAAACTTCTGGATTCATCAATATTGCACAATCCAAACCTATATTGTAAGGATTTTCTTGAACAAACTTTTTCCACCATGCTTTTTTAACGTTATTTTTAAATTCCACACCTAAAGGACCATAATCCCATGAATTCGCAAGTCCTCCATAAATTTCAGACCCAGAAAATATAAATCCTCTATTTTTACATAAAGCTACCATTTTATCCATAGTTAATTGTTTTGCCATGTTCATTACCTCCATCAATGTTTTTATTATTAATTGCAATTTACAAATTAATATTTGTAAATAAAAAAACTTTAACCAATTAAGGGACGAAATTAATCCGCGGTTCCACCCTTATTAGCTAAAGCTCATCTTTAAAATTTATCACTAACTCAAAAGCTCCCTTCATAATATTGATTTAATGATTTACACCCGCCATCATCTCTCTTTAAAATCTTTATTACTACTTTTCTTTATCATCGTTATTATTCAGTTTTTAACATTATTATCCTCACATCATATTATAATTCAAAATAAAATTAAAATATTATTTTGTTATATTGTTTACTATAGCAAAATAAGCCGACTTAAAAGCCCGCCGTAAGTTATCTTATAAAAAATGGCTCCGCGAAGAGGATTCGAACCTCCAACCTATCGGTTAACAGCCGAGTGCTCCACCGTTGAGCTATCGCGGAATATTTAATTCATATCTAGATTATAGCATATTTAATGTAAATTTCAACACTATTTTATAAAATTAAAAAAATAATTTCTTTTGCTTACATTATATGAATACTTTAATATTTTATCCAAAAATCTTTTTAATATGCAATAATTATTTAATATCTCTTTAATTATATTATATATTAAATTAGCACCTTAACATTTTACCCAAAAATTATTTTAATATGTAATAATTTTTGGGTAAAATTAATTTTAAAATTATATATTATTGTAGAGGTTTCATTGTTGGGAATAGTATAACATCCCTGATGGATACTGAATCAGTTAAGAACATTACTATTCTATCTATACCAATTCCAAGTCCACCTGTTGGAGGCATTCCTACCTCAAGAGCACTCATGAATTCCTCATCAATTAGATAAGCCTCATCATCTCCAAGCTCTCTTTCTTTTGCTTGTTGTTCAAATCTTTGTCTTTGAACTATAGGATCATTTAGTTCTGAATAAGCATTACAAACTTCTCTACCATAAACAAATCCTTCAAATCTCTCAGTAAATGCTTCATTTCCACGTTTTTTCTTAGTTAATGGTGATATTTCTACTGGATAATCACAAAGGAATGTTGGTTGAATTAAATGTTCTTCGGCATATTCTTCAAATAAACCATTTAATATATCTGCCTTTGTACAATCTTTTAATTCCTTTATAAATTCTAAATGTTTTTCTTTTGCAATTTGTCTAGCTTCTTCATCTGTCTTAATTTCATTGAAGTCTACACCTGCATATTCCTTTACAGCATCTATCATAGTAATTCTTCTCCATGGTGGTGTAAAGTCTATTTCAGTTCCTTGATAATTTACTTTAGTGCTACCATGAACCTTCTCACAAGCATATGCAACTAATTCTTCTGTTATTTTCATCATATCGTTATAATCAGCATAAGCTTCATATAATTCTATCATTGTAAATTCCGGATTGTGTCTTATACTCATTCCTTCATTTCTGAAGTTTTTACCCATATCATATACTTTTTCAAGTCCACCAACTATACATCTTTTTAAGTATAACTCGGTAGCAATTCTTAAATACATATCTATATCTAAGGTATTATGATGAGTTACGAATGGTCTTGCAGCTGCTCCTCCAGCTATAGGAGATAAAATAGGAGTCTCCACTTCTAAGTATCCTCTATTATCTAAGAATTCTCTTACAGCTTTTATAATTTTTATTCTATTAATAAAAGTATCCCTTACATCTTTATTCATTACTAGGTCTACTTCTCTTTGTCTATATTTTAAATCTGGATTTTTAAGTCCATGCCATTTTTCTGGAAGTGGTTTTAATGATTTAGAAATTAAAGTTACTTTGCTAGCTTTAACAGAAGTTTCTCCTGTCTTTGTTACAAATGGTATACCTGTAACTTCTAAAAAATCACCTATATCAAAAGTTTTTGCATCTTTAAACTGTTCTTCTCCAACCCTATCAAGTCTTATATATACTTGCATTTTACCAGATCTATCATGAATATCGCAGAATCCAGCTTTTCCTTGAATTCTTTTAGACATAAGTCTTCCTGCAATTGTAACTTCTGTTTCTTGAAGTTCTTCATAGCTATCCTTTATTTCTTGAGCCTCATGAGTTCTTTCAACCTTATATACGTCAAAAGGGTCTTTTCCTTGAGCTTGAAGATCAGCTAGTTTTTGTCTTCTTATCATTACTTGTTCATTATATTCAGCTTCTTGAGCTTGTAATTGTTCATTATCTACTACAATTTCTTGTGAATTATCATTGTTAACTTCTGTAGCCATAGACCATTCCTCCTAGTTTTTCATTTATGATTATCTATTAATTTCCAATACTTTATACTTGTTAATTCCATCTGGAGTTGATACTTCTATAATGTCTCCTGTTCTTTTCCCCATAAGCGCATTTCCAACAGGGGACTCATCTGAAATTTTATTTTCATAAGGATCTACTTCAGCAGAGCCAACAAGATAAAATTCTATTTCTTCATCAAATTCATAATCAAACACTTTTACACTTGTTCCTATACTAACCATATCTTTAGGAATTTCACTTTCATCTACCACAGATGCATTTCTTAGCATATTTTCAAGTTGAATAATTCTTCCTTCAACAAATGCTTGCTCATTCTTTGCTTCGTCATACTCTGAATTTTCACTTAAATCTCCATATCCTAAAGCAACCTTTATCTTTTCTGTTATTTCCTTTCTCTTAACTGTTTTTAAGTACTCTAGCTCATCTTCAAGCTTCTTTATTCCTTCGTAAGTCATCACGTATTTTTTAGCTTCGCTCATTTTTCTCTCCCCTTCAATCTTACTAAATAATTCTATATCATTATAAATACTCAATTGTATCATATATAGTCTCTATAATCTTTGATTAATTATAAAACAGCTGCAATTCCTTGTCAATGAAGGTATATTTATATTAAAAATACCACTTTTCATAATTTAATTTATATTTTTCTAATAAATCATACATTTCATCATAGGATATAGCAGAGTTGATTTTATCTTTAATTTCGGTACAATTCCTTAATCCCTTAATATACCATGCTATATGTTTTCTCATTTCTCTTACAGCCTTATTTTCATCAAAGAACTTTACGGCTCTATTCAAATGAGTCATGCACATATCTATTCTTTCTACATCAGTAGGCCTCACTATATCATTTCCATCAATTCCTTGTTTTATCTCTTTAAATATCCAAGGATTTCCCATAGAACCTCTCGCTACCATTATACCATCACAATTAGTTTGTTTCCTCATATTTATAGCATCTTCCGCCTCGAAAATATCACCATTTCCAATGACAGGTATAGAAACAGCTTCCTTTACTTGCTTTATTATATCCCAATCCGCCTTACCTTCATACATTTGCTCTCTAGTTCTTCCATGCACCGTTATAGCATCTACTCCTGCATCTTCTAAATATTTAGCAAACTCCACAGCATTTATGTTATTTGAATCAAAACCCTTTCTAAACTTTACTGTAATAGGCTTATTTGTAGACTTCTTCATTTCTTTAACAATTTCGCCAGCAAGCTTAGGATTTTTCATCAAAGCAGAACCTTCTCCATTTTTAACTATCTTTGGTACTGGACATCCCATGTTTACATCTATAATAGCAACTCCATCCATACCTTGAATAGACTCACAAGCAACTGCCATTATCTTTGGCTCACTTCCAAATATCTGTAATGCAACCGGCTTTTCTTCATCACTTATTCTCATAAGGGTTCCGGTATTTTTACTATTATAATATAACCCTTTTGCACTAACCATTTCTGTATAAACTAGTCCACATCCCATTTCTTTACATATACCTCTATAAGCTATATCAGTAACCCCTGCCATAGGAGCTAGAAATACAGGATTTTCGAAGCTTATATTTGAAATTTTCATTCTATCACCTATTCTCTGTTCTTCTCGTATATAATTCTAAGTCCTTCTAAAGTTAAGAATGGTTCAACTTTATCTATAGATTTTGATCCCTCAGCTATAAGATTAGCAAGACCTCCTGTAGCTATTACCATAGGATTTTCCTCACCTAATGCTATCATTTCCTCTTTAATTTTACTTACGATAAAATCAACTTGACCTATATAACCATATACAATACCTGCTTGCATACTAGCTACTGTATTTTTGCAAATAACTGTTTCTGGTTTTATAAGCTCTACTCTTGGAAGTTTAGCAGCTCTTTGGAATAAAGCATCTGAGGATATTTTTATACCTGGCGATATAGTTCCGCCTATATAATCTCCATTAGCAGCTACTGCACAAAAAGTAGTCGCAGTACCAAAATCTATAATAACTAATGGTTTTTTATACATTTCATGAGCTGCTACTGCATTAACTATTCTATCTGCTCCTACTTCTTTAGGATTATCATATTTTATATTTATTCCAGTTTTTATTCCCGGCCCTACTACTAGAGGTTTTTTGTTAAAAAACTTTCTAACCATATGTTCTAGGGAATACATTATATTGGGAACTACTGATGAAATAATAACTCCTGATATATCACTAACCTCTAGCTTGTTGTAAGCAAAAAGCTGTGCTACTTCTATCATATATTCATCAGAAGTTTTTCTATTATCTGTAGATAATCTCCACTCAACTATTAATTCCTCATTCTTATAAATACCTAATACTATATTAGTATTTCCTACGTCTAATACGAATATCATAATCATGTCACCTCTATATAATTAAAAGCAGCTTTTAAGCTGCTTTTTAAATGTTCCTAATTATTATAACACATTTAACACTTTAACTATATAATTTAATTAACTTTTTTAAGTTAATACTACTTAATGTGTTAATGAATTTTATGTAATACCACTCTAGACTACTCTATTATGTTTTATATTAGATTATTACTATTTATTATATCCAACTCATCTTTAAAAATCTCATATAATTCTTCTTTTAATGTTCCATCATCAGAATTATTCAAAATATTAAGATATAACTTTTTTAAATTTTCCTCTTTCTTGTTTATATAATTTCTTCTAATATTTTTTTCCTTATCCTCACCATTGAACATTGGCCCTACCTCCCTATAATATTTTTTAAAGTCTTTACATGATTATTATGTCTTATAATAGAGTCCTGTGCCTTGTTGTCAATTTCTTGAACAGGTATGTTTGTCAGATAACTTTTATAACTTTTAATAATCTCATTTTCTTTTTCAATTAGAGATTGAATCATTATATCCTTCATAATAATCGCCTCCTTTTTTTTATTATTATCAAATAAAAAAGGGTATATACCTTTATTTTAAAAGTACATACCTTTTTTATAAACTATTTACAATTTAACTTAATATTAAGCTCCGAATAAGGTTAATAATACACCCGCTGCAACTGCACTTCCTATAACTCCAGATACATTTGCTCCCATAGCATTCATAAGTAAGAAGTTAGTAGGATCTTCCTTTTGACCTACAACTTGAGAAACTCTAGCTGCCATAGGTACTGCTGATACTCCAGCAGATCCAATTAATGGGTTTATCTTACCTTTAGTTAATTTACACATGATTTTACCTACAAGTACTCCTCCTGCTGTAGCTACAGCAAAGGAAGCCACTCCAATTATAACTATTCCTATGGTTTTAGGATTTATAAAGGCCTCTGCTGTTGCAGTTGCTCCAACAGAAAGTCCAAGAAATATAGTAACTATATTTACTAGGGCATTTTGTGCAGTATCTGAAAGTCTTCCAACTACTCCAGACTCCTTAAATAAGTTGCCAAGCATTAACATTCCTATTAATGGCAATAAGGATGGTAATAATAAAGTTACCATTATAGTTACAACTATAGGAAATACAATCTTTTCTATTTGCTTAACTTGTCTAAGTTGTCCCATTTTTATTCTACGCTCTTCTTTAGTTGTAAGAGCCTTCATTATTGGTGGTTGTATAAGCGGCACTAGTGCCATATATGAATATGCTGCCACTGCAATAGGTCCTAGTAAATGTCCTGCTAGCTTATTAGTTAAGAATATAGCTGTAGGACCATCTGCTCCTCCTATAATTCCTATAGATGCAGCTTCTTGTGGTGTAAATCCAAAAAGAATAGCTACTCCAAAAGCAAAGAAAATACCAAATTGTGCCCCCGCTCCCATAAGTACACTAGATGGATTAGCAAGTAATGGGCCAAAATCCGTCATTGCTCCTACCCCTAAGAATATAAGCGGAGGGAATATTTCCCACTTAACTCCTCTTGATAAGTAATATAACAATCCTCCTACTTCCTTACCTACTGGCTCAGCCATGATATTACCTAATGGTATGTTAGTAAGTAACATACCAAAGGCTATAGGTAATAACAAAAGAGGTTCAAATTTTTTACCAATTGCTAACCATATGAAAACTAAAGATACTCCTATCATCACTGCTTGCTGCCATGTTAAGGCCGCAAACCCAGAAGAGGCAAACAAATCCTTAATTACTTCAAAAACATTCATTTAAGTTGACCTCCTATTATCCAATAACAGCTAATATATCTCCAGTATTAACTGCGGCTCCTTGTGTTACATTTATCTCTACTACAATTCCATCTGCTGGAGCCATTATTTCATTCTCCATCTTCATAGCTTCAAGTACAAAGAGAACCTCTCCTTGTTTAACTGTTGCCCCTTTAGTTGCAAGTACCTTAACTATTGTTCCTGGCATTGGTGCTTCTACCTTTGCACCATCTGCTGTTGATGCAACTGGTGATGCAGCTGGAGCTTGTGCTGGAGTTGATGATGCCACTGGAGCTACTGGTTGTGTTGGTTGTACCGGTTTTGCTGATGCTATTGGTGCTACTGCTGCTACTGGTGTAGCAAATTCACCCTTTACCTCTTCTACTTCTACTTGATATAAACTTCCATTAACTGTAACATTATACTTTTTCATACGAAATATCCTCCTAACAATGCTTCTATTTAATAGAAGCACTTCTCCAACTTGAATTATTATTAATCCTTTTTATACTCTTTATATTTAGTTCATCTAGTGGTTTACCAGTATGAGCAGATAGTGATGCCATTATAGCTGCTACTAACTCATATTCTTTATTAATATCTACTGCTTGCACAGTGTTATCAACTTCACTTACCGTAATTGATTCTTCTTTAGGCTCATCATTAGTATTGGATTTCTTTTTATAATCTCTTCCTAATAAAAAGCTCTGTAACTTAATTATTAGCATAAGTGCTATTAATACTCCAAACACTATTATCATAGCAATGGCAGATACACCTAATGCAAAGGATAAATTATCTAGAGTGAAGTTTCTGAATAATGTTTCTTTCATATCTTATTCCTCCTAAACTAGTGTACTACCATGTGTTTTAGGATATTTTAATTCTCTTTTACTTTGTAACATATCTAGCATAGCAAATATCCTTTGCTTGCTTTCACTTGGTTTTATTACATCATCTATAATTCCCATTTTAGCTAAATTATATGGAGTTGTTACTTCATCATAATATTTAGCAATTACATCTTTTTCCCCTTGTTTATGATCCTCTGAGTTAAATATCTCATCTCTGTGTAATCCTTTTATATATTCTTCTGGATTTGTTAAACATACCTTTGCTGTTGGCCAAGCCATTGTAACATCAAAAGCTGATTCTCTTGAAGCCAATACTTCATATCCAAGGCCATATGCTTCCCCAATAACTAAAGAAACCTTTGGAACTGAAGCATCAATTAACGAATACATAAGCTTTCCTATATTTTTAGCAAGTCCATTATTTTCTTCTTCTAAAGAAACTGATGCTCCTTTGGTATCTACTAAACTTAAAATTGATATGTTGAAACTGTCACATAATTTTACAAAACTTGCAACTTTATTTGCTCCTAAATTATCAATTTCTTTATTGCTAGAGTTTAATATAACTCCAACTGTCAAACCGTTGATTTTTCCCAGTACAGTTCTAAAGTTTGCAGCAAATCCTCCATATATCTCTATAATACTATCTACATCAGTTATAGTATTTAATATTTCATCTAAGGAATAACTGTCCTTTTCAACCATTTCATCAAGATTTAGCTTACTTAAATTTAAATTTAAATCTTCATTACTAACAGTAGGTAATTCTAAATTATTTGATGGCATATAAGAAATTATATTTCTCACAACTTGGAATGCTTCTTCTTCAGTAGCAGTATTTATGTGCGCATTACTATTTTTATTAGCACTTACTCCATTGCTCACCATTGATTTATCCACATATTTACCTTCTTTTTCAGTAAGCTTCCCTAAAGAAGATACACTTAAATCGCTTATTTCATCTACAGCAACCACTATATCACTCATTGTACCAATTAATGATGTTATCCCATTACAAGGACCACAAATAATTGATATTCTTGGAACTACACCACTTAACTTAGCATACTTATTTAAAACTAATCCATAGGAACCAAGTAATTCTATTCCTTCATTTAATTTTCCACCTATGGAATCAATAACTTGAACTACAGGAGCACCTATTTTAGCAGCATTATAAAGAATATTTATTATTTTTCTTCCCATAGCTTTTGTAAAAGTTCCACCTTCAACTGTATAGTCACAACTATATATAAATACTAGTCTACCATTTACAGTTCCGTGACCAGTAATTACACCGGCTCCATTGTCTAAAACAAGAGCACCAATTTCTACAAATGTTCCTTCATCTAATAATGCAAGAACTCTTTCTCTCGCTGTAAGTTTATTTAGGTTGTGTTGCATTTGCAATTGACTATCTCCACCACCTAAATGTGATGTCTCTTTAAGCGAATTAAACACTTCAAGTTTATTCATTTTACTGCCTCCTGACATATTAACTTTACCGTATATAATAATAACACATTTAACACCATTTGTATATATTCATTGCAAGTTTTAATTCATTTTTCTGTGAATTTCTTATTTAAAAATTTCTACAATTTAGATAATCTTAGTTATAGTATTCTGTTTAAATAAATTTTAATTCCTCTCTATTAAAATTTATAAAAAAAACTAATCCTATTAAAATCATAGGATTAGTAAATAAATTTTAATTTTTAATTATATCTGATTAATTATTAAACTAATTAATATATAATCTAATTTAAATTTAAAGAATTTAGAATAGACCTTCTATAGTTCCATCTTCATGAATATCTATTTTATTTGCAGCAGGAACCTTTGGAAGCCCCGGCATAGTCATTATAGTTCCTGTTAAAGCAACTATAAAACCTGCTCCATTTGATAATTTAACTTCTTTTACAGATATATTAAATCCTGTTGGTCTTCCTAATAAAGCAGGATTGTCTGAAAGAGAATTTTGAGTTTTAGCTACACAGATAGGTACTTTATGAAGTCCTAATTTTTCGATTTCACTAATCTGTTTTTTAGCCGATGCTGTAAACTCAACATCATCTGCTCCATAGATTTCCCTTGCAATAACTTTTATTTTTTCTTTAATGTCGAGTTCTTCATTATATAATACTTGGAATTTACTTTCTTTATTTTTAATAGTTGAAACAACTTTATTAGCTAAGTCTTTTCCACCTTCTGCTCCTTTTTCCCAAACTTCGGTCAAAGATACTTCTACACCCTTAGCTTTACAGAACTCTTCTATGAACTTAACTTCTTCATCACTATCTGATATGAATTTGTTTATAGCCACAACTACTGGAACATTAAATTTTTGTATGTTTTCTATTTGTTTCTCTAAATTCACAACACCTCTAGATAATGCTTCTACATTTGGAATATTTAATTCATCTTTTTTGACTCCACCATGATGTTTTAATGCACGAATTGTTGCAACTATAACTACGCAGTTTGGTTTTAATCCTCCATACCTACATTTAATATCAAAGAATTTCTCTGCTCCTAAATCTGCGCCAAATCCTGCTTCAGTAATAGCATAATCTCCTAGCTTTAACGCCATTTTAGTTGCAAGTATACTGTTACAACCATGAGCAATATTTGCAAACGGCCCTCCATGAATTATTGCTGGCGTATTATCTAATGTTTGTACTAGATTAGGTTTTATAGCATCTTTCATTAGCATAGCCATTGCACCTTGAACTTTTAAATCTTTACAATATATTGGATTTCCATCAAGGTCATATGCCACAAGTATTTTCCCAAATTTATCCTTAAGATCCATAAGATTGTTAGATAAACATAGTATTGCCATAATTTCAGATGCAACAGTAATTGTGAATCCATCTTCTCTTAAAAATCCATTAGGTTTACCACCCATACCAACTACTATATCTCTAAGAGCTCTATCATTCATATCTAAAACTCTTTTAAATATAATTCTTCTTGAATCTATTCGAAGTTCATTTCCTTGATGAATATGATTATCTATAGCTGCTGATAACAAATTGTTTGTTGTTGTAATAGCATGCATATCTCCTGTGAAATGAAGATTTATATCTTCCATTGGTACTACTTGAGCGTATCCGCCACCAGCAGCACCTCCCTTAACTCCAAAAACTGGCCCTAATGAAGGTTCTCTTAATGCTATAACAGCATTTTGGCCTAAACTGCAAAGTGCTTGACCAAGTCCTATAGTTACTGTAGATTTTCCTTCTCCTGCTGGAGTTGGATTAATTGCTGTAACTAATATAAGTTTCCCATCACCCTTATCTTTTCTATTTGCAAGAACATCTAGGGATATCTTTGCTTTATACTTTCCATAAAGATCTAAATCATTTTCAGTTAAACCTAATGTTTTTCCTACCTCTAAAATTGGTATCATCTTTGAACTTTGAGCAATTTCAATATCAGTTTTCATAAATTAACCTCCCAAGTATTATATTTATTTGTTTTATTTTTTCAAAATTCAGAAATAAATTAAGCTATGATAACTATAAATATAGTTGTCTCAATAGTTTCTTCAATACGCTTCTATTTTCAAGTTCATTATAACATAATTACTTTTATAAAAAAAGCACAGCAATAGCTGTGCTTTTAAAACAATGTATTAACTTTCTTTATATGTGTTACTCTCATTATTTGAAATTTCTTCTATCTGATTTTCATCTGTTGACACTTCATCATTAAGAGCTTCTACATTCCAATCCTTAAACTTATCATTAGAACTAATACTATTTTCTTCTACAGGAATATCATTTTCCTCTTTCGGAGAATCTACCACTACTTTTTCCGCATCAAATTCTGCAAGAGTTTTTCCTTCCATTATTGCATTAAATTCTTCCGCAGTAAGCTTTTCTCTTTCAAGTAGAGCTTTTGCAACATCATGAAGTTTATCTATATTCTCTTTAAGAATAGTTTCTGTTCTCTCATAAGCCTCATCAATTAAAGCTTTAATTTCTCTATCTATCTTAGATGCAACCTCTTCAGAGAAATCTCTTGTTCTTCCAAAGTCTCTTCCCATGAATACTTCACCATCATCTTTTCCAAAAGATATAGGTCCTAGAGCATCTGTCATACCATATTCCATAACCATCTTCTTAGCTATTGATGTAGTTCTATCTATATCATTTTTAGCTCCTGTACTTATGTCTCCAAGAATTAACGCTTCAGCAACTCTTCCACCTAAAAGACCAACCATATCATCTCTAAGCTTAGACTTAGATGTATATGCAGTATCTTCATTAGGTAGATGTAAAGTATATCCTCCTGCCATACCTCTTGGAATAATACTAATTTCATGTACAGCATAAGAATTAGGTAAGTATTTAGATACTACTGCGTGACCCGCTTCATGATATGCAGTTAAATTCTTATCTTTCTCACTAATAACTCTAGACTTCTTTTCTGGTCCAGCCATTACTCTAGTTATAGACTCTTCTAACTCTTCCATAGTAATAACTTTTCTTCTAGCTCTAACAGTTAATAAAGCAGCTTCATTCATTAGATTTTCAAGGTCTGCCCCAGTAAATCCTGGTGTTCGCTTTGCAAGTATTTTTAATTCTACATCTTCATTCAAAGGTTTATTCTTAGAGTGAACTTTTAATATTTCTTCTCTTCCTTTAACATCAGGCACACCAACAACTATCTGTCTATCAAATCTACCTGGTCTTAAAAGAGCTGGGTCTAAAATATCTGGTCTATTTGTAGCAGCTACCATTATTATGCCTTCATTTACACCAAATCCATCCATTTCAACAAGAAGTTGGTTTAATGTTTGCTCTCTTTCATCATGGCCTCCACCCATACCAGCACCTCTTTGTCTACCTACAGCATCAATTTCATCTATAAAAATTATACAAGGAGAGTTCTTTTTCGCTTGTTCAAATAAATCTCTAACTCTTGAAGCTCCAACTCCCACAAACATTTCAACGAAATCTGACCCTGATATACTGAAAAACGGAACTCCAGCTTCTCCAGCTACTGCTTTTGCTAAAAGAGTTTTTCCTGTTCCCGGAGGACCAACTAATAGTACTCCTTTTGGAATTCTAGCTCCTACTTCCATATATCTCTTAGGATTTTTAAGAAAATCTACTATTTCTTCGAGCTCTTGCTTTTCTTCATCAGCTCCAGCTACATTTTTAAAGGTAACCTTTTTATCACCTTCTAAAGGTACAGCCATCTTAGCTTTACTTTTACCAAAGCTCATAACCCCACGGCCGCCTCCGCCACCGCTTCCATTAGATTGATTCATAAACATTACCCAAAATAGCACTACCATTCCTATCACAAGAAGCGTAGGTAAAATTCTCATCCAAACTGGAACTGTAGCAGGTGGATCATATTTTTCATTCATATTAGGGTTTGGATTTTCTTTAAGTATTTGAGAATACCTGGATTGTAAAATATTTACACTGAATTCAGTACCATCACTTAATTTACCCCTTACTGATGTACCATCAGATGATGTTTGTATGGCTGATACTTGTTTTTGTTGCATATATTTTTCAAATTCTGTTACACTTATTTCTTTTAAAGTTCCTGTACTATCGAATAATGATAGTGCAGAAAATATAACTAGTATTAATACTAAAAACCAAATTGTTGCACTAGAAATTTTTTTCATTTAAAGCCCCCCTCTCTCTACGGTTCAATATCACTAAAAATTCTATCATATGAGTTTTTCCTTTACAACATCAATAATATTAATTATTAATGAACTACTATTCTATTCTATTTTAAAAATAAATAAGATTATATCTATATAGTATAAAACTTTACTACTTCATATATACGTGTTCATCTAATATTCCTATATAAGGAAGATTCCTATAAATTTCAGCATAGTCAAGACCATATCCTACTAAGAAATAATCCGGAACATCAAAACCAAGATACTTAACATCTAGTTCTTCCTTTCTTCTTTCAGGTTTATTAAGTAAACAAGCTATTTCAAGACTCCTTGGATTTCTAGCACCTAAGTATTTCATAAGATATTTAAGAGTTACTCCACTATCTATAATATCTTCTACTATCAACACATCCTTACCTTTTATTTCAAAATCTAAATCCTTTATTATTTTTACTATTCCTGAAGATTGTGTAGCGTCTCCATAGCTAGATACAGCCATAAAATCCATCTTACATGGTATAGTTATGTTTTTCATTAAATCAGACATAAACATTACTGAACCCTTTAGAATACCAAGTACAATTAAATCTCTCCCTGCATATTCCTTTGATATTTCAGCCCCTATTTCTTTAATTTTTTCTGTCAAAACCTCTTCAGTTAATAAAACTTCTTTAATGTCCTTATTCATGTTTTTCCTGCCTTTCCACACTTACTTCTATAATTTTTTTTATTCCTTCATGGATTTTAAATTTATCACTTATTTTATATCCTATTATCCATGAAATATCTTCATCAAAACAAAGCAGAGGCACAAAATCTCTTTCTTCTCTTGGAATCTTTAAGTCTATAAATATGTCCTTTAACTTCTTACTACCTTTCAGCCCAAGAGGAGAAAATCTATCCCCATTTCTTCTAAATCTTAATGTTATATGTTTTATATTAGTACCATTAAAATATTTTATGTTATCATTAGATTTAAAATTCATTTTTTTGTCACTATCTATATATCTTATATATACTTTAAGTCCTAGCTCTTCAATATAATTATTACCCATATTAAGATTTATAATAGTATCTATATCAACTTTACATTGTTTTTTTTGCCTTGTTATTTCAATATTGCCGTATACATTCTTGATTAATATTTCTTTTGGAACAATTGTAAACTTTCCTGTACCAGATTTTTGTAAGTTTATAATATTATCGATATGTATGCTTTGAATATTATTTATATCCCCTTTGACTTCTAATAGAGCTTTTCTTATCACTCTACTTACTAAAGATGGATGAAGATAAAATACATCTTTATATATTATAACCTTATCTTCTCCTATATCACAATATTTTTGAAAAACTTTGATTGCATTTTCTTGAATATAATCCTCATCACGTTTGATAAGTTCACACATTCTATTTAAGGTTGTAATTATATCCGCGTTAAAGTTTTGTTGTATATAAGGTATCAACTCTAATCGGATCTTGTTTCTTGAATATATAGGCTCATAATTTGTTTGATCTATTCTAGCCGGAAGATTGTTTTCTTTACAGTAACCCTCGATTTCTTGTCTGCTCACATTTATTATCGGTCTTATATATACTTTATCTCTTACAGGTTTAATTCCTATAAGCCCTTCTATTCCAGTTCCTCTCATTAACCTCATAAGTACTGTTTCTGCTTGATCATTAACATTATGAGCTAATGCAACTTTATTTGCATTAAGCTTTTTTAGAAGCTCTTCAAAAAATTCATATCTAGCATCCCTACCAGCCATCTCTGTGGAGATGTTGTTTTCACAAGCTATTAAATTTATATCTACAGACTTGCTAAAGAATTCAATTTGATTTTCTTTGCAAAACCTTCTACAAGTAGCTTCATCCTCATCTGATTCACTACCTCTTAACATATGATTCACGTGAGCTGCATATAGTTTTATATTATAATCATTCATTAATGTAGACAAAACATGCAATAAACTTATAGAGTCAGGACCTCCAGATAATGCAACTATAACTTTGTCTCCTTTATTTAACATTCCATTTTCTTCAATAGTTTTGATAACTTGATTTCTCATACTATTATTATGTACTTTCGGCCACTCTTTATCTCCCATAAAAACACTTCCTAAAAATATAGTTTTAAGTCATAATATCATAAATGTAAGAATTTTAAAACAAATATAATAAAAAAATGAAGAAATGTTTACACACCTCTTCACTTTTTTATTATAACCATTATAAATTAGCTATAATTAACTTTCCAATTTACTTAATCCAAATTAAGCTGTGTGAACTCTAGAAACCATAACTGTCATATCATCCTTAACCTTATTTTTTCCTATTCTCTTCGCTTCATTAATTATACCCTTAGATAGTTCCTCTGGACTCACATTATCATTTCTACATAAATAATCCAATATCCAATCTATCTTTCCACTAGATTCTTCATCACAGTCTGTAACTCCATCTGTTAACATAACAATCAAATCACCATTTTTTACTTTCTTACTATGAATTTCTATATCTGCTTCATCTAGTATTCCAATAGGTAAACTTCTAGATTTAATAATATCTATGGTATCACCACTCTTTACAATACTAGCTACTGCTCCCACCTTCATAAAATCTACTTCTCCACTATACAAGTCAATTGCACTTAAGTCTACTGTAGAGAATTTTTCATCCTCTGAAAATTTAAGGCTCATTATAGAATTAACTGTATTTATAGCTGTAGTTCTGCTAAAGCCCGCACTTGTAAATTTCTCAATTAATTCAACTACAGCCTTACTTTCTCTTCCTGCCTGTGGACCTGAGCCCATTCCATCACTAATAACCATCATGTAACTACCATCATATCCTTCTCCAAAGTTAAAATTATCTCCAAAGATAGTTTGTCCATCTTTGCATGCCCTAGATACGCTAGTAGTTACTCCAAACTTAGGTACTTCTTCAAACATAGCTGTACACTTATTAGTAATAGGATTAATCTTACAACCGTCGGCTTTTAATTTCATTTTATAATCTACACAGTCATTAATTAAAGGTAGTATTTTTTTTATACATAAATTTCTTCCATTGCAAGAATTACAGGTTATCTGTATATTCAATCTTTCATTCTTGTCTTTTATTGCAAATACATCATCAGCTTCTATATCGTACTTTTCAAGAATTCTCATAATCTTTTTTTCTGAATCTTTATCTTCATTAAAGTCTGCTGAAAACTCTTCCATAATCTCATCTACAGACTTAGCCATGTTATTGAATTGATTTGCAATTAGCTCTCTGCCCTCCGCTAATCTACTTCTCCACATTTCACTTATAATAAATTTATTTATTATATCTTCTGTATTTCTTATTAGCGAAGCCTTCCTTATACATTTCTTTTCTAATAACTGTGGAAAAATGTTAGTTTTATTCTGAGCACTTTCTAAAAGTTCTCCAAAAGCCTTATAGGTATTTATCATTTCTCTTCCCCAACATATTCCACATGTATCACAGCTATTACATACTCTATTAGCTAAATTCTCTATAAGCCCACTACTTTTAGTACTCATATCTAACTTATCATTATCAGCTAAATTATTCAACGTACCAGCCATATTTAGAAGCACTTCAGAAAATTTATCTAACCTATCTGTGAAAATTCCTTTTACTTTATTAGCATATCCTTCTTCGTATCTTTTGCTTTTTTTCTCTACATCTAACTCCCCAGATATAGTTTCATATATACAATTAGGTATAACTATAAATAACGCTGTAGATAAAATCCCTTCTGCCAATATAAATTGTGAAATTCCTTCAGGTATATAAGTAGCTATATAAATCTTCATTATGCAAAATACGATAAATGATGCTAAAGACGAAATCAACTTTCCACCTTCTCTAAATATCCCTGAAGTCAAGGCGCATACTCCCAATACTGTTGCATAACCAAAAATATTCTGACTAGACATTCCCACAATTACACCCATCGCAATTCCTGCTGTAGCACCTATGCTTGTACCACAAACATAACCTATAATAGATACAACGGCAATGCTTAATACACTTAAAATTGATATATTGAAAACTTTAATACCCCAAGTACCTGCAATTATTAAAGCTATTAATATACTCATAGAAACTATTTCTTCATTTGAAAATAAATGCTTTGTTCTTATGTTTTTAAAACTATTAATACTATACTCCAGTATTAAGTAAACAGGTATTATGCTTACTCCTTCTAATGCAGTATTTCCAAGTGCCAACAGTAGTGTATACTGATTCACTAACATAGTATATGCAAAAATCATTATTAAAGTTGCTCCTATAATAACAAACTTTTTAATATTCCTTTTTATAAAACTATTTAAAATTAAACATATTATAACCAAAGTTGGAACTATAGTTATATACATTAAGGAATTCTCTACTACACCTATTGTAGTTATGTAGCCCAATATAGATCCCAGTCCAACAAATAAAGATAATTTGTTATCCTCTAAGAATAGTATTGTAAGTAAAAATGCAATCCCAAAAGGTGCAGATTTGTTTATCATTATTACTCTACTAACTAATATAGCAACACAGAAAAACACAATACTCTTCGCTACTATTTTTGCTCCGTCACCATCCCTATCATTACTAATAACCATACTGCTCTTTACTCTTTTATACGTCCTAATATTTTCTCCATATTGCATAATAATTTCACCCACCTGTATTTTTTTTACAGGTTAATTATATCAATACCCGTTGGAAATAAATGTAATTTAATGGAGGCTCGCATAAGGAAATTTATTACAATAAACTCCATTTTACCTCTGTTTTCATTTTTAGTTTATGGTTCTAAATTATTAAGTTATTCCGCTCATAGTATGACTTTAGTAAATTTATACCTCTTAATTTTCTTATCTTCGTATATTATATTTTTATGTCATGAATAATAATTATAAAAGGTTTCATGGGGAAAATATTTTTCATATAAATATAATTAATTAATATACTTATATTTATATTCATTTTTGAAATCTATTTATAAATTCAATTCATTAAACTTTATTATAAATTAAATAATCTTATTTAAAAGAAAAAAGTGGATTGAATATATATTCAATCCACTTTTATGGTTGCGGGGGCAGGACTTGAACCTACGACCTTCGGGTTATGAGCCCGACGAGCTGCCAACTGCTCCACCCCGCGTTATTTGGTGCTGAAGACCGGAATCGAACCGGTACGGTGTTTAACCACCGCAGGATTTTAAGTCCTGTGCGTCTGCCAGTTCCGCCACTCCAGCATTTGTGTCATCACCTTTCAGCGACAATATTTATTATATGGTATATTATTAACTATGTCAACAGTATTTATATAGTTTTTTATATTTTTTATTTATTTCTTCTTCACTTATTATAACTAAATGTTAAAAAAGCTAGGGTTTAATTTAACTGACATTAAAATAAATAAGAGTGCTTAAAAAGCACTCTTTAATCCTTTCGGTATAAAGCTTAATTATATCCTTTTCTGCTATATCCTCTACCTTTTCCACCATCTTGGTGTTTTTTAAGATCTTGAAATCTTTCTTCACTATCTTTTAAGAATTTTGACATCCTGTCTTCAAAACTTCCTGAACTTGTAGTTTTAGATTTTTCCTTTTCCCAATCTATATCTACGGGTTTAAAAGATTTTTTTGGTGTACCAGCTTGCTTTATGGATAAGCTCATCTTACCATTATCATCTACAGAAATGACTTTAACTTTAACCACATCATTTTCTTTTAAATGATCATGTACATTCTTAACAAATACATCAGATACTTCCGATATATGAACTAAGCCTGTTTTCCCTTCCACTTCAACAAATGCACCAAAGTTTGTGATATTAACTACTTTACCTTCTATAATGCTTCCAGCCTTTAAGGTCATATTGAAAAGACCCTCCTTAAATTTATAATTTAAATTTATATATACTATAACTAATAATAATTAGTCATAGTAACTTTCACTTTATTTACTGTCTATTACAGGAGATTCTCCTTCTTTAATTAACCCAAGCTTTTCCCTTGCAAGTTTTTCTATATACCGACTATCTTGTGATAGTTTAATCTCATCCTGTAACTTTTGATTCTTTTCTTGTGCTGCTTGTAACTCCGAAGTATAGTTATCAATATCTTTATGTTGTCTAAACATTATTATTTGTTGATTTATAAATGTAAAGCCTACGTAAAGAGCTATAAGTAAAAGACCTATCTTTTTTATGCTGAATTTCTTCATATCGATTTTCCTTCCTTATTACAAATAGTAACATGTCATAGGTTTTATTTTCAAGTAGTCAAATTAACCTATAGCTATATTGTAATTTGAATTTTTATTTTCTTCAACCCTTAATATTATAAATTTTATATTTTTTTTGTTATTTTGCTGAAAATAATTCTTATAGGATAGAATATATAATAAAATATTACTCTAAAAAACGTTAATATGGCATTTAATATGCTTCCGTATGCTAATATAAATATATTACTAAATAGTTTAAAGTATATAAATAATCCAATTAAATTATATACAAACACATTAAAGCTCATGTAAGCATAGTTTGTATACATCATAAAAATAAATACTATAATGCCAGTTAATATCCAGAATAGCATATCCTGTATTGCTGTTATGATGGTTCCTGGCTCTTCAAAACCTCTTATTACTCTATATACATCAAAGAAAATACCAACTAGCATTCCACTAAGTAAGGAGAATATAAACAATGCTATTTGCCTACCCATATCAAATATCATAACTCAATCACCTAAATATTTTAGAAACAATGCTATTTCGCTTCTTTGGTCTCTTTTCTTCACTTGTATATACTACATAAGATATTTTCCCCGTTATTACCACATCTCCATTTTGAACATCTAGCTTGGTCATCTTTAACTCTTCACCTCTGATATCCATATCTCCCAACACAGTTATTATAAGTATCTGTTCATCATTGAAGCTTAATATTTCTAAAACTCCATCTAAAGTCATCTTTTTTCTATTTTCTAACGCAATAAAACTCTTTTTATTTTCTAATGACATATCTTTATTTGGTTCCATAATATCCCCCTTAAACCTAAAAATATATTAGCTTTCTATAAAGATATATTCATTAAAAAATATTTTATGCTTCTATTTATTCCTTATCCTCTTCCCCACTGATTATTTCATACATATTCTTAGCCTCTTCTTTATTAACATGATTAGCAATATTTATAATTCTCGCTTTTAATAATTGATTAGCAAATTGAATTTCTATTATATCATCTTCTTTTATAGTAGTACTTGGTTTTGCTACTTTTCCATTTATGGATACTCTACCATTTTCACATACATCTTTAGCAACAGTTCTTCTTTTAATTATTCTAGAAACCTTTAAATATTTATCTAATCTCATAGTTGCCTCCTTAAACTATATAAAAATTTTAATGAAATTATACTTTATCCTGTATCCCTTTGAATAGAAGAAAAAACCCAGAACATTTCTAGGCTTTTTCAAGTAATTATTTATTTACTATGTCTTTAAATTCTTTTCCAACTTTGAAAACAGGAACTTTAGATGCTGGTATTTGTATTTCTTCTTTTGTTCTTGGATTTCTTCCTACTCTAGCAGCTCTTTCTCTAGTTTCAAAAGTACCAAATCCAACTAGTTGAACTTTCTCTCCACCTTCAAGAGCCTCTTCAACACTCTCTATAAATGCTTTTAATACCGCCTCGTTATCTTTTTTTGTTAGTCCTGACTTTTCAGCCATTTTTGCTATTAATTCTGATTTGTTCACAATAGTACCTCCTTAATGTTAATTTTACGTAATTTATATTTTAATTACATAAAATAATACTTACAATATTCTTACAAGTTACCTAGAATCCTTCTTTTTTTTGAAAAAAATTTATCTTTTTGTTGATAAATTATACTTTTTAGATTCACTCCAAAGGGTTTCCATTTCTTCTAATGTCATTTCTTTCATGTCAATACCCTTTTTAATGCCAGATTCCTCAATAAATTGGAAGCGTTTTATAAATTTATCTATAGTATAATTTACTGCAAATTCTGGGTCAATGTCAAGAAGTCTTGCAATATTTACTGTGGCAAAGATTAAATCTCCTACCTCTTCCTGTATTTTTGACACATCTGAATTTTTATATACATCTTTTATCTCTTGTAATTCTTCTATAACTTTCTCCATAGCTAGTTCTACGTCATCCCAGTCAAACCCTACCTTACCAGCCTTTTTTTGAACCTTTTCTGCTCTAATAAGTCCGGGCATACAACGTGGAACATGTTTTAATTCATCGGTATAGCTAGTAAATTTCTTTTCTTTAACTTTAATTTCATCCCAATTCTCCAATATTTCATCTGTATTTTTAACTCTTACATCTGAAAATATATGTGGATGCCTACGTATCATTTTTTCAGTTATAGCTGCTACTACATCATTTATGTTGAAATAACCCTCCTCCTTACCAATTTGAGCGTGGAATATTACTTGAAAAAGTACATCTCCTAACTCCTCAATAAGTTTATTATCGTCCATTTCGTCTATAGCTTCAATAACTTCATAACATTCCTCAACTAAACCTCTTTTTAAAGATTCATGAGTTTGTTCTAAGTCCCACATACATCCATTTTCACTCCTAAGAGTAGACATCACATTAATTAAATCCTTAAAATCTTTAGGACCTTTAAGATCTTTAGGAATATATATGGAAGTTAAGTAATCAATATCCTCTTGTCTATCTAAATCATATAGTTTAATTTTTCTTATACTTTCTTCTCCTTGTATGCCTGCTGCTCTTACAAAGTATATATCACTATCATCACTATAATATTCACATAGAGCTAACTTCACTTCAGAAGCAATAAATTTGTTATACACCTGGGTTATTATTACTCCTAATCTCTTATCCATAACCTGTTCCCTTATATCAAAGGCATCTATTATTTTTACCCCTTCTATTGGATCAATCCTTAAGCTCTCTATAACTGCATCTACAAAGCTTACTGATGGCATTAATCTAGCTTCTATTCCATTCTCCTTGCAGAGTTCTAATAATATAGTTACAGATTTTTCTGCAACTAAGGGATGACCTGGAACTGCATATACTAAGTCTCCTTCTTGCTGATAAATTTTTATAAGATCCTCTGCAATTGCCTTGTATATATGATCAAAATTATTATATTCTTCATAAAAATTATCATAGGTATTAAACTTTACACCCATAGATTCTAAGTATTTAACATTAGGATGTTTTTCTGTTCTAAAGTATATATTTTTATTACTTTTCAAAATTTCTAGTACACCTATGGTTAAAGCATCTTTAGAACCAGGTCCTAAACCAACCACTGTAATCATTTGAATCTACTCCTCTTTTAGTTTTTAATGAGCTTTCCCTTTATATCTTCAATGGTAAATATTTTAAATACAATCGATAGTATTCCAAATATTACTACACCAAGGAAAATAGCTATTAAGCAAGATATTCCATTACTCTGTGTATAATTATAGACATTATTATATATAAAAACAACAGATATTATCATAATTAATGACACAAATAAAGGTTTTATAACTACTTCATATAGGTTTATCTTTACTTTGAGCAATTTTTTAACCTCTTTCAAGTTTAAAATGCTAGTTACTGCATATCCAACTATACTTCCAATTATTGCACCATATATATTAAATCTAGAGTTACTTACTAAAACATAGGTAATGACTACCTTAAATAGACACCCTATAGCAAGATAATATACCGGTTTCATATATCTACCACAACTTTGTAAAAGCGATGTAGTAGTCTGTGTTATTATAATTAATGGTATTGATAAAGATAATAATTTAAGTATTTCATGCCCTGCTACATCCCCCATAAACACTAATCCCATAATAGGTTTTGAAAGATAAAATAACCCTAATGCACTTGGAATACCTATAACAAAAGATAACTTAAATACCATGTTTACCCTTCTGTATAATTCATTTTGATTATGCATAGAATATACCTCTGATATTATAGGTACTAAAGCTGAACATAGAGCAATAGAAAGTGCCAGTGGGATATTTTGAAGAGTCATAGCCTTACCTGTAAATTGACCATATAATATGGCACTTTCTTGAATAGTATAACCTGCTAACAAGAGTCTTTGAGGTACTATTATAGAATCAATTAAAGCCATAATAGTTCCAACTGCAGCTCCTACGGATATAGGAAATGCTGCTTGTACTAAGTTTGATAGTATTTTATTACTCCTTTTCACTTTTAATTTATAAGACTTTGATCTAACAAATAAATATTTTATTACCAAGTAAATGCTTCCCAGCAATCCTCCAGCTACCGTTCCAAATGCGGCTCCTGCTGCTGCATATTCAATTCCTTTAGGAAGTAATAAATATGCACATATAACGCCAAAAACTACCCTACCTATCTGTTCTATAATTTGAGATATTGCAGTATTATTCATATTCTGAAGTCCCTGGAAATATCCTTTAAATGTACACATAATACATACAAATATAGGTGCTGAAGATATAATCATAAAGGATTGATATGACTTATTATCCCACCTTAAGATATTTATAATATTATCTCCAAAGTACAACATTAAAAATGATATTATTATCCCAAGTGGAATCATTATTTTAAGAGTATCCTTAAGTACCTGTTTAACAGCATTGGTATCGTTGCGTGCATTATACTCTGATATTAATTTTGACATAGCAATAGGTACTCCTGATGCTATTGCTACAAAAGTCATATATATAGGGTATGACATCTGATAATATCCCATCCCTTGGTCACCAATTAATCCTTGTATTGGTATTCTAAAAAACAAACCTAAAAATCGTGCAAAAATAGTAGCTATTCCTAAAATCATAGTTCCTTTTAAAAGCGATTGTTTTTTCATACTTCCTCCTAAAATACTTTGTATAGTTAATAAGTATTTTGATGAGAAACATTTTATTACTTAATGCATATAATATATACCTAATATCAATTAACTTTAACTTCTTTAACAATAAAAAATCTGCCATAAGATGTGATTAATATCAATCCTATGGCAATAATTACATATTATACTCTTTATTTAATTTTATCTTATAGATATTTATGCTTTTTAACATTTACTGTTCCATTTGTTTTCCTAAGAATGAAGCTGCTGTTTCCGCAAGCTTTAACTCTAGTTCTCCAAACTTTACATTTTCTTTTGAAACTATAATTACTGTACCTACAGTATCTCCCTCTGCAATTATTGGTGCTACAACTTGTGTTGTATATTCATCTGCTGTCTCTCCATCACATATAGGTATTAGTCCCTGAGAGTTTTTATCTAGAAGAGTAGCCTTACGCATTTCCATAATTTTATCTACTTCATTACTAATCTTTTTATCTAAATAATCTTTCTTTGTCCCACCACTTACAGATATGATTGAGTCTTTATCACAGATTATCACTATATTACCAATAGTTTGATGTAGCGCTTCACTATATTCCTTAGAAAACTCACTCAATTCTTCTATTGGTGAATATTTTTTTAATATAACTCCCCCTTCTCTATCTGTAAATATTTCCAGCGGATCTCCTTCTCTAATTCTTAATGTCCTTCTAATTTCTTTTGGTATTACAACACGACCTAAGTCATCTATTCTTCTTACTATTCCTGTAGCTTTCATTAAATATCCTCCTTATTTATGTAAATAGTATTAATGCTATTATTATCCTTCTTAACTCAAATTTTATACATCCTAGAAATTTTTTCATTAATAAAAAATAAAAAAAGATTAATGCCAAATATGACATCAATCTCTTTCTACCAATTATTAACTTAGTTTATCTTCATATAATTTTATTTTAGCTTCTTCTTGCCAAGCAGTTACTTTTTCTACCCACACATTATATTTATTTTGTTCTAATAGAACATCCTTAATCGCTCCTTTAACATCTTCTAAAGGCTTAACAGGATACTCTTCTTTATCTAAGCACTTTATAACATGAAATCCAAATTGAGTTGATATAGGAGCCTTAGTATATTCCCCTTTCTTAAGACTTATAGCTGCCATTAAGAAAGTTTTATCATACTGATTGCTAGTATATTCAATCCAATCTAAGTCTCCACCTTTGTCCTTTGTAGCATCTGTACCTTTTTCAGTAGCAAGCTTAGCAAAATCTTCACCTTTATCTAATCTTGCAATTACGTCTTTAGCTTCTTCTTCTGTCTTAACTAGTATGTGTGCTGGCCTAACTTTATTAGGACTTTCAGTATATGAATTTGGATTACTATCATAATAAGTCTTTATTTCATCATCTGTAACAGTAACATCTTTAACTACCTCTTCATATACAGCATTAGATATTACTGCTGGTTTTAATTCTTCTAAGAAGCTCTCTTCTGTAACTCCAGCTGTTTTAAGAGCACTTTTATACTCTTCATCAGTTTTAAAGGATTTCTTTATCTCATCAAGTTTCTCTTTAGCCTTAGTCTGAACTTCTTCATCAGAAGGCACTACTCCAAGCTTTTCACCATTATTTTTTATGACAATATCATTAACCATAGTATCTAGTATACTTAATCTTTGCTTCTTTATATATTCCATAGCCTCTGAATTTTCTTTATAATTTTCTCCGTACTGAGCCTTTACTTGCTCATAAACCGTACTTAACCTACTGTCCACTTCTCCTAAGGTTATCTTTTCTTTATAAACCTTAGCAACTACTGTCTTATTAATACCTGCCTCTGTTTTTTCTATCATTCCACACCCCACTGCTGAAAGCATTAGTGTAGACGCCATTAGACCAGCTAAAATCTTCTTTAATTTTATCAATTTATTATCCTCCATTCGGTTTTTTTAGTTATTATTGCTATTCAATTTTACCATAAAAATACTATTAAATAAATAGTAGCTAAATCTATTTACTCATTGTTGATAAATCCTTAATAATATTTATAAGTATATCTAATAGCTCCTTTTTATTAATATCCTTACTCTTATACACTAGAACTGGAACATCTCCCATTTTAAATGTGATTTGTCTCTTATAATTGTCTAGTATATATTTTACCATTTCAGAAGTTAAGTATGACTTGTCTTTAAAGGTTATCTGTACTTGAATTCCAGTATCCTTTATCTCTAAAACCCCAATTTCTCTAGCAATTGCCTTTAAATAAGCTATATTCATTAAATTATAAACACTTTCTGGAATATTAGAGTATCTATCTTCAATCTCCTCAATAACCTCTAACATATGCTCATAGGATTCAATAGATGCAATCTTTTTATATACTTGAATTTTTTGAGTTTCATCCTGTATATAGTTACTAGGAATATATGCATCAATTTTCATATCTACTGTAGTTTCAATAGGTTCCTTATCTACTTCACCTTTTACAATGCTTACTGCATCTTCAAGCATTCTGCAATATAAGTCATATCCAACAGCAGACATATGACCACATTGAGCTGCTCCCATTATATTCCCTGCACCTCTTATTTCTAAATCTCTCATAGCTATCTTTAATCCTGAGCCTAATTCTGTAAAGTCTTTTATTGCCTTTAATCTTTTTTCTGCAACCTCTGTTAAAACCTTATCCTTAGTATAAGTAAAGTAAGCATATGCTATTCTATTGGTTCTCCCTACTCTTCCCCTTAATTGATATAGTTGAGATAATCCCATCTTATCTGCATTTGCTATTATCATAGTATTTGCATTCTGAATGTCTATACCAGTCTCTACTATAGTTGTACTTAAAAGTATATCGTATTTTTTATCTACAAAATCTATAATTACCTTTTCCAATTCTCTTTCGGTCATCTGACCATGACCTATAGCAACTCTAGCTTCTGGGACCAACTTTTGCAAATATGTTGCCATATCACTTATAGTTTCAACCCTATTATATACAAAAAATACTTGTCCTCCCCTGTTCATTTCCCTAATTATTGCATCTCTTATAAGTTGATCATTAAATTCTACAACGTAAGTTTGAATAGGATATCTTTCTTCAGGAGGAGTTTCTATTATACTTATATCCCTAACTCCTGTTAAAGACATGTGTAGGGTTCTAGGAATAGGAGTAGCACTTAAAGTTAATACATCTATGTTTTTCTTTATTTCCTTAATCTTCTCCTTGTGACTAACCCCAAATCTTTGCTCTTCGTCTACAATTAATAAACCTAGATCCTTAAATACCACACTCTTTTGAAGCAACTTATGAGTACCTACTATAATATCTAAATTTCCTTCTCTTAGAGCATTTAAAGTTTCTTTAACTTGAGACGCAGTTCTAAATCTGCTAATCATTCCTATTTTAATAGGAAAATCTGAAAACCTTTTTAACATATTTTTATAGTGTTGCTCTGCTAGTATTGTAGTAGGTACTAATATAGCTACCTGTTTTCCATCCATAACACACTTAAAGGCAGCTCTAAGCGCAACCTCGGTTTTCCCATATCCAACATCCCCACAAAGAAGCCTATCCATAGGTTTATCGCTTTCCATATCTTTTTTAATATCTTCAATTGCAGTTAACTGATCCGGGGTTTCCTCATATGGAAATTCTCCTTCAAACTGACTTTGCCAAGGGGTGTCCTTGGCATATTTATGTCCCTTTAAAGTATTTCTGATAGCATAAAGCTTAACCAAATCTTCAGCAATATCTTCAACAGATTTTTTTACTTTACTTCTAGCCTTTGCCCATTCACTTCCACCTAATTTATTTATTTTGGGTGATTTGCCTTCACTGCCAATATATTTTTGTACTAAATCTAATTGCTCTACAGGGACATATAAAGTATCTCCTGAATTATATTCTAAAACCAAATAATCTTTTTTATTTCCCTGTACATCTAATTGATTAATACCCTTATATACACCAACTCCATGGTTCACATGTACCACATAATCACCAAGCTTTAAATCAGTAAAGCTTTTTATTTTTCCTGCACCTTTTTTAGTAGTTCTTCTTGTGGCTTTCCTCTTAGATTGACCGAAAACTTCGGAGTCTGATATAACACATACCTTTAAATCAGGATACTCAAATCCTTTAATAGAACTTCCAAAGGTCACCACTACTTCCCCTTGCTGAATGCTAGAAACTAGGTCTTTATAAGTAGCTTCTATCCCTCTATCTCTTAAAGTGTCAATTAATCTTTCTCCCCTTGTTCTTGTACCAGATAAAATTAAAGTTCTATATCCTTTTTTCTTTTTCTCTATTATATCTTCAATAAGCATGTCTAACTGTCCATGATAATCATGAATTGTAATCTGAGAAAATGCTATTAAATTTCTTGGTTTTAATGCATTAGAAGCAGTTCCTAAACTCTGTAAAGTTATAGTTTTACTCACTTCTAAAATTTCTCCAATCATTTCTTTAGGTATTAGTAGTTCTCCTTGTTTCGGTAAAATGTTACCTCTACTTAGAAAATTTTCATAATTCTCTTCAAATTCAAAGTATACACTATCCAACTTACCCATAGCCCTATTTACATCATCCACTACAACTAAACTATCCTTAAAGTAGTCTAAAAATGTAGTTTTATTTTTATAAAAATAAGGAATATAGCTATCAATAGTTTCAAAGGTCCAAGTTTCTTCAAGACTCTCCAAATTTGTCTTAACCGTAGAATTTATTCTTTCTAAAGCATCCTTATCTTTAGATTTATTAAATCTTGATATAGCTCCATCTAATTCCTTTCTAATTTCTTCTTTTGCAAGATTTATAACCCCTTCTGTAAGAATTATCTCTTTAGCTGGAAATATTTCTACTTTATCTACTTTATCTATACTTCTTTGATTGTCTTTATTAAAAGTTCTTATGGAATCAACTTCATCATCAAAAAGCTCAATCCTAAATGGCATGCTACTAATAGGAGGATAAACATCTATAATCCCCCCTCTAACTGAAAATTGACCTATGTTTTCTACAACACTACACCTTTCGTAACCACATTGTACAAGTTTTTCGCTCAACTCTCTTATGTCTATGGTACTTTCTAAAGAAATTTCAAATGAAAATTTCTTGAATAGCTCTACAGGAGCATAGGATGCTGCTAAAGCCTCGATAGAAGTTACAACAATACATTTTCCCTCATGAAGAATCTTATTTAATACTTTCAGCCTCTCCCATCTCAAGTCCCCTGATACAGCTTCTACATTGTAAAAAGTTACCTCCCTCGTAGGAAAATAATATACATCATTACAATAAAAGCTAAGATCTTCATATATGTTTTTAGCTTCCATGTCATTATGAGTTAGCACTAGCATACTTTTTTCTATATCTTCATAAACACCATATAGTAAGTAGCTCTTACCAGATTCCGAAAGACCATGTATGCCTAATGGATACTTTTCCTCATTTATATATCTCTTTATATCTCTATATTCACTACTTAACTTTAAAGGTGTCATTACTCCTTTTAGTCTCAAAATATCACCTCTTAAACTATTTACTACTTTCCTGCATTAAAAGAATTAAATTTATTCATTGCTTGATTAATTCCTTCATTTATGATCACTGATACTGCATCCACTGCTGCCTCAAAAGATTTTTCAATAATCTCTCTATCTTCATTAGAGAATCTTCCTGTAACAAACTCAACTAAATCATAGGCTGGCTCTCCAATTCCAACTTTAATCCTTGAAAAACTATCAGTACCTAAATGAGAAATTATATTCTTAATACCATTGTGACCGCCTGCACTTCCTTTTCCCTTTATTCTAAGTCTTCCAACTTCTAGACTAATATCATCGTATATAACTATAATATTTTCTACTGGTATTTTATAAAAGTCTATTATACTTCTAACGCTTTCTCCACTTAAATTCATATAAGTTTGAGGTTTTAAAAATATAACCTTTTCATTGGCTATACTACTCTCACCGTATACTCCTTTAAATTTTGTCCTATTTATACTAAAGTTATACTTTTTTTCACACATATCAACTACATCAAACCCTACATTATGTCTTGTTTTATCATATCTATCTCCCGGATTTCCTAATCCCACAACTAAATACATAATTACCTCCAATATATTCTATAACATAATATCTCTTAACATAAAAATAATCTTCTTTGACTATTATACTAGAAGTTTTACCTAAAATAAAATAAAAGTAGCATCCCTAAATGCTACTTTTTATATATTACTCTGAAATCTTTATTTTAAAGTCAACATAATCACCATTTTTGAATACTTTATATTTTATTGTCTCTCCACTTTTAAATTTACTCATTATAGAATTTATGTCACTGACAGTATTAACTTTCATACCATTCACTTCAACAATTATATCTGTTGGCCTAATTCCAGCTTCATAAGCTAAACCATTTCTTGTAACTTCCTTTGCATATACTCCATCAATACCATTTTCACTTTGGGAAATAGCCTCTTCCCCATAAACTCCCATATGGTTAATAAGAGAATCTTGCTTATCTAAAATTCCATAGGTAATAGGCTCTAGATCCTCTGCGGAAATATAAAAACTATTTTTTAAAAATTCATTGTGATATGTCATAGTAGTATTATTTACTCCTATAAGTTCTCCATCCAAATTACATAAAGCTGCTCCAGTATTGATAAACTTAGGAATAACTGAAGTCTTTATCATTCTTAAAGACTCAGCTACTTTAGTTTCTCTATTTTTAAATACTATATTTTCTCTAGTATTTAACACCGTACTTACCTCTATATTTTCATTAAAAGATTTACCCAGAGGATTTCCTACACTAATAACTCTATCTCCCTTTTCAATCTTAGTAGAATTCTTAGCTATAGTCATAGGTTGTAATGCATCTCCATTTATTTTAATCATAGCAATATCATAAATACTATCAAATCCTATTATAGATGCATTATATACAATGTCATTGTGTAACTTCACTTTAACACTGGTTGCATCCTCAATACCTAAATAGCTAGTTATAACATATTGTCCATTTTCTATGACAACGCCTACTCCTACATTAGTTTCTTTTATACACTTATCATCTGCAATAACCTTAATAACTGAAACAACAGATTGGGCTGCTTTGTGAGCAGCTGATTGAAGCTTTGAATTAGTGGTATTAACTTCTTCGTCTTTATTATTACCTTGAACATAATAATTTTCGTTTTCAGTGTTTACCACTAAAGCTGTAACAGCCCCACCTAAGGAGGCTACAAATAAGCAAAATATAGTAATTGCAACAATTTTACCTTTACGTCTTTTCTTAATTTTGTTAAAGGTTATTTTTGCTTTAACATCCTTATAATCATCATTAAAATTGCTCATAATAGCCTCCTTCCTCTTAGCTTCTTAAGATTATTACATACTCTTCTTTGCTAATTGTAAAGTAAATATAAATTCAACTCCATTTTCTTTATTACACGCCCATATTTCTTCATCATGTAAGCTAACAATCTTTTTAACTATAGAGAGCCCTAATCCTGTACTCACTTTTTGTGTTCTTGATTTATCAACTTTATAGAATCTTTCCCAGATATGTTTAATATCTTCTTCATCTATATTAGATCCCTCATTAAAAATTGATATATTAGCCTTCTTACCTTTTTTTCTACAGGATATTTGTATCAATCCATCTTCTTTTCCATATTTAATAGCATTATCTAAAAGATTAGTTATAACTTGTGTTATTTTATCTCCATCTGTAAGTACCCAGAGTTCACTTCCTTCAAAAAATACCTGTACATCCAAATTTTTATTTCTTATTCTATTTTCATTTCTCAATATGCATATTCTCACTATTTCATTAATGTCCACAGGTACCTTCTCCAGCTTATAAGTACCCGATTCCACTGCTGATAAATCAAGTAAATCATTAATAAGTCTTGTTAATCTTTGTATTTCTTCATAGGCTATATTTAGATAATACTTATGCTTTTCATCAGGAACTACTCCATCTAAAATTCCACCTATAAATCCTTTTATAGATGTCATTGGAGATCTTAACTCATGAGAAACATTTGAAATAAACTCTTTTCTATTTTGTTCTACCTTTTGTAGCGAGTCTGCCATCACATTAAATGCATTTGCAAACTCCTCCATTTCATCATCAGAATGAATTTCAACTCTTTTATCTACATCTCCTTGAGCTATTTTTCTTGCAACCCCACTCATTTCTGATAACGGATTAACTATCATCTTTTGAGAAAAATAATAAATTACGATACAAGAAGCAATTACAGCGAAAACTGCAGATAACCAAATAATTTGATAAACATTAGAAAGTGATTTATCTAAAATATCTGTTGATACACTAAATAAAGTGGCTCCCATAGATTGCCCTTTAGCATCTTTTACAACTTTCATCATAACGTATACTTTCTCATCCATATAAACTCCATACTCATTAAAAGCATCTATATAATCACTATTGTTTATATTTTCCAAATCATCATGAAAAATCTGTTTCCCTATGAGTGGAGTATATTTAATGTTAGTAACTGAATAAACATATCCATTACTATCTACGAGAACTATATCATCATTTATATATGTTGATATAAACTTTATATTTGTAGTTAATTCTTCATATGATGATGCCCCAGTTAAATATTTTGTTGCAATACCTTCAATTATATCTGCCTGTCTAGTAAGATCACTTTGTCTCGTCTTTATAAAATAATCTTGAAACCAAAAGGAAAGAAATGCAGCTAAAATAGTAAAACTTACTGTAATTATAATGGTGTAAGTAACAACCATTTTAGAAAATAAGCTATTTTTCACCATCTATTTCACCTCAAATTTATATCCAACTCCCCAAACAGTTTCTAACTGCCAATTATCTCCTCCTGATACTTTTTCTCTTAATCTCTTCACATGAACATCTACAGTTCTTGAATCTCCTGGATAATCATATCCCCACACTTCACAAAGCAGTTGTTCTCTTGTAAATACTCTGTTTTTATTACTTGCTAAGAAGTGTAATAATTCAAACTCTTTAGGTGGCATTTTAATTTCATGTCCCATGTATGTTACATTATATGAATTTATATCTATAACTAAATTATCAAAGGTTAATGTTTCTTTACTATCACCCTCTGCAGTATATCTTCTTAGAACAGCCTTAACTCTAGCCATAAGTTCCTTAGGTTCAAAGGGTTTTACTATATAATCATCTGCTCCAAGCTCAAGTCCTAAAACTTTATCAAAAGTTTCTCCTTTTGCAGTTATCATTATAACTGGTGTTTCATTATCCCTTCTTATCCACTTTAGCACATCTATGCCATCCAGGTATGGTAACATAACATCTAAAAGCACTAAATCAGGTTTATAACTAGTAAATGCTTCTTGAGCCTCTCTTCCGTCATTGGCCACCTTAACATGGTATCCTGAATTCTCCAAATACATCTTTATTACTTCACATATATTTTTATCATCATCAACAACTAATATCTTTCCTAAATTACCTTCCATTGATATCCCTCCTAAATACTTAAGATATTTTATTTAATTTACGAATATAATTTCTACATAATATCTTTTATAATATTATATAACAATAACTTTAAGTCCAAGTATTTTCTCATTAAAATTAATATTTTTAACAAAATATTTATAAAGTTATGGTGAAAACATTCCTTTTTATACTAAAAATAGGGGAAGAAAAACTTCCTCCCCTAAATAAAACCAAATTACTGTCCAAACTTATTATGAATACATATAATATTTAATATTATTCATCAAAAAGCTTGCTTACAGAAACTTCTTCATATATTCTTCTAATAGCTTCTGCAAATAACGGTGCTATAGATAATATTTTTATCTTATCAAGCATTTTTTCTTGTGGTAGATGAATACTATCAAGCATAACTAGCTCTTTTATCACCGATGCTTCTAGTCTTTCTATGGCTGGACCAGAAAGTACAGCATGTGAACAACAAGCATATACTTCAGTAGCACCCATTTTAACTAAAGCATTAGCACCATTACAAATAGTTCCAGCTGTGTCTATCATATCATCTATTAGTATAACCTTTTTACCTTTTACTTCACCGATTATATTCATAACTTCAGCTACATTAGCCTTTGGTCTTCTCTTATCTATAATAGCTATTGGAGCGTTTAGTTTATCAGCAAACTTTCTTGCTCTTGTAACACTACCAAGATCTGGTGAAACTACAACTACATCATCACAATCTTTAAATCCTTTTTCTATAAAGTAATCACTTAGTATTGGTGAACCCACTAAATTATCAACTGGAATATTGAAATATCCTTGTATTTGAGCTGCATGTAAGTCCATAGTTAAAACTCTATCTGCTCCTGCTGCTGTAATTAAATCAGCAACTAATTTTGCTGTAATTGGATCTCTTGCCTTTGCCTTTCTGTCTTGACGTGCATATCCATAGTAAGGAATAACCGCCGTTATTCTTCCTGCTGATGCTCTCTTAAGTGCATCAATCATAATTAAAAGTTCCATTAAATTATTGTTTACTGGGGCACTAGTTGGCTGTATAACAAATACGTCCAGTCCTCTAACAGTTTCTCCAATATTTACCGCAATCTCACCATCACTAAAAGTAGTAACTTGACTTTCTCCAACAGAAAGCCCTAAGCGGTTTGCAATATCAGCAGCTAATTCTGGATATGAGTTTCCTGCAAAGATTTTAATGTTTCTTCCATGGCTTATCATTTATGTAGTCCTCCTAAAATTTTATTTGTTTTTATTTTTATCATATACCCAGTTCTCTTTATTTATTTGCCTAGCTCTTGCTATAGCTAAGGAGCCCTCTGGTATTTTCTCGGTTATTGTTGATCCAGCTGCAATATAAGTATTATCTTCTACCTCAACTGGTGATACTAAGTTAGTATTACATCCTATAAATACATTGTTTCCAATTGTAGTTTTATATTTTGCTTTTCCATCATAATTTACTACAACAGTTCCACACCCAAAATTACATTTTTCTCCCACTTCTGCATCTCCTATGTAAGTTAAGTGAGATACCTTAGTTCCGTCACCTATTGATGATTTTTTAATTTCAACAAAATCGCCTATCCTTGCATTTTCACCTATAGTTGTTTCTGGTCTTATATACGCAAAAGGTCCAACTGTAGTATTATTTCCAATCTTACTGTTTAATACTACAGAATTTTCTACAGTTACATCATCACCAATTATACTATTAGTTATTCTGTTATTTGAGTATAATACGCAATTTTCACCAACTACCGTAGTTCCTTCTATGATATTCCCTGGATATACAACCGTATCTTGACCTATAATTACATCACATTCTATATAGGTGCTTCTAGGGTCCATAATTATAACACCATTATCCATATGGTTTCTATTTATTCTACTTCTCATTATATCATTAGCAACAGAAAGCTCTACCTTTGAATTTACTGCTGTAATTTCTTCTACATCAACAGCAATAGCTCCAACTTTCTTACCTTCATTTTTTAATATTTCTATTACATCTGTTAAATAGTACTCACCTTGATTATTATTATTATTAAGTTTACCTAAGGTATTTAATAATATGTCTATATCAAAACAATACATCCCTGAGTTAATTTCATTAACTTTTACTTCTTCTTCATTACAATCCTTAAACTCTACAATTTTCTCTACTTCTCCTTGAGAATTTCTAATTATTCTTCCATACTTTAGAGGGTCACTCATTATAGATGTCAATATTGTAGCACTACATTTTTGTTCTTCATGATATTTAGTAAGCTTTGTAACTGTTTCTTCTGTTATTAGAGGCCCATCTCCAACAAATATAGATACTGAACCTTTTTTACCTTTTAAAAATTCTTCTGCACACATTACTGCATGCCCAGTACCTAATTGTTCTTCTTGAACTGAGTAGAAAATATTTCTACTTTCAGTGCCTTTTCTAACTTTATCAGCACCTTTTCCAATAACCACACTTACTTCTTCTACTCCGGACTTTCTTATATTATCTATAACATGGTTTATCATTTCTTTTCCACAAACTTTGTGTAGAACCTTAGGAGTATTAGATTTCATTCTTTTACCTTCGCCAGCAGCAAGGATTATAGCACATTTATACAATTCATACACCTCTTCATTTAAAATGTAATTAGTCTTTCCTGATAAATTATTCTATAATAATTTAAAACTAATATTTATTAAATTTTCAATATTAATCTATCATATTTATTATTTTTATATACTACTTCTATACTATTATATTGAAACTGTTACACTTTTTCAACCAAAGTATATTTTTTACATGAAAATATATATTAACGATATACTATTAACGATACACAAAATAAAAAGGAGTGCTACGCTCCTTTTTATAATTAGACTATTTCATCTTCTACTTGCTCTTCATTTTTTACTTTTTCATACTCGTCAAGTATAGATTTTTGAATTTTCTCTCTTGTTTCTGTATTAATTGGGTGAGCTATATCCTTAAATTCTCCATCAGGAGTTCTTCTACTAGGCATAGCTATAAAATTACCACTTTGACCCTCAATTATCTTGATGTCATGAACCACGAATTCATTATCTAAAGTTATAGATACTATAGCTTTCATTTTTCCTTCTGTGGTAATTTTTCTAATTCTAACGTCTGTAATTATCATGAAATTCCACCTCCAAGATGTGCTTTCATGTATTATTCTACTAATGCATTGTAAATCCTTCTATTTGTCGAAACATTTTCCATATTTTTTTGTAACTTATTCGTTTTTTTCACTAGATGGACTAACAATCGCAATTCCATCTTCTCCAATACCATAAAAATTTACTAATGAAATATAATCATCTACCAGCTTATCCTTAACTTCTACATTATCTATTAAAAAACCACTACCTAATAATTCACTATCAAATTCACTTAAAAGCTCTTTAATTCCCTTTGCAGTTCCTCCACCTCTCATAAAGTCATCTACAAATACACATCTGCTACTTCTCTTCATAGACTTTGTTGATAATGTCATAGTTTGAAGTCTATTGCTTGAACCAGAAGCATAATTTATGCTTACTGTAGTACCTTCTGTATACTTAGTATCATGACGTACTGTAACAAGCTGAACTCCTAATTGTTTTGCAACCTCATAACCTAATGGAATACCTTTAGTTTCTATTGTAACTACATAATCCACGTTCATATCTTTAAATTTACTAGCTAATATTATTGCTGAATTTTGAATAATACTTGGATTATATGCTATATCTGTTATATATAGAAAATTACCCGGAACAACTCTAGATTGCTGTCTTAGTGCTTCACACAAATCTTCTAAAAACTGTTTTCTATCTTCATTTGATTTTTCATTTATAAATCTTATTCCACCTGCAGCACCTGCTACTGTTTCTATCTTTCCCATGGATAAACCTTCTATTACTTCTCTAACTATAACAATATCTTCACTAATAGTAGATTTTGCTGCATTGAATTTCTCTGTAAATAAATTTAAAGTTATAACCTTATTAGGATTTTCTGTTAAAACTTTTGTTATACCAATAACCCTTTGGTTTCTATTAAATTTATGCTTAATTTTCTCCATACAAACTATACCTTTCCGAATTTTATCTTTATTTTTGCCTTTATTATTCACCTTTATTCTATCTGTTTTATTACTATATTACAATTACTTTTTTTATTTTCTTTAATATACTATTTAAAACAATATAAATTCATCTTTTATGTTAATCACAGATTAATTAGCAAAAAAATATCCTCATTGTAAATAAAAAGAGCTACTTCAAAATAAAGATTAAATAAATCTTCATTTTGAAATAGCCTTTAATTTCAATATTATTTTATAATATCTATCAACTACATGCCACCATTTTCGAAGTCAAAGGATTCCTTTTTGTAAATTCATTAGCTTCTTGTATATTTCTAGCTTTAAATAAAAGTTTTCCTCCATTCTTATTTAAAACTCCACCACAAAGCATGTATTTCTGACCACCTATTTCTTTATCATCTTCTAAAAAATTTATACCTTCAAGTCCTTGCCCATCTGCCTTATACTTTAACTCAATGAATAAATCTTTGTTTCCCATTCTTTAACCCCCATATCTGTTCTCATATTTACATGATATCGAACATACGTTCAATTGTCAATATTATTTTATTTCATTACTAAAAATTATTATCAATACCTTTTAATTCACTGCATATCTCTTTATCTTTAAATATGTATATTCAAAAACAAATAAAATATAACTACTATTTTACATATAACATTGATAATATCTCTCCTTTGACTTATACTGAAAACGTATAATACTACTAAGAAGTTACTTGTGGGGTGATTTTATGTTTATTAAAAACTATGAACCTATGAACGAAAACTTATGGCAAGGAAGAATAGACAGTGACGATAATTTTGATGCTTTTAGATGGCATCAATGGATAACACCTCTTGATCTTCGAAGAGATGATCTTGAGCCTCTTGATGGACTAAATTTTGCACTTTTAGGCTTTTGTTGCCATGAAGGTGTAAAAAAAAATAAAGGTCGTATAGGTGCCATGAATGGTCCTATATCCATCAGAAAAGAGCTTTCAAATCTACCTTGTACTTTTAATCAATCGGTAAAAATTTTTGATGCCGGAGATATCATAGTTGAGGACATTTCTCTTGCTGAAGGGCAAAAGCTTTTAAGCGACTGCGTGTCTAAGTTACTAGATCTGAATATTTTTCCTATAGTTCTAGGAGGAGGACATGAGACAGCCTTTGGGAACTATAATGGGGCTCTATCTCATCTGGATAAAATATCTTGTAAACCTCGAATCGGAATTATAAATTTTGATGCTCACTTCGATCTTAGACCATATAATAACGAGGGAAGTTCTGGAACTATGTTTAAACAAATCTCTGATATTTGTCATGATAAAAACATGGATTTCTCCTATTTCTGTATTGGGATACAACAGCACAGCAATACAGTGGATCTATTTAAAACCGCTAAAAAACTAGGTGTTCAATACACCCTTGCGAAAGACATCCTATATAGTGATGGTTGGCAACTTTTAAGAGAGCTAAATACCTTTATGAGAAACCAAGATTATATATATGTAACTATTTGCTCAGATGTATTTTCTGCCTCTTTTGCACCAGGGGTTAGTTCTACGCAAACCTTAGGTCTAAACCCAGAAATAGTTATAAAACTACTTAAACATATTTTAAAGTCAAATAGGGTTATAACCTTTGATATATGTGAAGTGGCACCTAGATTTGATAAAGATAATATCACTTCTAACTTAGCTGGAGTAATCATCTTCTCCATTGTTAATACTCTTTGCAAATTACAAAACTTACAGCACAACTTTTTAACATAATTACATAATAAAAAAAGTCCTTAGTCTAAACTAAGGACTTTTTCACGATTATTATAGGGACTTTAAAATAGATTTGGCAATTTACAAGCTAAATTGCCACAATAAATATTCAAACTCCATACCCATGATATCATTCTCTTCACAAGTATTGAGCATTTTATCCTCTTCTTCACCATTAATATTCAGTTGCCAATTTACATATTCTCTCAGACCAATTGTTAACATTTTAACACACTCCTCCAGAAAATTTCTACTAGCCTTATGGCCTAGTAGTTATTGTAATTGATATTAAATATACATACACTTAGAAAACATCTATTATTTCCACTTAGATACTTAATAAATATAATTAGTTATTATACTTAAAAACCATCTCTAACTTTGTTTTTATTTTAACATATTTATTTCTATCCGAAAAGCCTTTTTCTGAATTTTCTTTTAAATTTTTTGGATATTTTCATTCATTTTTCCTATAGATATATAATTTACGAAGCTTTCTAAAATATATGTGTTTTTTATATAGATTTTTGTATATAATTTATATTAGGTATTCATTTATTTTTATACACATACAATGGTTATTAGGTTGATCTATAACTATGTTTTAATATACAAATTCATGAATGTAGTATTATATTTTATATAGGAGTTGTTATTATATGAGTTTTGATTTTTTACAAGATAAAAATAAAAAAGTTCACTTTATTGGTATTGGTGGCATTAGTATGAGTGGTCTTGCTGAGATTCTACTTAAAAACGGATATACTGTATCTGGTTCAGATATGAAAAATTCAAATATGGTTGAAAAACTTAGAAATAAAGGTGCATATATATATATAGGACACAGTGCAGATAACATACAGGATTCAGATTTAGTAGTATACACTGCTGCTATCAGTGATGATAATCCTGAGTTTCAAAAGGCAATTGAACTAAACCTTCCTATGATGGATAGAGCTGAATTCTTAGGCAGAATTATGCTTGGCCATAAATATAATGTAGCTGTTGCTGGTACTCATGGCAAAACAACCACAACTTCAATGCTTGCCCACATTGTAATTGAAGAACAAGTGGATCCTACCATATTAGTAGGTGGAGAATTAGATGTTATAGAGGGTAATGTTCTTGCTGGAAATAGTGATTACTTTGTTACTGAAGCTTGTGAGTATAAAGGATCTTTCTTAAAATTTCATCCTTATATAGGAATTATATTAAATGTAGATGCAGACCATTTAGATTTTTATAAGGATATAAATCACATAAAAGATACTTTTAATAAATTTATAGATATCATACCAGATGATGGTTTCCTTGTATGCAATAGTGATGATAGTAACGTTTCTGATATATTAAATAATCATAAATGTACTATAATGACTTACGGAATAAATAATGGTGAGTATAAAGCTAAAAATATAACTTATAATTCTCTTGGTTGTGGTTCTTATGATTTATATAAAAATGACCATATGTTATTTCCTATAGCCTTAAATGTGCCTGGAGAACATAATGTGCTTAACTCTTTAGCTGCTATATGTACATCCTTAGCTCTTAACATTTCTAATGAATCTATAATTAAAGGATTATCTAATTTTGGAGGAACTCATAGAAGATTTGAATTTAAGGGTTCTAAAAATGGTGTTACTGTAATAGATGACTATGCTCATCATCCAACAGAAATTCAAGCTACTCTTAGTGCTTGTAAAAATTATCCTCATAAAGATTTATATGTGGTATTTCAACCTCATACCTACACTCGAACTATAACTCTTTTTGATGACTTTGTAAGAACCTTCAATGGAGTAAAGCATTTATTATTAGCAGATATATACGCTGCTCGTGAAAAAGATACTGGAATTGTTAACTCAGTAAAGTTAGGCGATGCTATAAGACTTACAGGAGTTGATGCAATAAACTATCATAGCTTTGAAGAAATAGTTAATCACTTAAAATCAAAGGCCAAAGATGGTGATCTTATTATTACCGTAGGTGCTGGAGATATAAATGTTGTTGGTGAAATGTATCTAGCTAATTAATTTTATCTTATACCAATTAATATAGCTATCCTTTAATTAAGATAGCTATATTTTTAATATATAAACGAGGTGACAAAATGAAATCAAACTTTAATAAAACTGTGTACATAGTTAATGCCTTTACTCACAATGATATGGGTGGAAACAAGGCTGGTGTAGTTATTGATTGTGATGACTTATCCTCTAATGACATGGCAGCTATCGCAAAAGAAGTAAAACTTTCCGAAACTGCCTTTGTGATAAAATCAAAATGTGACGATTATGACTATGAGGTTAGATTTTTTACCCCTTCAACAGAAGTTGATTTATGTGGTCATGCTACCATCGCCACTTTCTATACCTTAGCTAAATTAGGCTTTATCAAACCAAGTACAAGTCCAGTAAAATTAAAACAAAAAACTCTTGCCGGTATTTTAGACATAGAAATTTATTTTGATAATGAAAAAATTGCCTATGTGCTTATGACTCAAACTAATCCTAAGTTCTATTCATATATTGATGATGTAAAAGAACTTTGTGATATATTAGGAATAACCTTAGAAGATGCTGGAATCCAAGGTCATGCATTAAGACCTATGATAATTTCTACAGGGCTTAAAGATATAATGTTCCCAGTTAAATCTCTAAATGCTCTAAAAAGAATAAATCCAGATTTTCAAGGCCTAAAAGAATACACAGATAACTTAAATTTAGTAGGTCTTCATGCCTTCTCTTTAGAAACTGAAAATTCTAAAAGCACTGTTGCAACTAGAAATTTCGGTCCTAGTGTAGGTATCGATGAAGAAAGTGCTACTGGCACATCTAATGGCGCATTATGTGCATACATAATGAAACATAACATACTTGATTTTAAAGATAAACTAACCATATGTTGCGAACAAGGTTATTACATGAATAATCCAAGTGAAATCATCTGCACGGGTGAAGCTATTAATAATGACTATTTAATAAAAGTTGGTGGCATAGGAAGTATAGAAAAAACTATAGAGGTGACTTATAAATAGTCACCCCTTTCTTTTTTTACTTAAATAAAGATTTTAAATTTGATCTCTCCTGTTGTATCTGACTTTTTACATTTGATGATGGATTAAACAAAGAGTCATACCTAAATAGTAATATTCCTTTGTACTTCTTTAACTTTCTTGAAGCTTCCACCTGTCTTTTTAATATATCTGTACTATTTCTCCACTCATCCTTTCCATTACCTGCCCAAGTATCTTCACTACCAACTTTATATACAGATAAACCTATATATAAATTTACTGTAGATTCAGCAACAAGACTATCAAACTCTTCAATAACTTGTTGAAAATTGCTATTATCATTTAAAAAGCCATAATATATTTGTGGACAAATATAATCAATATATCCAGGGTTTTGAATCCACTTCTTCACATCAATAAATTGGCTATTATAGTTATTATCCATAGAGCCTTGTGGACTTATTCCAAAGACTACCTCTGGGCTTATCTCTTTAACAATTGAATAAACCTGCCTTACGAGAATATTAACATTTTCACGTCTCCAACTCTCTAAATCTAAATCTCCTCCTGAACTTGTATACTCGCCATAAGCTTTACTATCTATAGACACATCACTAGATGGATAAAAATAATCATCAAAATGTATTCCATCAACTTCATAGTTCTCCACTATTTCTTTTACTCCATTCACTATAAGTTGCCTAACTTCTTCTTTGGCAGGATTATAATATATTCCACCATTACATTTTATTATATTATCACTACCATCTTTTATCCATTTGCTAGCAGGATTCTCCAAAGACAGTGGCAACTTAACACTATCACTTCTAACTCTATAGGGATTAATCCAAGCCTCTACTCTTATATTTCTTAAATGAGCTTCCTCTATAATAACTTGAAGAGGATCATATCCCGGAGCATTACCTTCTATGCCCGAACAATATATAGACCATGGATAATATTTAGATTGATATAAGGCATCAGAAAAAGGTCTTACATGTACAATTAAAGTATTCAACCCCATAGATTCTACATTATCTATTGCTTGTGATATATTTTTTCTAAATTCATTTTCATTTTTCCCCTTAAGCATAGCTGATAAATCTAAATAAGATAACCAAATTCCCTTTATCTCATCATAATTTATAATTTCTCTTTCTTTATTAATTATTTCATGGCTACTATTATCAATATTATCAAAGCATATAATCCACACTAATCCCACAATAACTAATATAATTACTCCTAAAGTAGCAAGATTCATTTTATTCATTTATGCTCCCCCTTAATTTAAGAATAATATATACCTATGCTCATAATCTAATCTATAGAATTTAATTATAGTAAATATATCTATTTATACCTGGAAAACTTCTTCCAAAGTTCATCAACTTCACTTTGCTCTAAAAAACTAGATAATATTCTATAATCCCTTTTCCCCACGTAAAATATAATCCCTTTATTATCCCTCATTGCTTTATTTACATCTCTAAAATAAAGAGTTTTTGGTTTTTCATTCATATTGTTATTTATACAAAATTTATCTTTATATACTTTTATATATTTAAGCTCATCAATGCTTCTTACTTTTTTAGTAACAAGACCTGTAACTATTAATCCTACTATAAAAAACACTAATAAAAATCTCCCATAAAAAAGATTGTTCCTTATAAATAATCCTATTGTAATTATGAGTAAAAGACTCGATAAAAGTATACTATTAGACAATTGCTTTCTCATATATCTTTTAGAAGCCTCACTAAACCTATATTCCTTCATCTTTTGTACTCCTCCTTTTTTTAATGACAATAATATTATGTAAATATATATTAAACTTTTTGTATTCAGTAACATCTTTTATTATTTACAATATACTGATTTTATAATACCTTTTATTGGTCTTTTAAAAATAATATATAATATCGCAAAACTTTTTGCATAAAATATGTTGACAACCTATTAAATATATCATATAATAATTTTTGTCGGCGGGGTGTGGCGCAGATGGGAGCGCGCGTGGTTTGGGACCATGAGGTCGCAGGTTCAATCCCTGTCACCCCGACCAAAAGGAACATGAATGTCATGTTCCTTTTTATTTTACTATATATGTTTTTATTTACTATAGGAAGATAGTGTTTTGTAACTAGACCTTAAATCTGCTATAAGAACAATGTCTTTTTTTAATAATATATCATTTGGTGAAAATTATATGCATTACTAAAGAAACAATATATATTAATATTATAGTTGTATGAAACTTTCTTATTTGGCCCCTCTTATCTCTATAAATAAATTTATTTATAATTCCAGTAGCTACCATTATTAAAACACACACAAAGGTTGCAATTCCCCAAAAAGAAAAACTTTCCTTATAATTCATTATTAACATATGAATTATTGAAGAAATAAATGCACCCACTCCAAACACCCCATGGTTTTCTTCTAAAACATTATTTATGTTAATAGTTTTATTTATTATGCCTCTATGTTTTTTCTTTGACAAACCTTTAATAAACTTATTATAAAACCCTAAAGATACTACTCTTGACAATGCTCCTAAAGTAAATATAACCGAAATAACCCCCCAAAACTTACCTAAAAGATCCATAGTTTCCCCCCTTTATTTTACTAATACATTATATGTTTTTAATTTTATTACATTCTTTCTTATTACTTTTTTATTAGTAGTAAAAGGTAGTTTCCACATTATATTCATTACTCTTTACATTAAAAGTTTTATTTGTTATGTTAATATGCGGGGGTGATAATATATGTTTAAAAATATAGACGCTGCAATTTTTGATATGGATGGTACTATAGTTGATTCTATGTGGGTATGGAATAAAATCGATACGGAATACCTAGCTAAACATAATTTAGATGTGCCTCCATCATTAAATAATGACATTGCTCATCTTAGCTTTAATGAAGTAGCTATTTACTTTAAGAATTCCTTTAATTTACCTTATACCTTAGAAGAAATTAAAGAGCATTGGAATGACATGGCTTATGAAGCTTACTGTAATAAAGTGAAACTAAAGCCTGGTGTTAAAGAATTTTTTAACCTACTTAAAGAAAATAATATAAAAATTGCATTGGCTACTAGCAATAACACTTTACTTTTAGAAGCTTGCTTAAAAGCTAATGGAATATATGAATATTTTGATACAATAGCCTTAACTAATGAGGTAAAAAGGGGAAAAGATTTTCCAGATGTATATCTTCTAGCAGCAAATAAATTAGGTGTTTCTCCTGATAAGTGCATGGTTTTTGAAGACTTACTTCCAGCCATTCAAGGTGCTAAAAAAGCTGGTATGAAGGTTATAGGCGTATATGATGAACATTCCCTAGAGCAGCACAATGACATGAAAGCTTTAGCTGATGATTTTATATTAGATTATGTTAGTTTTTCTTTAGCTATATAATAATTAAAGGTAGTCTTAGTAAGAATTAAATTATCTTCTAGGACAACCTTTATTTCTTTTATGTATATTTTAATTCACAATAGGACCGGTTTCAGCATTTATCAGCTGAATTAAATCCCTTGGTCCTATTTCTACTTGAAATCCAATTTTACCACCACTTACAATGATTTTATCTAGATTCAGGGATGAATCATCAATTACAGTATTATAATTTTTCTTCATACCTATAGGCGAGCATCCACCTCTAATATATCCCGTTATCTTAAGCATATCACTAACTTTTATCATTTCTACTGACTTTTCTCCTACACGCTTTGCCGCCGCCTTAAGATTCAGTTCCTTTGCCACAGGAACTACGAATACATAAAAATCTCCACTATGGCCTTTTGTAACAAGAGTCTTAAATACATTCTCTACTGCTACTCCAAGTTTATTGGCTACTGATATTCCATCTACAGCACTATCCTTAACCTCATATGTATATATATTATAATTTATATTACTATTATCTAGTATCCTCATCACATTAGTTTTAGTATTAGCCATTTATTCATCAACTCCTCACATAGAATTATATCACTAAACTTTTACTAGTTTTATTAATATTACTTATTAATTTTACTAAGTCTATTTCATAAATAAAAGGAATATATTTATACTACCAAACTCTTTTATGGAGGTACATTCGTGATAAAAACTTTTTTCATTTATGTCCTACTTCTTACCTCTGGTGGATTAGGAATTTTATATTATCTTTTAAATGATAAATATAACAAACAAAATATTCAAGTAAGAGTTCTAACAAAACAAAATAATAGTTTAACATCTCAATTAAACACTATTAATAAGCCAAATGAAACTTTAAAAGTTTACTCTAGACCTATTAGATTTAATACTGGTGAAACAATAAAACGGTGCTCTCTTTATATCTCACCTCTCAGTAATAGTCCTATACTCCGCTCCATCCCATCTAACTCAAGGGTAGCAATTCTTGATGGAGTTGAAGCTTTAGAAACCTTATGGTACGAAGTACGCCTTATAACCTCTGACACAGTAAATACAAAGGGTTTTGTTAGACAAGAATTGATTAAAGAACTTCAAATTATAGAAACTCACATTATAAAAAATTAAATCTTTCTCTAAAAGAAATCAAATTATTCATAGTATTATTAAAATTTTTAAAAACAAAACGACCAGGATATACTTGGCCGTTTTATTCTTTAAAATTATTTATCCATATATTCTCTTGTAGGTGGTAGATCGTTTTTAGCTCCTTTAGTAAATAGCATTTGATGTAAATCTACAACTCCATTATTAAATGAAGCCGCACAAGAACATAAATATATTTCCCACATTCTTATAAATCTTTCATCTACCAATTTTTTAATTTCATCTATATTATCTTGAAAATTTTTATACCAATAAAGCAATGTTTTCTTGTAATGAAGTCTTAAACTTTCTACATCTATAGTACAAAACTTATGCTCACAAGCAGTATCCATTATTTCTCTTATACTAGGAATTACACCGCCTGGAAAGATGTATTTTTTAATCCATGGGTCTCCTTGAGATTCATGGATACTACTTATATAGTGTAATAAAAACTCACCTTTAGGATTTAATACTTTACTTACATTATCAAAGAATAAACTGTAATTTTCTCTTCCAACATGCTCAATCATACCAACACTAACTACTCTATCAAAGGTCATACCTGAATCCTTTAATTTTCTATAGTCTAAAAGCTTAACTTGTAGATACTCCCTTAGGTTTTCCTTCTCAATTAGCTCTGAAAACCCCTTATATTGTTCTTCACTAAGGGTTATACCAACGCCATGGATTTTATATTTTTTAGCAGCTTCTACTAATAAATACCCCCAACCACATCCAATATCTAATAAGCTCATACCTTCCTTTAAATTAAGCTTATTAAGTATATGATATATTTTATTCATCTGAGCTTCTTCTAATGTATCATTATCATTTTTAAAGTAAGCGCAAGAGTAACTCATGGTTTTATCAAGCCATAACTTATAAAAATCGTTTCCTATATCATAATGAGAACATACCTCCTCCTTTTGATGCTTTAAAGAAGTAGAAGTATGCAGTAGCTTTTTAAGACCTTTTATATCTAAGGTAAACTTATCTATGTTACTTAATAGCGTATCAAGAGCATAGTATAGATCTCCTTCTATTAAATCTATATCTCCATTCATATAAGCTTCTCCTAAAGCGAGAGAAGTACTTTTTAGCAAATCAGTTTTATTAGGTAATTTTCTTATAACTATCTTAAACTTAGGTTCACCTTCACCTATAATAAATTTCCCTTCGTCCTTATATTTTACCGAAAAAGGAACTGTATCAAACTGTTTTAAAAATCCTTCAATTAAACTTTTTTCTATTGCCATAATTTCCTCCACTAATTAACAAAATCTTTTTATATTATGGACAATATTTTCTATAAGAATACAAAGGTTACTTATTGTTCACAAATTCCCTTTTGGGATTCCTTTCTAATTTTTTTAAGTGCTTTTTTAGAACCTCTTTCTATATCATGTTCTAACTTTCTTTCCTTATAAGCTATAAAAATCTGATTTAAGTCATAACCTTCAGGATATAACTCTGTAGCACTAACCTCTAGCTTTAACCTCTTATAATTCACTTCAATAAAATCACCATCTAAAAATACAATTATATTATTAAATTCATCTTTTTCTTTATATACAACCCCTGGTAACTTCTTATCTAGAACAATAACTCTATCACCTTTTTCATAGTTATAGGATTCTTCACTATAATTATCAACTTCTTTATTTCTATTAATCTTGCTATCTCTTAACAATTCATAGTTATAACTTTTAGTTTCAATATATTTTCTTGTTCTATCTATTATTTTATCAGCTATACCCATTTTTTTTGAAATATAAAGGGCATTACTATTTCCACTCTTCCCAATAGAAATCTTATATAGTGGATCTAAGGTCTCTCTTTGGAATTCCATGGCTGCATTTTCAAAATCAGGATGATTCTGAGAAAAGTTCTTAATCTCTCCATAATGAGTAGATGCTATGGTAATGCATCCTTTATGATAAAACTCCTCTAGTATCGCAATAGCAAGTGCTGCTCCTTCATTAGGTTCTGTACCACTTCCTATCTCATCCAAAAGAAGAAGGGTATTTTTATTACTCTCCTTTAAAATTCCACTAAGATTCTTAACATGAGATGAAAATGTACTTAAAGCGTTTTCCACACTTTGATCGTCTCCAATATCCACAAATATTTTCTCAAATATGGCTATTTCGCTTCCTGATTCAGCACCTATATGAAATCCACTTTGCGTAGCTAATGTAAGAAGTCCCACTGTCTTTAACACCACTGTCTTCCCCCCTGCATTAGGTCCAGTTATAATCAAGGTTCTATAATCATCCCCTATATTAAAATCTAGCGGAACGGCATTTTTAATTAATGGATATCTACCCTTAATTATATTTATATATCCATGATTATTTAGAATTGGCTGTATTCCATCTATATCTTTACTATATTTTGCTTTTGCTATAATCATATCATATTCTGCAATGACTTCTATATTTATCTTTAACTCTTTAATCCTCTCAAATATCATATCAGTTAATGTTGCAAGTATTCTATACTCTTCCATGGCCTCTTCTGATTTTAGTGTAGTTAACTCCGTAGTATACTTTGATACAGAACTTGGCTCTATAAATACAGTAGTCCCTTTAGAAGACACTTCTACAATAGATCCTTGAACTTGATTCTTATAGGAAGCTTTTATAGGAATTGTATATCTACCATTCCTTTGACTTATAAAAAATTCTTGAATATATTCTTTATTGGCACTACTTCTTATAAACTTATCTAACCTTTCTTTTATCTTTTCTTCACAACTTTCTATATGTCGTCTAATTCTCTTAAGTTCTTTACTAGCATTAGAATCCACTATGCTTCCTTTAATTGAAGTCTCTATTTCCTCTTCAATATATTTTAATTCTGTGATACTTTTACCATAAGCACTTAAAGTTGGCGCATATCCTTCTTTATCTTCTATAAAAATTTTAACCTTTCTGCATCCACGCAAAAAATTATCTATTGTTGTTAGCTCTGATGGTTCAAGCACTGAGCCTTTTTCAATCTTATCTATCAAAGGAGCAATATTAAATATTCCCTTTAATGGCATGTGATAAGAAGCATCAATAAGGTTTCTACCTTCAGATGTTTCCTCTAACATTCTTTTCACTTGCTTAATATTATTACTAGGTTGAAGTTTATCTAGTAACTCTCTTCCTAATCCACTTACACAATAAGATTTAATAATTTCTTTTATTTTATTATAATGTAATTTTTCCAATGTACTAATATTCATTTTCACGATTCCTTTACTTATTATTAAGTCCATGAAATCCTTCATAGATTTCCAAAATAAAAAAAGCCATGGATACTCCCACAGCTTTAAACTTGCCATTAACAGAGATAGCTATAGCTATCCTAAGGTAAATTTCGTGGACTTGTATCTTTAATAGTTTTAATTAATCCCACAACAAATAAAGGTATATACTACCCAAATTTTTAAGATTAATATTTAATTACTATTTTAAATACTAGACACTCACAAAAATACCTCTCTCTCATTTTCGAAATCTATGTAACTTAATGTTAAAGCATTATTTATAAAAAATCAATACATTTTTTAAATCAAATATATCCATTAATAAAATATTTTCTTTTCCATTGTTTTACTTATATGTAACATATGCTATAATAATTTTATTACTTGTATTTTATTGAAGGAGGGTTAAGTATGTTATCACTTACATTTTTTATATTTATGCTAATATCACTAGGATTTCTAATATACTTTAATTATCATCCTCATGGCTATAAAATGCCTATAGTTAAGACTATTACTAGTCTATTATTTATTGCTATATGCGTATCTAGCTATAAAATTCTTTACTTCAATACCCAATACTTCATATTTATACTTTTTGCATTAATAACATCTTTAATTGGAGATGTATTCCTTGCCTTTAATACTAATAAAGATGATGAAGTAAGCAAAATGTTTGTATATGGATTAATTAGTTTTTCTATTGCTCATATATTCTTTTCTTTAGCCTTTGCTACTCTTACCCCTGTGCTAATTTGGCATGTTCTATTATTTATTCTAATTTCAATAATCTCTATTCTATTTTTAAATCTAATAAAAGGCTTTGATTTTAAGGGAGCCTATAAACTAGTTGTTACTTATTCAATTATAATTAGTTTTATGGTTACAAGGGCATTATCATTAACTCCCTTAATCCATGAAAACTTTTTAAGTACTATACTTATAATTATAGGTGCATGTCTCTTCTTTTTATCTGATTTAATTTTGTGTTTTATATACTTTCATAAAAAATCACCATCTTACATGACAGCATTGAACTTGTTATGTTACTATGTAGGACAAGGTCTTATAGCTCTTAGTTTAGCTCTATAACAGCTTTACAACATAAGCAGTATAAATTCTATAAATAAAAAATAGATATTAGTATAGTTTTATTAATATCTATTCTTTATTTGCTCCAACCTATGTATATATTCTAATTTTCTTTATCCTATTCCTATCTATATCTTCAATTATAAATCTATAATTACTATAAATTATTTCTTCGCTTATATTAGGGAATCTTCCTAGCACACCTATTATAAATCCACCTATGGAATCAAATTCCTCGGACTCAATTTTTGTTCCTATAAGTTCATTTATATCCTCTATTCTAACACTTCCTTCAACTATATACTCATCTTCCTTTACCACATATATTTCTGGTTCTTCATCATCATATTCATCACTTATATCCCCAACTATCTCCTCTATTAAATCTTCAATAGTTACAATTCCAACGGTTCCACCATATTCATCAAGGACTACTACCATATGCTGCCTATTTTTATTCATATCTTTAAATAGCTCTGTAACCTTTCTAAACTCATAGGTATAGGTTATTTCCCTCATATAGTTTTTCAAACTAAATCCCTTAGTATCTTCCATAAATATAATATCCTTAACATTTAATATCCCCACTATATTATCTATAGTATTTGAATATATAGGTATTCTTGAAAACCCTTCTTCCTTTATAACTGAAATAATCTTATCCAAACTTTCCTCTATATCTAAAGCTATTATGTCTACCCTTTGAACCATAACATCCTTTGCATAAAGGTCTCCAAATTGAAATACATTATGAATCATATCCTTTTCCTCTGACTTTAGTATACCTTCCTCTTCACTAACGTCCACCATAGTTTTTAATTCATCTTCTGTTATAAATGGTTTATTACTATCACTTTTCCCTCCAAGTAATTTTATAAAGAACTTTGATATTGTAGTAGTTATGATAACTACTGGTTTAAGCATCTTACTTACAATAAATATTGGATTTGCAACTCTTAGTGATATTTGCTCAGAATTTTGTGAAGCTAAAGTTTTTGGGGTAATCTCACCAAAAATAAGTACTACTATAGTCATTATTATAGTACTTATAGCCACACCTCTACTTCCAATAAGATTAATAGCTAAAACCGTTGCTAAAGAAGATGATGCTATATTCACAACATTATTCCCAACTAAAATTGATGCTAATAAGCTACTAGGATTATCAGTTAATTCCTTAACTCTATTAGATCCCTTTATGTTTTCCTCTACCATATGTCTAACCCTTATCTTGCTAATAGACATTAAGGCAGTTTCTGATGCAGAGAAAAAGCTAGATAGTATTATTAATATTATTAATCCTATAATCTGTATATATATTATTGAACTCAAACCTACTCCTCCTCTCACTTAACTAATATCTACTTCAATTGATATTAAACAAAACTTTAAAAGTAGTAATGAAATAAAATATATATCTTAATTATGCTACATTTCACTCTAAAATATTATCTAAAAGGTTTTATAAGAAAAATATATCTTTTAATAAAATATATTTTTAAAAATCATAATAAAGGTGTCACCAATATATTAGAATAATCATAATATGTAGTATGCCTCTAAGGTATTGGAGGGAAATAAATGAGTAATATGTATAGTAACTATAATAATTATAATGATGCTTATGAAGACTATGAGAATTATGAATGTTATCCTAACTATTCTAATTATGAATATGATGCCAATGATAACTATATGAACCACAATAACTGTAGTAATAATTCTAATGACTCTTGTAGACACAAAGAGCAAACCCATGTTCATGAATATACTGGTAGTACAATAATAGCTTCTGAAGATTGTTCAGTTCATAACCATCGATTTGCTGGGGTAACTGGTGAAGCTATTCCTTACCGTAACTCACACGTCCATAAGCTTCAAACAAATACTGATTTCTATGATCACTTTCATGAAATTTGTGATACAACTGGACCAGCTATTCCGGTTGGCAATGGAAGACATGTTCACTTTGTAAAAGGAAGAACTTCTGATGAAGATGACCATACTCATAAATATATGTTTGCGACTTTAATTGAATCACCAACTCTTTGTAACCACAAAAGATAATATATAAAGTTATTTAACTTAAAATAGAATAACTACAACCTAGTAAATTCCAGGTTGTAGTTTAAATAATATTCTCTATACATACTCTAGCTTCATAAGATTCCCTTTTACAATTTGTCCCCCCCAGGTACTTTTAAAGGAATGAAACTAGAGTTTATACAACCCAAAACTTATTAAAATCCCTGTAATATAGTATTGCAGGGATTTTATTATACAGACTATTCATCAATAATCTTTGTACTACATAGGATTTGGGGACTTTATTTATAGCTTCTCTTTATTAATTAACTTATTTATCGAATCCTCTACTCGTTTTTTTCGTGTTTCTTCCTTTTTAGCAGAATCTATATAATCCACATATTTCTTCTGATTAGAGTAAGATAAACTATTCCAAAAATCATATACTTCATTAGATTCTTCAATTCTTATTTTAAAATCTTCAGGAAGATTAATTTTTCTTTCTTCCTCATCCTTTTCAACTGTAACTTTAACATAATCTCCAATATCTTTATTTATCTTTTTTCTTATATCTTTAGTTACACCTATTATGTGGCACTCTGTTCCCATTTTAACAATAGATCCCCTATATGGCACCCCATCAAAAGTAGCTTTAACTTTAACCCTCTTAGCTCCAAAAATTTCTTCTACATTAAAAGGTATCTCTATATATGCTCCACCTTTTCCCATTGCTTCTTTAAGTTGTCCTTCAAACTTCTCCATTATATTATTCTCCTTTATATATGAAATAAAATATTCACTATAACTTCGATATGTTATAACATAATATCATATACTAATTATAATAAAATCTCACTTAGGAAACTATACAAATATTCATATAGGAAACTATTTACATATAAGCCTATTTAACTATATAACTAGTTAACTATATAACTAGTTAACTAGTTGTTTTATTCATGCGGGTTTCTGGGATTTTGCTGTTTTATAACATGGTTAAATCCATGTTATAATAGGGATAATATTTAATACTCTTCTTACCTATTTAACTACTATAAAATAGCCTAGCTAAGATAAATGAAATTATTATTCTACTTATCCTAACTAGGCTTATTAAATTAAAATATTATTTACATAGATCAATAATTACTTGAGTAAATATTTTAGCACTAAGTAGAAGTTCATCTACTACTGCAAACTCATCATCCCCATGTAAATTATTATCAGTACCTGGCATTGTACATCCAAAAGCTACTCCATTATTAATATGGTGAACATAGGTACCTCCTCCTATGGCTATACATTCTCCCTTTTGTCCACTATATTCTTCATAACATTTCAAAAGAGTTTGTATAAACTCGGAGTTTTCATCAACATGATGAGCTGGGAACATATCATCCCTAGATAAGATTATATTATCCTTTGCCATATTGTCTCTTAAAACATCACGCACATTTTCATTAGTTGCACAAAGTGGCGCTCTACAATCAAAGGTTCCACTTAACTCTGAAGTAGTATATTTAAATATATTTAAAGTTATAGTTAATTCACCAGATAAATCATCACTCATCTTAACACCACAAGCTTCCCCCTTGAAATCTCCATGTGGGAATAACTTACTAACAGCACATAGCTTCTTAAATCCTTCACTATTAGCGCATGGCATAGATGTAAGTAACTGTAACATTCCTGTAAGAGCATTATTTCCATTTTCAGGAGTAGACGCATGTGCTCCTGCTCCCTTGGCCTTAATAACCCAGCTTTCACCGTCTTTATCAAAGGTGAATTTTAAATTTGTGCTTTTTGCTGCATCTATACAATATTTATTTATTTCTTCCTCTGAGAAGCCTTCCACAACTGCAATTGCAGTGTCTGGAACTACATTAACCTTAACTCCACTTGTCATAGAAACTACTCTTGGTAAATTGTTATCTTCTTCAAACTTACTTTCAAAGGGACTATGTAGTCCTCCCTTTTCAATATTTATAACAGGAAAGTCTGCATCAGGTGAAAAGGTCATAGGTGCTTCTTTCTCTTTTTTATAGTAATATGCTATATCAGAACTTCCACATTCCTCATCTGTTCCTAATATAAGACGAACATTTTTACTTAAAGGTATATTTAAATCTTTAACAGCCTTTAAAGCATATAAAGCTGCTAATGCTGGTCCCTTGTCATCAGCTGAACCTCTTCCATATAATTTACCATCTTTCATTATTGGCTCAAAAGGTTTTGTAACTGTCCAATCATCACTAACCGGTACTACATCTAGATGGGCTAAAATATCTAATTGCTTTTCTTTATCATTAAAATCAATAGCTCCTACATAGTTATCATAATTTGTAGTATTAAATCCCATACCTTCTGCTAGCTCTAAAGCAGCCTTAAGAGCCTTTGCTGGGCCCTCTCCAAAAGGCATATCTTCTTTAGCCTCTGATCTATCACTTCTTATTCTTATTAAATCACATATGTCATTTAACATTTCATCCTTATGATTGTGAAAATATTCTTCTATTTGATTTTTATACATCCAAATCCCACCTTTATTTTAAAATTTAACTATAATTCCATTCTAATACTAAAATTGTTTTATTTCCATAGATGTTACAGTTAATTTACGCTTTTCGTTTCTTACAAATTTATTAATATTTATTCTATATCCTATAAATATAAAATATAATATATATAATAAGATATATAAAGTAACTATCTAGATTTTATTATATAGATAGTATTACTTACATTTTAAGTATAAGGAGAATTTAAGATGTCAAAGAAATTTTTTAAAAAATTAGCTATGACTATAGGTATTTTAACATGTATATCTATACCTACAACTGCTTTTGCAGATATTCATGGTGAATATCCAAGTGGTGAAATTCTAAGCTTTGGTTCTGATTTAAGTGATAGTCAAGAAGCTCAATTAAGAAAGTACTTTAAAGCTCCAGACAATATTGAAGCTATATATGTAGACAGTAAAATGGCACTAAAACAATTTGGTCTTGATGAAAAAGAATTAGCCAATTTTACAGGTGGATGGTATTCTAGTGCCTATGTTAAGCTATTACAAAAGGAAAATGGCGTAACAGTAAACTCTTCTAACTTAACACTAGTAACTAATGATATGCTTGCAAATGCATTAATTACTTCTGGAATATTGAATGCAGAGGTTACAGCCTCAGCTCCTTTTGAAGTAACTGGAGAATCAGCTCTTGCTGGAATCCTTGCTGGTGCTGAGAATATAATGGGTGGTGAGTTATCTACCTCTAATAAAAAAGCAGCTCAAGAGGAAATAGACGTATCCCTAGACTTAGCTGAAGAGATAGGGGATACAGAAGCTTCTGCAATTATCAACGAAGTTAAAACAGCTGTTATAAAAGACAAGCCTTCTAGCGAAGAGGAAATTAAAGAAATTATTGAAAAAGTTGAAAAAAAATATGATGTAGATATAAGTGCTACCATTCAAAACAATATGGTTGCATTAATGTCTAATATAAATGACCTAGACTTAGATTATTCTAAACTTAAGGATACCTTAGACAAAAGTGCATCTAAATTTAAAGATGAAATGGAAGCTCTAGGAAAAGAACTTAAGGATTCAGGCTTCTTTGATAAACTATTTAGCTGGATTAGCGATTTCTTCAGTTCACTTTTTAACTAAAATAAAGATTTAATTAAAAAAATAAACCGTACCTTTTAGGGTACGGTTTATTTTTTTATAATTTGTTAGTAAACTCTATCATATGATTATATAATTTATCTATGTTATCATGGTTATCCACGTAGAATTTATATAGTTCATTATAGGATACATTTTTTATAGTTTCTTCACAGTTTCTAAAGCCTTTTAAATAGTTATAAAACTCAGATGATATTTGTGGTAAAAATCCAGCATCTACTGAGTTGTCTATACTTACACTATATAAATTTTCATTATAAGGCTCGCTTATAGTCACTAAGCATTTACTCATATATTTTCCTAAAAGCTCTATAAAGTTAGTAAATTCCGCCTTAAAATTTCCTTCTGAAGTATCTGGTTTTTCATTATTCCTATCTATAATATTATCTAAGTTTTTTAAAACCTTTGGTATTTCTGATATAACTAATAATAAACTTCCCTTATCAAATTGTGCTCTTTTCATATACACTCACTCCTTACTAATAATTTAAATTTATTGCTTTATTAATGGCAAATTAAAAAACCTCTTAGCTACTAAAACTAAAAGGTCTTAAATCTTATCTATCATAGATTAAATCACACCCTTCCATCTCTCGTAGAATTATAGCGTAAAAAATAGGCAGGTGTTCTGACTCAAGTATCATTATTTTCTTCTGCCTTCCCATAAAAACAGTGGCATATTAGAAGAAAACTCCTCTCTTACAGCGGCGGGACCGTGTGGGATTTTCACCCAGCTTCTCTTTTAATCAGTTATAGGAAAATATAATCGAACCCATCTTCCATAATATTCAATTGTTACTATTATATTATACCCTTCTAATTTTCATGTCAAACCATTAATTATAGCCCTAACCATTGTTTTTCCTCCAAATTAGAAGTTTTAGTAGTTCTTTTAATGTTTATTGTTAAATATCTAAATTTAACTAATTATTTCTAATATTATCTAACACATCTTTAATCTTTTTATCACTATATTCTTCTAATTTCAATAGCTCATCATATGGATTTCCATCTAAACCTAAGTGTTTTGCAAAAGCCGGTTCTGTTTTCAATCCATTTTTCTTAAGGATAACAACCTCTTCTCTAGTTCTTTCTCCACCTAATCTAAGTATTCTATCTTCCACTACCATATGCCTATAACCATTCTGTTTACAACTATCCAATGACTGAGCATATATTTCTATTTCAATATCCTCCACATAAAAGTTTACAGTTAATATTGTCTCATTATCTGTACTATTATTACTTATATGAAATTTACTGAACATAGAATACCTATCTTCTACTATCTTCTGAAATTCCTTAAAATTATAAACTTCACATACTATATCTAAATCACTGTTTTCTATATCAATATTAATAGGTATAGTCCCTACTAATATTGGATTAAACTTTCTTAAAACATTAAATATATCTAGCTCCTTAAGTACTTTATATGAATTTTGTTGTTTTCTATTACCATGTTTAAGGTAGTTTATATTTATAAAATCTTTATTGTTCATACTAAATTATCCTCTTAACTATGTTATTCTTCTATTTGACTAATTTTTCAAACTTTAATGCCTTATTGTATTTTGGAAGGTGTAGTTTCTTTTATATATATTAATCCATCAAACAAACTTTTAGGTATATATTGAAAGCTTTTTGGAATACTCTCATCATAAAATGCAGTGATAAGACTAAAAGTTTGATTCTTTGATAATATTTTTGATACCTCTTTATTCTCAGATGCTGAATTGAAATCTAAAAATGATATAGGTATCTGAGTTTTATCAAATTTTGATGCTAAATATTCAGGACCATTATTATCTATATCAAATCTTGTCATAGTCCCAGTAGACATATCATTAGATGCATTAAAACTTCCCCTAGAGAATTCAAATCCTATAGAATAATACTTATCTCCATACATTTCCTTTAAATTTTTACCCATATATTTAAAATTGCCGTCCATAGATGATACATGTAAATTATGTGCCCATAGCATAACCTTATCATTTCCTAATTTGCTTTCATACTCCTGTATCCATTTAATATTGGCCGCCATATATTTATCTCTCAAATTGTTTGCTATATGCGATTGTACCATTTTATTATCATTTTTATTAACTTCTATATTATATTCTGCACATTGGGATATGAGGTTCAGATTCCATATAGCTAACTCATACTCATTCTGTAAGTTGTTCTTTAAGTACTTTTCTTTTGTATTCTCCATATCTTTCTTAATTTCATTTATATTTAATAGGATACTATCAAGTTGTTCATTTGTAAGAACTTTAATATCGTTTCTATAAATTGTGTTAAGAGTATCTTCTTCTGCCTTAGTCTGTAGCTCTTTGTCTAGTTCCCCTAAATAATAACTAAGTTTAGGAAGTGTATCGATTATATTCTGCATATCAAATCCATAAAATCTAATCTTTTCTTTATGAGATGGCTCATCATTATATTCCTTGATCCACTTTATCATATCTTCTACTTCTTCTGTTCTCCATACAGCAAATTTAGTAGCTTCTAAAGCCTCTTCTAAGCTACCTTTATCATTTAAAATATAGTCATTTATGACTTGTCCGCCACCCCCGTCACATTCCATAGCAAAAACTCTATATCCCATTTCTTCTACTAAAAATTCAAAGAATCTATGCTTCATTTTAAAGAATTCACTAGTGCCATGAGTTGCTTCCCCCATGGCAACTATTTTTTTATCTTTTAATATATCCTTAAGTGGCATTAAATCTTTAAAGCCATTACCAGCTTCTACTGTACTTATTGGTATTACACTTTTTTTCAAAGCCTTTACTTCTGGATTTTCATTTACCTTTGAACAAGCTGTTAAACAAAGAATAGATATTAAACATGTTGATATAAGTTTTAGTTTCTTTTTCATGTTAAAGCACCCCCTTAATGAATTTATTATAAGAAATTTTCTCTAATATAAGCTGCTACACCATCCTCATCATTACTTCCTGTAATATGTGATGCACATTCTAAAATTTCTTTAATTGCATTTGATACTGCTATGCCTTGTCCACAATGTTTTATCATTCCTAAGTCATTAATATCATCACCAAATGCAGCTACCTCTTCTAGGCTTATATTTAAATATTTAACGATTTCATTAATGGCATTAATTTTTGTGGCATCTCTATGAGCAAATCTACACCAATCTTCTCCAACGTAAGTTAGAAAACTACATTGTGGATATTTAGAGGCTAGCTCCTCTGCAGCTTTACTTTCGAAAACCTCCACAGTTATTTTATAGGTCATACATTTTAGTGACTTGGAATAATCATTATATTTAGCATGAGTATAATCTTCACCGAATTTATTTATCTCTTCACTATTGGAATAATATCCACTTTCAGTTTCAACAGTTATTTCACCAATATTTGAACTCATCACACAATCTTTAATTAGGGAATCAGATACCTGTGCTGATAACATACATTTATAAATAACTTCATCTTTGCACTTTGCTAATGCTCCCCCATTAGAAATTACAATATCAGGATTAATTAATTTAATATAATTTGCAGCAGCTTGCTCTGAACGGGCTGTAGCTATGGCAATATATATTCCTTGCTCCTTACATCTTTTTATAATATCTAAACTATAGTTAGAAATGCTTTTATCCGTCCTTAAAAGGGTTCGATCTAAATCAGTTATAATCAATTTTATCTTCTTCTCCATATTAATCCCCCAACTAAATTAATTTTCTTTATTAATGCTTAAATTATAGTAATTTAAATCCTCTCTTTTCTCCCATTCCATAGATCTCCAAAACCTATTTCCAACTTCATTATTAGTAAATACGACTAGTGCAGCTTTATTTATTCCTTCACGTTTTAAGGCATTAATAACTGAATTGACTAGCTTTTTCCCAATACCTTTTCCTCTGTATCTTATATCTACAGCAGTATGATAAATATATCCTCTTCTGCCATCATGTCCACATAATATACTTCCTATTATTTTACCATCATCTTCAGCTATAAAATTAGTAGTAGGGTTTCTCATTAGAAATTTATCTATACCTTCTTTAGAATCATCTAAATTTCTTAGACCCATTCCAGGGGTAGAAGTCCATAGTTTAAAAATATCCTGGTAGTTTGAAATTTTCATTTCTACTATTTCCATATTAAGAACCCTCCATATTTTTTTACTACCTTATTTAAATATGTATAATACATCTCAACACTAATTATCTTAATATAGCTTGAATCATATTTCTTTTATCTTGATAATATTCTTTGCTCTCTTTAGACATTTTATTATAGCTTCTTTCAAGTTTGCTTTTAACAAACTCTAACCCATCATCAATATTCAGTTTTCTTTGAACAAATGCCAAATAAAATAGTGATGGCAATGTATCGTAATGAGAAATAGCATCAGCATCAGCAACGCATATTTCTTCCTTAGTTGTTTTTTCTTTTAATACACTTCCACGGTGATTTAATATACATAATTTAACTAACTCAATTTTATCTGTTGGATAATTATATGATTTTAAGATTTTCTCTGCCATATTTGCACCATGAATATGATGATTTTCGTATAACTTATAATCTGTGATTGAAGCTATATCATGCAACCATCCTGCAATTTCACATACCTCAACATCTGCTTTATATAGTGTAGCTAATTCAACTGCATTATTCGCTACGCTTTCAATATGTTCATAACTTCCAACACCAAAAAAATTATTTGGACTTTCACATCTTCTTTTTACATCTTCCTTTATCTTCTCAATTATATTCCTTTCCATTTTTCCTCCATTCACCAAGCTATATCACTTATTAAAATATAATACTATTCAATTATCAAAAATCTATTTACTTAACCTTATCTACAATTGTAAAATATCTAAATTATCTTCTTGATAATATGAATTATATATAATTCTACTGCTCATTTAAATAATTATAATACATTTTATACATAATTATCTAGTTATTCTAAAATTATCTTTAGTATATTTTATAAACTTAAGACGAAAATTTTTTCAATAGTTATTTTTACAATATGACTAATGCTGCAATAAAACTAACCCAACTCATAATATTTTTTACTTTATGGAAGAACATTTAGAAGATTATAAATATGAAGTATGTTACCCGTCATGAAAAAAGGTACTGGGCAAATATCTACTACTGCTTCTGCTGTAAATGTGCAAAATTATGTAAAGTTATCAGAAGAGAAAATTCATAAAATAATGACAGAGAACCAATACAAACTTAACTTATCAGAAAAACAAAAAATAAGATGGCATAAAAATGCATTTATTTGGTAATGAAGTATTATTTTGTTAAAAAGAAAACGCCGCTAAATTATCTTTAGCGACGTTTCTATTTTTAAAATGTAATTAAAATCCTATTTTGCAGCTTCTTTAGAAGATGGAAGAATTACTTCAACCTCAGAATGTGGACGTGGGATTACGTGAACTGATACTAATTCTCCAACACGTTGTGCAGCAGCAGCTCCAGCATCTGTAGCAGCTTTAACAGCTCCAACATCTCCTCTAACCATAACAGTTACAAGTCCGCCTCCAACATATTCTTTACCTATTAAATATACGTTAGCTGCTTTAACCATAGCGTCAGCTGCCTCAATTGATCCTACTAAACCTTTTGTTTCTATCATTCCTAATGCATCGTATTTCATTTTATAATCCTCCTAAATATCTTTTATTTATATTATAATTTTTAATTATAACCACTTATTTTGTTACTTTTTTACTTTACAATTGTTATTTTTGACTTTGAGTTAATGCCCATTGCATTAGCTTCTTCTATATCAAGATGACATTCAAGTTTTGAAGCATCATTAGCTCTAATAGCTACATTACTATATATTCCGCCTCTTAAATCGTCAAATTTTATACATACTGTATCTCCATCACAAACTCCTAAGTTTTTAGCATCTTCAGGTGTCATGTGAATATGTCTTTGAGCAACTACTAAGCCTTCTTCAATTTGAACAGAACCTTTTGGTCCTACTAATGTAATTCCAGGTGTTCTACTTAAATCTCCAGATAGTCTTACATTTGATGCTGCTCCAAGTTTAATGCAATCTCCATTTAATACTTCAACTTGAGTCTTACTTCTTACAGGCCCAAGGATTCTAACTTTCTCAATTGCACCTTTTGGTCCGCAAATTGTTACAAGTTCCTTGCATGCATATTGACCTGGTTGAGATAAGTCTTTAAGTTTTGTAAGACTGTAATCTGTACCAAAAAGACTCTCTAAATCCTTTTGTGAAAGATGTACATGTCTATTGGAAACTCCTACTGGAATCTCAGATGAATTTCCCTGAGATGCAGTTTTTTGTCCATCGTTTTTCACAGCTTCTAGTAAAAGCTTTAATACTGCTTCACAATTATCCATTAGTTTGCCCCTTTCATAGCGGCAACTATTTGATTAACTAAATCTAAAATCTCTTCATTTTTTGTGCTATCAGTATTGCATTCAGTGCAAGTATTATTATTGTTAACGCAAGCGTTATCTTTACTTAAAGCCGCTGCAGCTGCTGCAATTTGAGCTGGACTCATATTCATAAGTTGATTTTGTACGCTGTGACAATTCTCAGCAGTTTTTATACAGTTGAAAGTTGGGTCATTAGATGCTAATGTTGCGCAATCTTTTAAGCCATAAGCAACTCTCTTAATGTTTATAAGGTGCTCAGGAGTAACATTTTCAGATACTGAGCTTCCTCCCCATGTACCACAACCTAAAGTGAATGAAGGATTAAGACCTGTGCTTGCACCTGTTCCACCTTGTGTTCCACCAGTGTTAACAAGGATACGAGAAGCTGGCTTTTTAGCAAACTTCATAACTATATCTTTATTTTCAGTATGGATACTCATTGTGTGACCAATTCCATTTTGAAGTAATTCAATACTTAAATCACATGCTTGGTAACAATCTTTTACTGTATAGAATCCAAGAACTGTTGTAAGTTTTTCAAATGATAATGGATTACCTTCACCTACTCCATTTTGTCTTCCTATAAGTACTTTAGTTCCTTGAGGAATTTCAATTCCTGCAGCACTTGCAATAACTTGTGGACTTCTTCCTACAAATTTAGCATTCATTGCATGTCCATTTTTGAATAATAATTTACAAACTTTATCAGTTTCTTCTTTAGTCATGAAGTATCCACCATGCTTTTTGAACTCTTGAATAACTGCAGCTTCATTACATTCTTCACAGATTATTGATTGTTCTGATGCACAGATTGTACCATTATCAAAAGTTTTACTTGCCATAATATTTCTAACAGCTTGTTCTATGTTGGCAGTTTTTTCTATGTATGCTGGAGAGTTTCCTGCACCAACACCTAGAGCTGGTTTTCCTGCACTGTAAGCAGCTTTAACCATTCCTGGACCACCTGTAGCTATTATTATAGCAACTTCTTTGCTTTTCATTAACTCATTTGTAGCTCCAATTGAAGGTGAAGTTACACATGTTATAACATTCTCTGGTGCACCAGCTTCAACAGCTGCATCGTGCATTAATTGAGCTGCTTTAATTGTACATTTTGCAGCAGATGGGTGTGGTGAGAATACTATAGCATTACGAGATTTAATTGAAATCATAGCTTTGAAAATAGCAGTAGAAGTTGGGTTTGTTGAAGGTACTATACCCATAACTAAACCAACTGGCTCAGCAATCTCTATTAGCTTGTTTACCTCATCTTCTCTAATTATATCGATAGTTTTCATATCTTTAATTGATTCATATAGTATAGTAGCTGCTAAATGGTTTTTAAAAGTTTTATCTTCAACTTTACCAAAACCAGTTTCTTCAACTGCCATTTGTGCTAAACAAACTGCATTTTCTTCTGCAACTCTAACCATGTTACGTAAAATTTTATCGATTTGCTCTTCAGTATAATCAGCAATTTTATTAGCTGCTACCTTTCCAAGTCTAGCAAGATCTCTCGCTTCTTGTATTGAACGTAAATCTTTATCAAAGTTCTCCATTGGTCATTACTTCCTTTCGTAAACCTTACAATATCTAATTTTTCTCGTAATACAATTTGAATTTAGCAAGTAATTGATTTTTACCTGCTTTTGAAATTACTCTACCTGTAATTCCAAAATCTTTATATTCACGAGCTAGATTTCTAAGCTTAACTACCTTTAGCTTAGATAATATTAAAACGGTTTTTTCAATACCATTTTTAATAACTAAATTATCTACATCATCTTTATGTAGATTCTCTAAACTTCCTTTATGAAGTTTATCTAAATCATTGTCTAAAGCATCACTATTTTGAATTTCTTCAGTTTCTTGAATTTCTTCAATTTCTTCAGTTTCTTGAATTTCTTCAACAACTTCTAAGTCTTCTGCATCCTGGCTTTGCTGAGTCTCTTGAATTTCTTCAGATTCTTCAACTTTTTCATCAGATACTAAAATCTCTTGAGTTTCCACTGAAGATTTAGATCCAATTATGCTTTCCAACTCCTCATGAGGACGTGGAATTACATGCTCTGATACTAAAACTTCTTCATTAAGATTTTTAACAGCTGCTACTCCAGCTTCTATAGCTGCTTTTACTGCACCTACATCACCTGTAACTGCAATTGTAACAAGACCGCCACCTACATAGGTTTTTTCAATAATACTTACATCTGCAGATTTCACCATTGTATCAGCTGCCTCAATAGATGCAAGTAATCCTTTTGTTTCTATTAACCCAAGTGCTTGCATAGGTCAATCCTCCTAATCTTCTATAAAAGATCTGCCCAGTTAGCTGGATATGTTGTGTAGAATACCCTTGCTTTATCTGGAGAACCCCAAACTACCTTAGAACCAGATGGAACAAATAGCACATCTCCAGCATGAGCTGTATATGTTTTTCCATTGATTTCAACTGTTAAAGTTCCCTCAATAACATAGTCAATCTCTTCATAAGTTAATTCCCAATCAAACTTTGAATTTTCAATAACTAAAAATCCAGCACTCATTTTTGATTCTTCCTTACTTACTAACTCTTGAAAATAAGCCTTTGCATTTGGATTTCCAGTGTCGAATACGTCCATTTTTACTGTTTTTCCTCTAACAACTTTAAGTCCATTAGGATCACTTTCAGCTTCAAATAGAAGATTTTTGGGTTTTAAGCATTCAAGCATTTCTTGTAAAAGACCCTTGTCCATCATTGCTCTGAAGAAATTAAGCATCATTTCACTATCCATACCTTCTATGCTTGGAACCTTTTTAGCTTCTAAAGTCTCTATCTTAGGTGCAGGAGCTTCTGTAGTAAATAGTATTTCATTGTTCTTTGCAAGATCCTTAGCTGATGGTGTAATTATTTCACTACCATCTATATAAAATACTTTTTCACCCTTTAATATTAATTGTTCAATATCTTTTGCACAGATTAATTTTTTCATATTTTCACTTCCTTTCAAATAATATTGGTATCTATAAAAAACCTAAAATCCTATGATTATTTTTAAGAAAGATTGTGTTTAACCAAAGTTACAATCATTATCAACTATTCCAACAACAACTGCATCTACAGGTATATTATCATCGCCTAACATTCTACGAGCAGATGATCCAGTACTAACGATAACTCTATCACCAATACCTGCACTGATATTATCAACAACAATAAATCTACGTCCTTCATCTACTCCACCAATTTCCTCAGCAAGCATAAACTTAAGTCCGTTAAGTGATTCAGCTTTTCTAGTTGCCCATACATTATCAATAAGTCTTGCTACTATCATATTGTTTTTCCTTCTTTCATTTTCAGTTTAATCTCATTTATTGCAGATTCAACTGATGATGTGTCGCCAAAAATTCCAATTAAAACCATATGTTGGGGACATGTGCCCTTTATATCTTCAACAGTGACACCAGCACTTTTCTCAGCAATATCTGTAGCATATATCATATCGATAAGTTTGCCTTGAACAAGTCCTATTGCATCAACACCGTCTAATTTGGTTTTACAATTTCCACCAATTCGTCTTATAAGAATATCTTTAGTGCTCTGGGAAGGTGATTTTATAATTCTAAAATCCACTTTTAAACACTCTCCTTATTATTCCATAATATCTTGTGTACAACTTAATGCTATTCCAAGTGGTGTAACAAACATAGGATTCTTAGGTTTGTGAGTATAAACTCCAGTCTGTTTCTGAATAATTTCTTCAATTCCAGTCAAACAACAAGTACCACCAACTAAAGAAATTTCATTCACATCATGATTCTTGATATGCTGGTTAATAATTGATGACACCTTTTCAACTACTGGCTTTAACACAGGTAAAATTTCCTTGTGGTTTTCATTATCTCTTTTAAACTTATCTGCCTCTTTAAAAGGCATTCCATAAGCACCAGAAATAACTAATGAGAAATGAGTACCTCCTGTTGGTTCATCAACAACATAAACAACCTTTCCATCTTTTAAAATTGATATTCCAGTTGTACCACCACCGATATCAACAACTGCACCATTTTCAATTTTAAGTACAGCATTGGCAGCAGTAGGTTCATCTAACAGATTTGTTAATTCAAATCCTGCTGACTGAACTACATTTTTAATTGCTCCAGAATCTAAAGCATCTGTTCCAGGTGGAATTGCAGCAGCTGCATAAAGAAGCTCTGTATTCAATTTTTCCTCAATTTCCTGCTTAAGTTCTCTAACAATTCTTATGGCACCAATATAGTCTACAACCATACCATCACGAACCACATCTGCATACCTATACGCACCAGCCACCGGCTTATAGTTTTCATCTAAAACAGCCAATACTACACAAGCAGTACCTAAGTCCACACCTGTATAATAAACAGAAGAACCGTTAAGGATTGGCTTTTCTATAACCTCTTCAAAATCTTGAACCATCTTATCACAATATTCAAAAGTTAATTTTTTCTTTGACATTCTTTTCCTCCTACTGCTGAACAAATCAATTGAGACAGCGAATTAATTATTGAATTAGTGTTCTCCATAATTCTATTTTTTAAACCGTCATCATCATTTTTGTAGGTATCAATTATATCAAATTGTAATTCTCGCATAGCACAACGTAGTGCGTTCATTTTTAAAATTGCATTGCTTTTTTCAAGCTGCATATGAAATTCTGTTATTTCAAAACAATCATCAAGGTCAGTCATGAAATTTAATGGATTAATTCCAGTGCATTCTTTGCAGCAAATAGACTCAAGAACACCTTTTCCTTCCACAACATTTCTGATGTTTGATATTTTTCTACCTAAATTCATAACATTTTGTGCTAAAATGATATCTTCTCTTAATATTTCACTACTAGTAACAAGAAATACTGCCTCCATAGATTTCAACTTACAACAAAGTTTCTTCAAATATAAATTAGTGTTTCTCTCTGGTTTTACTGCTTCAGTCTTATTTTCTTGAGAAACATTTTTATCTTTTTTAGAATCATTATTATTCATTGTTATTCTCTTATCAGACAAATATTGAGCTGCTCCAGGTGTAAGGCGCTGTCCTTGTTGTAACTTGTAGGTATTAAAAGGTTCTTTTCGATATAAATCTCTCAAATACTCTTCGGTAATAAATTTCATCATTGACCTTTACTCCTCACCTTTTTCAAATAAATACTTTTTCAAAGCATCAATTCCTGTTGCCATTGGAAAACTAATATTAAAATATGGCTTTGATACTCCTATGTTCTTCAACTGTCGTAAACATTTTTCTTCATTTTCAGGTATCAAGTCACATTTTGTAATAACTCCAATCACCGGGCATCTAAAAGACTTTGCAAATCCATGGGAGTATATTTCATTGCAATTAGACTGATCAACCAATATAAGCACATGAGATGCATCTTGAGCTGCTGCTATTATATGCTTGTACATCCATGAATTTTCTAAATAAGCACTTGGAACATCAATAGTGTTTTTACCATAAATTAAATCTGGTGTTCGTTTTAGCGGACCATCATAATTATTTAGGGCATTAACTAATGTGGTTTTACCACATCTTGAAGGTCCAATTACCATTATCCGCTTTTTTCTCATGTCCTTGTAATGGGTGCCGGAGTAAATCCAAGCATATCTCTTAACGTATCGTTTACTGCTCCAAGTGCTGTTTCCACACTTTGAACATCGCCATTTATTACAACAGAACCTGTAAAACGATCAAGAAACCCAATTTCAACATTAGAAGACTTTGTAGCAATATCTGCTGCTATTATTGCAGTTTCATATGGAGAAAGAGTTAAAATCCCTATAGCTCCTTTTTCATCGATTCCAAGACGTTCATATATATCAGACATAGGTGACGCAATGATATGTGCTATTGTAATCTGCTTTCCTGGCACTGACTCTTGTATAACACGCTGTATGTTTCTATCAAGAAAATCTCCCATAAACCTTACCTTCCATCTTATTATCTATTTGAAAATTATTTAATGACGGATTACTTTTACATGTAAATCGTACTTTTTAATCCATCCTTCTATTCTATCTAAATCTTCATTCTTTAAACTTGGATCATCCTTTATAGGATATTCCATTCCTAATTGATTGTATTTATTTACCCCCATTTTATGATATGGAAGTAAGTCAATCCCTTTAAAATTTTTATAATCTTTGTATGGTGTTAAAAACTCCATAGTCTTTTCAATCTCATCTTGAGAATCATTTATACCTTTAAGTAAAGGCATACGAATCTTAACATTATATTTGCGGCGAAGTAGTTCTTGCAGATTTTCTAAAATCTGTTCATTCCTCACACCTGTTAACTGAAAGTGTCTATCAGAATTAATATGTTTAACATCAAATAGGAATAAATCTGTAAACTCCGCAACCTTAAGTACTGATTCAAGTTTTGCATAACCACAAGTTTCAATTGCAGTATTTATTCCTGATTGCTTACATGCCATTAACAGACTGCAAGCTGCTTCAGGCTGCATTAAAACTTCACCACCGCCTAATGTAACACCACCACCAGAAACTTCATAAAAAGTTCTATCTTCCTCTACAATCTCCAAAAGTTCCGAAATAGTTTTTACTTCTCCAACTATTGTTAAAGCAGATTTAAGACAAGCTTCTTTGCACTTACCACATCCGATACAATCAATATCACGATTAACTTCGTGCTTTAAAGTTTCATTAGATATGGTATGTATTCCAACAGGACAAACAGAAACGCAAGCCCCACAATTAACACATGAATTACTTTTAAACATAACTCTATGCTTTTTAACTAGTCCTTCAGGATTTGCACACCATTTACAACGAAGAGGACAACCTTGAAAGAATATTAAAGTTCTTACTCCATCTCCATCATACATGTTATATTTCTGTATATTAAAAATCGTCGCTTTTCGTTCGATTATACCTAAGTTTTCATTACTCATATTTTTCATTCTCCAGTTTCATTACCTTGATTTTTAATATATATCTTATTTATAATCTGTAATCTACAGAACACTGCTGCAGATTACAGATTTTATACAATTTTTTTAATTAAAAGTGTGTAAGCACAGTTCTGCTGATAATTTCATCTTGAACGTCTTTGCATAACTCAACAAAGAATGCACTATATCCAGCAACACGAACAATTAAATCACGGTATTGCTCTGGGTGTTTTTGTGCTTCAAGTAATGTTTTGTTATCTAAATAGTTGAACTGCATTTCTCCAAGCTGAAGGGCACATGCACTACGTAGTAATGTAATGATTCCATTTTCACCTTCAGGTGTATCAAGAAGACCCGCTACTAACTTGAAGTTATGAACCATACCTATATTCATATCCTCGCAAGACATTTTAGAAACAGATTTAATTATAGCAGTAGGTCCTTTAAAGTCAGCTCCTTGAGTTGGACTTATACCATCTGATAAAGGCATCCATGCTCTACGTCCATTTGCTGTAGCTCCTGTAAGTTGTCCAAATGGAGTGTTGTTTGAGATTGATAAAGTACCATGGCTAAGAACTGAATATAATGTCTTATACTTACGATGTTCTTGCTCAGTAAAGTTAATTAAATCCGCAGCAATTAAATCTGCATAATCATCATCGTTACCATACTTAGGTGCTTCTAAACAATCTTTTTTAAGTTGTTCATATCCAACGAAATCAGCTTTTAAAGCTTCGTTCATTTCTTGTAGTGTATATTTTTTATCTTCAAATACTAATTTCTTTATAGCTGCCATAGAGTCTGCATAAGTAGCAAGACCACTCCATACTACTCCTGGTCCGAAGTTATACATAGCTCCGCCTGCTTCTACTCCTCTACCATTTTCCATACATCCTTCATACATCATAGACATAAGTGGTTTTGGTGCAAGGTCTCTGTGAACACGTTGAGAAATTACTGTAGCAACACTTGTCCATTTAGTAATGAATTTAATTTGCTCTTTAACAGCTGCTTCAAATTGCTCGTAAGTTTTGAAGTTGCTTAGATCTCCCATATCTGGGCATACTTGCTTACCATACCATAGTGGTACACCATGGTTAAGAGTAAGTTCTATACATATAGGCCATTGAGTATATCCTGTAGAAGTCCATTGATATAATCTTCCTGACTTCTGTGGCTCAACACATCCCATTAAGCAGTAATCTCTTGCATCTTCTATAGAAACACCTTTAGCTAACATCATTTTTATATGAACGTCATCAAAGTGACATGCTGGGAATCCCATACCTGCACGGATAACATCAACTATCTTTTTAAGATACTTTTGAGGTGATGCTTTGTGTATACGACAAGCTAAAGTTGGTTGATATATCTTAACATGACGAACTGCATCCATTAGAAGGTATGTTAATTCGTTTGTAGCATCTCTTCCCTCTCTAGTAACTCCACCTAAACACATGTTAACGAATGGTTGGTAACCTGCGAAGAATTTAGAAGCTCCTTCACTTGTAAGCCACATCATCTCAGACATTTTTATAAGCATACAACCAGATAACTCAAATGCTTCAAAATCAGTCATACGACCAGCTTCAATATCCGCTTTGTAGAATGGGTACATATATTGGTCAACACGTCCTATAGACATACCTGTTTGGTTTTCTTCAACTACAAGTAATGATTCTATAGTCCAAACTGATTGAATTGCTTCCCAGTAAGTGCTTGGCCTATGAGCTGGAACTCTAGCATTTACTTCTGAAATTTTTAATAACTCAGCTTTACGAGTAGGATTAGTTTCTTTTGCAGCTAATTCTGCAGCATAATCTGACATACGTTTAGCGTATATCATAACACCCTCTGCAGTATCGATTAGAGATTTGTAGAAGTATATTTTTTCCATATCTTCTGGTCTTTCATAGCTAAGGTCAGCTAATTTCTCATTACATTCCTTTACTATGTCAAGCATACCTTTTTTCATTAAGATAACGTCGTATCCTGGGTTAGAGTCTCCTCCTCCATTTAATGCGTGGTATGAACAATCTGATACGAAAGATTCTCCAGAAAGTTCCCATACTCCAGCTTCTCTGTATTGACTCTCACAGTATTCATCAATTGATTTACCTTCCCAGAATGGGAATAATTCTTCACGCATGATCTTCTTATCTTCTTCTGATACGTAGAATGGGTCTTGAGCACGAGTTCCTATTGTATCAAGTTCGTCTCTCATCCATCTCCAAGATATATCAGGAGAGAAAGATCCAGCACGTGGTTGTCCATTTGGTGCACCAACGATAAGTTCATTATCTTGAATTACTAATGGTGCAGTTTCACAGCAACGCTTGAAAGACTTACCACGTAAAATTGCCTTAGGTATACCAGGGTTTTCTTTTGCTATTTGAGTAATAACTCTTGCTTTGTGAGTAGTGATTGTTGGTACATGAGTTAAGTATTTTTCCTTTAACTTAACTAAACGCTCTGTTATTCCATCTGGAATTTGACCATTATTGTCACACACAACACAGCTAGTAGTTGATTCATCCTTTGTTATTTCTTTGGAAACACTAGAAAACATCTTCATTAAACTAGCACGTTCTTCATCAGACATGTTTTGAGTTGCTTCCATAAACTTATTTGAAAATTCACGAATATCCAATTTATTCCCTCACATTCTTTAATATATTTCATACATTTTGTATGACCTATTATTTTAAGTCATTTAAAACTTTTTTCAAAATACTCTCTAATAGCTTAACACTATCAATTTCATTTGCGTTTAATTTATCTTTTAAAACTTCATAGTTGGAATCCTCTTTATTGTCCATCATGCCAACAATTTCATCTGCCTTACGAACCCCATATCCAACTTTACGTACATATATTAGGTTCATAGGTGATACATTATCTGAAGTCATTCCATGCCCTGCAGATCCACTGCCTAGAGTCATTGATGGAAACAAGTTTGTGGTTGCTCCCATACTTCCAAAAGTTCCTGGAGTGTTAACAAGTACTCTTCCAACAGGTTTTTTTAATGCAAATTGACGAATAACCTCTTCATCCTTTGAATGTATAATAAGTGTATGTCCATGTCTCTCACTAAGTAATAATTCTATACACTTTTCACAAGCATGCATCCAGTCATCTTCTATATAAAAAGCTAAAACAGGACAAAGCTTTTCTCTTGAATAAGGATTTTTTTGAGATACAAATTTTTGCTGAGAAATAAGAACTCTTATATTTTCAGGAACACTGAAGCCAGCCTTTTTAGCTAAAAATTGTGGCGATCTCCCGATCATATCCATGTCAGAACTTCCATCTTTGTAATATAAGATTGATGCCAATTTTTCAGCTTCTTCTTCTGTCATAAAGTATCCACCATTTTTAATAAGTTCTTGTTTTACTTCAGCTACTATACAGCTATCCACAACAATTGATTGCTCAGCAGCAGATACAACTCCATAATCGAAGCTCTTACTATCAATAATATCTTTAGCAGCTTGCTCAATATCAGCAGTACGTTCTATAAATGCTGGACCATTTCCATTGCCACCATAAATTACTGGTTTGCCGGACTTATAAGCTGCATCAAGCATTTGTGGAACCCCTGTATTCATTATTAGTGAAGTATCTTTATGATTCATAAGTTCTAATGAACCACTTGAAGTCACTGTATGCAAATATGCAAGTGCACCTTCTGGAAGCCCTACCCCTTCTCCAGCTCTAATTAAAATATCAATTGTTTTAGAAATTGTATTTTTAGCTCCTGGATGAGGTGAAAATATAATTGCATTTCCTGACTTAATTGCAATTAAGGCTTTATATATTGTTGTAGAAACAGGACTCATTGATGGAGAAAAGGCTATAATAACACCCATTGGTACTCCTATATCCTTTGTCTTGTTCATTTTATCTTCACTAATGACACCTACACAATTCATACCCTTAAGTCTATTTTTCAGATACTTACACACAAAGTGATTTTTAATATGTTTATCTTCCCACTTTCCACATTCAGTTTCCTCATTAGACATTTTTGCAAGTTCTTTTAAATGTTTTTCAATCTCTTCGGTCATACGTTCAACTATCTCATCAAGTTTTTCTTGTGGGAAAGCTGCTAGTTTTCTTTGTGCCTCACGAGCATTTTCAACAAGAATTCTCGCTTCCTGCATGGAGAGTAAATCATTATCAATAATATTCATTTTTCTCTCTCCTTTTTCTTATAAAAAATTTTTCTATTTATTATTCTGTTACAAGATTTGTAATTGCATAACGTTTTATTATTTTTTCTAGATCTTGGTGTGGTCTTGGAATAACTATTGAACTATAAAGGCTTCCACCTTCCATTCCTTCAACTGCTGCAACACCAGCATCTACTGCTGTTTTACAAGCACCAACATCACCACGAACTAAAACAGATATATAACCTGACGCAACGTTTTCATATCCTATTAGTTCTACATCTGCTGCTTTGCACATAGCGTCTGCTGCTTCTAAAGCAAAAACCAGACCAAAAGTTTCGATTAATCCTAAAGCTTCATATCTTGACATATGTAAATCATTTCCTTTCTATGCTTTATGCGTCGATATCGTGTACTGAAACGATATCTCCAACTTCTTTAATAGGACGTGGCATAACATTGTGTGCTGTTAATTTACCAATTGCTGCCGCTGCTTCAGCACCTGCTTCTACAGCAGATCTTACTGCACCAACATCACCTTTTACCATAATAGTTACAAGTGTTGAACCAACATTTTCATATGAAATCAATTCAACATTAGCTGCCTTAAGCATTTTGTCTGCAGCCTCAAGTGCAGGAACCAATCCTATTGTTTCTACAAGGCCTAAAGCCTCATCTCCATAATATCTCATTACTAATTCCTCCTTCCTATTTTTAGCTCAATATACTTTAGCTTAACTACATAACTTCTATATATTATATTTATGTTTGCATGCATCTTTTGTTTGTTCTTATATATTGATTATATCCCTTACCCTTTGGGGGAAAGTCAATATATTTCTTGCATTAAAATTCTTAAATATTTTTACAAGAAATTATGCTGTTAAGAGTAAAGTCTTTTCTTAATGTTTAATAAGAATAACTATTTTACTAAATTCATAAGAGATTTTTCCTTATAAGCATTACCCTATGGGTAATGTTAAAAATTAATCTCTTATGTATTTGTTAATTGTTGCTGCACCATCTTCATGGGCATGATAATAAACCTTTAATTGGTTGTTTTTATCTAATTCAAATCTTGTTTCCTCAATAAGACCATTTGCTTCTGCTGTCATTAACGCAGTAATTACAGCGTTCTTTTTTAAAGCTTTAAAATTTCCATATTGTCCCTTTAACGCTTCTATAACGTCATCTGCGCAAGCTTCTTCTACTTTAGTGAAATATTTTAATATTGCATAATTAAGCGGCTTCATCTATTTTATCCCCCTCTTTTTTTCCTCTTAATAAATCAAGTGGATTCATAGATATTGTAAGGATACCAAACATCATTATTACAGCTCCAATCCAAGCAACTGAAGGTAATGACCATCCATCCATTCCACCATATACTCCTAATAACAATAAGCAGAATAATGGTCCAAAGAATGAATATGTACCGTTACATGCAGTTCCAAGCCCTGCTCCACACATACTGTTTCCAGCATACCATGTCATAAATGTGATAAATGATAAAAGACCACTTAATGCAAACCAAATCATTGCAGGACCACTTGTAAATGCTTGTATAGCAAGGTCAACAGAAATGTTCATTCCACCAGCCATAATTCCAAAAACAGGAACTAAGATGAATAAATTTGCTATACCTGATGTAACTTGACGAATACAAATACCAATTTCAGGATCGATCATTGATGTACCATATCCAGCTACACAACCTTCAAATCCCCATGCAAGAGCTGCAATAATAGCTATTAAAATACCAATTAAAGTACTTGCTGAAGCTCCACCACTAAAGCCTGTACTACCAATTAAGAAACTAGCAAATACACATACTGCAATACCTAATGCCATACGTTTATTTAATTCCTGCTTATATAAAATTTTACCTAATATAGCAGCAATAGCAGGGCAAAGAGCTGATATTGGAACAACTATTGGTCCAGCCATTTGAAGAGCTATAACATAAGCAGTACCAGCTATAGGTCCTCCAATAAGAGCTGCTAATATCATAATTCGTCCCGGAGTAGTGTTAATGCATCTTACAAAGTCTTTAAATTTACCTTTTACTAATGCAAATGAAATCGCCCAAACTGCACTACATGTATCATTTATTGCATTACCAAGTGCAGCAAGTAAGTATGCTATAACAAATGCTGATAAACCTGCTGAATTAATGCCATACCAGTCACCCCATACTCCTTTTGTCATACCCATAGTCAGAAATGCTGTATATAACCCATAGGTAAGTCCTGAAAATAAAGCTAGAGATATACCCTTTTTGAAGAAATCACTTGATAACTTCTTCTTTGCAGCCATAGCTTGTGGGCTTACTGCTTTTGAAACTTCCTTCATAAAATAAAACTCCTTTCAATTAACCATATCTTTTGTATATTAATAAATAATTATGGCTCATCCCTATGAAACATAAATTATAGCAATGAGCCTTTTAATTAATTAATTCAAAAAATTTTTTTAGTCTTTTATATATTTGTTGATTGTAGCAGCACCATCTTCGTGGGCTCTATAATAAACTCTCAACTCACCATTTTTATCTAATTCAAATCTTGTTTCTTCAATGAGACCATTTGCCTCCGCTGTCATTAACGCCGTAATTACAGCTTTCTTTTTCAAAGCTTTAAAGTTGCCATACTCTACTTTTAGAGCATTTATAACATCATCAGCGCAAGCTTCATTAATTTTTGTAAAATATTTTAATATTGCATAATTAAGCGGCTTCATTATCTTATACCTCCTTCTTTTTAAACAAATCCATTGGATTCATAGCTATTACAAGGATACCGAACATCATTAATACCGCAGAAATCCATACGATTGGAGGTAATGCCCATCCGTCCATACCGCCTATCACTCCAAGAATTATCCAACAGCAGAATGGACCCCAGAAGGAATATGTACCATTACAAGCCATACCAAGAGCAGCACCACACATACTATTACCGTTATACCAACTCATGTATGAAACAAAAGCACAAAGACCACTTAGTGCAAACCATATCATTGCAGGACCACTTGTAAATGCTTGACTAACTAAATTAGTTGAAAATTTAATCCCATCTCCAAATATCATTCCAAATAAAGGTACTAATATTATTAAGTTTGAAAGCCCAGATGTAGCTTGACGAATTGTAATACCAATCTCTGAGTCAATCATAGATGTACCATATCCAGCTACGCAACCTTCAAATCCCCATCCAAGAGCTGCAATAAATGCAATACAAATTCCAAGGAACATTCCAGCTGGAGCATCTCCACCAATACTAGTACTTCCAATCATAAAGCTAGATACAACACAGATGGCAATACCAAGCATCATACGTTTGTCTAGTTTTTGTTTGAATAATATTCTTCCTAAAATAGCACCGATAGCTGGACAAAGAGCTGTAATTGGAATAACAATTGAACCCGCCATTTGTAAAGCCACAACAAAAGCTGTACTTGAAATTGGTCCTCCGATAAGAGCTGCCAATATCATTACAGCACCTGGTTTGGTTTTAAGACATCTGAAGAAATCTCCAAGTTTACCTTTAACAGTTGCATAAATCACTGCCCAAACAGCACTACATGTATCGTTTACGGCACTACCAAGGGCACCAAGCACATATGTAATAACTACTGCTGATAAACCTGCTGTATTAGCACCATACCAGTCACCCCATACTCCTTTAGTCATTCCCAAGGTTAAAAATGCTGAATAAAATCCATACATAAGACCTGAAAAAAGAGCAATTGAAATACCTTTTTTAAGGAAATCAGATGATAATTTGTTTTTTGCAGTAATGGCTTCTAAACTTACCGTTTTCGAAACTTCCTTCATAAAATAAATCCCCTCCACTTAGTTTGATAATAACTTTTAAATTTATATTACTAAATAAAAATTTACAATGAGTACGTTTTGTGATTGTTATAATTTGGGATATTTCATTTTAAAACTATTGAATAACTTTTCATTTGATATCTTGTGGTTATTTTATTAACAATTAAATTATATGCCTTTCCCTATGGGGTAAAGTCAACATGTATTTGTCATCAAAATTCAAAAAAAATTAACACAACTAACTTAATAAATAATTATAAGTTAGTTGTGCCAGTTGTTTTAAGTGCTAAATACTAGTTTCCGTCAATATCATGGAGTAGAAATTTTATTTTATAAAAGAAATATATGTATTTTTTTCAAAAGATATATTTGTATTTTTTTACAAACCGAGTTTTATCGACATTTTATCCCTTACCCTACGGTCAACGTTTTCAGTATTTTCAGTTTAATGAATCTATCTCTTTCTTCTAATTTTAATCAAAATTTCCGTTACAAACTTGTCAGTGTTTTTAGTTGTCCAATAATCTGTTACATATCTTTCATAAGATTCTTCAGAACATATGTAATCATGTTCCTTAGCCCATTCTTTTATTTTTTTATATGTTTCATTAATTGTTTCATGAGTACCTATATGATAGCAAGAAGCTGCTAACCATCCACCAAATTCAATACTTTCTTCGTCCTTACACTTTAAAATAGTCTCTTGCATTATTTTCATCTTACTACATTTCCCATTAATCTTATCCTCAAAAGATGGAAAACATATAATTACAGGACCTGTTATTGCATTATTTATACTATCAATATAATTGTTAAACTCTATGTTAATTATACACTCCATATAATCATAATTAAAATTTTGATTTAAGAATATTAAATTGCGCTCATCAATATATTTTATAGAGACATCACAAACATTATTTTCAATTACCATCTGTGCCTCAACTATAAGTGCATGCCAATCTCTTACAGATCTTATCTTTAAATTTATTTCCTTTTCAAGTTCTCTTAATTCATCAATTTTTGTTCTAAAACTTTTATCAAAAAAATCATAAGTTGTTCCTTGTAAAAAAGCTCTCATTTCTTCTAGCTTAAATCCACTTTGCTTATAATATTTTATTACTGGTACAGATAGTAAGTTTTTCTTGCTGTAATATCTATAGCCACTTTCATCAGCTACTTTATCAGGTGATAATATACCCATTTTATCATAATATCTCAGTGCTTTTTTTGTTATTTTACATATCTCTTCCACTTTTCCTATGGAATATAATTCTTCTCCCATACTAAGTTCACCTCTTTTATAATATTTTTAGCCGTTTTTAAAATCTAAATCATTTTATTCCAAAGATTTTAAAACTTTATTAAAAAGAATTTCCCCCACTAAATGTAAAGAATATAAGGAGGAGTCCTTATAAGCATTAAAAAATAACTTCACCTTTTTAATATTTATAAACATTTTAAATTTATTCTAAGAGCCACGAACTCTTTGCAATTTTCAAAATGTTTATCATAAACTTATATATAATAAAAATCCTAATGAAATTTTAGCTAATTGTTATATCAAACTTTTTGTATAAATAAATGGATATTATTATGATTATGATGAGAATTATAAATACTTAATTATGTGATTTTGAATAAACAGAGTTTGATAATATTCAAAAATAATTGAAGAATAATATTTAACCTTAAAATGAATATTTTACCATGTGAAATTAAAGAAAAAATATATTATTCGTATAAACAATATTACATATTATAGTCAAACTGTAAAGAGGAAATTTATTACATCAAGCTAAATGTATAACATTCCATCCTAAATTTAAGGAGTTTAGCAGAACCAATAAAAAAACCACCCATTAATGAGTGGTATAAAATACAAAATTTTATCCAAAAACTTTTTCTAAAATTTTTGATAAATCTTCTCCTGTTACTTCTTTAGGATTTGCTGTTGTACATATGTCATTAAGAGCTGCTTTAATGATTTCTTCTTTTGATGCTTCAGCTAGTTCCATATCAGCACCTTGTTCTTTTAATGTTGTTGGAATCATCAAAGTCTTTTGAAGTTCTACAATACTTTTAATTAAATTATTAACACCAATATTTACATTTGGTGCATGCAACTTCAATAATTTGGCAACTCTTTGATACTTTTTAGATGCTATGTCATATTCTACATTGAAAGCACCCTTATTTAAATTGGCATTATATTCTATTACATAAGGAAGTATCATTGCATTACTTCTTCCATGAGAAATATGTAATTTCCCACCTACAGCATGAGCTAAACTATGAGTAATTCCTAAGCCAGCAGCATTAAAAGCCATTCCAGCAAGACATGATGCATTGTGCAGCTTTTCTCTTGCCACTACATCATTTCCATCAGCATAAGCTAGTGGTAAAAATCTAAAAGCTAAAGTAAGTGCTTTCTCTGCAAGAGCATCTGAAAAATCAGTAGCATTCTTTGAAACATAAGCCTCTAAAGCATGTGTAATAACATCCATTCCTGTATCAGCAGTTATAGCCTTAGGTACAGATTTTACTAGTTCCGGATCAAGAATTGCAACTGTTGGAAGAAGAGATTTATCTGCAAGAGCATACTTTAACCCTTCTTGTTTATTAGTTATTACTGCATATTCAGTTACTTCAGACCCTGTACCACTTGTAGTAGGTATAGCATAGAATTCTTCTATAGAAGAAGCTCCACCAGTAATTTTTTTTGCATATTCTCTCATAGCTTTAGCTCCATCAATTGATGAACCTCCACCAAGAGCTATCATAACCTGAGCATCACAATTTTGTAATTTCTGAATGCCTTCAGCAATAACTTCTACAGATGGATCAGGTACAATATCACTAAATACAGCTACTTGACAATCAACAAGCTTTTGCTTTACTTTCTCAGCCATACCTGATGTTTCCATGAATTTATCACATACAATTAGCACTCTTTTATTCTTGATTTCATTTAGTTTTTCTAAAGAGCCTTGTCCAAAATAGACCTTTGTGTTAATACTAAATTCTTTCATATACAATCTCTCCTATTTTAAAAATATTCAAGATATGAATGAATTAGTTTTCTTTACTTTAAAATAAAATTAACCCACAATTATAACAATCAAAAAAGTTTATAATAAACTTTACTTGATTCATTATATCAATAATAAAATACTATTGCAACAGAAGGTTCGGCCAGTTTCAGTAAAGTAAAGTTTTTCAAGTTAACTTCTTAAAAATATAATAAAAATTATATTTTTTAATTATAAAAATATAAAATACTAACAATTATATTTCTACCACTTAACATTAAAAAACAAACTTTTTTAATTTGTTATTTACTTTACTTAACGTAGATACAAGAATTTTTAGGATACTTGGTAAAAATAAAGAAACTACAAAGCCCACAGCACATAATACAAATATCTTATATTTAATAGCATGTCCAATATAAATTTGATATCCATGGATAGCAGATATAGCTATAGCTGCTATTATTATAATCTTAGATGCAATCCAAGATATTATATTTAATATTTTACATAGAAATATTATTATGGATAATATAACTACCACAGGCATGAGCAATATCTTAAGTGACAATTGAGTAAGGGAAGATTCACTACTCTTTTTATTACTTCCTGCTTTTCTACTACTATCCCTTTTACTTTGTTTTTCAGATTTAATATTGTCTCTATCTTCTGTAGACTTCTTTTTAGATTTTTTTTGTTTTCTTATTGATGTACTCTTTGAAGATGATCTCTCCTTTTCTTTACTAACTGTAAATTCTTGTTCATATTCATTAAAACTTTCATAGCTATTACTATCATTTTTATGAAAATTATTATTTAAATCTTTCACTTGATTATCTATAATCACAGTTTGCTGACTTTTATTTTTTTCTCTCTCTTCCTTTATTTTTTCATAAGCTTCATCAAATACTTTTATAAAGGATTTTGCTCTTTTTTCATCTTCTATCTCTTCTTTAAATTTATTTATCCTATCTTCATAAGCCTTTGTTATCTCTTCCATAGATGTATTTTTATCAACACCTAAAATTTTATAATGTTCCATATCTCTCCTTCTCCAACTATAAGTTTAATTTTTTCATTTGTAATCTAATATTTCAAAATCGAAGTAGTCTAAATATTACTTAATTATCTAATACCTTATTTTTAGTTTATTAGTATATTTATAATTCTATCTTCTTTAAATACAGGATTTCTTTTAAAAATCTCTGCCAAGGTGTCTATATTCTCCTCTAAATGTTCAATGTCTTTAGAATATGTATGACTTATATCTACCATATCCTCATCACTAAGCTCTCCACTTTCTATCCACCTTACTACACATAACTGTTTAATCATTAAATAACTCACCACGGCAGTCTTCACTTTAGCAGCCACATCATAATCAAAGACAGCCTTCATAAAGTATCTAAACACAAAATAAACTAATATATTTTCAAACTTATACATATTATCTTTATAAAAATTGTTAAATTCCTTATATTTATCTAGATAAATATCTTTATTCTCAGCACTACTCTTAATATAAGATAACACCTTATCTAAGCCTAAGGGATCATTGTTATTTATATGCTTTAAGCCTTTAAATACATAAAAATACTCTTCTATATCAGTATACCATTGTTCTTTATCTCTAATAGTTTTATTAAGATCATCACTAGTCTTGTTTATAAAGTTTTTATCCATATATCTTTCTTTAATGGTCTTTAAACTAGTTAGATCGTCCTCATCTATCTTATCCTGAACTTCCTTTGCAAAGTCAAGAATTATAGCAGCTCTTATATTTAAATCAATACTACGATTCTGAAGTATATTAAAAATTATACTTCTGCACTGCATAAGGTCGATAAATAGCATGGCATCAATATCGTTATAGGAAGTTATAAACTCATCATTTTCACTTAACTCAAATTCAACCTTATTAGAATCACCTAGTATTATCCTTGCTGCCTCTGGACAGGAAAGTGATATACCTATTTCTCGTAAGTTCCCGAACTCCTCCATATACCTAGGATACTTCTTGCAAGTATAGCAAAGACCATCTTCTCCAAGTTCATTATATATATCACATAATTTGTTTTCATTTAGAAAGGCACAATTTCCTTTTTTCAATACAAATATATTGTCTTCTCCATCATTGACTATCTCACTTCTTAGTCTTTCTCCAAAGCTACCACTAAGATTTTCATAGTAATCATAAGTTTCTTTATCAATAACAATTTCCCAACCAGCACAACATGTATCCTCACACTTGTCTGCTATACATTTGAATTTATTAAGATATTTTGGTACTCTTATTTTCATTTTTCACCTCAAAGTTTTTATTATATATTTAAGGTATCTGAAAATAAATAATAAGTCAAAGATGGGAAGTATATTTTGAGTTAGACAAGGAAACAGGTTCCGCAGATAGTAGCACTATCTAAGGGTTCTGTTGACGCAGTATAACACAAAATAGACGAACATTCTGACTTATTTATTTTTCGAAGATGCCTTATGTTAAATTCTATTTTATCATATTCTCATAATTTTATATTGTAAATATGCTTTTACTTATTCTAACATCATTCTTTTCTTCTCACACTCTTATTTTTTTAAAAAATATACTTTTATCAAAAACTATATGCTTTAACCTGAATTATTCATAGAAAAATAAAAACCATGCATAGCTTGATACCTATATTTATTAACATTTTGCTTTTCACCTAAAAAATGATGAAAATATAGAAAAGGAGTCCCTCCTTTGTTATGGTTAACTTGCAGAAAAACACTTAACAATGGAGAGACTCATATGAATAGTTTAATAGAAAAATATGTGAATTAAACAAGAAAATTAAATTTAATAATCTATAGCGGCTAAGATTGTTACTGGCTGTAGATATATACCATTTAAACTATGCAGTAGTTGTCCTTATATAAATAATTTTAGTGAATAACTCAAGTTAATATATTAAAATATCTTATTAACCGATTAAAAAATAAAGTTATAAATAACTATAACAAATAAAGTACTAAATAATGTTCCAATTAAATAATACTCACCAAATTCTGCATCCTCAGAAATCTTATTATATCTAGCAATTGACTTTGCTGTTAAAATGAATCCTATAGCCGAGTATTGATTACTATATAAAAACATAGCAATTATTATACGTTCTAAAAAACCTATAACTGCGCCATTATTATTACCATTGTTAGCAACGCTGCTATTGATACTATTGTTAACTACCGAATTATTACTAGTAACTAAGTTTCCCTTAGGCTTACATTCTGAAAATATTATTTTAAAAGTTATATTTGCCGGCTTATGCATACATAACACCATCAATGCCCATTTTAAAACCGTTAATCCATCGATACCCAATATATTATATCCAATATACAATGTATCTATTGGATGATATAAATTCTCCCTAAAACAAACTATTACGGCTATAAGTAAAATTATATGTACAACTTGATCAAATATATATACCATCCATGATTTAATATACTTCTTTACTTTATTCTTTTTACATGCAGTATGAAATATTTTTAAATATCCCTTATATAAATAATATTTTACTACATCGATCAATAAATGAGCTAAGCATAATAATAGTATTAATCCTGTTATCTTATAACTTTTCTTAAACAAAAGTAAAATTAAAATAAATGGAATGCTATAGAATACTGAATGTTTAAATACGCCACCTATTTTTTCCTTCTTTAGCTCTGACATTTCATCATCTTGCAAATAATAATCCCCAACCACATGTGCTATCAAGCACAGTACAATAAATTTAATCTGCATATTTATATTCTCCCCACACTTCCATCAAAACTCTATTCAAACTATGTTTTACATAAATATAATTATAATATCCTGAGCTCTTTAATCTCCTTTGTACGCTTGATTGAACTAAATTTAATTCATTAGCAATTTCCCTTTGAGTTTTATTTGAAAACATTATTTTTTCAATAAGCTCTCTTTGCTTATCTGTCCACTTCTCTTCTATAAAGTAACATAAGCATAAATTATTATTAATTAAACTAACTATATCAGTTTTATAAATCGAACTAACCCCTATATCTGTATTATATTGTGATTTACTGTTTGTTTTATTTAATATTTTAATCTCCTCTATCATTTTTCTAGCATAATGATATGCTGGACCGTCAGCCCCTAATGCCATCTCTTTATTTATATTAGTATCAATATTACCAATCCCAACTCCAAATCTAATTTTTATAGGATACATTTTAAACTTAATTTTATCAATAATATCAAATAAATGAATAGGATTACTTAATAAACCTTGAAATTCATCTCCTAATGTAATAATAAATTTTGCAGCAATGTTTCTTTCATATTCAATATTTATATCTTTTAATATATGATTTAATTTTTCCTGAGCTTCATTTCTATTTAATATCTTTTTTGACTCAACTATATCACCTATAATTGCAAAGTACATGCTTATTACCTCATAATTTCTTAAATATTTCTTTAATTTTAACATTTATTAGATACTTTTTCAATGATGATGCATTTACAATAGCATCATCCCTTTTGATGCACTCATAATAGCATCATCACCTTTGATGCACTTATAATAGCATTATTACTTTTGATGTACTTATATTATATTCTACATTTTTCCTTTTTGGGTCCACCAATTTTACTTATTCAATATTTTAAAATTTAAAAAATGAGGTGTAAAATAACACCTCACCTAACAACATAACTTTAAATATGCATTATACAATCTTCGTCGTCCAATCCTCACAGTTCCATATATCTGTTACTACATCTTTATAAAACTCTGGTTCATGGCAAACTAGTAATATAGTTCCTTTATATTCTTGTAATGCTCTCTTTAATTCATCCTTTGCTTCTACATCTAAGTGATTGGTAGGCTCGTCAAGGATTAGTATATTGGTTTCCCTATTTATAAGCTTTGCAAGTCTTACCTTGGCAGCTTCTCCTCCTGATAGTACCATAACCATGCTTTCTATATGCTTAGTAGTTAAACCACACTTAGCTAAGGCTGCACGGACTTCGTATTGAGTGCAGCTAGGGAACTCCTTCCAGTATTCTTCTATACAAGTATTTTTATTTCCTGATGCACCTTCTTGCTCAAAGTATCCTATTTGTTGATAATCACCTAGGGTAACTTCTCCACTTATAGGTTTTATGTCTCCCATAAGGCTCTTAAGTAGAGTTGTTTTTCCAAGTCCATTGGCTCCTACAAGGGCAATCTTTTGTCCTCTTTCCATAGAAATATTAAGAGGCTTTGTTAATGGACTATCATATCCTATAACCAAGTCCTTAGTTTCAAAAATAACCTTACCTGATGCTCTTCCTGTTTTGAAGTTAAATGTTGGCTTTGGCTTTTCCTTAGAAAGCTCTATTCTATCTATTTTATCCAACTTCTTCTGCCTTGATTTAGCCATGTTAGATGTAGCAACATTGGCTTTATTTCTTGCAACAAAATCTTCAAGTTTTGCAATTTCAGCTTGTTGCCTTTCATATGCTCTTTCAAGCTGTTCTTTTTTTGCTTCATATATTCTCTTAAACTCTTCATAGTCTCCTACATATCTACTTAACTTTCTATCTTCCACATGGTATATAAGATTAATTACAGAATTTAAGAAAGGAATATCATGAGATATTAGAATAAATGCATTTTCATAGCTTTGTAGATATCTCTTCAGCCACTCTATATGTGCTTCATCTAAATAGTTTGTAGGCTCGTCTAGAAGTAATATGTCTGGAGTTTCAAGTAGAAGCTTTGCAAGTAAAACCTTAGTTCTTTGGCCTCCACTTAAAGCCGTTACATCTTTATCTAGCCCTACATCTAAAAGTCCTAATCCCTTAGCAACTTCTTCAACCTTTGCATCTATAACATAAAACCCGTTATTATCTAGCATATCTTGAATAATAGCAGTTCTTTCTAATGCCTTATTCATTTGTTCTTCGTCCATTTCACCCATTTTCCCATAAAGTTCATTCATTTCAGTCTCTAAATCAAATAGGTATTTAAATGCATCTCTTAGTACATCTCTTATAGTTAATCCTTGTTCTAAAGCTGCATGTTGATCCATATATCCTACCCTCACATTATTAGACCAAATTACTTGGCCTTCATCAGGCATAAGTTTACTAGTTATTATATTCATAAAAGTAGATTTACCCTCACCATTAGCTCCAATTAAACCTACATGTTCCCCTTTTAATAATCTAAAGGATACATCTTCAAATATTGCTCTATCCCCAAAACCATGACTTATATTTTTAACTGTAAGTATACTCATACATTTTCCTCCTATATCCTTCTGACTATCACCATTAAATGGTATGCGTTAAAAAAATTCAAACCAAGAATATTATACTTTACTGCCAAAGATTTTTCTATGGTAAAAATTAAATAATTTATTTGCAAAATCCTCTCTATAAATTTATACTATAAGAGGTCTAAATAAAGTTTAGGAAATTTAATTTTTATATAGAACAATTTTAAATTTGACAATATAAATTATTATTAATAATTTATTGTTTTGATAATAGGAGGATGTAAATGGCTTGTAAATTCTATCTACTAAAGGGAAAAGGAAAAAGTGTGGAGAATGGTCACCTTTGGGTTTACTCTACTGATATAGAAGAATATGATGGTGAATATGAAAATGGAGACATTGTAGAAGTATATAATTGCAGAGAGGAATTCATCGGAAAAGGTTATATTAATGATGTTTCTAAAATTACTATAAGAATTATGACTAGAGATATCAATGAAGAAATTGATGAAGAATTTTTTAGAAAAAGACTTAGAGCTGCATGGGAATACAGAAAAAAGATAATAGATACTTCTAGCTGTAGGTTTTTGTTTGGAGAAGCTGATTTTGTACCTGGACTTATAATTGATAAATTAGAAGATTACTACGTTATTCAATCTCTAGCTCTAGGCATTGATAAATATAAAGATATCATTGTAAAAATTCTAGTAGAAGAATATGGTGCTAAAGGTATTTATGAGAGAAGTGACGCTAAGGTTAGAATCCTTGAAGGCATGGAACAGATTAAAGGCTTTTTAACCGAACCCTTTGATACTATGATTCAGATAGTTGAAAATGGCGTTAAGTACTATGTTGATGTTGAAAATGGGCAAAAGACAGGATTTTTCTTAGATCAAAAGGAAAATAGAGCTGCTATACATAAGCTTTGCAAAGATGCCACTGTGCTAGACTGCTTTACTCACACTGGTTCCTTCGCATTAAATGCTGGTGTTGCTGGTGCTAAATCAGTATTAGGAGTAGATATATCAGAGCATGCAGTAGAATTCTGTAGACGTAATGCAGAGCTTAATAATCTACAAGATGTAGTTAAATTTGAATGTCACAACGCCTTTGATGTACTTCGTGAGTGGTCTGATGAAGGCAGAAAATATGATGTGGTTATCCTTGACCCACCAGCCTTTACCAAATCTCGTTCTACTATAAAAAGTGCTACAAGAGGATATAAAGAAATAAACCTTCGAGGAATGAAATTAGTTAATAAAGGTGGTTATTTTATAACATGTTCATGTTCTCACTTTATGAATCCTGAACTGTTTAGAGATACCATTGCCAGTGCAGCTAAAGATGCAAGGGTTACCCTAAGACAAGTAGAATTTAGAACTCAAGCTCCTGATCATCCAATTCTTTGGAATAGTGATGAATCATACTACTTAAAATTTTATATCTTCCAAGTGGTTTAATTATTTATAAAGAGCTATATAATTTATAATCTTATTTGATTTATAAATTATATAGCTCTTATATTTAAATCTTCTTTACTCTTTCTTTTGACTTTGTTTTACTAGTTGGTTAGCATATACACTAGCCCCAGTAACTAAAACACCCTGAATTATTGCATCAGCACTAAAACTGTGCATAACTCCCATAGATAACAGTATGCCTACAGGAAGCAAAATTACTGGTATATATTTATCATTTATCTTCTCTATTCCTTTTAAAATCATACCAATTATATATAGCACTGGTATTAGTATCAATGCATTCTCTGTAATATAACTAAAGAATTCCATAAATATTCCCCCTTTATATATTTTATTCATTTTATCCTTACATGAGTACATTATTTTATATAAATTCAATAAAATTTTAGTTATTTACTACTAGGTATACTTATGCATATCACTTATGATTTCACTTATTTTTACATATTGTAATTTTATTCTTTGATTTTCTTAAATTATAAGGATAATGAGATATAAATTTGTTGTACAGTTTTTATTGAATGTTAGTTCTAAAAGTGTAACAATAATAATATAGTAATATTTGGTAAAAGGTGATGTTATGAAAGGCTTATCCATTCTAAGATTTGTTCAGATTGTTTTTTGTTTCCCTATAATAATATTGTTTGCTACCTCTAAAATGAATGGTATTGAGCAAATTATTTTCATAGCTCTCTTTACCTTATATACTGTAGTATATGAAGTTATATTTTTAACTTTAGCTAAAAGAAAAAGAACTACTAAAAGCAGCAGTTCTTAAAATAGATTTCTAAGCCTCAGTAGGAGTAAAACTCCCTCTGAAGCTTAGAAATCTGTTCATTAATATATCTTTATTTCTCCATCCTTGTATTCTGGAACTATATTTATTAAATCCTTTGAAAGGCAATATCTTAAATCTTCATTATACCTGAGATCCTTCATCCTTTTATAATGAAGTGCATCTTTTACAAAACTTATTATACTAGGATTATTTATATATACATATTCTGAAGTTTTTGCTATATCTGTTAAGGTGCAATGGTTTTTCATTATATCTCTTAAACAGTTGATTATATACCCACTTGCTATAAAGTCATCCATAGAGAACTCTCCATCGGTTCCTGCATTTACAAAGGTTACATCCTTATTTAACTTAGCTAATTTTTCTGCTACTACTCTTCCATTTATTAAAGCACCTATAAATATCTTCTCTGCTTCCTCACTATTTTTAATAGCTCTAGTCCCATTTGTGGTAGTCATTATAAGACTCTTACCTTTTACTATATCCTCAATGTAGTCTAAAGGTGAATTGGAGAAATCAAATTTATCTATTTTTATTCCCCCTCTTTCTCCTCCTAAAAGATATTTATTTTTATCTTTACTTGCAATATCTATAGCTTCTTCTATCTCTTTTACAGGAATTATTTTATCACAACCATTATTTAATGCTGTAACCATTACTGAAGTTGCTCTTAAGACATCAATAACAACCACTATCCTATCTTTAAATTTTTCTGGCTTAATATGTTGTGCAGATATAACTACATCAATATTCATGTACTATTCCCCCCTGATTATACATTTAATTAAATCAATCTTCTTTATAATATTTTCCTTGATATAGGTCTTCAGTGACTAACTTATTATCTATGGCGTTTAAGACTTCCCACTTTTTCAAACTCCACATAGGACCTACTAATAAATTTCTTGGAGCATCTCCTGTAAGTCTATGAATTACTATATCCTGTGGTAACATTGTTATAGCCTTAGTTACAAGTTCAATATATTCATCCATTTCTAGTAATGTAATCTTGCCTTCATCTAACAGCTTTTCTAGCCTTGTATTTTTCATTACATGAAGAAGGTGAATCTTAACTCCTTTTATGGGAAGCTTAGAAATATACTTAACGGTTTTTAACATATCCTCTTTACTTTCTCCTGGAAGTCCAAAGATTATATGTGCCACCACATCTATTTTCCTTTTATGTAGTTCCTCCACTGCTTTTTTAAATATTTCTAACTTATAGCCTCTATTTATAAGGGTAGCTGTAGTATCATTGCTAGTTTGAAGTCCAAGTTCTACCCAAGTATATACCCTTTTTGAATAGTCTTCTAATAATTCTAACACATCTTCTTCTAAACAATCTGGTCTTGTAGCAATGGCAAGTCCAACCACATCCTCTTGTGTTAATGCTTCATCATATTTTTTCTTTAATACTTCTACAGGCGCATAGGTATTTGTATAAGCCTGAAAATAAGCTATATACTTACCATCTTTCCACTTTTTATTCATCATTTCCTTTATATCAACAAACTGCTCAGTTATAGATGATAACCTATCTCCAGCAAAATCTCCTGAGCCACTCTCAGAGCAGAATATACACCCACCTTTTGATAATTTTCCATCTCTATTAGGACATGTAAATCCACCATCTAATGATATTTTAAAAGTTTTTTGTCCATTAAACTTTTTTCTTAAAAAATAATTTAAATTATGATATCTCTTTCCATTAAAATCTTTTCTCATTTCTAATCTTCCTATCCTATTCTTCTGTTATCTATTTTAAATATATCCATATAGTAATCTTCTATATTCAATTATAGTTTAACTCTTTTATCTTTCAAAATCCACTAAGACATCTTCAAAAAATAAACAACTCAGAATGCTTGTCTATTTTGTGTTATACTTCTCATCTTTAACTTATTATTTATTTTCAGATACCTAAATGAAAATTTACTAACAATACTTTAAAAAGTTTTCCACATATTAATAGTTTTCCACATATTCTTATGTGGACTTCAATATAAATATACAAGCTATCATAATTTGGGGGGATAACTTTGAAGAATCTTAAATTAATTTTTCAAGCTGCCACTGTTTTTATTGGCACCATTGTAGGAGCAGGCCTTGCTTCTGGTCAAGAAATAACTCAATTTTTTTCTACCTATGGGTTTTCAAGTTTTTATGGACTTCTACTCTGTGCAGTATTTTACATAATAATAAGTTCCATTATAGTGTCTATAAGTTTAAAATATGACTTAAATTCTTATACTGATTTTATAACCCTTGTAAGCCCTGGTTTCTTTGGAAAAATAACAGATTATCTTACTAGCTTCTTTTTAATCTCAGGAGCTGCTATAATTCTTGCAGGTAGTGGTGCTTTACTTTATCAACACTTTGGAATTCCAAGACTTGTTGGAGTGTTTGTAATGGCTGGAATTGCACTTATTACCTTATTAAATGACACTAAGGGCCTAATAGCTATTAATTCCATAATAGTACCTAGCCTTACTACTATAATTATTACTATATTTGTCCTTTATCTTCTCTTTTCAAAGGATACTATATCTATGGACTATATGAAACAAGTACCAGTATACAAAAACCTTATTATAGATAAACAGTGGATTATATCATCACTTCTCTATGCAGGATTTAACATGTTATCCTGTAGTGGAGTTCTTGTTCCCATTAGTAAAGAAATCAAAAATAAACGCCTTATTATTTCTGGATTAACCATTGGGGCTCTTGTCCTTACTCTACTTGCTTTCTTAATTAATTCAATGTTAATGGCAAATATACCTGAAATCTTTAAATATGAAATTCCACTACTCTTTGTAGCTAGTAAGTTTATCTCTTTAATGCAAATTCTTCTTTTATGTATTATTTGGTGTGAGATGTTTTCTACAGAAGTTTCAGATATATATAGTGTTGGTAAGACCCTTGAAAATAAATACAACATCCCTTATAAGAGAGGTGTTATACTCATTCTTTTAATAGCCCTTCCTATATCTCAAATAGGCTTTAAACAGCTTATAACTTTCTTATATCCCGGTTTCGGAATAGTTAGCTTAGTATTTATAGCTCAATGCATTGGGTTCTACTTTAAAATGAATAAGGTAAAAAAATAATTAAAACTTATATAGGCTACTTCACTTTTTGCTCCTCTTTAATTATACTGATGTTATATAAGATTAACACTACTATGTTAGTAGTGTTTATTTACTTTCAAATATAAATATAGTATTTGCTATGTTTACTATGTAAGGAGATAATTAATTATGAAAGATTTGACTGCTCTCAATAATTGTAATATATGCCCTCGTAATTGCGGTATAAATCGAAACTCTGCAAAGGTAGGCTTTTGTAAAAGTGGAGCTAAAGTAAAAGTTGCTAAGGCCTATGGTCATATGTGGGAAGAGCCCTGTGTGTCTGGCACTAATGGTTCTGGTACAGTTTTCTTTTCAAATTGTAACCTTAGATGTGTATTTTGCCAAAATCATGATATTAGTCAGTCTGACATAGGTAAGGAAGTTTCTATAGAAAGATTAAGTGAAATATTTTTAGAGCAACAAGCTAAAGGATACCATAATATAAACTTAGTTAACCCTACTCACTATATACCTCAAATAATAATTGCTTTGGATAAAGCTAAAGAAAATGGACTTAATATCCCTGTAGTTTATAATTCCAATGGCTATGAAAACGTAGAGAGCATTAAAGCTCTTAAAGGATACATAGACGTATATATTCCTGATTTAAAGTATTTTAATGATAAATATGCAATAAAGTATTCTTCTGCTCCTAACTATTTCACCATAGCGTCAAAGGTTATTGAGGAAATGGCGGATCAAGTAGGTATTCCAATATTTAATGATGAAGAAATTTTAATTAGAGGTGTTATTATAAGACATCTAATGCTCCCTGGACTTTTATTCGATTCAAAAAAAATAGTAGATTACATATATAAAACCTTTGGAGATTCAGTATACTTAAGCCTAATGAATCAGTATACACCTATGTTTAAAGCAGCAGAATATGATGAAATTAATAAACCTCTTAACCCTAGTCATTATGACTCTTTAATAGATTACTGTATAGATTTAGGCTTTAAAAATGCCTTTATCCAAGAATGTGGATCTAACTCAACAGTTTATGTCCCAGATTTCAATCTGCAAGGGATTTAAAACTCTAATATTATAAAGCTCTTTAACCGTAATAAAACTAAACAAATAAAAAGCATTCTTAGGTAAAATCTCATGAACTTTACCTTAAGAATGCTTTTAACATTAATTATACATCTAGTGTACTTCTAAAATATTCTGTAATTCTTTGAACCTCACCTATAGCTTCTGTAAGTTTAATCATTTCATCAGTATAGGTATTTACACTGGCACTAACTTCTTGAGATGATGCAGAATTTTCTTCTGCAATAGCTGCTAATGATTCCACATTGTCATACATTCCTTCTATAGCTTTAACTTCTCTACCTAAATCATTGATTGTAGTAATCATTGATTCTGATACTTTATCAACAGCAGTAGTCGTACCCGCACTTATATCTCTAATTCTTTCTAATCCATCAGTTTGTTTTTCAAGGGCTACATACTGTTCATCTATGCTATCTACAGTATATTTAATATCCTCTGCGAATTCTTTAAGATTTAAATTAATTTCTTCAACAGCATCTTTAGTTTGTTCTGCAAGCTTTCTTACCTCTTCTGCAACAACAGCAAAACCTCTACCATGTTCTCCAGCTCTAGCTGCTTCTATAGAAGCATTTAATGCTAAAAGATTTGTCATGTCGGAAATTTGAGCTACTATTGATACTATATTAGTAATATCACTAGCTTTATTGTTTAACTTTATTCCAGTTTCTTTTACTTCTTGGAACTTGTCTAATGTTTTTTGAATATTATTACTTACAGTCTTTATCTCATCAAACCCAGCAGTAATTTTCGTTATAGTATCTTCCATAGCTAATTTATTTTCATTTTCACTGTTTACTAAGTTATTTAAAGCTCTAATATTATCATTCAATCCTGATGCTACTCTTTCTGTATTGTTGGCTTGGTCCACACTAGTTTCTGACATTTGTTCTACTACTGTAGATATTTCTTTAGATGAGCCTTCCATTACATTTGAAATAGCTTTAACCTTATTAAGATATTCTACCATCTCACTAACATTAGCATCAAACTCTGTCATATCCATTGAAGATATATTAGTTCCTGATTTTATAACTTCATATAATCCTTCAAGCTCATCCTTGGTGCTAATAACATCATATGACCTTTCCTTATCTTCTTTTAATCCAGCGATAGCTTTAACAGGTCTTAATAATAAATATGTACCTATAAAGGTTACTACTGTAGCTACAGCTGTAATTTCTAAAGCTGGAACTATACTTTTAATTCCAAGTATTAATGTTGATCCAATAAGAGTTAATATAAAAGTAAATATGGATGCCTTAACTGATAATGATTTTACAAATCCAAGTGATAAGATTTTATTAAATCCATAACTTTTTTTGCTATTTATTTCTTTTTCAAAAGTCACTTCCACTTTCATCACATCTCCAGACTTTTCTAAAATTTCATACTCTAATTGTTCATTAAAATATTCAAAAGTTCCTTCAAGCATACCTAAGAAATAATCAAACATCTTTCTTTTAGATGAATAAGTCATCACCGCTTTTCTTTTAGATGTCTGAACAATATCTACTGCTGGAGGCTTAGCGCCTGAAATTTTCTTAGTTATTGCTATATGTATATCATTTAGTGATTTTAAAAATTCATATGCACTTCTCTTTTTAAAGTATACTGGATATACATTAACAAAGGATTGTATATTGTCTTTTCCTATATCATTCCATAATTTCTCTTTAGTTAAACCTCTAGCTTCTGATAGCTTTGAAATAAACTTAGCTATTACTTTGTCGTCTACTTCTTCTAGTGGAGAAAATATCTTATTTGTCTCCCATCCAGCATGGTTCATAGCTTCATTTACTTGTGAATCATTATAAAGTTTTCTACAAGTATTTAGCCATATTGATACAACTGTGCCCTTCATAATTAATACCCCTCTTTTCTATGGCTATAGTATATTAGCACTGATTTGGCAATTCAAAATAGAATCTTACACCTCTTTTGGTATTTTCAACTCCACATTTACCTTGGTGCAAATCTACTATATTTTTAACAATTGATAGTCCAAGTCCTGTACCACTATCTTTCCTATTTCTTGACTTATCTATCTTATAAAATTTATCCCATATCTTATCAATTTCTTCCTTATTAATAAGCTCACCTGTATTTTCAAAAGATAACTTAGTCATATTCCCCCGTGGGTACATTTTAACAAATATACTTCCCTCACAGGGAGTATGCCTTATTGCATTCGTAAGAAAATTGGTTATTACTTGTTCTATCTTAAATGCATCCCCATAAATTTGTTTCTCATATAGATTCAAATCTATTTTTACATTCTTATTATCGATACTATGATGTAATTTCTTTACAACATTTTTCACTAAATTATCAATAAAAAATAATTCTTTATTAAGGATTACCTTTCCACTTTCCAAAGATGATATTTGAAGCATATCTCTAACTAAATTACTCATCTTATCAGATTCTTCTATAATTACATTTAATGATGAATTCATATTGTCTTCTAAAAATACGCCATCCTTAATACCTTCTGCATATCCTTTTATTAAAGTAATAGGGGTTTTTAATTCATGAGATACATCTGCTATAAATTCTTTTCTCATAATCTCAATTTCTCTTTCTCTGTGGATATCATTTTGTAGTTTTCTATTAACTTCTTTTAATGAATTTAAAGAATTATCCAAATTTTGTCCTAAAAAATTTAATGTTTCCCCAAGGTTTCCAATTTCATCTTCATATACCATAGTGCATCTCTGACTAAAATCTAAATTACTCATTCTTACAGCCACTTTATTTATTTCTCTTAATGGCTTTGTAATAAACTTCGAATAAATTAATGCTAATATAACTATTACTACTATAGCCCCTAAGTAAAAATACTTATAAAATATCCCTATAACCCCCATGGCTTCTTTTACATATTGTAAAGATGTAAATCCTACTATTATATTATTCTCATGTAGAAGTGCAGAAGCTAAATATTTAGTGTTCTCGCTGTTCTTAAATGAAATAGTTACCTGTTTTTTATTAATCATCTCGTTTAATAGTTCCGGATCTGTCTTTATAGTTTTAATAACATAATTAAAAATTTCTGTATTTTTACTATCTATAGTTTCTGAGTCAGTTTTAAAGGTCACTATAATATTATTTTCTGTGTTTACCACTCCTATAGATGTGTTATAATTATTCTCAAACTTCTTAATACTCTCTATTATTTCCCTTTCATCCTTTGGATTACTTAGAGTATCCCTAAACTTTATCACATTGCTTTTAATATCATTTTCCTTTTTATCATTATATATCTTTTCAAACAATATTCTCTGACTTAAAAGAGTAATAGTCAAAAATGCTATAAACACCACAGTAGTTACAACAAACATTTTCAATGTAATGCTTCTTTCTATATTTCCCTTTATCTTTTTATAATAGTTAATTATTTTATTCATACTAAACCTCTATCTTATAGCCAAAGCCTCTTACTGTTACTATCACTTTATTCATGTGCTTTAGCTTCTCTCTAAGTCTCTTAATCGTAGTATCAACCACACGTATATCTCCTTCAAAATCATAACCCCATATTTTTGTAAGAATTTGCTCTCTAGTAAGAACTATATTTTTGTTTTTCAGGAAATATATAAGCAAAGAAAATTCTGTTGGTGAAAGATTAATTTCTTCATCACTTACCATAACTCTATGACCTTCTTCATCTATATAAAGATTCCCTATCACAATTCCCGTACTTTTATCTATACTACTTCCATAGCTCCTCTTTATTAATGCTTTAATTTTAGCTACTAAAACCCTTGGACTAAAGGGCTTTGTTTCATAATTATCTGCACCAAATCCCAATGCTAAAAGCTTATCTTCTTCCTCTTCCTTTGCACTAAGCATTATTACTGGTATATTCCATCTATTTCTTATAACCTTTAATGTCTCAAATCCATCCAAAACAGGCATCATTATATCTAGTACCACTAAATTTACTGATTCATTCTCTATAATCTCAATAGCTTCTTTACCATTAGAGCTATGTAATGTTTTAAATCCTTCCTTTTTTAAGTAAGCTTCCAAAAGGTTTCTAATATTTTCTTCATCATCAACTAATAATACCTTTATATTATCCATATCCGTAACTCCTTGTATTTTTCTTCTTATCAATAATTATACCTCATTTTATACTCTATAATTATTTACTTGAATATTTTATTAAAATATTTTCTGCATGTTGTTTTTATACGCAAAAATGAACTCCGAGATAACTTCGAAGTTCATTAATAGATTATATACTCAATTTTTAGGATATTTAATTCTAGGTAAATCCGGTGCATCTTTATATGGCCAATGTGGAACAAAGTATGAATATTCAATTTCTTCCTCATGAACACTTCTTAATTCTGCGATTTTAGTTACTCCTGTATATATAGCCGAAATCTTATACCATGTAGCATAATCTACTTCACCTGTCTGCGGAAGACCAAATACCTGTTGAAATACTTTTACTTGATTGGCAGTTGTAGAACCATACTTTCCATCAATAGCCACTTTAGGTATTAGAGGATAATTTTGTGCTATTCTATTTAAAAAGGTTTGAGTGGTTCTAACTGGCTCTCCACTGGCTCCCTGTCGTAAAGTAAAACCTGGATATGACCTTGGACTTCCAGAAACCTTTTCAGCTCTTTCAAGAACTATATCACTTCCATAGAAATTTCTTAATATATCATATGGAATCCATCCTTGAGCCCCTAAATCCTTACTGCCCCATTGAGTAAGCCATCCTGGGCACTGAACATTTCTACCATCACAGTATTGTGTAAGTAAAGGTTGTTTAGCTCCAGACCTCTTTACATAGGTAGCAAATAAATCATCTACTATCCTACTTATGTTATCAAATATGTTTCTTCCGTAAACAAAAGCTTGATCATAGGCTGTAGAATTTGTTACGTCAAAATTAAACCCCTTACTTCTATACCATTCTGTGTATATTCTATTTAAAGTAAATGAAATGATACAGTATACATTAGCTCTTATAGTTGCCTCTGGCCAAGTTGCATAAATTTCACAGCTTGCTACATTTTTTATATAGTCTGTATATGGAACAGTATAATTTGGTGCTGCTGTATTAGTTGGTGCCCCTGCATGTACGATTATAAACTCTGGTACAACTGGCTCTGGCAAAACTACAAAACCACTTGGTGGAGGTGGCAAAGCTTTATTAGGGTCCTCAGGTATCTTAGGTGGAAAATCACCAAATTGAACATTAGGTGGAATCTCTATAACCCTGACTACCTGTACATCTTCATCCTCTGTGATCTCTCTATTAAGACTTGTTGGAATCAGATTACATATCTGTAACGCTGTTTGTCGCGGCAACACTTGGCATCCTCTTATATTTATTTCATCAAAGCCTTCTGCCGTTACATCTATATCATAAAGGGCATAAGGTATAAGGGTATTATCTGGATTTAATGACCTTTCTATTTCTGGAGTTTCTAATTCTATAGTCTCCGTTTGTCCCTCTGGATTAGTAGTTAGGGTAGTAACTTGCTCTCTAGTTTCTCCATCTGTTCTTGATACCGTAATATTGGCATTACTTATTGGTATAGCTGTATTTACTCTATACACTTGAACCTGCAACCTACCTATGTCTGCCATAAATTTCTCCTTAAAATAATACTTCAATATATATATTATGATGACTATCATAGAAAAGTTACATATTCTTTATAGTAAAATTGTAATTTATTCCCACCTTGAAGCTACTTCATTATTCCATACCCTAAGAGCTCCTGCAAGACATAAAGTACCATATCCCCAACTATTATTAGGATACTGTACATCTACTCTACTTCTATTGGCTCCTTTTAATAAAAAGTATTTTACTCTTTCTCCATACAAATAAGGATCATTTCCTTCTATAATTCCAAATTCCATTAAAAGTCCACATGCCCCTGCCACCTGAGGTGTAGCCATTGATGTTCCTGACCGTGGCTCAAATCCACCTCCCGGAGTAGATGATTCTATATTTTCTCCAGGTGCCACTAAATCAGGTTTTACAGGGTTTAATTCAGCATTTCCTCTTCCAGAGAATGGTGATATAGTAGAGTTTATAAAATTATAACTACCAACGGTTATTACATCTGGTACAGTTCCCGGTATACCTAATGTATTAGCAGTACTAGGTCCTAAGAACCTTGTAGCAATATTTAATCCTTCTGCAATAGGTAACCACATATCATAGCTTCCTAGAACATTTTCATTAGTAGTCATGTTCATAGTCCATATTCCACTAGCTATGGTTTCTTCTCCTACCCCTGAAAGTACAATTATTATTTCGCCATCTATACTAAAAGGTGTTGGCCCTGTATTGAATACAAAATACTCAGTATTACCTATTCTTCCTTGATTTAATGCATTAGTTAATCTTAATTCACCACTACTAGTTCCACTTGGTGATATAAGATTTAAGTTAATATCCTTTAAAAATGATTTAAATAATTGTATTATTAATATTCTCTCATCTATTCCAACATTAAATCGTATTTCTTGTGCTCTACCCAGTTCACCACCAACATGGTGTGCTCTATCCCCTTCATTTCCTGCTGCTACAACTATGTTAACTCTTTGCACTGTAGAAACTATACCTATATATTGCTCTAACAAACTATTTCCAGTATGTGCTCCATCATTCGTGCTAAAACTTATGTTTATAACCAGGGGCTTATTTAATTCATAAGCTTTATCAATTAAGAATTTAATCCCTCTCATTAACTGGGTACTTTTTGCTCCCTGTCCTCCTATCTCTCTTGTCATTTTAACCATGGCTATAGAACTTCTAGGAGCTACCCCATAAAATCTCCTTGGTATATTCCCTCCAGCACATGCTATACCAGCCACATGAGTACCATGACCTGCTCTATCAACGTGAGGTACTAATGAGTATGGGTCTGGACTTCTTAAAGCTGCATTTATCTCTTCTCTTGTATAAATCCTTCTATTTTCATATAAATCATAAATAAAATCAATCCTTGTATCTCCATTGTCAAGTCTAAATGATTGATTTACATAATCTATTCCAGAATCTATGAATCCTATAAGTACCCCTTCTCCCTCTAATCCATAGTTAGTATTTACTTCTGTTATACATGAAGCTCTATTACTAGGTTCAAAGGATAAATATAAATTTTTAGGTAACTCTATATAGTTGATTTCTCTTATTCCTACTAGCTTTTCAACATCGCCTCTTGGTATAGTTATAATTCCATAACCGAAATCTAAATCTTCAAAGGTACCTCCAATAGCATTTATTTTCTCTTCCATTACCTCTGGAGTCCCACTATAAAGTATAATTAATTCAATGTTAGTTTCTTCAACATCTCCAATTCCATATCCATATATAATCTCATTTCTTATACTCTCTGGTACATTTATAAGTAAATTTAATAATCCATCAGCCTTTTGCACACCCATACCTCCAAATTCTTATATAGTTATAGTATGAATGTATATTAAAAATGTTATTAAATAGATTATAGTTGAACTTCTAATCTATTTAACTTTGCAATAACCTTTACCTCTTTAGGATGAGCTGTTTCTGTACGAACCATATTTTTATTACTTATTATTAAAACTTTATTACTATCTAGCTTCTTTAACTGTCTTATCACTCTTTCTCCATTTACATCCATGAGATATATCTTATTATTTTCTATTTCAGAAGTTAGGTTAGCAAATGCTAAATCTCCTTGACAAATTCTAAATCCTAATAAATCATCGTTTTCAATTTTAATATATAGCACCTTATCCTGAGCATATCCTTCTATTTTATTTGATATAACAGGTAACTCTTTTTTTCCTATAGGCTTGTTTAAATCATAGCTATAAATTCCTACAGACTTAAGAACAGAACTAAATGCATCATTCCATACTTCATTTATAGTTTCTTTTACTTTATTACCCTTCGCTACATTATGTGTCTTTAAATTACTTTCTGAAGATTTTCTTTCTTCATAAGCTATATTATCAAACAGCGTAGTCATTTCTGCAAGATCTCCACCTAAAACCTTACCTACTCTTTCTATAAACTTTTCTTCTACAACTTTTCTTCCATTCTCAACATCATTTATATAGTTTTCTGATACTCCAAGCTTCTTAGCAAGTTGCTTTTGAGTCATTCCCTTAGCATTTCTTCCTTGTTTAATTCTTTCTCCAACAGTACTCATTCTTAATTATCCTCCCTGTATCTCCTTAATCTAAATAGAAATCCTCTAGTCCTAGAGGATTTCTAAATTATTAGACTTAAAAATTATTTTTGATAATATTGTCTCTCTTTTACTAAATGATCTATCAATTCATGAAGAGTCATTTTAACAGAATTGGGTGTAGTAGACGCTAATATTGGTTTTGCACCTAAAACTTCTCTAACCTTTTTAACAGCTTGTTGAAGATAAACACCTAAAAATCCATTAAATATAATAACTTTTTCTTCAGGTAGTTTAGTATCACTATCTGATAAGCTCTCTTCTTTTAATATATGCTCTAAAGTATATTCTCCCATATTTTCATTTATTGATACACATGGTTTTATACATATATCTTTGAATTTTATATTTAGTTTATCTATCTCTTCATCATTAAGCCCATAAGCTATGATTAATCTATCTTTAAGTATATTCATATTAAATACCTTCCATTATAATTTTTCTGGTTCTCCGTAGTTTACATCAAAAGTTTCTACAGTTACAGATTTTATAACTTGATCTTCATATGGTCTATCTCTTCTATCTGTTTGAGAGCTTACTATTTCATCTGCTACATCTTGACCGTCTATTAATTTACCAAAGGCAGCATAGCTTCCATCTAGGTGTGGTGCATCTGCAACCATTATAAAAAATTGAGAACCCGCTGAATCTGGATGTTGAGCTCTAGCCATTGATAAAACACCCTTAGTATGTTTTAAATCATTTTTAAATCCATTTCCACTAAATTCTCCTTTAATTGAATATCCTGGTCCGCCCATTCCTGATTTTTCTGGACAACCGCCCTGAATCATAAAACCTGGTATTACTCTATGGAAAATTAATTCATCATAAAATCCCTTATAAGCTAAGTCTATGAAGTTTTTTACTGTATTGGGAGCTATTTCAGGATATAATTCCGCCTTCATTATTTTTCCGTTTTCCATTTCAAAAGTTACTATTGGATTCATACATCTTCCTCTTTTCTTTCTTTATATTATTTATTCTTTAATTATTTTTATGTAATTTATTATACTGATGATAAACAGAGTTATTTGCTGTTTTTATCTGCATCAAGCAACTTATATGACAATTCTATTAAATTTTTATCATCTTTAGAATTATATATTTTAACAGTACCTTGTTCATTATTAGTATTTAATAAACCTTTTTGATCTAACTTACGCTTCAATTGTTTTACTGTTCCTAAACTACCATCTATAATAGCAACATCATCATTTATAACATTCACTAATGCTTCTTTAATAAATGGATAATGAGTACATCCAAGAACCACAGAGGACACTCTCTCTTTAGGTACATCTTTAAACCTATTTCTTAAATACCCCTCTACAACTTCACCCTTAATATTTCCACCTTCAATAATTTCCACCAGACCATCACATGGCATTGAAATAATGTCAGAAGCCTTATTATATCTTTCTCTTAGTTTACTAAATTTATTCTCAGATAAAGTCATTGGTGTAGCCATTATTACTATTATTCCGTTACCATAATTCTCTACTGCCGGCTTTAAAGCTGGCTCTATTCCAATTATGGGGATTTCTTTATAAATCCTTCTTAATTCATCAATTGCAATACTAGTAGCAGTATTACATGCCACTACTATAGCTTTCACATTCATAGAAATAAGCTTATCTACCATATTAAAGGTTAACTTTCTAACTTCCTCTGGAGTTTTCACTCCATAGGGTGCATTTAAAGAATCTCCTATATATATGTAGTTTTCTTTAGGTAGTAGCTTCACTGCTTCCTTTAGGACACTAATACCTCCAACCCCTGAATCAAAAAATCCTATACTAAAATTAGTTTTGTCCATACTTCATTACACCACACTACTTAGTTTTTAGATATTTCTTCATATATCCTATAACTATAATACTACAGCTAAAAGATTATTAAAAGTATGAGACATGCATTATGTAAAAATATAGTTAAAAAAGAGCATTGTTTATGACTAATTTAGGTCATCTTACAATACCCTTTCTTTAATTAATTTTACAGTATTCTCACTATTGTATTACTTCCTTAATCTTTTCTTTAATATACTCTATTATTTCTATATCTCCAATAGTTGCTTTACCATCCATTAAATCAATCTTTATTCTAAAGAAATTTATAACTAACTTATTTCCTGAGATTATATATTCATCAGAATGTAATGGTGAGAAAATAACTTCTACTTCATCATAATTATGTTTATTTTCTACCTTCTGAAATTCACTTGCTAATGAATCTAAATTTAATACTTTTAGTGGTGCTGCCATTGCATGTGTAAATTCTAAGTCTTCCATCATCCACATATTGTTATTCCAGAACTTCTTTTCTTTTTTAGTCCCATCAAAAGGCTCTCTATTTTTTATAGCGCTTAAAGCACGTCTTACAGATTCTCCATTAAATTCATCATCATAAGCAACAGTTAATCCTAGCATTTTTGCTACATCATAGAAAAATGATTCTGCAATGTTATCCTTTTCAGATGCTGCTTGCCAATAATAAAGCATTGCTTCTACTGCTTCTAAATTTAATCTCACTCTACTTAACATAAAATCTCTCCCTCTCATAATCAGATTAAACCAAACTTCACAGATAATTATACACCATGGCTTAGTAAGTTTCTACGGTTTACATTTTTCTTATTTGCATTACCTAAATGGCTTTTTAATCATATATTATATTAAACTCTTATAATTCAATAAGAATTCATTTTCAAGCGAGGTGAATTTCATGAAAAATGCATCAGTAAAAATCACTTTAAAGCTATTTATCTGTGGTGTGTTGTGGAGTATTCTAACTTTAGCTATATCAGGGATATTTACACCACTAACTAACTTTTTTTTTAAAGATATTATATTTGTAGAAGGCTTAATCATGTTATTAATGTCTATTACATCAGCTATAAACAGTAAATCTTTAGGTATGTCCTATTATATTTTAAATGAAATATATTCTAAATATATGGACAATAAAGCTTTTACAAAAGATAACATTTTTAATACCCTTAATAATATAAATTTCCATCTTTTCTTAAATTGGATTTCTATAGCTATAGGTGGCTTTATAAACATTCTGTTAATCTTTATTTTATAAGTATTATTGAGACTATAAAATAAAAAGGTAGAGTAAACTTAAATAAATTATTTACTCTACCTGTATTTATAAAAAATTTGTTACTATTTTAAGACTTACATAGGTGTTAGCTAGTAGACTTAATTAACCCTACAGCCTTCCCAATAATATAAGCATTATCCTCTTTAATCTCTATAGGATAGTATTTATCATTTTCTGGCATTAATACTGCCTTATTTCCTTTTAACCATAGCCTCTTAAGGGTAGCTTCTCCATCTATACTTACAGCAACTATCTCATTATGATTTGCCATAGTTTGCTTATTTATAACTATATAATCTCCATCTTCAATATTAGCATTAATCATACTATCCCCTTTAACCTTTAATATAAAAGGTTGTTGTACACCTTTAAGCCAATATATAGGAACATTAAATTGACCTTCTATTTCATCATTAATAGAAATAGGTTGCCCCGCAGCAATCTCATTGTACACTGGAACTTTATTTATTTCCTTATCTCCGATTATCTCACTAGTAGTGTTATGGTTTAAAATAACTTCATTATAACTACTAGTATCTATGGCAAAATCATGAGATATATTATGTTTTAAATCTACATATTTATAGGTTTCAATATATTCATTGTTTTTAACCATTTTATCTTCCTTCAACTCTTTATTAATTTGTTCTTCGATAGTTTGTTCTATAACTTTTTTAGTCACTTTTTTCTTTGATACTTTACTGCAATTAATAATCTTATATTTATTACTATCAAAAATAGTAACATCCTTATTTCGTTTAAAGTATTGGAGCCAAGGTTTTGGTGTGTCAATAGGATTAATATTTTTCACCAAAATAAAGTTACTATAAGTAAAATCTTTTAAAAGTCCACGAATAAATTTTACTTCTTCAATGGTTAACTGTTCTACATTATCTATTATTATATGTGCATACTTTAAATCTTTAAGCTTATCTATATTATCATAAACAATTTTAAACTCATCTATATAATCAATTAGTCCATTTTCATCCATGTAGTTACAATACCATAAATATAATTTATAAATAGCTTCTCTACTATTAGAATTCTTCCGTAATGAAAACCCTCTTTTTTTCCTATTTAAATTTTGATATTCTTCAACGGAGCTTATATTCAAATGTTTTATATAGAAAATTTCATCGAATAAAAAATCTATATTTTTTGTTAATATAACTTTATTTATTCTTCTTTCCTTCTGTCGCAATTCTCCAATTCCTTCTAAAATGAAAGCCTTTGTCACATCCTTATTGCAAAACCTTTTACCTTTCAACGGGTTGCTTGATGTTATATACTGGAAACATCTATTTATTAATTGTTTTTTACTGCAGATCTCAACATTATTATTTAAATATGTAAAGAACGTATTATTTCTATTTACATCTAGTTTTGCCTCTTCTAAAGTATCCCCTAAAACCTCATTAGATATAAACAATATATTTTCATTTTCTCTAATGCAATAATTATCTTGTAAAAATATAGCTCTTGATAAAGCTGCTCTAGTTTTCCCTATACCTTCTTTGCCATTGATTATAAAAAATCTATTCTTCTTATCCTCTTTGAATTTACTTAAAGCCTGTTTAATATCCATAAAGTCACCTCCATTCACTGTCTATTCCACTAAAATATATAATTAATATATCTTCTTTTACTACATTTATAATATACCTCATATTATATCATAAACTCTCATATTCTTCCTAAAAAAATAGTAGGTCATCCCTACTTGTTAGACTAAAATGTAATAATGAGTTATAATGTTAAATAATAACATGTATTGGAAGTGATATATTGTCTAAAATCAAACTTAACTATATTAAAGAAGACTCTAAACGAGATAATGAAAGGGTACGTAACTTCAAGTCTATTAGACGGTTATTTGATATCAAACCTAAAACTGAATATTTTCTAGATGAACAAAGTTTCAATGATTTAGATATGAATAGAGTTTATGAAAATTTCGATAGAACCTATAGTAGTGCAGGAGAATCTGCTTTATATTCTATGATAAGGAATATTATTATAGATGAAAAAGAACTTAACAGAAGAAATAATATAATTAGCTTCTTTAAGGATAATGAAGATAAAAAATGCCAGGTTCAAATGCATTTTTTTAATATGGGATTCGATAATAAAGACTGTTTTATAGAAATGCTAGAAACATATCTTAAAGTTAATAAGAGTAAATATTACCTATATACTTTCTTAGGTAAATTTCTTCCTATATTAATAATACTTATATCTATAATGACCAAAAATCCTAAGTATATGTTTGGTTTTGCTATAATTTTATGGGTTAATGCATTTATAAATATGGCTGAAGCTAAAAATATTAAAGATAAAGGATTATTATACCTACGAAAAATAATTGTTGCTGCAAAAAAGTTGAAAAATCTTAATATTTCCGAACTTAAGGACTATAAATTGCAAATAACCAATATCCTAAACAATATAAAATCTATAGATAGGGGAACTAGACTTGTTGGATTTACCACCATGTTTGAAGGTTTCTTTGAGTTCATCTCTGTACCACTTTTATTAGAAGAAGCCGCTTACTATAAACTTAGTAGTGAACTTAAGGAGAAAAAGAATTACCTCTTAGACTTGTATTACATAATTGGAGAAATTGAAGCTTTAGCATCTGTAGCAAGCTACCAAAGTGGACTTGATACACCATATACTAAACCAAAATTTTATCAGGAACTAAAGTTAAATATTTCTGAAGGAATTCATCCCCTTGTTAAGAATCCTGTTGCAAATTCCATTAATATTAATAAACATGGTATCATTCTTACTGGTACAAATATGTCTGGAAAATCAACTTTCTTAAGGATGCTAGGAATTAACATAGTATTTGCACAAAGTTTCAATTTTGTACTAGCTGAAAATTACGAAGCTAGCTTTTTCAATGTTGTATCTTCAATTAGTCCAAGCGATGATGTAAATGCAGGAAAAAGTTATTACATGGCAGAGGCTGAATCCATCCTTAGAATTATAAAAGCTACTGAAAAGCCTCTTCCTATTTTCTGTGCCATAGATGAAATTTTTAGAGGTACAAACCCTGTAGAAAGAATTGCTTCTTCCGCTGAAATTCTAAAATATATTAACTCTAAAAAAGCAATTTCTATAGTTGCTACCCATGATAGGGAACTAGCTGATATTCTTAAAGATTACTATGATTTCTTTTATTTCAGTGAAGATGTAAATAATAGCGAAGGACTTTCCTTTGACTACAAACTGAAACAAGGAGTATCTCAAACAAAAAATGCAATAAAACTTTTAAAATATATTGGATATCCAGATGAAATTATAGAAAATTCCTTTGAAAGAGCAAAACATATAGAAGGTTTTATATAACAATAAAACATGGGAGGACGCTAAAAAGTGACCTCCCATAAAATTTACCTTACTTTACATTTTATGTATATGCTTATTTAATAATTGTAAATCTGCTTATCTTGTCATCTTTCTAACTAAAGTAGATGTCAAAATTCCTATCATTATAATTCCTATAAGTATTTCTACGCTGCTTAGTATAACCCCCATTATATTATATGGCAATAAATCACCATATCCTACTGTAGAAAATGTAACTAAACTAAAGTGAATACAATAAATTATATTTTTAAATAGCATTTTAACAGAAAAATCACCTGCTAATCCACTAATTCCAATTACTCCGCTGGAGCAGTTTATACCAGTAATCATGTATAATAAAGCAAATATCAAAATTATAATTAAAGATAACATAAAGCTTCTATAAGGCTTTTCGCCATAACCACATACTATATTGGCTACAGAAGAATAAAATTTCTTTCTACCTTTAAGCGTCCTATGAAAAGCTAACTTACTTTGATAAAAACACCTACCATATCTTCCGCCTACATGATTTCTTAAATATTGTTCACCAAAATCCATGTAACTAAAACTAATGTTTAGATAATTACAATTACATATGCAATTACTTGATTCTTTATTATTTCTACAGGTATTATTTTTTTTCATATCATTATAGTTGAATTTTCCTATATAAGAACCATAATTAAGCTTAGTATAAGATTTCTCATTAATAAACTTTATATCCATGGTTCCTTCCATATCTTTTATTATGCAGTCCATTAAATTACAATTATCTATAAATCTAACCTCATCATAACTATTTCTTACAAAATTACAACCTTTCATAAAGCTATTTTTAAAATCAACCTTATATAATGAACATTCCTTTATATATAAAGATGAAAAATTACAATTATTAATATATATTTTGTCTAAAATACAATTATTAAACTCCAAAAAATTTCTTAAATTTATCTTTCCTCTAATAAATCTACAATTTATGAACTTACAATTAATAAATATAACATTTGAAAAGAAATTATTTTCAAAATTCATATTTTTAAATTCACAATTACTATAACTTACATCCTCTAACTTAATATTAATATAATCTAATTTCGTATTCCCATTAAGTTTTAAATTTTCATAATTAAATTTTAAGATTTTATCGTAATCAACGTATTTACTACATTTCACAGTATAATAACTACTCATATATACTCCCACCACAATTTTAATAGTATTATTTTATGGAAATGTATTTATTATATTCTCTAAGATAATAATAAATGTATTAATAATTAATACAATGTTAAAAATATTCTATTATCTATCTAATTTTCATGATATAATTATTCTGTCGATATATATACTTTCTTGGGATACTTGCTCAAATACTTTATTCCAAGTCAATTAAATATATTTTAAAATCAAGTATAGATATGTTAGGTGATTTGTATGAATGATAAATATGTACTCTCCTGCCAAAGAAATAAATTTATATATGTGTTAGTGAATTTAGCTTTAGGCATAGTTATGTCCTTTAACTCTATCACAGTTTTTGCTACGCCATCAAGTGATACTGATCAATCCCTTTTAAAGTATAAAGAGGTATTAATTTTATCTTCTCAAAGTGAAAATGAACTCTGGGAATCTTATCTCCTCGATAATCTCAAAACTTCACTAACTTCAAGCGACTTAAATATTCATACACGAACAGAATTCCTATCTATAACAAATGATGACAAATCCTATTTAGATAAGCAAGCTGACCTTTGGTCATTAAAATATGAAAATACTAAATTTGATTTAATTGTTACTCTTGATGATGAATCTTTAAATTTTGTAGGAAATTATTACAATACTCCCATGTTTAAAAATGTACCTGTGGTATATGGCGGTATTAATGATGTTAGCAAGCTGTCTTCCTATCCATTTAATAATTTTACTGGAGTAATGGAACCAGTTAATGTCCGTACCCTAGTTGATTTGATTTTACATACAAATCCAAATACTTCTGAAATAAATATTTTATTGGATAATACTATAGAATCTAAGTATATAGAAAACCAAGTAAGAGATACTATTCCCTATTATACTAATGTGTTAAGATTTAATTTTATAAAAAGCGATTATATTGATGATTTATGCTATAAATTATCTCAATACCCTAGCAATACACCTTCAATAATTGTTGGTAATTTCAAAGATACTTCCAACATTATAATTTCACCTAAGAACACAACACATATTATAAAAAACTATTCTAATGGTCAATTATATACTTTTAAGGAAACTTATGTTGGAAATGGAGCTATCGGTGGACATATATTATATGCAAAAAATCACAGCAAAATCATTTATGAAACTGCTATTCGTGTACTAAATGGTACAAAACCAAATGATATCCCAAGTATATACGATCCTGGTAGTACCTTGTTATTTGATGCATCAGAAGTAACAACAAATAATATATCTCGTTCTTCTCTTCCCGAGAATGTTGTATTTATAAATGATAGTTGGATAAATAAAGGCGTATCTCTAGGTATAGTATTTCTTTTACTTCTAATTTTGCTAGTATGCATGATAATGTTAGCTATTCAAACAATCCAAAAAACAAATAATGCAAAAAATATGATTGCTGCAAAAAAAAGATATGATGAACTTCTGATAAGTGATAAAATTAAAACTGAATTTTTAGCTAACTTTTCTCATGAAATACGTACTTTGCTTAATGTTATACTATCTGGGTTACAACTTTTAGATATATATAAAGATAACGGCAAACTTACTTTTGCTAATAAAGATGATGAAGTTAAACTAATATATATACGTCAAAATGGATTTCGACTACTTAAGCTTATAAATAATCTAATTGATATGACAAAAATTGATTCTGGGTTTTATCATGTAGAATTTGAAGTTAAGAATATAGTAGAAGTAGTAGAAGATATCACTATGTCTGTACTTGAATATGCATCTGCTAGAGGAATTTCCATAGTATTTGATACTAACGAAGAAGAGGTTTATATGCCACTAGATTCTGAAAAACTAGATAGAATTATATTAAATCTTCTTTCAAATGCTATTAAATTTACCCCTAAAGGAGGATGTATATACGTAACTTTAAAATGTTTAAAACACTCCATATCTGTTTCAGTAAAGGATACTGGAATTGGAATTCCTAAAGATAAGCAAAGAAGCATCTTTGAAAGATTTACTCAAGTTAAAAATGAAAAATCTAAAAGTGAAGAGGGTAGTGGTATAGGTCTCTCTTTGGTAAAATCTCTAGTAGAACTTTTAGATGGTTCCATTATCCTTAAAAGTGAACCAAACAAAGGTTGTGAATTTATATTTACTCTTCCTATAAAGGAAGTTGATAGGGCCGCTTTAGATGTGGAAAATCATATATCACAAAATATTACTAATAATAGCGAGAAACTCATGGTAGAATTTTCTGACATAGACTCTAACATAAACATATAATAATATCATAGATTAAAAAACTCAGTTAACGTAATTATCATTACATTAACTGAGTTTATTTAATTTCAATAATATTTCAAATTACCTTACTCTATTTATAACATCTTGCACTGCAGAAGGATTTATGCCTCCTCCTATCTCGTATACTAAGGATGCTTGTTTTGTACTTAAAACCTGTTTTTGATTGTTACTTAGTTCAGTGTCTACAAGCACTATGGGTGTCTTTAATTTTGCCGCTAATGGACCTGATGTTAATGCATCTGCTAATACGTCTCCCTTAGTAACACTAATCCCAGATTGAACTGAGTTAGTATAAAACTTTTTAATCACAGCTGCATTTGTATCATATCTATTAATACCTGCAACTCTATTTCCACTTACATTTGAAGATGTTATGGAATTCACCTTAGATATTACAGAATCACCTATAATCCCTGTACCACCTATAAAATATGCATTTTGAAGTTTCTCTCCTTTTAACCATTCAAAAGAAGAATCTTTTAAAGAATTGGTTTCTGATAAAATTATTGGTTGTCTCTCTTCTCCAGCCTTTGCTGATATAGATAGGGCATCTGCTTCTCCATATCCATAACATATATAAGCTTTATTTGTATCAATTATAGTATCTAATCTTTTTGCTACTAAAAGAGATGTGTCATATCTAGTTGAACCACCTAATCTTTCAACTGTTATGCTAGATTTTATACTTTTGATTTCATTAATTAGCTTATCATAAAGTACTCCTTTTCCACCAATTAGAATTACTTTGGATGGATTTAATCTCTTTAATTCAGTTTTTGTACTTTCAGGTAAAGTGTCCGCACTTGATAAAAGTATTGGAGCTCCATAAGCCGATGCTAATGGAGTTGCTACAAGACCATCAGCATTTGCATAACCATTTACTAATAGCACAGTATTTGCGCTACTCCAACCTTCTTTACTTACCTTTACTGATGTTTCATATCTATTTAAACCCTTAAGTTGTTTATGTGTAACTTTATTTAACTGTTTTAATTTTGATTGAAGTGTACTATTTTCAGATATAAATTTTGCTCTAAAATATATATTTCCATCTACTTCTGAATTACCTCTACTATAATTTACTTGTTTTTCTATTTGATTAGCTACCTCAGTTTTAGAAACATCATGTCCAATATAAAGTTTAACATTAGTTCCCTTAACTTGCTTTGCCCACCAATCTACAAGGGTTCCATAGGGAGCTGCACTATTTTCAAAAGTCCAATATATCTGAGGATTTATATAGTCAACCCATCCATTCTTTATCCATGCTACAGAATCACAATATATATCATAGTAGCTTTGTCCACCATTTGTAGCTGAACCAGCCGGATCACTAGATGCATTTTTCCATATTCCTCTTGGACTTACTCCAAAGGATACTGATGAGTTTATACTATTAATTTTAGTATATACCTTCTGAATTAATGTATTGACATTAGCACGTCTCCAGTCATCTTTATTACTTCCATTACCATACTTACTGTAGCTAGTATCATCATTAAAAGATTTACTTGGATAGAAGTAATCATCAAAATGGATTCCATCTACCTTGTAATTTTTCACTACTTCAGCTACAGTTTCTACTAAATAATTTACCACCTGTGGATTGCCTGGATCATAATATAATGCATTGTTATAAGCTATAGCCCAGCTAGGGTTCTTCCTAGCCATATTATTTGATGCTAATGCATTTACGTCTGTACCAGAAGTCGTTATTCTATAGGGATTAAACCAAGCATGAAACTCCATTCCTCTTTTATGAGTTTCTTCAATCATAAATGCTAATGGGTCATATCCTGGATTCTTGCCTTGAGTTCCAGTAAGTATGTCAGACCAAGGATTAAGACTAGAATTATATAAAGCATCTCCCTTAGGTCTTACTTGTACTATAACACTATTTAATCCTGTTGCTTGTAGCTTGTCCAATAGTGTTATAAACTCTTGCTTTTGTTGAGCCTGATTATTTCTAGCACCAACAGTTGGCCAATCAAGGTTCCAAACAGTGCTAATCCATGCGCCTCTCATTTCTTTAGCATCTGCAAAAGCAGTTGTGTTCATAACAGCAAATACTAAAAACATGCCTAGTAAACCAGTTAATATCTTTTTCATACTTCCTCCTTTATTCTTATAAATAGTTTTTATACTTGTCCATGTATTATTATTAACGCCCTTATACTCTTAAAGTTTATATTAAATCCTAAAAGGTAACAGATAATTCATATATAAACAGCTTATGAGTATAACATTGGACTTTATAAAAAATACTACCTCTTAATTTTAAAATTAAGAGGTAGTATTTTTATTTTATTTTAAAAGAACTTTTTAGAGATACTATTCTGTTAAATACAGGTTTATCATCTGTAGAATATTTAGAATCCACATTAAAATATCCATGTCTAAAGAATTGGAAGCTTTCACCTGGTTTTACACCCTTCATATTATCTTCAACATAACCTTGTAATACTTCTAAAGAGTTTGGATTAACACATTCTAGGAAAGTTTTGTTTTCATCAATTTCTTCATCTTTTATTAAAGGCTCATATAGTCTAAATTCTGCTAGTATAGCAGAGCTAGCATCTACCCAATGTATTGTACCCTTAACTTTTCTACCTGTAAATCCTGTTCCACTCTTAGTTTCCTTGTCATAAGTACAATGAATCTCAACAACCTTTCCAGATTCATCTTTTATAAAATCATTACACTTTATAAAGTATGCTCCCTTAAGTCTAACTTCATTTCCCGGAAATAGTCTGAAGTATTTTTTAGGTGGCTCTTCCATAAAATCTTCTTCTTCAATATATATTTCTCTAGAGAATTGTACCATTCTTTTTCCCATGGATGGGTCATCTTGATTATTTTCAATCTCTAACATTTCAACTTCACCCTCAGGGTAGTTAGTTATAACCACCTTTAAAGGCCTGATAACTCCCATGGTTCTTGGTGCTTTAGTACTTAAATCTTCTCTAATAAAATGTTCTAATAATTGTTCATCTACAGTACTATCATTTTTTGCTACCCCAATTTCTCTACAGAAGTTTCTTATAGCCTCAGGAGTATAACCACGTCTTCTTAATCCAGCTATAGTTGGCATTCTTGGATCATCCCATCCATCAGCAATACCTTCATCTACTAAAGCTTTAAGTTTTCTTTTACTCATTACTGTATTAGTAATATTTAATCTTGCAAATTCTATTTGTCTCGGAGTACTTTCCATTTCACACGCTTCTACTACCCAATCATAAAGTGGTCTATGATCCTCAAATTCTAAAGTACAGATTGAGTGAGTTATGCCTTCAATAGCATCTTCTAGGGGATGTGCAAAATCATACATTGGATATACACACCATTTATCTCCTGTATTATGATGTGCTGTATGAGATATACGATATATTATAGGATCCCTCATATTTATATTTGGAGAGCTCATATCAATTTTAGCTCTTAAAACCTTCTCACCATCCTTAAACTCACCTTTTCTCATACGATCAAATAAGTCTAAGTTTTCTTCAACGGTTCTATTTCTGTAAGGACTTTCTTTTCCTGGTTCTTTTAAACTACCTCTATATTCTCTTATTTCATCAGGAGTTAAATCACATACAAAGGCTAATCCTTTTTTAATTAAGAGTACTGCCCTATTATACATTTCCTCAAAATAATCTGATGCAAAGTATAAATCATCCCAGTCAAATCCAAGCCATTTTATATCTTCTTTTATAGATTCAACATATTCAGTATCCTCTTTAGTAGGATTTGTATCGTCAAATCTTAAGTTTGTCTTTCCATTAAACTCATCTGCTAACTCAAAGTTTAAAACTATAGATTTTGCATGTCCTATATGTAAATATCCATTTGGTTCTGGTGGAAAACGAGTAATTATATTGTCATGCTTCTTGCTCTGTAAGTCATCCACCACTATTCTTTTAATAAAATTTGAAGATGTATTTCCTATATTTTCTCCCATAATAATCACTTCCTCTTATTATATTTTATTTAGGTTATTATCAAATAATTTAATATAATGGCATTCATATACCTTCATTATCGAAACATAATTCATATTATCAATAAATTATCTAATTATTTTGACTTACACAACCTTAAATATATCATAATTTGCACTTTTTTTCTATTATCTTTAAAGTTATAGTACAATAACTTCTATTTTAAACTATAACCTATTATTCCTTATTGGAACTAGGCTTATACCTATACAAGTAAAGAAGAAAGTGATTCCTTATACATTACATATTGAAGATGTAATGCTCTAGTTAAAGCTACATATAGCAACTTTTTATCTAAGACTTCATTCCTATACATATCTTCATCACAATTATAAACAATGGTTGCGTCAAACTCTAACCCCTTGGTCATATAGCTAGGTATAAGTAAATTATCTATATCTAATTTACTTTGACTCTCTTCTATCAGTTCCCATTTATATTTGGACTCCTTCTTAAGCCTTTTATGTAATTCCTTGCATTCAGTATAGGTTTTGCAAATTATAGCTACAGTTTTTTTATTCTTACTATATATTTCTTCTAATAAAGAATCAATAACTCTTATTTCTTCATCTTCTTTAGCATTAATAACCCTAGGTTCATCTCCATGTCTTAATATAGGAAGAGCTGGTTTTATATTTAACTTTTGCTTTTCTAATACCCTGTTTGCAAACTCTATTATTTCTACTGTAGACCTATAGCTTTGGGATAAAGTTATATAAGTGGCATCTTCGCTAAATACCTTTTCTACTAAGCTTTCCCATGAGTTAATTCCTTTATAATTATAGATTCCTTGCCCTAAATCCCCAACTATAGTCATGGAGTTATTCTTCGATATTTCTTTTAATACATTAAATTGCATAAGACTATAATCTTGTGCTTCATCAATGACAGTATGAATATAATTCTCTCCTACTACTCCTTCTAACTTCAATTGTAAGTATGTTAATGCCGTTAAATCATCGCAGTCTATATTTTTAGTGGCAATATTATTATTTATTTCATCTCTCATATAGTCAGCTAACTTTTTAGGTAAGCAATTATCTGTTACAGATGAAAATGCTTCTTCATCATTATATAGATTTATATAACTATCTACTACACTTATCTTCTTCCAACTACCAAAGAACTCCTTTAATGCCTTACTCCCTTTAGTTTTTAGTCCTGCTATAAGCTCATCTCGTTCATCATAGGTTTTAATTATCTCTTTTCTCTTATCTTCCTCTGATATGTCTTTTCTATCCTTTATATCTTTTATCTTAAAAAAGTATATATTTTCTATCTTTTCTTTAATTTCTTCTATTCGGTTTTTCAACTTACCTTTAAAGTATTTATTTATTTCATCTTTTCTTTTGTTAATAGGTAAATTTTCTAAATCCTTTATATATAGTCTTTTTATTTCCTTTGCTGAAAATAAAATGTATTCATCTACTAATATATCCTCTACTTCAGAACTCTTTCTTTCTAAATATTTTATAAACCTATCCATAATGGTTTTATAGGTCATTGTCCCTTTTATCTTGCTAGATGCAGTAATGTATTTAATTTCTTCCTCATCCTTACATTCCATTATATGTGCAAGCTTTTTATCCTTAGTTATTATTTTATATTTAATGTTTAAAATTGCACTGCAAAGTTCCTCAAAGGTTGACTGTTTTACATTACTAACTCCTAAGTTTGGTAATATATCTGATATATAGTCTAAAAATAATTGGTTTGGTGCAACTACTAGTATGTTTCTATTGTTCATTTCATCTCCATAGGTATACACTAGGTAGGCTAATCTATGTAATGCTACAGTAGTCTTTCCTGACCCTGCGGAACCTTGAATAATTATTGGTTTATTTTTATAGGCTCTAATAATTTCATTTTGTTCCCTCTGAATTGTATTTACTACATCCTTAAGCTTTTTACTCATATTTTCTTCTAGATTTATCTTTAAAAACTCATCTACTAGTTCTTCTCCATCTTCTGATACTGGAACTATTAACTCATTTACTCCCTCATCAAAGATATTTACTATTTTTCCATCTTTAACTTGGAATTTCCTTTTTAATAATAGGTCTCCTTGAATTTCTCCCATGGGGGCAGTATAAGATGCTGCTCCAAAAGTTCCACTATAATATAAATTGGCAAGAGGTGCTCTCCAATCAATGACAACCTCTTCGTTTTTAACTTCATCTATAAGTCCAAACTTACCAATATAAAAGCTTTCTACATCTCTTATCTTTTCCTTGAAATCAATTCTTGCAAAGTATGGATTATCTTTACTTTCATTATACTTATGCAAATCTTTATTTGCGAAGTCTTGAATATTTTGGGCTAAAATTAGCTCTGTACTAAAAGTACCCCTTGAAGATTTTTTAAGAGTTGCTACTTTCTTTTCATACTCTTCACACTTTTTCTCAGTGTTTAAAAGTTGTTCTTCTATCCATTCCTTAGTACTACTGAATTTCATTTCTTCCTTCAAAGTCTCTTCTCTATTAATTGTCATTGTTTTTCACCTCTCACTTCTTATATTTTTGAAAAAATATAGAGGAAAAACCCCTTGGATTCTCCCTCTTTGCTTATAATGTAATATTTTTTGCATTAATCGTATAATTTTCTAAGAGCTTATCATATCATAATGAAATATTTCTTTGTTTATGAGTTGCCTATATATTATACATTAAATTTTTACAAATTCATAGAAGTTTTTAAATATTTGTTATCTATTTAAGTTTAAATGTCTTAGGTGCTAATTTATAAACTAATATTAATGCTATAATCATATATATTACAGTGAATATGATTACTCCTATACTAAACATATAGGAAGAGCTATCAATTCCTGAACACATATAACAAACTACATACATTACTGTATTAATTCCTCTGAATAGTGGACTTTTAACCTCTAAGTTAGCAGTATATGGCTGAATTATATAATATATGGCTAAATGATGTATAGAAAAAAAGCAAGCCAAGGCTATTATACTTAAAAATAAATAACTTAATTCTAATATTGCCTTAGGGTCTCCAGATGCTATTAGTATGAAAATTATACAACAGCAAATTACTAAAGCAGGAAGAATATTAAAAACAACTACCCTTTTTAACCTAGATTTAAAATTAGAAAATATAGCTTCTCTTTGTCTATAGTATCCATATCTAAGTAAGCTTATATCACAATTAAAAAACATAGCCTTACAAATTCTTTCTGTAGTAGATAAAAAGTACATTACAAATATCCAACTAGAAGTTTTATTCTTGAAAAAATCTATAATACCCCCTTTATCACTTGGTTTCCACAATACAAATCCAATGGCAACTATTGTTACTATAAGGCTTCCTATAATTATATATTTTGAAGACTTTGATAAAAGTTTTTTGTATCTTTTGAAAAATATAGCATTAAGATATTCATAGCCTTGCTTATTTTCATAGATATTGGAATTCAAGTCTTCTACTTTTATCTTCTTCTCGTTTATTTCTACATCTTTAAACTGAACATCTTTTACTAATTTCTGTTTCTCTAAAATATTATCCTTAGTGCATATAATTTTACTAATATCCTTAAACCTTTTGTATTTAAAGATATATCTAAGAGATAAAACTGACAATAAAAATAATAGGATAATAATCCTGTAATCATATATCCACCTATGAAGTCCTATATTAACATGAAAAAATAAAGGAACATAGGCTAGTAAAGGACAAATAATCACCAATGTCCCAATAAATATATCCATATTTGATATCATCTTGTTAAACCTACTAAATACAAATAAATGTATAAACTCCCATATGAACCTAATGAGTATAAACTCAAAGGTCAAAATTAATCCCTTTACTGGAGAAAACAGTACCATCATCACGGGAGTAAAATGTATAAAAGCTAAAATTCTGGTATAAACCATTTCACTTATAAAGTACTTTTTAGCATCCACCCTCATTAATCTTATCATGTTGAAAGGTTTTTCATCTCGTGGTATTAAAGTAGTATTTATAATGGGTCCTAGAATAAAGCTTAAAATAAAAAATATTTGAAGAGCTACTTCCTGTAAATTTCCGCTTTCCTTTGAGAGGTACAGAGCAGGAAGTGCTATCATCACACCAATATAAACAGCTTTTTTAATAAAGCCAAATAAAAAAGACATTATTTCAAATATAATTCCAAGAGTAATTTTAGCCTTTGTTTTACTGTAAAAACTCTCTGGAACTTTTTTACCTATTAGCGGAATCCTCTTGATGAAATATATGAATGTATTTGCACCTTGTACAAAGGAGAATTTGTATGTATTAGTAAAAGTTCTAATCATAATTGTCCTCCTTTAAAATTTCCATGATGCTTTCCTCAAACTTTCCACTTCTTATAAGTTCACTTGGAACTTGCTCTAATATTCCATGATTAAGAACTACTATTTCATCACATAAATCCATGGCAAGTTGTAATATATGGGTTGAAAATATAATTATATGCTCACTCTTTATTTCCTTTAATAAATTTTTAATTTCTAGTGCCACAATTACATCAAAAGAACTTAATGGTTCATCTAATAAAATTACCGGCGGTCTACTTATTAAAAAGCATAACATCTGGAGCTTGTTCTTCATTCCGTGAGAATAGGTTTTAATTAATCTATGACTATCGACCCTAGATATTTTTATGATATTTAAATATTCCTCTACGGTCTTAATATCATTAATCTTATCCTTATTTATATCTATATAGAATTTAACAAACTCATAACCTGTTAAAAACTCTGGTAATACTGGATCTGCAAAAACAAATCCTATATTAGAATAATCTAACTCTCCTTCATTACCCAATCCATTCTCTAAGATGACTTCCCCTGAATCTTTGCTTAGCTCTCCACTTATACAATTAAATAAAGTAGTTTTACCTGCACCATTTCTTCCTAATAGGCCATATATCTTTCCTTTTTCAAAGGTAAAAGATGCTCCTTTTAACACCACTTTATTTTCAAAACTTTTTTGTATATCCTTTAATATTAACTCCACTTTTCTCCCCCTAATCTTCTCAAACCCGCATGGGCAGAACAACTATTTTCCTATATAAATATTTATATAGGAAAATTTTTTCATATATCCTATTAACTATTAAATCACATATTTTACAAATTATCTATTTAAAATTGTAGGTTATTATGAAATAATAGGATAAAGGTTATTCTTATATTATAATTTTCTAAGTAATAACTTAGAATCAAGAATAAATGTTAACTAAGCTCGTTTATGAACATTTTACTTTTAAGGAGTTGTATTAAATGGAGAATTTAGAGAAATTTCGAAACTTTATGAAATCTAGCTTTTCAACAGAAGAAGATGAAGGGGAATATGAGTTATCTGATCAACAAAAAAAATTACCTCAACCACCTTTACAAAAACCATATGATGAAAATGATAAAACTATAGACTTGCCTGAGGTAACAGATAAAATTTTAGTTAGATCTAATATCCTAGACATTATAAATCAAAGGGAAAGTCATCGTAAATTTACTGATGATAATCTAAGCTTAGAGGAGCTATCCTTTCTTCTTTGGTGTACACAAGGTGTAAAAAAAGTTACTGCTAATAACTATGCAACCCTTAGAACCGTACCTTCTGGTGGTGCTCGTCATCCCTTTGAGACATACTTAGTAATAAATCACATTAAGGGCATTAAGAAGGGCTTATACAGATACCTTCCCTTACACCATAAATTACTTCTTATATTAGAAGATTCTACTTTATCATCTCAACTTTCTGATATAGCTTGTGAACAAACCTTTGTTGGCGATAGTGCCGTAACCTTTATATGGAGTTGTATTCCCTATAGAGGCGAATGGAGATATCTAGATGCTGCCCATAAAGTTATGCTACTTGATGCAGGTCATGTATGTCAAAACCTTTATCTTGCTTGCCAAGCCATAGATTGTGGTACCTGTGCTGTAGGAGCCTATGACCAAAAGCTTATAGATAAATTTCTTGGATTAGATGGCGAAAATGAGTTTGTAGTTTATGTAGCTCCCGTTGGTAAAGTAAGTAAATAGTTCAAAAATAGTATACCATATTTAACAAAGTCTAAAGGATAGCTTAAGTAAAATTTAAGGTGTCCTTTTTATATAAATCAACCATAATTATTAATCATAATTGACATTTATAAGGTGGCATTAATACTTTCTTTCTACATATAAAATGTATCACAATTTAGTATATTGAAATAATTCTATATTTTCTTTTAATATATTCAAAGATATTTAAATAAAATTCAACTTATATTTGACATAAAATTATTATGATGATAACATTTATTAGTACTAATAAGATTTAAACTGTATTTAAATACATATTTATTACCATTTTAATTTAAAATGGCTAATTTTTCTGCTTGATATATCATAATATTTTTTGTATCATATACAAGGTTAATACATAGGACAAATCCAATTGAGGTATAGGTTAAACCCTTCACTTCAATTGTTAAATAAAATTAAATAAGAATATATAGGGGGACTTTATTATGAACAATCTTATCTATGTTTGTATAGTTGCTGGATTGCTTGCTTTAATCTCTGCCTTTTTACTACTATCAAAAATTAATAAAAGTAGTGAAGGTACAGATAGAATGAAAGAAATCGCTTCAGCTATCAGTGAAGGTGCTACTGCTTTCTTAAAGGCAGAGTACAAAGTATTAATCATTTTCTGTGCTATTATTTTTGTATTAATTGGTGTAGGAATAGGTAGCTGGGTTACAGCTGTTTGCTTCTTAGTTGGAGCATTATTCTCAACTCTAGCAGGTTATGTTGGTATGCATACAGCTACTAAAGCCAATGTAAGAACTGCTGAAGGTGCTAGAACATCTGGTATGAGTAAAGCACTTTCAATTGCATTCTCTGGTGGAGCTGTTATGGGTCTGTGTGTTGTAGGTCTTGGACTACTAGGAGTAAGTGTAGTTTACTTTTTTACAAATAATATAGAAGTACTTACTGGATTTAGTTTAGGAGCTTCTACTCTAGCTCTTTTTGGACGTGTTGGTGGTGGAATATATACTAAGGCTGCTGACGTTGGAGCTGACCTTGTTGGTAAGGTTGAAGCTGGTATACCTGAAGATGATCCACGTAACCCAGCAGTAATCGCTGATAACGTTGGTGATAACGTTGGTGATGTTGCTGGTATGGGTGCAGACTTATTTGAATCATACGTTGGTTCTATCATATCTGCTATTACACTAGGTGTAGTTGCTTTTGGATTAAAGGGAGCTATTTTCCCACTTATAATATCTGCAGCAGGAATTTTCTGTTCTATAATAGGTATTGTGCTTGTAAATAATAGCAAAAGCCAAAATCCACATAAAGCTTTAAATAGTGGAACTTACTTAGCTAGCATATTAGTTGTTATATCTTCTGCTGTACTTAGTAAAAAATTCTTTGGAGATTTCTTACCATTCTTCGCAATAATTTCTGGAATTATAGTTGGTTTATTAATTGGTAAGTTAACAGAAGTATACACTTCAAGTGATTATAGATCAGTTAAGAAAATTGCTGAACAATCTGAAACTGGTTCTGCAACAACAATAATATCTGGACTTGCTGTTGGAATGGAATCTACAGCTCTACCTATAATATTAATTGCTATTGCTATACTAGTTGCTTATTCATTCTCTGGATTATACGGTATTGCTCTTGCAGCTGTTGGAATGTTATCAACTACTGGTATTACTGTAGCAGTTGATGCTTATGGTCCAATTGTTGACAATGCTGGTGGTATTGCAGAAATGTCAGGACTTGATTCATCAGTTCGTAAGATTACAGATAAATTAGACTCTGTAGGTAACACTACAGCTGCTATGGGTAAAGGCTTTGCTATTGGTTCTGCAGCTCTTACTGCATTAGCATTATTCGCTTCTTACTCTCAAGCTGTTGGATTAACTACTATCGATTGTTTAAATCCTAAAGTAATTGTTGGATTATTAGTTGGAGGTATGCTTCCATTCTTATTCTCAGCATTTACAATGGAATCAGTTGGTAAAACAGCTAATAAAATGATTGTTGAAGTTCGTAATCAATTTAAAACTATTCCTGGTATTTTAGAAGGTACAGGAAAACCTGACTATAAAAGATGCGTTGAAATTTCAACAGCTGCAGCATTAAAAGAAATGATGCTTCCTGGAGTTATGGCTGTAGCTTCACCATTAGTAATTGGTATATTACTTGGTACTGAAGCTTTAGGTGGACTTTTAGTAGGATCTCTTGTTTCTGGAGTTATGCTTGCTATCTTCATGTCTAACTCTGGTGGTGCATGGGATAACGCTAAGAAATACATTGAAGAAGGTACTCACGGTGGTAAAGGCAGCGATGCTCATAAAGCTGCTGTTGTTGGAGATACTGTTGGAGATCCATTCAAGGATACATCAGGTCCATCAATCAACATATTAATAAAACTTATGACAATTGTTTCTTTAGTTTTTGCTTCACTATTTGTTTCAATAGGTGGACTTTTATAGAAATCTAATTATAAGTTAAAATATTAAACCTCTTATTCTAGAATTATAATTCTAGAATAAGAGGTTTTTTCAATTAAATATCTTGATTTCTAATCTAAAAATTCTCCATCATATTCTTCTAAGAAAGAATGTTTTTGTCCATCCTTTTGCCAACCTAAAATTGCATCCATATTTACATTTTCAGCAGCCTTAAATATAGATTTATCAACATCTTTAAAATTCTTTTTCATTTCTTTTATCATATCCTTTATTTCATGTCTCTTGTTACCAATCTTCTTTGCTGCGACCATGCATGCACAGTTAAGAGGCCATATACCACTGCTTTGTATAAAGTTTTCTATATAACTTTCCTCAACATAATAAAGAGGACGTATAAGCTCTAATCCTTTAAAGTTGGTTGCTTTAAGTTTGGGAAGCATAGTTTTAAAAGTTCCTCCATAAAGCACATTAAGCATTGTAGTTTCAATAACATCATTAAAGTGATGTCCTAATGCTAGCTTATTGCATCCAAGCCTTTCAGCTTCAGAATATAATGCACCCCTTCTCATCCTAGCACACATATAACAAGGATAATCCTTTGCTATCTCATCTATAATGTCAAATATTTTTGAATCAAAGGTATGTATTGGTATATTTAAATAATTACAATTATCCAATAAAAGCTCTTTAATCTGTGGATGATATCCTGGGTCCATAGCAATAAATTCTAATTCAAAATTTACTTGCCCATGACGTTTTAACTCTTGAAATAACTTAGCCATTATTATACTATCCTTACCTCCAGATATTCCAACAGCTATCTTATCTCCTTCTTCTACTAATTTGTATTCTCTAATAGCCTTAATAAATTTAGACCATACTGATTTTCTATATTTTTTAATTAAACTTCTTTCTATTTCTTCTAATGGCTTTCTTTCATTAAAAGGGACTAATATTTCACAACCTTCTCCTGCTACACCACTCATTTATTTCACCTCGTATATTTTTTAATATATGTACTTTACATATTTCTAATATTAAGTTTATACTTTTACACTATAAACTTACTTTGATATTATAGCACCTTTATAAATTTTTGTCTTGGTACTTCAATTAAATTAAATACCTATGTCTAGGTATAATACAAATATTAGTCAGCTTAAATTTTCATTTTATAAATACATTTTTTTAAATATTAAACTTGTAACTACTTTTAATACTATAGAATACTATAAATAGATAAACAATTTTTAGGAGCTGTAAGTTTATTAATGGGTAACATAAATATGTATAGGCAGGCTAACCCATGTAAAGACGCCTACCTTAGTGAAGATTATATAAGTCTATTTGTTCAATATGATAGAGATCTTGTTAGTGAACTTAATGACATAGAATACGCCTGTGCTTTTAGAGTATCTGATATAGACTATATTGTGTCTGTAAGAACTATTAATTATGATGATTTTATCCGCAACTTTAAGGATAAATTCACCATAGATGTTAGTTTTCCTTATACTTTATCAGCTGTACAACCAATAGATGCTGCTAATATAACACAATTTCATGGAGAAACATTTTTAAATCTTACAGGAAAAGGTACAATAGCTACAATTATAGATACTGGAATAGATTATTTAAACCCTCAATTTCAATATCCTGATGGTACTACAAGAATTGTGGCAATATGGGATCAAACCATTGAAAGTAATGTAGCTAATAATGACCCTATAGCCTTTTTTGGCACTATTTATAGTCGTGAAGATATCAATAGAGCTATTCAGACATCTACTCAAGGTGGAAATCCATATGACATAGTTCCTTCAAGAGATGAGTTAGGTCATGGCACAAATATGGCTGGTTTAGTTGGGGCAAGAGGATTGAATGGCGTAATAGGTGGGGCTCCTGACTGTGAATTTCTAATTATAAAGCTTAAAGAAGCTAAAACTAGCAATCTTAAGTTGGTAGGAGTTAATAATAGAAGAAGTACTCCAATTTTTGAAGGTATCGATATTTATCTTGCCACAAGATTTACTATAAATTATAATGATGTAAACTTATTAAAACCTATGAGTATTTTATTATCTACTGGAACAAATTGGGGTGGTCATGAAGGTTTAACTTCCATAGAGCAGGACATCGATTTTTTTTCAACTAGAAAGGGTCTCGTGTTCGTAACTAATACTGGAAATCAAGGTGCTAGTTTAACTCACGTCTCTGGTAGGTTTTTAAAAAGCAACTCTCTAGAGATTATAGAGTTTATTGTAGGCTTAAATGAGGATAACTTAGTTCTTATGCTCTGGATTCAAAGGCCAGATAAAATATCTATAGCTATAATTTCTCCTAGTGGAGAAATCGCCGAACCAGTACAACCTGAACTAGTAGGTACAGAGTTTGAACAAGTTAACCTAATCCTTGAAAGCAGTGTAATTAATATAGCCTTTACAAGTGCTGAATTTGCTAGTGGAAATGAATCTGTATATATAACTATAACGAATCCTAAAGATGGACTTTGGCAACTACGGCTTAAGGGAGACTATATAGTTAATGGTGTCTACAATATGTGGCTACCTCAAAGACCTCTTATACAGTTAACTACCAGGGTAATTAATCCTAGCCCTTATACTACATTGCAAGCCCCAGCCAACGCAAGAAAATCTATAACAACATCCTTCTACGATCAAAATAATAACACCATAGCTGTAGAATCTGGTAGAGGATTTACTGCTGACAATAGAATTAAGCCTAATTTAACTACTGGTGGTGTTATGGCCTTAACCACTGGACTTAATAATGAAACCATTTTACTTACAGGAGGTTCAGTAGCTGGTGCAGTACTCTGTGGTGCTACTCTTCTTCTGCTAGAGTGGGGAATTGTCCTTGGAAATGACCCTAATATATATGGACCTACTGTTATTTCTTATTTCACCAGAGGTACTAGCAAAAGATCAGGTGATATATATCCTAATCCTCAATGGGGATATGGAATGTTAAATCTTCAGGGCTCCTTTGAAAATCTTAGATCATCTTCCCTGGTTAGAAATTCTAATAAATTCATTACCCCAGGAGAAAATCACCTTCCATTTAACTTTTCTATAAGAATTTCCAAACAATTATATAGAAAAATAGATGAGCTATATAAGGAGGATGTGTAATTTATGGATATTAAGAATTTAAGAGAAACAGCCCCACAAGTAGATATTCCATTACAATACAGTAGATTTACAGTTTACTATAGTGGAGATATAACTAGTGCTACTTCTTCCATTCCTCAAATCAACGTTGTAGTACTAACTCCATATATAGCAGCTATATTTGTAGAGCCTGGATATGAAAATTTACTTATAACTATACCTAATATTAATATAATTGAACCTTTCAATTACTATATACTTACACAACTATCACCCTTAGAAACTTCTAACATAATTCAATTCACCGAAGGCAACCCAATAGATTTAACTGGAACTGATGTAATTGTGGGTACCATAGATACGGGCATCGATTATTTAAATGTAGAATTTACTAGAGAAGACGGTACCTCTAGAATATTATCTATTTGGGATCAAACAGATAATACTGGAACGGCACCATCTGGAATTAATTATGGCAGTGTATATTCACAAGAACAGATAAATGCAGCTATTAAATTAAATATGGAGGGTGGTAATCCTTATTCCATAGTTCCAATGATAGACACTAATGGACATGGAACTCAATGTGCAGGTATAATTGGAGCTAGAGGTTATGGTGAAATTAAGGGCGCAGCACCTAATTGTGATTTTATAGTAGTTAAACTACTACCGACAAGAGAGTTAACAACTTCAATAGACCCGTCACTACCTACCATTCCAATTTATCGTAGTCCTGATATATCTACAGCTATGCTTTATCTCTTACAGCAACGTTATATATACCAAAAACCCATGGTAATATTTTTACCTATAAGTAGTAATCAAGGTGCTCACAATGGTACCAGTACTCTTGAAGAGCTCATTGACTACTACTCTTTTTCCTCTAATGTCTCCTTTGCCGTAGGCACTGGTAACCAGGGCAATTCAGAAACTCACGCCTCTGGTTACATTAATAACACTGGTGAAACTTCATCTGTTGAATTTTCTGTAGACCCAAATCAAAACGATTTAAATATATCTATATGGTGCACGTATCCAGATAAAATATCTTTGGGGCTAACATCTCCTAGTGGGCAAGTAATTTCTAGAGTTCCTGTAAAAATTGGTCTAACTACAACTCTTAATTTTTTATATGAAAATACCACTACTAGATTAATTTACTATTTCCCTGAAATTATATCTGGAAATCAGCTAATCTTCTTGTCATTTTCTAATATTGCCGCTGGTATATGGACTATAAATCTGTTCGGTGATTATATAGTAAATGGATCTTTTAACGTTTGGCTTGATCAAAGGCCTTTATCCAAGCCTGGTACAGCACTACTAAATCCTGATAATTTTACAACCCTTACCATACCTTCTACGAGTAATCTAGCTATTACTACTGCATTTTATAATCAAAATACCAATACTATAGGTTCAAATTCTGGAGTTGGATTCACCGCAAACAATAAAATAAAACCTGATTTAACCTGTGGTGGAATAAACGTATCAACTACAGGCTTAAACAATACTATCACAACTATTTCAGGTTCCAGTGCAGCCACAGCAGTATTAGCTGGTGCTATAACCCTATTTTACCAATGGGCTGTAACTGATGGAAATATTCCTATATTGTCTTCTGAAAGTATAAAAACTTTTTTAATTAGGGGAACTAGAAAAAGACCTAATGAAGCATATCCCAATGAATTTTGGGGTTATGGTATTCTCGATATGCGAGGAGTCTTTGATGCTATTAGGGGGATTTATGCTCAACAGGATCAACTTGCCCCCCCTATAGTTATAGAACCTAGGCCTGTTAGTCTTTCAAGATACTGTTATGATAATATAGAAACATATCTGCCTTATGATTTATTTAGAAGACTAAACTATACCAAGGAGTTTTTATTTTAATTGTAACTACTTTATATTGTTTAGATTAATATAGATAGATAAACATTTTTAGGAGATGTAATGTTATTTCTTATTAATTTCTCAATAATAGTTCCTAATCAATCATATAGAAGAATAGATGAGTTATATAAGGAGGATGTGTAATTTATGAATCTTAAGGATTTAAGGGAAACAACTCCACAAGTAGATATTCCATTACAATATAGCAGATATATAGTTTACTATAGTGGAGATATAATTAGTGCTACTGCTTCTATTCCTCAAATCAGCGTTGTAATACTAACTCCATATATGGCAGCTGTATTTATAGCTCCTGGATATGAAGATTTACTTATAACTATACCTACTATTAATATAATTGAACCTCCCAACGACTATATACTTACACAATTATCGCCTTTACAAACCTCTAATATAACCCAATTTACTGAAGGTAATCCTATAGATTTAACTGGCACTGGGGTAATTGTAGGTACCATAGATACAGGTATAGATTATTTAAATGTAGAGTTTACTAGAGAAGACGGTACCTCTAGAATATTATCCATTTGGGATCAAACTGACAATAATGGAACTGCCCCACCTGGAATTAATTATGGTAGCGTATATTCACAAGAACAAATAAATGCAGCTATTAACTTAAATAGGGAGGGTGGTGATCCCTATTCCATAGTTCCAAGGATAGACACTAATGGGCATGGAACTCAGTGTGCAGGTATAATTGGAGCTAGAGGTTACGGTGAAATTAAAGGTGCAGCACCTAACTGTGATTTTATAGTAGTTAAGCTAAGGTCTATAAGAGAGTTAACAGATATAACAGATCCGTCACTACCTGGCATTCCAATTTATCGTAATACTGATATGGCTACAGCTATGCTTTATCTCTTACAACAACGTTATATATACCAAAAACCCATGGTAATATTTTTACCACTTAGTAGTAATCTAGGAGCTCATGATGGCACTAGTGCTATTGAAGAACTCATTGACTACTACTCTTTTTCTTCTACCGTATCCTTTGCCGTAGGCACTGGTAACCAGGGCAACTCGGAAACTCACACCTCTGGTTACATTAATAATACTGGTGAAACTTCATCTGTTGAATTTTCTGTAGACCCAAATCAAAATGATTTAAATATAGCCCTATGGTGTTCCTATCCAGATAAAATATCTTTAGGGCTAACTTCTCCTAGTGGGCAAGTAATTTCTAGGGTTCCTGTTAAAATTGGTCTAACTACAACCCTTAATTTTTTATATGAAAATACCACTACTAGACTAGTTTACTATTTTCCTGAAATTATATCTGGCAATCAGCTAATCTTCTTGTCATTTTCTAATATTGCCGCTAGTATATGGACTATAAATTTGTTCGGTGATTATATAGTAAACGGTTATTATAACGTTTGGATTGATCAAAGGCCTTTATCTAAGCCTGGTACAGCACTACTAAATCCTAATAATTTTACAACTCTTACCATACCATCTACTAGTAATCTAGCTATTACTACTGCATTTTATAATCAAAATACCAATACTCTAGGCTCAAATTCTGGAGTTGGATTCACATCAAATAATAAAATCAAACCTGACTTAACTTGTGGTGGAATAAATGTGTTAACTACAGGATTAAACAATACCACCACAACCATCTCAGGTTCCAGTGCAGCCACAGCAGTATTAGCTGGTGCTATAACCCTATTTTATCAATGGGGTATAACCGATGGAAATATTCCTGTATTGTCTTCTGAAAGTATAAAAACCTTTTTAATTAGGGGAACACGAAAAAGGCCTAATGAGGCATATCCCAACGAATTTTGGGGCTATGGTATTCTTGATATGGTTGGAGTGTTTGATGCTATTAGGGGTATTTACGCTCAACAAGATCAAATGGCATCCCCTATAGTTATAGAACCTAGGCCTGTTAGTCCTTCAAGATACTTTGATGATAATGTAGAAACTTTTCTACCAGTAAGTCTATTGAGTAGATTAAAGTATAATGAGTAGGCTCAAATTAATAAAATAATTAGTGTCCATCACTTTTTATTTCCCAGTGAATAACAAAGGTTAGTATAGCTCTAAGTAATATTATTGCAGCTAATATGTACATCTCATCAAAATTTCTTACTATTACAGTTTTTAAAATCTCTGCAGCCAATTTAAACTCAAGTGCAAGTGCTAATGCTTGTGCAAAATCTACCTTTATAGAACAATTAATTGGTTTAAATAAGCTTAGAATATATCTATAAAATGCCTTCATTCCAGCTACTAGAATTACTGTAGTTCCCATTAATTCTAACAATGAAATAACTCTAGGTATTATTATGGCCGTAATAATATGTTCCAATGTTAAAAACCCCCTTATGAATTTACTATTACTTGTATATTATTATATTTATAGTGACTTGTCCATTTATTAATAACTAGTTATGTAACTGTTTGCTATTAACTTGAAAATTTTAGCCCTAGACTCATATAGATTTCTCTATATAGGTCTAGAGCTATTTTTATTTTAAAATATATGGCTTTTTATTAACTTCATATCACCTATTAAAACATATTCACCTAAATATGCTGGTATTAGAAAACTTTCCAAAATAGATATGTCAATAAATTTTCTAAGTCCTTCATCAACAAAGCTAATTTTACCTTTACCTTCTACACAGGTAAATACAAAAAACTTGTTTTTATCACTAGTTTCACTATAGCTTCCTTTTATATTGTATATATCTATATTAAATTTTTCTGAATTCATATGATTTTGTATTACTAAATCATTGTTTATACATAGGCTCTTAGGTGTACCACTAAAATTAACTACATCCAACGCTTTGTCAATATGAAGTTTTCTTCCTCGGTTATAATCATAAACTCTATAGGTAATATCACTATTTTGTTGTATTTCTGCTAGTAATATGCCTTTTCCTATGGAATGAAGTAATCCAGGTTCTATTATAAATAATTCTCCAGGCTTAACTGATATTTTATTCATGCAATCTTCCACAGTATCATTCTTACAACTTCTTTTGAATTCTTCCTTTGTACATCCTGTTGTACCAACAATTATTTCTGCGCCCTCTTCGCAATCTATAATATACCAAGCCTCAACCTTACCATTATCATTTTCTACTATATGAGCATACTCATCATTGGGATGTACCTGCACAGATAGATTCTCATTAGAATTTATAATCTTTATAAGTAGTGGAAAATCCCTATCTGTAAATTTATCTATATATATCTTATCTCCTAAAATTAAGTTTTTATATTCCTTAATTATCTCAATAAGTGCTTTTCCTTTATATTTTCCATTACTAATAATACTCATTCCATTTTTATGACAGGCAATTTCCCAGCTTTCTCCTATGTTTCCTTTAGGAAGATTTATTCTATAATCTTCTAGCTTTCTTCCTCCCCAAATTTTTTCATAATATAAATTTTCAAATTTAATAGGATACATATTGCCCTCTAATATAAATGTTTATATTTTAAGGTATGCTATGTATCCTAATAAGGTTAATTAAATATTTTTAATAATGAACTCTTATAAGCCAAAATTTAATATTTTTATCACTCCAACCCAAATCCCAAGGCACATCATTTCTATCAGTATTATGACAAGTAACTAAAGCATAACCTCTAGAATCTGCATTGGTTACAGTAGATATATGTTTAATATCACCTTTTTTCTCATAAGCAACAAAATCTCCTGGCATAAGTTGATAGGAAGCTTTATATACCTTATCATAGGTTCCATGAGCTATTACTGAAGCTCTTCCACTATATACCCAATAACTCTTAAATTTATCCGCATTTACCCAAGATGCTGTAGCTTCTCCTTTAGAATAATTCCATGATGAATTTTTCTTAAATTTACCACCCTCATGCAATATCTGTGAAGCAAAGTTAGCACAATCTCCACCTTCAGGATTAAAATTTCTATAATCTTTATTGTATTTATAACCAAATTCTTCTTCAGTAGCTGCTCCACAATATTTATTGGCATATTCTACAGATGCTTTCCTTCTTTCATCTAAATTTGAGAAATCTTTAGGTTCTTGAGCTAAAATAAATTCTTTTACATCATCTACTTTTATTTTTTCTAAATTTAAAGAATCTGCAAAGGGATCTGTATACCACTCCTTATTTATTAAGAAATTGTCCCCTTTATTTATTAAAGTAAGTACATGATAAGTCCCTATCCTAGCTGCATTAACCTCTTCTGGTCTATCTTCATAAACATACCTATATTCTGTAGAACATGTAAAGTTAACTTTGAATCCATTATCCTTTTCACTTATACGATTTACAACTACCTTAGGAAGTATTTCTGTAATTTTAACCCCTTGTTTCTGTTCCCAATTGTGAAGATAAATCATCTTTTTCTCTTCATTTTCATAGGCCCATGTACCATACTTAGTTCCCATATCATAAACGGACTTAATGCTTTCTTCTTCTCCAGTTACGATGGCTCTATTACGCTTTGCAATAGTTTCTTCAATGAAGTTCTTAATTTCTAGTTTTACTTCTTCATCTACATCTTCAGCATTAGCTCTAGAAAAAAAAATATTTGCAATAATAATAGCTAGTAATATTCCAAATATCAACTTCCATGTAAGTATCTTTTTTATGGATCTTATAATGTTCATAAAGGTCCTCCTCATTTTAGCTCTTTAGTTAATTATTAATTTAAAGTTCCTTCAATAATATTAATATAATTATCTATTTTTATATCTCTTGGTACTTCACCAAACCAATCCATATCTTCCTTAAAGGTTTCTCCAAAGTATTTTGCCTTTATTAACACCTCTGGTCTATATTCAAAATGAAGAATATCAAAATGACCCCATTTTCCACCCCATACAAAGTTATTTTTTTCAAAAGTATCTACTAATTCCTTAGGATAAGATAACATCCTCTTTTCTCCAGCATCTCTAGATGCCCACTTCCAATAGTCACTAGGATTACTATTGATATCAATAGCTATTCCATAGGCATGAGGACTCAGCTTTCCTGTACCTGATATAACTCTATAATTAAAAGTTCCATTAATAGGATTTAAAAGAGATGATACAGCTCCATTTCCTAATGATAATTGTTTTATCTCCTCCATAGCCTTCTTTAAACTTTCTGCAGCTCCATTATTTTTATTAAATTGATAGTTTTTATAAGGTGCAGGAACACTTATAAGGTTAGATGATACTTCTCTTTCACTACCTCCATAAACTTCATTTAAAAGATTATAATTTCTAAATCTACCTGGATCTCTATTTATATCTAAAAGCTTATCAGGCATAGTAAGAGGATAAATATCTTCTAGTATATCTTGAAGGTCTGCATTATCCATTTTTCCGTTAAAATCCTTAGATTGTTTATCATCATAGAGTATTTTCTTTCCTGAATCTGTTATTATAAATACCTTTCCTTCTTCACTTTTTTCAACTCCAGTTATGAACTCCGGATATGCCATCATTAAAGTTAGAATATCTTGTTTCATTGTAGTATTATAATTAATTTCATTATTCTCTTCTATATCATCTGCAAATACTTTCATATTATTAATGAAAGTAACTAATATAGTTAAAATTATAATTCCATATAAAAAAAACTTTTTCATATATATCCTCCTAGCAAAGAACCTAACACAAAAACGACTTACGGTCTTATTTAAAATAAAAAATAGGCTAAAAATATCCTTTAGCCTATTTTGTGTAAATATACAATTATTTATGACTGGTAAATTAATGAGTTTTTTTTAATAAATTATCCTTATTATTTTTTTCAAATTCTAAAAGCTTACTTTTTATATCCGTATGATTTCCTGCATATCCTACTAATTTTCCACTTTTTCCAATTACTCTGTGACATGGAATTATTATAGGAAATTCATTTGCTCTATTGGCCCCACCTATAGCTCTTACACCTTTAGGATTTCCAATTGCTATAGCAATATCACTGTAACTTCTAGTTTCTCCATAGGGTATATTTATAAGCTCCTGCCAAACTTTATTTCTAAATTCTGTAGTCCTTACTGACAATGGTAAGTTAAAATCTTCCCTTTCACCATTAAAATATTCCTTTAATTGAGTTATAGCCCTTAAGCACCTCTCTTTATTATGTTCTAAACTTCCCTTATTAAGGTTATGGTATTCTTCCCATCCATCTTGAAAAAGCTCTATCTTCACAACGCCCTTTTCATCCATAACCACATATATAGTTCCTATAATAGAGTCAAAGTAATCATACCACATAAAATTCCCTCACTTTCGTTATAAACAGAATTCCTAGCTTCTTTGAAGCTTTACTAACAGAATTCTTAGTGTCAGTATTTTTGATACTTAGAAATCATTGTCCTTTAGGTAAAATCGTTATCCAGGACTAGTCGTCATCGGATAAAATTAAAAGATGTTAATATATATATTAACATCTTTTCAATTACTTTATAACATGTTTTATATTATTATAGTCCTGATTGTAATCTGATTTCTTCTTCTACTTCGGTTTCTATGAGGCATAAATCTAATCTAGAGTTTATATACTCAGTTTTTAATTTCATATAGTTGCCCCAGGTACATATACTACAATCTAAAACATCTATAAGCTCATCTATTAAGCAACCAACTTCCTGTGCTCTTTTAAGGGCATCTTTAATATCCCTTTTGTTAGCAATGGTAATACAGTTCACGCTGCTTGCTGTATCAACTAAGATTTTATAGGAACCTATAAGTCTACATAATTGATCTATAGTAAAACCTAGATCTCTTCCATAACTTTCAATAATTCTTCTCTGTGCCATAAACTCCTACCTTAAAAATGCTTCATTGTAAATATATTATTCCAACCTATAAATTATTATTCTAAATCTCTATTATTTTTAAAATATATTTACTATCCTACTCTATATTCTTCTTTAAGTTTCTAGTAGCCACCACATCTACTCCAGTGCCTAGAATGTCCTTCACTATGATATCTCCCATAGAAATTGGAGCCTCTATTTCTATAGAATTTAATACTTCCATAGCTTTAAAATTTAACTCTTTAGGAATAGGTGTTTTTGTTTTTACTGGTATAACAGGGAGCTCACCATCTTTAACTTTTACTGTGGTAGTTATAACTCTTACAGGATTAGTTACTTCATTTATCCCGTAAATTTCACCTCTTTTGCAAGTGTTTCCTGTAACCTCTTTTGTTTCAGTATTTACCTTTAAATGACATCCCATAGGACAACTTATACAAATTAATTCTTTTATCATATTATTCACCATCCTCTAGAGAAATTGTTATATCTCCTGTAATCTTTTCTAATTGAGTTTTATTAAGTAAAATCTTTTCCATTTCCGATGGTGCTAAGTGATTTCTTTTAAAGCTAGCGATTATATCCTCACCACATCTAACCACAAGCCTCTTATTATGATATATATTATTCACCCTCATAAATATGGTTAATTTATCTTCTACAGCCTCTACATTTAATCTTTGGGGAACAGTATAATTAATTCTTTCACCATTTATTATATTTACATAATTCCCCTTGTCATCTTTACCTTTAATATATTTGGCAGCACAAAATCCAGCATGTTTAGATTCTGCACTAACAAAGTCTACTAAATCATGAACATGTACTACATTTCCACAGGCAAATATTCCTTCTACAGAAGTTTCCATGCTTTCATTCACTATAAGTCCATTTGTTCTTCTATCCTTATCAATACCAGCCTTAGAAGATAACTCATTTTCTGGTATTAGTCCTACAGATAATAATAAAGTATCGCAATGAAACTCAATTTCAGAACCTTTTATTGGCTTTTTGTTTTCATCTACTTTAGCAATTACCACCTTTTCTAATCTCTTTCTTCCTACAACTTTAGTTACAGTATGTGATAAATAAAGGGGAATATCATAATCATTTAGGCACTGAACAATATTTCTATTAAGTCCGTTAGAATAAGGCATAAGCTCTACTACAGCCTTAACCTTTGCACCTTCTAAAGTCATTCTTCTTGCCATAATAAGACCTATATCACCTGATCCTAAAATCACAACTTCCTTTCCTGGCATATATCCTTCCATATTGATATATCTTTGAGCAGCTCCTGCTGTAAACACTCCTGAAGGTCTATCCCCTGGCATATTTATAGCTCCTCTAGTTCTTTCTCTACATCCCATGGCAAGAATGATAGCTTTTCCCTTTAGTATTAAATATCCATCTTCCTCATTTATCATATGAATCTCTTTATTTTCTTTTATTTCTAATACCATGGTATTAAGTTTAACTTTAACCCTAGTATCACTTATCATATGGATAAATCTTTGAGCATACTCAGGCCCTGTAAGCTCTTCTTTGAAAGTATGAAGTCCAAAGCCATTATGAATACATTGATTTAGTATTCCTCCAAGCTCTCTATCTCTCTCTACTATTAGTATTTTTTCTACTCCATTATTATAAGCTTCATAAGCTGCTGCAAGTCCCGCTGGCCCTCCACCTATTACTATTAAATCATACATAAATGTTTCCTCCTACTTAGTTCTTCCAATTAAAATATATGAGCCATCGCTTTCTTGAATTATATCTTCCATTGGAACATTTAACTCTCTTGCAATTATTTCTTGAACTCTAGGACCACAGAAGCCACCTTGGCATCTTCCCATACCTGGTCTACACCTTCTCTTTACTCCATCTAGGGTTACTTTTCCAAAGGATCTCTTTATACTATCTATAATTTCACCTTCTGTTATACTTTCACATCTGCAGATTATCTTTCCGTATCTACTATCCTTTTTTATAAGTTCTGCCTTTTCTTCACCGGATAATTCCATAAAGTTAATTTGCTTTCTAGTATTTTTAAAGTTCTCTTTTAACTCAAACTTAAGTCCAGAACTTTTTAGAATTTCCACTACATCTAAAGCCACTGCTGGTGCTGAAGACAATCCTGGTGACTTCATTCCTGCTGCATCTATAAAGCCTTTTACGTCCTTAGCTTCTCCTACAATAAAATCTCCACAATCTGGATTTGCTCTAAGTCCTGCAAAATTTCTTATACTCTCTCTATAATTAATTTTATCTGTGGTTCTCACAGCAGTATTTTTAATAAACTCTAAGTTTTCAGCTGTAGTTGCAACATTATCTTTATCCTCTACACTTTCTGCATCTGGACCAACTAACAAATTTCCATGAACTGTAGGTGTCACTAATATACCCTTCCCAAGTTTAGAAGGACATTGAAATATGGTGTGACTAACTACATCACCTTGGCTCTTGTCCATAACAAAATATTCTCCCTTAATAGGATTTATCTTAAAGGCTTCTTTACAAACTAAATTGTGTATTTTATCAGCATAAACCCCTGCTGCATTAATAACATATTTGCTTTCTATAACTTCACCTTCAGCTGTATTTATAATAAAATGTTCTTTCTTTTCTATACCAATTACTTGTCTATTTAATTTAACCTCTCCACCATTTTCTACTCCATTTTCCACAAGGGCTATTGTGTATTCAAAAGGGCCAACAATTCCTCCTGTTGGTGCATATAATGCACCCATAACCTTATCACTTAAATTAACCTCTTTTTCCAGGACTTCATCTCTATTTAAAATTTGTAGTCCCTTAACACCAACTTTATTCCCATTGTCATATAATTCTTTTATAGTTTCCATATCTTCTTCATCAAATCCAATTACTAAAGAGCCATTTCTCTTAAAGGGTACTGATAACTCATTACAAATTTCTTCAAACATCTCATTACCCTTAAGGTTATACTTTGCCATTAAAGTTCCTACCTTAGGATCATAGCCTGCATGGACAATGGCTGAATTTGCCTTAGTTGTCCCCATGGAAACATCATTTTCCTTATCTATTATTGCTACCTTTAAATCATATTTCATAAGTTCTCTAAATATGGAAGCTCCAATTACTCCAGCACCTATTATAGCTATATCATACATTAAAATTTCCTCCTTTAATCGCAAAAAAGACAAGCTAAAATAAGGATATAACTCCTTATTTTGTGCTTGTCTCTAAATCTCTTATCAGCACTAATATTTCATTTATACTTATAGTATATCACTTTTTAAAAAAAGTGTCCATGAAACTGCTCTTTAGTATTAAACTTAAAGGGATAATTTACTTTTTATATAACATTTCTACGTGAGGGATATCATCTTCTAAGTACTCCTCTGATACTTGTTTAAAGCCAAGACTTTCATAAAATCCTTTTATATAAACTTGGCCAGATAATCTAATTTCATTAGAATTAAGTTTCTCTTCTATAAACTTAATAGCTTCTAACATGATTTTTCTACTTAGACCTTTGTTTCTATGAGTCTCCTTAACTAATACTCTTCCAATAGATATCTCATCATAAGAGATTCCCTTATTAACTATTCGCAAATATCCTACTACTTCATTTCCTTCTTCTACATACAAGTGATATGAATCATAGTCTTTATTATCACAATCTTGATAAATACAAGTTTGTTCTACTACGAATACTTCATTCCTTACTCTTAAAATCTTATACAACTCTTCTGTGGTTAATTCATTAAATTTCTTTATTTTAATTTTCATAGCCTACCTCCATAAAATAAATTTAACTAATCTTCTTCCCATTGTCTAGTCCTTGCTACAGCCTTTTCCCATCCAGCATAAAGTTTCTCTGAAGTCTCTTTATCGCAGTTTGGCGTGTAGGTCTTACTAGCAAACCACTTCTCTGCAATTTCTTCTTTACTCTTCCAAAAACCTACTGCAAGTCCAGCTAAATATGCAGCCCCTAAGGCCGTAGTTTCAGATATTATTGGTCTAGTAACTTCTTGACATATGATATCTGATTGGAATTGCATCAAAAATCCATTTCTACTTGCTCCTCCATCTACCTTTAGCTTTTCAATTCTATAGCCAGCATCCTCAGACATGGCATCAATAACAGCCTTTGATTGATAGGCTATAGACTCTAAGGCGGCTCTTATAATATGATTTCTATTAGCTCCACGGGTTAATCCAAAGATAGCTCCCCTTGCATACATGTCCCAGTATGGTGCTCCAAGTCCTACAAAAGCAGGAACTACATATACTCCCCCATTATCCTCTACCTTATTAGCAAAGTACTCGGTATCCACAGCATCAGTTATCATTCTTAATTCATCTCTAAGCCATTGGATAACTGCTCCTCCAACAAAAACAGAACCTTCAAGAGCATACTGAACCTTTCCATCTATACCTATGGCAATAGTAGTTATTAATCCATTTTTACTTCTAATTATCTCATCACCTGTATTCATTAATAAGAAGCATCCTGTACCATAAGTATTTTTAGCACTTCCTTTTTCAAAACACGCCTGACCAAATAAAGCTGCCTGTTGATCTCCTGCTATCCCAGCTATAGGAACTCTAATTCCCCCATTTCCACCTAAGTTAGTGTGACCATATACCTCTGAGGAATTTTTAACTTCAGGTAACATAGATTTAGGAATCTGTAATATATCTAATATTGTTTCATCCCACTTTAATTTCTTAATGTTATATAGCATAGTCCTTGAAGCATTAGTATAATCTGTAACATGAACTCTTCCATTGGTAAGCTTCCATACTAACCAAGTATCTACAGTTCCAAATAAAAGTTCTCCTCTTTCAGCCTTTTCTCTAGCTCCATCCACATTATCTAAAATCCATTTAATCTTTGTTCCTGAAAAATATGCATCAATTAATAATCCTGTATTTTCTTTTATATATTCACTAAATCCTTGATTTACTAACTCATCACATATATGAGCTGTTCTTCTACATTGCCATACAATTGCATTATATATTGGCATCCCTGTGTTTTTATCCCATACAATAGTAGTTTCCCTCTGATTAGTTATTCCAATAGCAGCTACATCCTTTTGTGATATATTACACTTTGCCATAACCTCTTGAAGCATAGAGTACTGACTACTCCATATCTCCATAGGATCATGTTCTACCCATCCTTCCTTAGGATATATTTGTGTGAATTCCTTTTGACTCACTCCTAATATGTTTTGTTCCTTATCAAAAATTATAGCTCTAGAACTTGTAGTTCCTTGATCTAATGCAATTATATAATCTGCCATTTTAATCCTCCATCCATAAATTACTTAAATATCTATGTTTAAAATTATTCTTATCAATAATAAAAAGGCACATAAAACTAGCATTCTAGTCTTATGTAGCCTCTCTCATCACTCTTAGCCTACATAGCCCAAATTTCTTCTTTTGTAGTAGATACACAGGTTGCTCCTGATTTTAAAGCTGTTATTATTTCTTCCTTACTTTCAATAAGTCCTCCAGCGACTATAGGTTTATTAGACTTTTCTGCAAGTTTTTCTATAACCTTTGGTATAACCCCTGGTAATATCTCTATAGCATCACAGGCCTCTCCTAGATGCTTTATTGCATTATTTAGTGAAAGAGTATCAAAGATAAATACTCTCTGTATTGCTAATAAGTCATAAGCCTTGGCATATTTAATTACCTGAGGTTTTGTACTTATTACGCCTTTAAACTGAGTTTCTTTCTTTAAGTACTTTATTCCAACTTCTCTATTAGTAATACCATCTACTAAATCAATATGAACTATACCTATCTTATTTTTAGAATTTATCTTTTCACTTATTTCTTTAATATTAAGTATATCACCAAATAGGACAAATATTACCTGAACATCTGAATCTAGTACTATATCTAGTTCACTCTCATTCTTAACTGCTGCTATTATAGGATTTTCCTCTAATAACTTTATTAAATCCATACTTAACTCCCTTTCGGAACTGTTTTAACATGTTTTTTTAATTATTACATGTTTAAATTTTTTTGTCAATTCAGCTAAAATTTAATTTTGATAGCCTCAGAAATTATAATTAAAGTCATCATCAATTAATTATATTCATCATTAAGTGGTTCTGTTGCTTTAGAGTTTCTTATACAAACGATATATTGAAAAAAATCTAACATGCTTGCTTCTAGCTCTTCTAGATTATTATTAGTATAATACATTGGTGCTTCAGAAAAAGGTGTATTCTCACCCGTTAATTTATAAATATTCAAATTTCCTTCTAATAAATCATTAGTTTCCTTGATTTGCGGATAAACAAATTTCAACTCATTAGTTGGATAAATACCAACTGCTGATGTACCCATTCCCTCACAACTATCATAATTATATATCACTGTCAAAATCTTATCTTTAAATATTGAGTCATCAGAATTTAAATATGCAGCAAACCACATTTTATCTTTTTCTTTACTTTGAAATGTATGGTTAAGCCCCCACTGTCCATAATACTTCCCCTTAGGCAATTCCTTTTGAAGAATTTGAAAATTTTCATATATCATTTTATCTCTAGTGTTATTCCAATCAACATTACCCTCCTCCTTATGCTTATAAGCTTCTATTCGATTTAACACGTTCAAATTTACAAGGGTAAAACTAGTGAATTTTTCTCCAAGATACTCTTTGTATATACTTTCCTTCTCTTTAATATCATTTTGCAATTCCTTTGAACATTGAGCGAAAGCTTCATCAAATTTATCTAAATCCTTAAATGTACTTTTAATTTTATCTATTACTGTTTTTATTTCTTCAGGTGCTTCTTTATCAGGTAAAACATCTACTAAAAACTTATAAGCATTAATTGGTTGATGTTCTATATCCACACCTATAACCTCTATTCTGCTCTCTTTAGGTAGAGTATTATTATACTCATATAACTTCTTCCAATGGTTATAACCATCTTTATTCCATCCAAAGGTTCCTTTTAATGGCTTATATATCTCTTCTAATATTTTTATATCCCCAGTATCTAAATACTTATTTATAAAATAAGCATCGCTATAGGGAAGTTCACATAAATAGTATTTAAAATCTGTTTTTTCTTTAAAATATTTTAAGAATTTCGTGTTTAACTGTTCATTAGCCTTAGTCCCATGAAGCTCTGCAGTTAAAAAGATTTCCTTTCCCTCTATATCTGAATCCATAATGGCTAAATCTTTAAATTCACTTTCATCCTCTAAATCTATAGCACTATAGTTTTCTTTTAAATACTCTTGCATGATTTTTCTATTCTCAGGTGATTGTTCTAAACTTTTATCAGAGAATTCAATTGAATGCTCCTCTTTCTTACATCCAGTTAATAATATACCTAGTATTAAGAAAATTGGTAGTAATCTTAGACTAATCCTTTTCATAAAATGTTCCACCCCTTCAGTATAACAATTTAATAAGTAATATATAATCGTTAATAAACGTATACATTTTAAGCTTAATAGGTTGTTAGGATAAATAATTATACCTTGCCTACTAACACTGGCCAATAATCTAATAGAGCATGTACTAAAATAGGAACTATCAAAGAATTACTCTTTTTATATAATAAAACAAATATTGCTCCAACGGCAGTATATCCTCCAAAGGTTGAGATAATAGCACTGAAAGATTGGATACCTGAATAGCTATTTACAGCAATTGGAATTGCAGCATGCATAGCACCCCACATCATCCCACTGATTATTATGGCTAAATAGGCAGGTAGCTCTTTATCTAATTCTGTAAATAAGTATCCCCTAAAAATAAATTCTTCTGAAAATCCTACAACAATTAGAAAAAAGAACGGTTTATATATACCTGCTAGTGAGAAATCACCTTTGATAAAAAATATTCCTATATAAATTGCAAATAAAATACAAGCAACTATTTTGCCATTTCTCGTTGTTCCAGTTATATTTAATGATTGTTTTTTCCTAAGCATAATTAACATAATAATTATTACAATAAGTAAGTTAGCTAGAAAATCACCTAATAATTGTATCCCAACATTTGATATAGTTATGTTTTTAACACCTATAAGTAAATCATTATTATAGAAGTATTTTACTAGGAAAAAGAAATACACCATATATATACCTATAAGAGTTATGGGATATATAATTTTTTTATTATTTTTCATCTAAAGTCTCCCCTTTTTATGTATTTTATAATTTAAGTTGGCTCAATTTCAATGTTGTCAGTTAAAAATAGTACATAAATTTAAGTTACAGCTTAAGTTGAATTTTTACCATGGCATGACTTAAATTTATATGAGATTCAATTACTAGATCTAAATTGCTAAATCCCACATCTGTCTGTTATGGATTTTAAATTACCAACTCTTATAAATTTAAATATATTTTTTATTAAAAAGTATAATTTTATAAATTAAGTATATGGCTTCCATATAAGAATAGTCAAGGCATCCTCTCATTAACTTCCCTGTGCAATTTTTTCTTATACCCCTTCCCTTATCCTTAGCTTCTTGTCTTCCACATTTACGATATTCCATTGCATTTGAATCTTTTATACAACTAGGATTAAGCCTTTTAGATAAAAACTACATTGTAATGTGTATATCTTTTTTATTAGTAACCCATCAATCTCAAAGACCATAGGCTACACCTTTAGATATATGTTATGTTATTTTTTCAACAATAGTAATAAATAACTCTCACTAAAATATATTTATCCCCATATTATATATGGTAAAAATTTTTAAGGAGATATGCTATGGAAGCTAAGAATATATATAAAGCAGATTTACCTTATCCAGAAATAGGTTGCACGGATAAAAATAAATCTTATGTACACTTAATACAACTTAACTATGCTGGTGCTATTTCAGAACTAACCTCTGTAAATCAATATATATATCACAGCCTAGCTATGTCTGAAAAATTTGAAGATGTATCCCATTGCTTAAAGGATATAGCTAGGGTAGAACTGGAGCACCTAGAAATCTTGGGGAAACTTATCATAGCTCTTGGTGGAAATCCTAGATTTGAAATTAATAAAGGACATTGGTCACCTAAATTTATTGAATATGGCTCAAATCTAGCCTCCATGCTTCGTGAAGATATAGACGGTGAAAAAGCTACCATTAGACAATATAAAGAAACTATAAAATTAATTAAAGATGAAAAGGTAAAGGAAATACTTGAAAGAATAGTAAAGGACGAAGAAGTTCACATTAAAACTTTAGTTATACTTTATAATGAAGTTTGTAGAAGAAGATAGGCTCCTGCTCTGAATTTAAAAGAGCCTATTACAGAATGTATATAATCACTCTGTAATAGGTTCTTTTTCATTAATCAAAATACTCTTCTTTTTAATTTCAGCTTATGCTAACCCTATTGCTAGAAAAACAAAATATAGTAATATCAAAACAATTGTATTATTACCAATAAAAATATCCAAGATACTTACTATTATGCAATATAATCCACCATAATTAAATATTTTTTTGGATATCTCCTCATGTTTTTTCTTACTTATATTTTTATATCCATTTATGTACAACAATTTAACAATTTTTGTAGACATATAAAAAATATTACACCAAAAATTATAAGAAATATTTTAATTCCTATAACCATTTTATTCCTCAGTCTAAAATAATATTAATTTCTATTCATTTTCATTAGAATAATATTTGCAAAATAATTAATGTATTTTGCAAATATCAATGAAGTACCTACTGAAAATAATGCAATACCAATAATCAATGTAATCTGTTTATCTCCTCCAATAAACCCTACAACAATACCAATTATGCCCAATAATATAAGTATTATTGAATAAATCATATATTTTTTAATGCTAGCCTCTTTTACCGCTTCTTTACTTTTAATTCTCAAAATAATAAAATGCGCAATACCACTAAGTGCTATATATAATATTAACATAATTGGCCATGACCATTGAAATTGTATTGCAATACCAACAGATATTATTCCTGGAAGTAATGCTTCAAATATAACTCTGATTACTTTCATGCTATCTCTCCTAGATTCTATAGTGTAAAATTGTTAAAATTTAGAGTTGTGTTTGGAAATAATGGGTTGCTGAATGTCTTATTAATCCCAGAATTTTTACTCTACATCCATTAATTAAAAATGCGAATATACATTTTCCAAAACTTCTGGAAAAGCACCTACTGTTTATTTCTTTATTACTGCTTTAGATATTTAGCAAATGCATCTATACTACACATAGTTTTGATTATTCCATTGAATAATTAGGGTAAAATTATATACGAACTTATAAGGGTGGAAATCAAAGAAAAAACAAGCATTGAAAGTACTAAAATTAGCTTTTTCCTAATATTCAATTTTGTTTTCTTTATCTTATATTTGTTCTTCTTATATTTAAAAAACTCTGGCAGACTAAGTATTATCAGTAATGTTATGTATGTTTGAACACCTAATACCCTAGCTTTCCATGGAGTAAAAATACAATTTTTAAGATAGCCAAAAATAGTCAAAGATAAAAAACAAATAAAGCAAAATAAATATACAATTGACATTATATTTTTAAAATACAATACTTCATTGAAAGCATCCTTATTAATATTATCACTATCACATAAGTGTATTGAAAACATAAGTTCATAAAAACAGTAGAAGGTAAAAAAACAAGTTAAAATTACAGTAAATCCTGATAAATAATTCATATTATGATTTTCATCCTCCACTTAATCTAATATAAATGAGTCTTTAAAATCACTAAAAGTCTTACCATATATGTAGTAATTTATATTACCAAAACATTATCTTATTCTTTATTACTAGAATATATTACATATGTTATCCCTAGTGACATCCCCAATGCAATTGAAAAGCTTTTAAGAAAATCTACTCCCCCCTGACTTAAATAAATAGTCAGAGCCTATACCAATAATAAAAAAAATCACTAATAACTTTATAAACACAATGATTTTTTTCTTTCACAATTTTATACTCCACTTCATACATAATATTTACTATACTAACTATTTTATTGTTTATAGCTCTATAAATGAAATAAAATATCTATTACCTCTTTAATAATTCCACAACGGCAACTTCTATAAATTCCAATTCCTAACGCTATGGCTCCAACTATTGTTAAAGTTGTTCCTAAAGTAGCACTTACCCCATCTTGAAATGCAAAATAAAAACATCCTATTCCTATGAATATAAACACTAAACAAGCCAGTACTTTTTTCATAATACATACCTCACAAATAAATATATGATTTCACTTATAATATATAAACTCCTTAGATTAACTAAATTTGTGAAATTATCATAATGTAATAATAATATTATAAGACATGAGGTTATATATTATATGAATAAAAAAAGTCAGAAAAGAACTAGACTTAAATACTAATATTTAATAAATAAAAATATTCAAAAAACCCACAAACCCCCACGGTGCCAACAACTAGTTATATAGTTACCTAGGATCATATTTAACTAGTTTCCTATATAAAATTTTGTATATTTAAATAGTTTAATTTTCTTTAATCTTCTCTCGTTGTACGAAAAATGAAGATATTATACTTGTTAACATTCCAACTACAAAAATACCAACGAGTAATCCTGGTACTGGTTTCTGGAATACAACAAATAATAACATTATTGTCAAGACTGTTATTTCTATAGAAAGACCTAACCACATTACTTTTTTCATTATCTTTTTTCCTCCTTTCAAAGGCTAAACTACTAAAATTGAGTTTTTTCTAATATTAAATTTTGTTTTCTTAATTTTATTTTTTATTATCTATACCTAAACAGATAACCCAAAATATTACATATAAAACTGTGAAAAGCCCTATTATTGTAGTACGCATAGTATCTGTAAATGCAGAATTTGAACATACATAAGCCAACACACTATTTCCAAATACTACTGCAACTAAATGCTCTGTACTATCTGTTTTCTTACCATTTTTTAAATGCTTTTTTTATAGAAAATTTGTGATAATAACACAATAATATATGGGATTAACATGATTATTACTAAATCCATGCTTATAACTCCTTTATACATAATTTTAATCATTATAAAACATAAAGCAGAGAAAACGGATTTCTTGTAAGTTTCAAATTAAACAATCCTTAACCTCCGACATATCTAGCTAAACTACTAAATCTATCTCCACTTAAAGGGTATTGATTTTAATAACCACATTGTAACCTATAATCAGCTTATTTTATAGAAAAATGCACAAAACGGTATATTCTGTGCATGAAATTCCAATTAAATAACAAAATTGGTGAACAAATAATCTTATTCTGCTACGTAGTCTTCAACAGCTTGAATTATACCTTCTCCCTTTATAGATAATGGAGCTATTACACACTTGTCCTTACTAAAGATAATTTGATAGTTTTCAAATTCGTATATCTTATTACCATTTTCTTCATTTACTAGTTCTAAATGTTTAGTCATATCTTTTAATGATATCTTACCCTTTTCAAATGCATCTTTTATTTCTATTCGATTTGCAAAAAAATCAATAAAATATGCTTCTTCTAATTTATAGGTATATATCTTATAATCATCATAATCTCCAATAAAATCGATACTTTCATTCTCTTCTATACTCATATGCAAATAATTGCCTACGCCTTTATTATTATACTGCTGATGATATGCCGAGGTTAGTGTTATAACTAATCCTGCAAATAACAATGCACATATAACTGCTATTGCAATCAATAACTTAACCATTGTTGAATATTTTTTCTTACATTTTTTAAAATAATGTACTTCCTTGGTATTGTTTTGCTTCTCTTTATCTGAAATAGACATAGGTTTTATCATTTGCTGAAATTCTTTATTACAATCTTTACACTCTTTTAGATGTTCTTCTATATCTCTGCATGTTTCATCACTTGTCAAATTATCAACATAACTTGGCAATAAATCTTTTACTATATAGCAATCTAATTTCATTTTGTTAGCTCTCCTTCCATTAACTTCTTTTTCCCCCTATAGAACATTACCCTTGCATAGTTCTCTGATTTCCCTATTATTTCACCTATTTCTGCAAAAGATAGATCACTAGAAATTCGTAAATAAATAACCTCTTTCATATTATCATCTAATTCCCGCAATTTCTTATAAAAGGCTAACTTATCAAATTTATTCATAACCTCAGAATTTAGATCATAAGAATCCATTATATCTATTTTTATTTCTTCCATTGAAATAGTTTCATATTTCTTATTCTTTTCAAGGTGTTTGTACCAAACATGTTTAGCAATCTGACAAAGCCATACAGAAGGCTTACAATCCCCACGATATTTATTAATAGTTTTCATAGCCTGATAAAAAGTTTCCTGTGTTAGCTCTTCTGCTAAATTATCATCATGTACCATAGATAATAAATAGTAATACACCTTTTTCCCATGGCTTTTATAGTACACTTCTATATCTTCCACATTTTCACCTCCTATTAGTAAGTCCGTAAAATATTAATTTCGTTACAAAAAAATTAGACGATAAATTCTAGTTCTTACTTTATCGTCTAATCTTTTACTTATAAGGATTATAAACTTACTGCTAATTAACCTTAATATCACTACTTTTTACCTTCATAGAGTTTTGTTCCTGGTAAGATTACCTTAAAACAGTCTTCTGCTCTAGAGTTTATAAAGGTCACATTTTTTTTGAAAGGCTTTTTTATCCTTCCAAATCCACCTTCATTGTTTAAAAATCTTTTATTTTCATCTAGTGTTACTAGTTTTTCATAAAGCCACATATTTCTTCTATTATAGTTAATTCTTTTTCCTGTGGAATTGTTCTGTATCATTTGTCCTGGGCTATTAACTATTGTACTATTTCTAGATATCACCACTTCTATAACTCTATCTATGGAAGAATACTCCCTATAAAGCACTGCATTGTTTATTGCCTCAACTATAGCTCCTATAGGATAATTCTTAGGTAATATTTTTCTTAATATATCTTCGCTTTTATCTATCATAGATAAGAGATTACCTTGTACAACATTTACTCGGTCTTTTCCCTTACCTAAATTATTAGTTATTCTAATCATGTTTTGAGGTATGCAAAGACTATTGTTATCAGAAAATACTAAAAGACCACCCAAGGTACATTTCTCTTCTCCAGTATCCTTATCTGTATATGATATTCCTGCACTTCTCATAAGAAATTTTTCATTAGAGCTATTAATAACTATACCTTTTTTATGAAAATAGTTTTTTACTATTTCCATATTTATAAGATTTATATCACTTCTCACCACTTGAGAAGTTTCAATAAAAAAGTCTAAATTCTCCTCAAAGGCTTCTACTAGTTCCTGTTTTCTCATAGTATCAGTGGTAGAGCCTCTTCTGATATAAAATGCTCCATTCTCCTTAAGTTGATATGGCTTTTGTTCTCCATCATATATTGTAATTATACAAATCCTTTTTTTACTTATATTATACTCATCTACAGAGATTGGGATTGGTGGCTCACATCTAGAAGATATTATTTGTTGTACTTGTTCTTCTGTGAAAACTTCACTTTCATCTAAGCCTATTAACTCTTTTGTTTTATCCTCAATACCTACAACTATATATCCTCTTCCACCCTTTGAATTAGCAATGGCACAAACATCCTTAGCTAGTTCCTTTTTACCACTTTCAAAATCTAAGGAAAGCTTTTGTTTAAAATCTAACTTTAATCCTTCTTGCCGTTTTATGATAGACAGTATTTTCTTAATATCCATGATCTCACCTCAATTCTCTATATTAATATAATATTAAAAAGGATCCATATATGACTTTATAAACAGATAAGATTTAAGGAATATATCTATTAATACTAACACTTATGGAGCTTAATTTTAATTATATCCTTTATAATATTAATAGCCTTCTCCTTACTATCATTATTATCTATAGTAATATGAGCATATTTTTTATAGAGCTTATACCTTTCTTTATGTAAGTCATATATCTTTTCTTTTCCTTCTTTTAAAAGAGGTCTATTTGATATATCTAAAGTTTCTATTATTTTTTCTGGTTTTCTGTCTATAAATATTATACATCCACTTTTCCCTAAAGCATCCATGTTATCTTTTCTCTTTATAACGCCACCCCCTGTAGCTATAAGAGTATTTTCTAGTTTAGAAACCTGTTTAACTGCTTCTGTTTCCCTATCTCTAAAGTATTCTTCACTAATGTTAAACATTTCCTTTATGGTCATATTGTTTTTTTCTTCTATATATTCATCTAAGTCAATAAAATTTATTTCTTCATCGTTACTAATTATATTACCTAGACATGTTTTTCCACATCCTGAAAGACCTATTAATATGATATTATTCAAAACTCTTCTCCCTTCTAGAATACCTATATATTATTCTACTGAAGCATCATATCTAAAATAGCAATGGCAGTGACACACTCCACCACTGGCACTGCTCTTTGTACTATACAAGGATCATGTCTTCCCTTAATTTCTAAAATATCATCAGTTTTCGTATCCATATTTACAGTTTTCTGTGGTAAAGCTATAGATGGCGTTGGTTTAAATGCTACTGAAAATGTAACTGGCATTCCACTAGTAATTCCACCTAGAATCCCCCCATTATTATTAGAATAGGTTTTTATGTCCTCACCTTCAATATAGTACTGGTCATTTGCCTCACTACCTCTTAGTGTTGAGATGTTAAATCCTTCTCCAAACTCTACTCCCTTAACTGCTGGAATAGAAAAAAGCATATGGGATAATACACTTTCTACTGAGTGAAACATTGGACTTCCAAGTCCTACTGGTAGGTTAATAACAGCTCCTTCTATAACACCTCCAATAGAATCTCCTAAAGCTTTAACCGCTAAAATTTCTTCTTTCATTTCTTCGGAAATAATCTTATTTAAGGTAGGAAATCTATCCTTCCTCAATTCTTGTAATAATTCTTTTCTTATATTTACTTTGTCAAAGCCATGATCTTTTATCTTTCCAATAGACTTTATATGTGCACCTATATACACATCATATTCATTTAAAATATCCTTACATATTGCTCCTACAAAGACTAAAAGAGCTGTGAGCCTACCAGAAAAATGTCCACCACCTCTATAGTCATTATACCCTTCATATTTAATCATGGCTGGGTAATCACAGTGACTTGGTCTTAGCTTTACCTTAAGCTCTGAATAATCCCTAGATTTAGTATTGTTATTTTCAATTATGGCTGATAGTGGTGCCCCTGTAGTTCTTTCTTCAAAAATTCCGCTTAAAACCTTAGGTATATCTTTTTCTATTCTAGAAGTAGACAATGAATCTTGACCTGGTGCTCTTCTTCTCATTTCTTCATGAACAAAGTCAAAATTTATCCTATGACCTGCTGGCAACCCATCAATTATAACTCCTATGGTATCACCATGGGATTCCCCAAAAACTGATACTTTTATTTTATTTCCTATAATTGAACTCATCACCTTCACCCCCTAATTTAAAATAATCCTTAAAGAAATTAGGATAAGACTTCTCTACGGCACTAGGATTATTTATGATTACATCACCATTAGCTCTTGTGGCTGCTATGGCCAAGGCCATTACTATTCTATGATCATTGTGAGAATCAACTTCTCCACCCTTTAATTCATTAACACCTGATATTATTAAAGAATCTTCTAACTCTATTATATTTGCTCCTAGTTTATTTAACTCTTTAGTTATAGCATGTAGTCTATCACACTCTTTAATTCTAAGTCTTTTAGCATTTACTATTTTAGTTTCCCCCTCTGAAAGGCTAGCAAGCACCGTAAGAACTGGAACTAAATCGGGACAATTAGAGGCATCTATTTCTATGCCCTTAGTCTTAGAAGGTTTTACTTTTATACCTTCTTCACTTTCTTCCACATTACATCCCATAGCTTCTAAAATATCTAATATGACCTTATCTCCTTGAAGAGAATCCTTATTTAGACCAGAACATACTATAGAAGAACCCAATGCCCCTGCTACTAAAAAAAAGGCTCCCTGAGAATAATCTCCCTCTACATAATAGTTTCTACTATTATATTTTTGGGCTCCTCTAATATTAAACTCTTTATAATTATTATTTTCTATCTCTATGCCAAAATCCTTTAAAGTATCTAAAGTAAGATCTATATATCCCTTAGATTCTAGTTTTGTAGTTATCTGAATTCTAGAATTCCCCTCTAAAATGGGAAGAGAAAACAGTAGCCCTGTTATAAATTGTGAGCTTATATCTCCCCTTACTCTATATGTACCACTAGTAAGTTTTCCGCTTACCTTCAAAGGTAAACCGTCCTCTTCCCTTGAATATTTTATACCCTTTTCTTCAAAGATTTCATAATATGGTTCTAGTGGTCTTGAAATTAACTTTCCTTCTCCATGAAATATATAGTCACCATCTTTGGTTAAAGCTAGTGGAATTAGAAATCTTAGAGTTGAGCCAGATTCTCTGCATCTTAAATCTAGTTTCTTTTCATAGGAAAACATCTTTCTTCCATCAATATATAAGTTTTGATCTTCAATATTAACAACTGCTCCAAGCTCCTTCATTATCTCCATAGTAGCTTCAATATCCTTAGAAAGTTGTATATTATCCACCCTAGATATCCCTCTACTTAGAGCAGCTGCAATTATCCCCCTATGCCCTAAACTTTTAGAAGAAGGAACAACTATATTCCCTTTAAGTAACTTGGGTTTTATTATAATTTTATCCATAGCTTTTCCTCCTAAATAAATTTTTCTAATTCTTCATGAGTAACCTTATGAAGAAAAACCTTACCTATGTCTTCAATAAGAATAAGGTTTATAAAATCTCCTATTGTCTTTTTATCTACTGAAATAGCATTAATAATATCTTCCCTGGTCTTTACTTGGAAATCATAGGGCAAGTTAAATTTATCTAGTAGACTTTTTATTCTGTTAGCAACTCCATCCTTACATATATTTAACTCCTCACATCTAAGGGCTATAGAGTACATCCCTATAGCTACAGCTTCTCCATGAGAAACACCCTTATAATTTTCAAGCTTTTCTATAGCATGGCCTATGGTGTGACCAAAATTTAAAATCATCCTCTCTCCTTTGTCCTTTTCATCCTGCTCTACTACCTGTTTTTTTATACTACAGCATTTATATATTATATCTTCTATATATTCAAATAAAGCTTCATAGCTTTCTATACTTTCAAACTTTTCAAAGAGCTCTTTCTCCTTTATTAATCCATATTTTATAGCTTCACCTAATCCATCATTTACATATCTCTTTTCTAAGGTTTTAAGCACCTGAGGATCAATATATACTGCCCTAGGATGATAAAAATTACCTATTAAGTTTTTTCCCCTAGGTAAATCTATAGCAACCTTACCTCCTATAGATGAATCGATTTGGGCAAGTAGTGATGTTGGAACTTGAACAAATGGAATTCCCCTTAAAAGAGTAGCTGCGCAAAAGCCTGCTAAATCTCCAATGACTCCTCCCCCTAAAGCTATAATTAAATTTCCCCTATTTAGCTTAAAATCTAAAAGTTCATTATATAGCTTCATTAAAGATTCTATTGATTTACTCCTTTCACCAGGTTTCAAAACCACCTTTAAAACTTTAAAATCATTATCCTCTAAAGACTTTTTAACTATATCTCCATAAAATTTATCTACATTTTCATCAGTAATTAAAGCTATTTTATTTCCTTCATATATATTTGAAATCTCTTCACCTATACTGTTTATAATTCCTGATTTAATGAGAATTTCATATTGATTATTGAGAAGGTTTATTTGTAAATTTCTCATAATTATCTTCCTTAAATCCCACTAATACTTTATCTCCATCTATAAGTATAGGTCTCTTTACTAACATTCCATTAGTAGAAAGAAGTTCTATGGCTTCATCCTTTGACATGTCTTTAATCTTATCCTTTAAATTCATTTCCTTATAAAGCTTTCCTGAGGTATTGAAGAATTTCTTAATCTCAAGTCCACTTTTGTCAAGCCATAAATCTAACTCTTCCTTCGTTGGGTTATTCTCCACTATATGTCTATCCTGAAATTCTATGTTATTTTCAACAAGAAATTTTTTTGCCTTAATGCATGTAGTACACTTTGGATACTGAATAAATAATATGCTCATATATGTTCTCTCCTTTTATTTTAAATAGTTACTTACTGTTATTATAAAATATTTATTACTAATTATTATACATTAATGAATTATATTTTCACATATGAATTCATTAATAGAAACCTATGTATTAAATTACTCCTTTTATATTATATATATTGTGAATTAATATATATAGTGTAAAATATAATATAATGTTACATATACATTACTGTGTATATTTTATAATTTTAATTGGGGGATTCTTATGAAATTTTTTAACACACATTCCGTTATGATTGAGGAAGCAAAAAAAGCTAAACTGAAACACAATCCATTTCTCAACTTACTTATATCCTTAGTTCTTATTTTAGTAAGTCAATTTATACTTGTGATTCCTATGGCAATAATAGGTTTTATAAGTGTGATTAAATCCAATGGATTATCTATGACCATAGATAATGAAACTTTAACTCTTATAAATTTATTTGGTACTGGATTTTTAATTATACTCTGTATTTTATATTGCAAGTTTAGTGAAAAAAGAAATCTTCGCTCCATGGGGTTAATAAAAAAAGGTGCTTTTAAAGAATATGTCATTGGATTAATAGTAGGGCTTGTTATGTTTAGTGCTGTTGTATTGATTCTAATGATTTCTGGACACTTATCCTTTGTTAAGGTTACTCTGTCTTCTCTTCCTCTAATTATTATTTTCTTTATTGGTTTTATGATACAAGGTGCCAGTGAAGAATTTCTATGTAGAGGCTTTTTATTAACTTCAATTGCTGCTAAAAATGGAATTATTCTCGGTATTATTTTGAACTCCTGTTTATTTGGGTTTCTCCACATTTTTAATTCAGGATTTTCTATACTACCAATGATTAATATTATTTTAGTTGGTATATTCTTTTCCGTTTATGCCTATCGTACAGATAATATTATTGGAGTATGTGCAATTCATACCATGTGGAACTTTGCTCAAGGTAATATATATGGAATTCTTGTTAGTGGAATGAACATAGGACCTTCTATTTTGAAAGTTAATAGTTTTAGTGACTCTTTACTATCTGGTGGTAACTTCGGAGCTGAGGGTGGTCTTGCTTGTACAATTGTATTAATTATATCTACATTGCTTGTGGTGTTTATTCCCAAAAAATCTATTTCTACATCACCAAGTGAATCATATTAAATTATATTATATTATAAGGAGGCTTTTATGGAGACTTTATTTGCTTTTATTCCTATGTTAATTATTTTACCCATAATTTTATTGTTTTGGGGTTTAGGTATTTATGCACTGGTACTTATCATTAAAGCTTTAAAAATTTATATTAATAAAAACTCATAATGTATCTAAATTATAGAAGACCATATCATAACTATGAAATGGTCTTCTAATTTTTTATTCTTGAGTTGATAACTTCTTATAGTTATTATATCTTTCCATAGCATCTGCTTCTGTCTTTGCAAATAATTCCTCTGCTACTTCTGGAAATACCTTGGCTAAAGATGCATACCTAACCTCACCTAATAAGTAGTCTTTAAAGCTTCCATTTGGTGCTTTTGAATCTAAGGAGAATGGATTCTTAGTTCCTTTTAAATCTGGATTATATCTATATAAAGTCCAATATCCACACTCTACTGCTCTCTTCTGTTCTTCTTGTGAATAAGACATTCCAGCTTTAATACCATGATTAATACATGTAGAGTAAGCTATTATTAATGATGGTCCATCATAAGCTTCAGCTTCTGAAATAGCTTTTATAGTCTGATTTTTATCTGCTCCCATGGATACTTGAGCTACATATACATAACCATAGCTCATAGCCATCATTCCTAAATCCTTCTTCTTAGTTCGTTTTCCTGATGCTGCAAACTTAGCTACCGCAGCCGTTGGAGTTGATTTTGATGATTGACCTCCTGTATTAGAATAAACTTCTGTATCAAAGACTAATACATTTACATTTTCTCCTGATGCCAATACATGGTCAAGGCCACCATATCCTATATCATAAGCCCATCCATCTCCACCAAATAGCCATTGAGATCTCTTAACAAAGAATTCTTTATCTTCTAGTATCTTCTTAGCTATTTCACTATTTTCTTTCTGAAGAACTTGGGTTAACTTAGTTGCTCTATCTCTTGTACCTTCACTCTTATCTATGTTATCTAACCAATCCTGTAACACAGGCTTAGCTACCTCTGAGATATTGCCACTTAGAGCTTCTCTTATATTCTGTGCAATTCTTTCTCTTATGGTTTTAACAGCCATAAACATTCCAAAACCATACTCAGCATTATCTTCAAAGAGTGAGTTAGCCCATGCTGGTCCATAGCCTTCTTTATTAGGTCTATAGGCTGTTGAAGGTCCTCCAGCTGCCCAAATTGATGAACAACCAGTAGCATTAGCTACCATCATTCTATCTCCAAATAATTGAGTTACAAGTTTAGCATATGGAGTTTCTCCACATCCTGCACATGCACCTGAGAATTCAAGGAGAGGTTGCTCAAATTGACTACCCTTCACAGTATTTTTGTTCAATGGATTCTTCTTGTTTGCAACTTTTTCTACAACATAATTCCAGACTTCTATTTGATCATGTTGGCTATCCTGTGGTTTCATAACTAAAGCTTTTTCTTTAGCTGGACAAACCTCTGCACAGTTTCCACATCCAGTGCAATCTAAAGGCGTAACTCCTATATGGAAAAACATTGGAGCTTCTGTTTTAAGACCCTTGGCTTCTAGCAACTTCATATCCTTTGGAGCATTTTCTTTTTCTTTTTCATCTAATAGAAAGGCTCTAATAGTGGCATGTGGACATACATATGAACATTGGTTACATTGAATACAGTTCTCTGAAATCCACTGTGGTACATTTACTGCTATTCCTCTCTTCTCAAAGGCAGTAGTACCTGCCATGAAGGTACCATCATCTACTCCCTCTCTAACCAATGTAGAAACTGGAATATCATCTCCTTCCATCCTATTCATTGGTTCTACAATATCCTTAATAAATGCAGGATAATCCTTCATTATATCTAACTTATCATCCTTAGCATCCTTCCATTTACTTGAAACTTCTATTTTAGCTATAGAATTTATTCCTGAATCAATGGCAGCATGGTTCATATTTACAACTTTTTCACCCTTCTTACCATAGGAAGTTATAACTGCTTCTTTTAAATATTTTACTGCATCTTCAATAGGTATGATATCTGCTATCTTAAAGAAGGCAGCTTGCATTATCATATTTATTCTTCCACCTAACCCAATTTCTTGGGCTATTTTAACTGCATTTATGATGTAGAGCTCTATATTATTTTCTGATATATATCTTTTTAAGTCAGCTGGTAATCTATCTTCCAAATCTTTTTCTGTCCATTGAGTATTTAAAAGGAATTTTCCACCCTTCTTTAATCCTTGTAATAAGTTATAGCTATATACGTAGGATTGGTTATGGCAAGCAACAAAATCTGCCTTGTCAATGGTATAGTGAGATTTAATTGGTTTATTACCAAATCTTAAGTGAGAAACAGTTATTCCACCTGATTTCTTAGAATCATAAGAGAAATATCCTTGAGCATACATGTCTGTATGATCTCCAATAATCTTTATAGCACTCTTATTAGCTCCAACGGTACCGTCAGAACCTAATCCCCAGAACTTACACGAGGTTGTGCCTTCTGGCGTAGCATCTATATCCTCCTTTGGCATTAGTGATGAGTTTGTAACATCATCAATTATTCCTATGGTAAATCTATCCTTAGGTTTATCTTCTTTAAGATTTTCAAATACGGCAGCTATATGAGCTGGAATCGGATCCTTTGAACCAAGTCCAAATCTTCCACCTACTACTAATGGAGCATTTGCTTTTCCAAATAGTGCTCTTACTACATCTAGATAAAGAGGTTCCCCTATAGAACCTGGCTCCTTAGTTCTATCAAGTACTGCTATCTTCTTAACTGTACTTGGCATAGCTTTTATAAACTTCTCTATAGAGAAAGGTCTATAAAGTCTTACTTTTACAAGTCCTACCTTTTCTCCCTTATCTCTTAGATAATCTATAGTTTCCTCAACTACTTCAGATACAGAACCCATTGATATGATTATCCTATCCGCATCCGGTGCTCCATAGTAATCAAAACAGTGATATTCTCTTCCTGTTAGTTTTGTTATTTCACTCATATAATTTTCTACTACAGTAGGTATATCTTCATAGTATCTATTAAGTGATTCACACATTTGAAAATACAAATCAGGATTTTGAGCAGTTCCCCTTGTAACTGGATGATCTGGATTTAAAGCATTTTTTCTAAACTCATCAATAGCTTTATAGTCTACTAGTTTTGCAAGTTCCTCCTGCTCTATAACCTCAACCTTTTGTATTTCATGGGAAATTCTAAAGCCATCAAAGAAACTAAGAAATGGCATTCTAGCCTTTATAGCACTTAAATGTGCTACTGCTGCTAAATCCATAACCTCCTGAACAGAGCCTTCTGCAAGCATTGCAAATCCTGTTTGTCTTGTAGCCATAACATCTTGATGGTCACCAAATATACTTAAGGATGACGTAGTAAGAGCTCTAGCTGCAACATGTATAACTCCAGGTAATCTTTCTCCTACCATCCTATACATGTTAGGTATCATAAGTAATAGACCTTGTGATGCTGTATATGTAGATGATAGAGCTCCTGCTTGTAAGGAACCATGTAATGCTCCTGCTGCCCCCGCCTCAGATTGCATCTCTACTACTTTAACAGGATGACCAAATATATTTTTTCTCCCCTTAGCGGCCCATTCATCTACTAGCTCAGCCATAGGTGTAGATGGTGTAATTGGGAATATAGCAGCTACTTCTGTAAATGCATAGGATATATGTGCTGCTGCTGTATTACCATCCATAGTCTTCATTTTTCTCATGTTATTACCTCTTTTCTTACAGTTTAAATATATTGATATGAAGGTATTGAGACATATATCTAATGCCTCAATAGCCTTTTGTTACTTTGCTCTAAGTTATAAATCTTTAATTTTTACTCTTATACCATTTATATGTTGAGCTAAATAAGTGGATATTATGTATAGCATTAAAATTTATTAAAGACTTATTACTTAACTATAAGAAAATGAGGCATTCACAAAACAGAGCTATCTATTTTGTAAAAGCCTCATTGGTAAAACTATATAATTTTTAATACTCTATATTGTAGGTTCAACACTATTCATGGACCAACCATCATTTCTTACGTCATGTATATCTATAAACTCATCCTTCTCTTCTATAGCCTTAAGCCTCTTTACTACTCCATAAGGCTCCTTTAAAGATAATTTATATCCTCTGCCTGATATTATCCATAAAGTTCTATAACCTTTTGGAGTAACCTTTAAGTTATCTTCACCTTTACCATCAGTAAAGTATATAAGTAAGTTAGTGTCAGTGTTATTTATATATTCAAATACAGGAGTAAACTGTGTTCCTCCCCCTTTAGTAACCCTTTCTCTTATATCCTTTACAGACTTAACCCTATATGTTCTTCTAATATTGCTATCACACTCTATTATAGTAACTTCACTATTATAATTTTTTACTATTGAAAGTACTTCTTTCATAGCTTGCATAAACTCAGCATCACTTATACTTCCACTTATATCTATAGCTACAGCAATTTTAGCCCTATGACCTCTTAACTCCCCTTTTAAATCTAATCTATTAGGTTGTCTTCGACTTCTTCTTGTTACAGTTTTCTTCTTACTACTCTCTAAGGTTCCCATTATTTTTTTTAAATAAATATTCCATGGGATTTCATTTTCACTTCCCTTTAAAGTGTTTAGCATAGCTTCTATCTCTATTGGAAGCTTTCCTTTACTAGAAAGCTCTGCAAATTTCTCCGTAAAAGACTTCAGAGTTTTATCATCTATATCATCAGATTCATCCCAGGTATCATGAGTCTTTTTAGGATCATATTCATCCTTAGTATCACCTTTAGAATCATCCTCTTCTCCTTCTTTGTCCTCTTCTAACAAATCCAATTCTCCTTGAATTTCTCTCACATAGTACTCCATAGAATTATATGGTTCTAACTTCAAATTATATTTTGTATTTACCCACTCTAAGGTAGTTGCATAGGCAGGTAAGAAATTAACATATTGATTTGCAACTATGTCCATAGCCATATTAACAGCTAAGGTACTGTATTTTTTTCTTAATTCCTTTGCCCTTACTAAATGTAATGCTAAAATATGATGTATTTCATGTTTTATAGTCCCTTGCATCTGACTCAAATTAAGTTGTAAAAATATAAAAGGATTAAAATAAACAATATATTTAGCTCCCTTAAAACTTATGGCTGTAGGTGTAGCTATATCATATCTTATTTCTCTTTTTACCTGAAATAAAAAGTATCCATAGAAATTTTCCTTCTCTTCCATCATGGCTAGATTTACTCTATCTACTAGTCTATAAAACTCCAACTTTAAGTCTTCTGGCATATCTACTACAAATTTTTCGCCATCTCTTCTGGCTTTAAACATCTCTCCACCATTAACTATATTAGTTACCCTATTATAAAGCTCAACCCTTAATTCTTCAAAATTCTTACTCATGCCTATCTACCCTTTTATCTCAGTATAAGTTGCAAAGTAATTCTCTACAAAGTCTTCATTTTCTAATATGAAATTATATATTTTTTTTTGACTTTCTCTCATATCCTGCATAATTCCAATCATCAAATCTACTGGATAAAAGCTAAGAAACTCTACAAATCTATCTATAACTCTCTTTATAGCTGCTACTTCTAGCTCTTCAACTTTGCTGCTAATATAATTTATCATATTACTTCCTGTTAAATATAATCTAGTGTGGCTCTCATTGGATATCCTAATTTTAACCTGCTCTGATAAAACTTCTTCTTCAAATACTTCTTCTGGAGAAATTAAAGCAGTATTATCCGACTCCATAAAATCCATAAGTTGCTCTGCAATAATTCTTCCAAGATTCCCCCTTAAAACATTTAAAAATACTCTTCTTGGTATACTATCTTTATTTTCTTTATATAACTTATAACTTTTAGACACTCTTTCAAAGCTTCGTGGGGTAGCCCTTATATCATCTTCGTTAATACTGTGTAGATGCTCTGGAAAAGTAGATATGAATTCTATTACTTTTCTATCAACTTTATTTTCCGAAGCCCATTTAATCCAACCCTTTGCATCACTTTCCATGTTAAGCCAAACAAATCGATTTTCTTGGGCAGCATCCATATCTACTACTTGATAATCAAAGTCTGAGCCGTATTTACTGGATGGATTCATTGCAGCTAATATCTTTACTTTATAATGAAGCTTATATCCATTTATCTCTCTATTTAATATCAAATTCATAAGCTCTTGTTGTACACTATGCTCACACCTATTTATTTCATCTATAAATAAAAGTACATCTTTACCTTCTAAAATAAGATTATCTATTTCTCTAAGCTTTGTATGAATAGCATAGATAGTTGTCTTTTTACTTACTACTCTTCCATGTTCATCTTTAATAGTATATTCTTCCACTGTAGGGAGTCCACCTATTTCACCCTCCTTTAAAAGGTTTCCATCTATAACAACTAAACTCCATTCTCTTTGTCTCGCCAAAGTCTTTGCAAGAGCAGTCTTGCCTATTCCACTCTCTCCTACAATAAGAGGTACTTCATTAGTTTCTATTACAAGCTCTACACTTTTTAATGTATCATTAAAGTTCATTTGCATTATCCTCCTACATAATCTTTAGCTTTTCATCTATAGCAACTCTTTTTGCTCTACTACTTCCATACTTATGAATAAATATAATCTTATCCATAGAAATATTATTATACTTTTTATTTATACTTTCACAATTGATAAAATTTCTTACATATCTCTCTTCTATATCTTCACTAGATAATCTTTCTTTTAATACTCCTTCGAGCTCTTCTATAGAAATATCTTTTATAAGATACTTAATTACTAGTATATTTTCTTTTAAAAATTTTATCATCTTTTCTTTATCTAGATTATGAACAAACTTAATAGCAGCTTCATTATTTCTAATGGCAGATATCTCAGCTTTTTCACTAGGATTGTTAATATACCTTAGGGCATCATAGCTAATATTTACAGCCACTAGCTGCACCTCTTCACAAGGATTTTCTATATACTTAATGGAATCATAATTTTTCTCAATAGCCAACCTCTGAAGATAACAGCTAGGATTCTTTATATACTGAATAGCCCATCCCTTTTGTTCAATCCCTAGATTTACTAGTTCTTCACTAGGAGCATCTATATATTTTAAAGTATTCCAGCTTTCCTTTACTGCATACTCTTTCATTTCTAAGGTAGGCTCATCTATAAATTCAATAGCATTTATATTACTCTTCAATGCTTTTATATTCATTTCCTCTGTTGGATTTTTTATGTACTGTAGAGACATTCCATCCTTCTCTACGGCCAAAAGCTTCATTTCTTCTGTTGGGTTCTTTATAGTTTTTATAATAATTGGATTCCTCTTTACCATTTCTATAGCTCTATTATAATCCATAACCATATTCCTCCTAGGTTCATAGCACACATAAGACTTATAAAATCTTATAACTGCATAACCTTCACTAAACAATGACTTTATTAAGTAATAATAATTCTCCATTTAATTATATCATTTTATAGTATATTTAAAAGCGCTTTTTTCAATAACTTTATTATAATTTCTTCAAGGTATATATGATTATTATCAAAAAATGAATATCAAAATTAATTGATATCCATTTTCTATGTTTTTAAATATGTATTTCAACAGAAAGCATATCGTCGTCTGTTTCTATTAAAATATTGCCTTTATTACCACTCACTATTTTTTGAACATTATGTAGTCCATAGCCCCTACTAGAACCCTTAGTTGAATATCCTTCTTTAAACATTGAGGATATATTTATTTTATTCATATCTTTTACAGTGTTTTTTATAGTGATAACATATCTACCGTTGGTAGAATAATCTTCATCTATATATATCTCAACTAATTTATTTGGACTCTCCTTAGCTGCTTCTATAGCGTTATTTAGTAAATTAGTTAATATAATTACCATATCTGATTGACTAATCTTTATATTATTCAAGCTATTTTTAATGTTACACTTTATGCTTACATCGGCTTTTTCTGCTTCACAAATTTTACTATAAATAAGAGCTCTTAAAATTATATTATCTATTGCCATTAGCTTTGTTAAAGTATCTTTATAAGTTATATCTTCTATATACTTCTTTATTACTTTATTAACTTCATCATAATTTCCCACCTGAAGAGTTGAGTATATCACATTTAAATGATTTTTATATTCATGTTCACTAGCCCTTAACTTCTCAATATACTCATTTAAAATCAAATTATATTTATTTTGAATTTCTAATATTTCATTTTCCTTCATAATTTTATATATATCCCTACACAAAATCATGGTTATTACAATGAATACTAACAATGCTGAAAATAATCCAATTCTTAATCCACTGCCTATAAAATGACTATCATTTATAAATATTAATATAGTTAATATTAGAAATAAATTAACTATTCCTGTTATGATAATTTTAGTACTTATCTTAGGTATAGTTGAAATATTCACCTTAATATATTTAGTAAAGTAATATATAGTACCTAAGGTAATTGTAAATACACCCACTAATGTTAAGGTTAAATTTATACTCTCTGTATTAATATCTAATATACCTACTATAATTCCAACAATACTTTCTGCTATCATTAAAACTAATAACGATATAGTTATCTTTATTAGTGATTTATAAAAAGTGTCATTATGTAAAAATTTATTTATGAATGCATATATTATAGTTAAAGCTCCTATAGTAACTACTGGTATTTTTATAACAATACCAAAAACATATGCTAATATAATAGAAATTAAAACATTTTTAATATTAATTTTATCAAATAAAATATTGCAAATCATACCTAATGTAAACAACTCTAAAAAATTATTTATACTCATTTTCATACCCTAAAATTTCAAATACTTTTTCACAGTAACTTATAGATAAGTCAATAATGTCGCTGATGTTAACAAAATGTACTTTCCATAACTTAGTATACATCTTGTCTATTCTTTTTATATATTTAGTGTTTACAATAAAGGATTTATGACATTGTACTATACTATTTGATTCAATCATACTTAAAAGCTTCCCTAGAGATAATTTTGCATAAATTACTCCATTCTTAACTGTTACAATTTTGCACTTCCTTGGTATATACTCAGCAAAAACTATATCATCATGATAGAGTTTATAGGTTATTTTATTTTCTATAGTTATCATACTATACTTTCGATTGTCATTTTTTTTAACATTTTCTTTCATAAACACATCTATGATTCTTTTAATATCTTTTTTACTATAAGGCTTTATTAAGAAATCATAGCAGTGTATATTTTTAAATGCATCTACCATCTGATAACCTTGACTTGTTATAAATACTATTCCTTTTAATTCATAGCCTTCCATAGCTCTAATTTTTTTAGCTATATCTATCCCAGATCCATCTGGTAAGTTAATGTCAATAAAGAATAAGTCAACATTTTTTTCACTAATGACTTTTAATGACTCTTTAAATGAATGTGCCGTTAGGAGCTCCACATTATTATAGCTTTCTTTAATTAGGTTAGACAAATTATCACTTTGAATAATATCATCTTCTATTAACAATAATTGCATCTTCATCACCCCTAACAATTATAGCACATTTTAGATAATTATTACTTTCTTTTTTCTCTTAATTCTAATGGTAATTCAACTTCTCCCCAAAAGAATATAGAAGAAGATTTCAGTGCTGCTTCTCCTACTCCTATACTAGCATTAGTTAATACACCACTCATAAGTTTTCTTAAGTCGAATTTTTTCATTAAATTTTTCATTACAGATTTCCCCCTGTTATTCATATAATATTCATAAATCATATATGTTCCAAATAATAATACAAGATTTATGTACACAGAATCATTTACTACTCTTACTAAAGTATATGTAAATAAATATATGAAGCTTGTCTTTAATTTTAATTTTAAAATTACCTTAGGATCTTCTATTGCTTTAATCTTAGTTCTATATTTAGCAGTAAAAATTGTAGCTATAACAGATACTAATATTAAAACTCTTATGAATCTTGGTATTATTATTATAGAAGATAAAAAATACATACTTAAATATATTCCTGTAGTCTTTATAAAGCATCTTGCAAAGCTTTTACAATGCCCACCTCCAAGTTTAGTTCTAACCCCTAAAATTAATACTGTAATTATGAAAAATTCAGGTAATCTTTTAAGCATAATAGATATTAAAAGTATTATAAAGAATTTGATCCCTTCACTTATAAAAATCTCTACCCCATATCTAATTCTATCAAGATAATATATATCTTCTATATTAGATTCTGTAGCAATAAAATTCACAATTTTTTTTACTAAAATACTAATCATAAAATCCCTTCTTAATTTCAAGTTTTAACAAAATTATACACCATTGCTATATGTTTTATTTTGAATTTTCATGAAATTACTTATTTCATACCTAAAATTCCTTATTTTTCACACTTAAACTTTATTTTACATTAATTCTTAACTTACATGTTCGATATTTAACCTTTCGTTCCAAAAACCACACTACAAGATTATTTTAAGCTATAATCATACATGAATAACACACTTATATAGAGGTGGTTTAATTACAACACCAGTAAAATATTAATAGAAATAATAATCTCAAATTCCTTTCATTAATATATATAAAGCACCTCTATATTCATTTTATACTAAACTTATATTTATATTTATATTTAGAATCTTTTATTGTGAGGTGCTTCTGATGAAATCTATCAGAAAAGATTTAAAATTAGATTTGATAGCTTCTATTATAGCTATATTGATTTTCTTATTTTCAGTACCTAGATTAATAAAGACATCTGACCCTACTACCATTGCATTTTTAGGTATTTGTGTATTACTACTCCTTATATGTAACTTGCGTAAAATTCATAGTAATAATTAGGTTATTATTATAATAGATTATATTCAATAGTTTAACTTAATATATGTAATTAACCAATTTAATTGTAATTGTGACTATAAAGTGTAAAGTCAATGTCCCCTATATAAAAAAGAAAACACAGTAAAGTTTCTAATCTTTTAGCACTTTACCGTGTTTTCCTTTTGTTGATAAATAAAAATAATGAAGCTTTAAATTTAATATATTAGTTTAATAATTAATTACTTTTGAATAAAATATTTTTTTAATAGTCTTTACTACAGAATCACTTTCATTATCTCCTATGATTTGTGAATTATTTTCTTTAACTGTAATAGATGCATTTTCTACTACATATCCTTCATCTGCTACTTCAAGCATAGAACTATCCTGTTCTACACCAGCAAATACAACTACTTTCTCACTTTTAATCATCTCTCTTAACTTTATCAAAGCGCTTCCTCTAGATGTTTTACCACTATACACTTTTAAAATATAGTAATCTTCGTTATATCTTTCATATATAACCTTGATGTTTTTATAATCCCTACATCCTTTAAGCCTATTATGTAGTATTTCTATTTTATCTATCTTGTTAATAACCATGATGCAAATTACGTCTAGCCCTTGTGGTAGTTTACTATATATATAATTTTTCAATGGAAGTACTTTCTCTAAATTATAAAATCTCTTTTCTTCTTCATTAGTAAAATTACCATAATAAATGTGCATCACATTATTAATTATAGTATGAGTAAAGGTATTTATAGATAACTCATCACATATATTTAAGATTCGTTCAGCTATTTCATTATTTATTCCTTCATGGTAAACATAGCTTTTCTTATTAAAATCATATATTGCTGCTCCATTCATTGTAATTACTGGTAACTTAATATCCATACTACTAACTATAGGTGCTACAGTTTCTGGAGTTTTATCTATTACTAATGTCACTAGTGCTCCTTCTTCTATCATTTCCTTTAGTTTTACCTTAGTATAAGCACTAACTTGATTTTTAGAATCCATTAAAGTATTCGTTAGTGTACTTACAAACAAAATTTTGGTATTTCTCTTCTTAGGTAACCTCATAGCATTGACCCCTAACGCTACAAAAATCCCAATTAAAGTGTCTATAATCCTATTAATAGTAAATGCATAAGGAACTACATCATCTCCATGATTTATAGCCACACTTAAAAATACTACACAACTAATATAGGATGCTGTTTGTCTTTCAAGTAATATAGTAGTATATATTAAAGGTATGATAGCTACAGATGTTAATAGATATCTTAGTTGTGGCATAGATTCAGGTATAAATCTTCTTTCTAATAATAACACTATCACTCCAAAGGCACCTCCAATTAAAGTCCCAATGGTACGATTTAAACCAACCTGCTTAGTACTCTCCACACCTTGTTGCATGCATAAAATTGCCGCTATTGCTGAATAGAATGGCATTCCTGTGCCTCTTACTAAATATATTAAAAAACATATAAAGACTGCCACTGCTGATTTTATAATCCTCATTCCTATCCTTGGCATTAAAATCCCCTTCTTTAACTAATAATTTATAATACATTATATCATGAGTATTTATAACTTTTTATATTTAAACGTATTCTAATTTTACATATAAATATTCAAATATTCTTTAAAATCTAATGAATTTTAGTTATTCTGAAGTTTACATACATAATTAATATTGACATTCATCATGTTTTCCATATATAATTATTCCAATTATATGGAATTTGTTGTCATTACCTTTATAAAATAAGTATAAATATAGGATTTTAAGGGGGAGAAACTCATGCTTGAATTTTTTAAACTCATACCTATAATTATTATGATTATATTTCTTTGTCTGGGAATTGGTGTCTTTCTACTTATTAATAAGATATTTAAATGACGTATTTATCTAAGTTTTGATTTGACTTTTATAATGAATAAAGTTATATCTTATAAGATAATATAAATATATAAACTTAATAGGAGGTTCATAAATGAATAGCTTAAATTCTAAAGAAGACCTTTTAAAACTAATTGATACTACGGATTTACTTTTATGCTTCTTTACTGGAAAATGTTTTTGAGGAAATGATGACCTGCTTTGTAAAGTAGATGACTTGCTTACTAATTATCCTAAGGTTAAATCTATAAAAATTAGTATTGATGAATTTCCTTCCTTGTGTGCAGAATTTTCAGTTTTTACAGCACCTACAATTTTACTTTTTACTCAAGGAAAAGAAACCCTAAGAGAATCTAGATTCATTGTCATGAATGAGTTAGATAAAAATATAAATAGATATTATAGTTTAATATTTTAATAATATCCTTTTCAACCTTTTAGTAATTTATATAATAACTAAAAGGTATTTTTTATATCTTCACTTAAAATAATTATTAAAATTATTTTATATTTGTATAAACTTCCTTGACTCTATAGTCCCTATAGGGTTTAACCTTTGAAATATAAAATATTGAATTTAGGAGATGATTTTATGAATAAAGAATATTTAAATGATACTATCAAATTATTATGTGAACGTGCAAGTTGCCGAAGCTTTCTAGACAAGAAAATTCCTGATGAACTATTGAATGAGATTATATCTTGCGGCTTACATGCTGCTACTGGAGGAAATCTTCAACCTTACTCTATAATAAAGATAACTGATGATAATACTAAGGAACGTTTAGTTAATGAATGCGATATGCAATCACTAGTTAAAAATGCACCTGTTAATCTTCTATTCTGTATTGACTGGAGAAGAATTCAACGTTGGTGTGAAGCCTCTGATGCTCCTTTTGTAGCTACCAAGAGTTATAGACATTTTTGGATTGCTCTTCAAGATACAATAATATGTGCTCAAAATATTTGTACTGCTGCTGATTCTATAGGTTTAGGCTCTGTATATATAGGCACAGTAGAAAGTTGTTTTATGGAATTAAAATCTATATTTAATATTCCAGAAGGCGTATTCCCTGTAGTTCTTTTAAGTATTGGATATCCAAATCAACCTTTAATTCCTGCTCCAAAGTTAGGCATAGAAGCCATAGTTCATGAGGAAAGCTATAAAGACTTAACTATAGACACTTTAGTAAAACTACAAAATGAAAAATACAATTCTAAAAAATTTCCCCTTAGTCCAACTAATATGGCATCAATGAAAGAAGTGACTTTAGATATAGGTGGCGAAGATTACAGTAATAAGATTATTACATCTATAGAACAGCAAGGTTATATTAATATGGCCCAAAGATACTTTGGTCTTCACTATAAAGCAAATTGGTCTTGTATAGGAAATAAGAATTTTATAGAAGCTCTTAAGGCATATGGATTTACATGGATTATGGGAGAGGACTTTCCTACTGGTGACAAATAAATTTTAAAATTAAAGGATATAATTAGTCAATAAACTACCAATTATATCCTTTAAATATTTCACGATAATTACTATTTCAATAATAGCTGAATCTGTCTCACCCATTCTTCATTATTATCAGATATGTTTGGCCCTATAATTAATTCTTCTATACCGATTCCTTGTAATTCCATTTTAGAAGATTTTATATATTTTAATAAGCTATCATAACTTTCTTTTAAACTGTCCCGACTACCTATATGGTCAATGACTCCATAAACCCCTTCTTTTAATGTGTATTTATTCTTAGAATCATTTAGCTTTTCTTCTTTGCTAAGAGCCAGATAACTTTTAAGATGAGTTTCTCCTTTATCATTAATATTTATTAACCTTGACGGCTTAAACATAACTTCTACACTAATACTACAATTTCTATCAAAACTTACCAAAGACCTTATTACATTATCTATAGTGCTATTTTCATTTACGTCTATTAAATATCCTTCCCTTCTTTCTAATACCATAATTCTCGGCTCTGTAGAATAATTTCCTTCCCTTAAATCATTTATATTTTTTAATTGCTCTTCTACATAACAAGAAACTTTTTTTAAGTTCTCTATGTTTTCATCAATTACATTTTTCAAATTATTAAACAATTTTTCTGTTTCACATATATCTCCACTTAAAACCTTCATAATTTCACTAAGAGATAATCCCGTAGACTGTAATGCTTTTATTTTCCACAATCTCTGACTAGAAGTACTATCATAATATCGATAACCTGACTTAGAATCTACTTCTACAGGAACTAATAATCCAATATTATGGTAGTATCTTAAAGTTTGTATGTTTATATTATGTAGTTTAGCCATTTCACCTATACTAAATTTCACTTCGTTTTCACCTCATATATTAAATAAAATTAAATTATAACCTTATAAGAAAATAGGAGACATATTACTGCCTCCCATTGTTAACACTGCTCTAAAATAATAGTTCTACTCCGGAATCCAAGCCTCTCATAAAACTTAAGTACATCCTCATTTCCTACAGCTACTCCAATTATTTTTTTATTAACCTTGTTATCATCTAGCCATTTAATGGCTCTTTTAATAAGTTCATCACCAATCCCATACGTCCTATATTCAGGCTCTATATATAAAGAACTAACTTCTCCTACAAGACCACTATTTATTGTAGAAATACAATATCCCACATATATTTTTTTATCTTTGTCCCTAACTAGATTAATATTTATATTGTCCTTCTTGTAAATAAGGAATCCATTACTTCTTTCCTTAAATGAGAGCTTCTCATATTTTTCTTTAAAATTTATAGATTTATTTTTATGATGATTATTAAGCTTATCCCACAGTGGACTTACATATTCTAATAGTTCCTTTGAGCCTGAAATAATTTCAATATTTAGCATTTTAGACACCCTCTTTAACTATAATAAATATCTATTTTTTCAAATAAAACTCCATAACATTTTTAACCATAGCTGTTGGTATTCCACTACCGCCTCTACCCTTTACATCTTCTATTATCATAGATATGGCAATTTTAGAATCATCTGTGTTTACAGCTACAAACCATCCATTTTCTTTACCCGATTCATCTTTTTGATCTTTCTTTATCTCTGAAGTTCCAGTTTTACCAGCTATATTAAATCCATTTACTTTTGCAGTGGTAGCTGTTCCATCTGCATCATTTATTACAGCTGAGAAAGCATCTACTAAAGCTGGTACTTTTTCTGCCTTTATAGCATTTTTCAATACTTTTGCTTCTGGATTTTTTCCAATGTTAAGTCTTGGCTGCATTATATCTCCATTGTTTCCTAATGCACTATATGATAATGCAATATCTAATGGTGACATAAGCACCTCACCTTGACCATATCCTGTGTCAGCAAGAAGTATTTCTTCACTTAAAGTATTATCATTACTAATTTGAGAAGTTTCCATTGGGAAATCAAAAGTTATCTCTTCTCCAATACCAAAGTTTTTAGCTCCACTTATAAAGGCATCTGCTCCTATATTCAATGCTACTCTTGCAAAATAAATATTATCCGAGTATTTTGTAGCTTCTTTTAAGTTTATAGCCTTACCAGGATCTTTTACTCTCGTAACCTTATATCCACCCCATGATGAATTATTTTGCCAATCTAATCCCTTAATATCCATAGTTTCTCCTGGATTAAGTGCGCCTGCATCCAATCCTATAGCCGCTGTAACTAGCTTCATTGTAGAGCCTGGTGCGTATACATTATTAAACCTATTGTCAAACTGCTGGCCATCAAGCTTTTTCCACTGCTCACTTAAGGATTTTGTTTTATATGTTACAAATATATTTGGATCATAGGAAGGTGAACTTACCATAGCTAAAACTTCTCCAGTTTTAGGGTCTACTGCAGTAGATGCTCCCTTCTCACCTTTCATTTCACTATATATCTTACTTTGAAGCTCTGGGTCTATTGATAGTTTTATATCCTGACCATTCTTTGCTTCTGTTTTAGCTAAAGTTATTTTTTCTTCTCCCTTTTCAATGTATATTTCTCCACCATCTTGGCCCCTTAATATATCTTCATAAACCTTCTCAAGACCAGCTTTTCCAAGGAGACTTATTTGTGAATAACCCTTATCTTTATTATTTTCTATTTCTTCTGCTGTAATGGCTCCCACATATCCTATTAGATTTCCAAAAGCTTCTCCTCCGGTGTAAACTCTGGAGTTTTTATTGTTTATTTGAACTCCTTCAATAGTGGAAAGCTTATTTAACTTTTCAGAATCAGATTGAAGTACAGATACTATTGGTACAAAATAATCTGGGTTAGTATTAGCTGCTAGCTGTTCTTCTATATATGACTCACTTATGTCTAATATAGTTGCCATAGCTGTTATTTTTTCTGACTTTTTATTTTCAAATTTACTTGGATGAATTCCTACAGACTTTACTATATCATCTTGTGCTAAAAAGTTCCCATTTCTATCTAATATACTTCCACGTTTAGAGTAATAATCTTCTACCCTCACTTTATCATCTGGTTTTTCCATTTGAGGAAATATTAAACTCTCATTCCACTTTACTTTATACCCATCCTCTTCTTTAACTAAAGTTGCTTTATAATCTTTGATATCTACCTTTCCTGCCACTGTATCCATAGTCATAGTAAATGGTATTTCTAATGACTTTTTATCTCTTTCCTTTTCTCCTACTATTTGAATATCCATATTACTAGCTACAATAGCACTATATATATTAGTGTATCTTTCTAAAAATTCTTCCTCGTTTATATATGCTTTTGATTCCACTGAAAGCATATTATACATACTTTTAAAATCTTGCTTAATCCAAGCATTTTTATAAATGTTAAAGGCATCCTTTATTTCATCTTTCTTAGAGCAACCTGTAAATAAAGATATACCTATAATTATAGTTCCAATAATTAAGCTTAGTTTCTTTAAATTATTTTTCATTACTATCCTCCTTATAAAATGTATTTTCTTACTGGGTACTTCACAGTTTAAATACAAGCTTATCTATTCTACTCAATAAATAAACTACTACATCTATTGTAAGTTTATATATACTTTTATTCAATGAATTTTCTTAAAAATAAAAGTGAATCTTTTACAAATTTTTTAAAATATTAATGTATAATTAAAATAGAAAGGATTGGTGAAATCATGATAGATATTGAAAATGAAAGCAAAATTTATCTTCAACGTGAAGAAAGAACTAAATGGTTCCAAGAAGCTAGATTTGGAATGTTTATACACTGGGGATTATATAGTATACCTGCTGCAGGTGAATGGATTATGACTAACCGACAGATGACTGTTGAAGAATATAAACCATACTTTGCTGAATTTAATCCAACCAAATATAACCCTAGACAATGGGCCAAACTTGCAAAGAAAGCCGGCATGAAGTATGCAGTTATGACTGCTAAACATCACGATGGTTTTTGCTTATTTGATAGTTCTTATACTGACTATAAATCTACTAATACAAAAGCTGGAAGAGATTTAATTAAAGAATACATAGATGCTTTCAGAACAGAAGATATTAAAATTGGTCTTTATTACTCACTTCTTGATTGGCATCATGAAGACTATCCAGCCTATGGTGATAGGCACCATCCAATGAGAAATAACAAAGCCTTTAAAAATAAAATTCATAACTTCGATAATTATGTTAAGTATTTTCATAATCAAGTTAAGGAATTAGTTACTGGCTACGGTAAAATTGATATAATGTGGTTTGACTTTTCTTATGATAATATGACCGGTGAAAAATGGAAAGCTACTGAACTAGTAGATATGATAAGGAAATATCAACCTGATATAATTATTGATAACAGATTAGATGATAAAAAAAGTATTAAAAAAGCTAACCTTTCTACTTATACCGGTGACTTTGACTCACCAGAACAAATTATTCCTCCAAGGGGCGTACTTAATGAAAATAGAAATCCTGTACCTTGGGAAGCTTGTATTACGCTCAATAATAATTGGGGCTATGCTTCTATGGACAAAGATTATAAATCTTCAAAACAAATAATTAGGAGCTTAGTTGAATGTGTTAGCAAAAATGGTAATATGATTTTAAATGTAGGACCTAATGCAAAGGGTGAAATTCCCAAAGAATCTGCAGTGATTCTAGGAGAAATAGGAGAATGGCTTGCAGATAATGGAGATAGTATCTATGGTTGTAAAGGTAGCTACCTACCAAAACCAGAATGGGGAAGATATACCCAAAAGGGGAATTTACTTTATGCTCATATTTATGATAGAGGAATCGGTCACACTAATCTGAACAATCTAATGGGCAAAATAAAAAAAGCTAGATTGCTTAAAGACTGTTCTGAAATTAAAGTAGAGTTTCCATGGATGGCAGAAGAATTTGAAGCTGATGCCTTTATACACTTGCCTAGTGCAATTCTTCCTGATGAAAAAGATACAGTAGTAGAGTTAGAACTACTATAAGCTCTATTAAAGTTCAAGCTTAACTCATGAAAAAACCCCTTTAGTTAAAATCTAAAGAGGTTTTTATCCATAATTTTTCCTATAACTAACTTTGTATGAATATTTACTATAGTTATTAAACTTTTGCTGCACTATTCTAAACTTTGTAATAAATTATCTAAATTACGTTTAAGCTCCTTTGCTTCATCATTAGATATATTCAATTTGCAAAATACTTCTCCTGGCACATCTAAAATCTCACTTTTTAGCTTTAAGCCAGCTTCTGTTAACTCTATTATGACTACTCTATCATCATTTACGTCTCTATGTCTTGTAATTATCCCCATAGATTCTAATTTTTTTAATAATGGAGTTAAAGTACCTGAGTCTAAGTGTAGTCTTTTACCAATGTCCTTAACTGTCATCTTTTCTTCTTCCCATAACACTAACATAGCTAAGTATTGTGTATAAGTAAGATTATGCTTATCAAGAATGGATTTATACAACTTTATTACCTCTCTAGATGCTGCATATAGAGAAAAACATATTTGATTTTCTAGTTTAATACATTCACAATTCTTCATATAAATTCTCCATTTCACAGAATGACTTATTAAAATTAATTCTTAATAAACCACATTGTTTGAGATTATTTTACAATTTTAAAATTTATATGTCAATACAACAAATAATTTGAATAACATTATAAATAATTCATACAAATATCTCTTATTTTACTTTTCCTTTGAATCTACATAGGAAACTGCTGATAATGCAGCCACATTTCCTTCCCCTGCAGACTTTATATATTGATAAGGTCTTCCTACTATATCTCCTGCTGCGAAACAACCTTTTAAGTTCGTTTGCATTAGCCTATCAACCTCTACATGATTGTCTACGATTTTTAATCCCGGAACTAATTGACCTGGAGATATGCTATCTCTTAGTATAAATAAACCATCAGTATTAATTTCTTTATTCTTTAAAACTAGCTTTTCCACTTTACCTTCACCAATTATTTCTACTGGTATATCATTTACTACTTCTATAGATGAATGAACATTTACAAACTCTTTATACATAGGAATATAATATACCTTTGATGCTAAAGTAGCAATAAAGTTTGCCTCTTCCTCTTCTTTTTTACTATAGGCTATTATTGTAACTACTTTATTTCTATAAAGTGGTGCATCACAGGTAGCGCAATATCCAACACCCTTACCTAGAAGTTTTTCTTCACCATGGAATAGTTTACCATATTGAATTCCTGTAGCTAATATTACTGATGTTGCTTCATAGGTTTTATCATTTACCATTAAAGCAAAGTAATCTCCCATAGCATATATATTATTTATTTTTTCTTCTGTTATTTTTATATCCATAGCTCTTAAGTGATTGATAAAGGCTTGTTGTATCTCTTTACCACTTTTACCATGGAAACCTAAATAATTATTAATTTCATTAGCTTTTACTAATTTATTTGAAAGTTCATCATTACCAAATATGATAAAACTCTTATTTCTTATTTTTGCATTTAAAGCGGCTGATATTCCTGCTGGTCCACTACCAACTATTGCAATATCATATCTTTCACTCATAGCTTTATCCTCCAAATTTACAGATTAAAAATATAGGAGTAACCTCCTATATTTTTATTATATATAAGCTTCTACAATTTCTTTTATTCTCTCTTTTGGTACAAACCCTACTGTAGTATTTACATTTTTTCCATCTTTAAATACTATTATTGTAGGAATGGATGCTACACTATATTGCATTGATATGTCTGGGCATTGATCCACATCAACTTTTATAAATTTAACCTTGCCTTCCATTTCAGTTGATAATTCTTCAAATATTGGAGCTAACATTTTACAAGGTCCACACCATGTTGCGAAAAAGTCTACTACTACAACACCATCTTTTATTTCATTATTAAATTCAGCTGAATTAACTATCTTTGCCATCTTTTATTCCTCCTAAAATCAATTTACCAAAATATTATTTATCTAAATTAAATTTTGTTCAATTTAATTTGTTAATACTAATTTACATGTTTATATATTAAATGTCAAGTCATTTTAAAAATATTTTTATATAATTACATAATGAAATCTTATGTTTTAAAATTTAATAATAGTAAACCCTCTAATTATATTATTTCATACTTAAATAGGTTTTATTTATTATAATAATATTTTTATTATGAAGTTTTTAACATCTATTTTAATATCTAATAAAAATATATCTCATTTCAAGAAAATATAATTATCTTAAAATGAGATAAAAATATCAACTTTTCTGTGATATTTACAACATGACTAATAATCTTATAATCCTATTAAAAGTCCTGCAATAGTTGCACTTAAAAGGTTCGCTAAAGTGCCTGCAACCACAGCTTTTAATCCTAATTTTGCAACTTCATGCTTTCTCTTTGGTGCCATTCCTCCAATTCCACCGATTAAAATAGCAATGGAAGATATGTTTGCAAAACCACATAGTGAAAAAGTCATTATAGCTGCAGTTTTTTGCGAAAGGTCACCTATTATAGGTCCTAGTTTACTAAAGGCAACAAATTCATTTAAAATTATCTTTTGTCCTAGAAGAGCTCCAGCCGTTAAAGCCTCATTCCAAGGAACTCCTATAATTGCAACCACTGGTGAGAATATGTATCCAAATATCATTTCTAATCTTAATCCATCTATTCCAATAAGTCCACCAATAAATCCTATTATTCCATTTACTAAAGCTATAAGAGAAATAAATGCAAGTAACATGGCACCTATGTTTAGCGCTAAACCTAACCCTTCTGATGCTCCCTTCGATGCTGCATCTACCACGTTAACTGAACCATCTTTTCCTAATTCAATTTTATCTTCTAAGGCTTTTGCATCACTTTCTGGAAATATCATTTTAGCCATTATCAGTCCTGCTGGAGCAGCCATAAAGCTTGCTGAGATAAGATATTCTAGTGGAATCCCCATAAGTGAATACCCAACTAAAACAGAACCTGAAACTGAAGCTACACCTCCAACCATTACAGTAAATAATTCTGATGTAGACAGTTTATTGATATATGGTTTTATTAAAAGAGGTGACTCTGTTTGCGATAAAAATATATTTGCAGCTGCTGATAAAGTTTCAAGTTTAGACGTTCCTAGGAGTCTTGCTAAAGCCCCACCTATTATCTTTACAATAAATTGCATTATCCCAAAGTAGTATAATACAGAAACTAAAGATGAAATAAATATAATAACAGTTAATACCTGAAAAGCAAAAACCATTCCTCCATTAGTAGGTATAGCTGCTCCAAACAAAAAATTTATTCCTTCATTTGCATACCCGATAATTGAAGTTGCCATTGTGGCTACCTTCTGTAAGGCTTTCTTCCCAACAGCTGACTTTAAAACTATAACTGCAAAACACAATTGAATTAAAAATCCTATAATAATAGTTCTCCAGTTTATTTTCTTTTTATTATTTGACAGTAAGAATGCTACTATAAAAATAAATATAATACCTATAATGCTATTTAATATGTCCATTGAATCACCTTTATCCTTTGTAATTTTTCTATTATATTGTTATCTTCAATATAATCTACTATTCATTTGTAAAAATATTTAATAATTAACCTCCTACAAAATAAATTAAAAAATAGTTCGCATTAGAACACTCCATTTCCTCCGCAAACTATTTTATGTTGAATCATTAAAGATGTCAATTTATCTTATGGGATAATTAATTTATTTAATAGGTAAGAATATTGAAAATACAGTTCCCTGTTTTTTTGATTTTACTTTAATATATCCACCTTGTTTTGAAATAATTTCCCTTGTTAAATAAAGTCCTATACCAATACCTTCAACATCGCCAACATTCTTTCCTCTATAAAACCTACTAAATATTTTAGGTAGTTCTTCTTCACTAATCCCTATACCATTATCCTCAATATCTATCCTTGCAAATATTTCATAACTTTGTATAGAAATATTAATTACTCCGTTTTCTTTTGTGTACTTTACTGCATTCTCTAGAATGTTAAATACACTCTCTATAGTCCAGTTTCTATCATGTAAAATTGTAACTTTTTCCTTTTCATTAAGCTCTAAAATTATATTTTTAAATTGTGCCTTTTTGCGTATTTGACCTATTGCTAATAATATAGTTTCATTTAAGCTTTCATAACATGGCTTTAACTGAATTACACCACTTTCTAACCTAGACATTTTAATCATACTTTCTACTAAAAAACTTAGCTCATTTAAAGAAACCATAATTGTTTCTTGAAAATCTCTTCTCTCTTCTTCTGTCAAATTATCATATTGAAGAAACTCACCATACATCTTTAAATTTGTTAATGGTGTTTTTAGTTGATGCGCTATATCAGAAATTAATGACTTTATTTCATTCTTATCATCTTCTATTTGCTTATTTTGAGCTTTCAAAATTCTAGTTAACTTAATAGTTTGAGATTGAAGCTTTGAGAAAATTGAATCTTCAACTATAGAAAACACTTCTTTTTCCTTCATATCAGTCATTATGGCTAACATATCCGAAAGTTTTATAATTATTTCTATCATATAACTTTTAAATAGTCCTTCATACATATAAAATCCTAAAATAATTATTATTGAAAAAATAGTTGAGATAATAGTTACGTTTAAATTTTTTACTGAAAAAGTTATAAATGCAGTAAATGCTGAACAAATTAATATAATTAATATTTGAATCATATTTTTCATCTTATAAAAATTACTTTTCATATGCTACTCTCCAAACATATAGCCAATACCAAAAACAGTAATAATATACCTAGGGTTTTTAGAATCTTTTTCTATTTTCTTGCGTATACGTCTTACATTTACACTTAAAGTATTTTCATCTACAAAATTACCATTAACATCCCAAAGCTTTTCTAGAAGCATTTCCTTAGTCATCACCTTACCTTTATTTCTAACAAGTAGTTCTAAAAGCTTATATTCAGTACTAGTTAAATTAATTTCATTTTTTCTTTCAAAAACAGATTTTCTATTAAAATCTACTTTTAAATCTTCATACTGAAAAGTATCTTTAGTTTCTGCTGACTGTCTTCTTAATATGGCATTAATTTTATGCTTTAATATTTCCAAGGAAAAGGGCTTTGTTAAATAATCATCACAACCACTTTCAAAACCTTTAACCATATCCTCCTCTGTATCATTGGCAGTTAAAAATACAATAGGAAAGTTGGCACTACCCCTAATATCATCACATAGCTTCAGTCCACTGCCATCAGACAAATTTATATCAAGCAATAAAAAGTCAATATCTTTATTTAAAATTAAATTCTTGCCTTCCTCTTTTGTATAAGCCGAGAGTATATTATATCCCTCTTTTCTTAATGCAAAGGTAACACCCCTATTAAGAATTTTATCATCTTCAATTATTAGAATTGTCCTCATCATACCACCTCTTTTTTCCATTATAACAAAAGTGGCAGATTGTATAAATCTGCCACCTAAAATTAATTTTCTGTTTCTCTTATACGTTCTATTACACTTTTCTTTGAAGATGTTTCAAATACAACGCCAGGTGTAATTAAGCATACTAAAAATATAAATACTACTAAAGTTAATAGTGGCACTGTAGGAAATACAAACTCTGCATAATCTGCAATTTTCTTTGTTAACTCTGCTATTCCGTATATAATTCCTATTCCCAAAGTGAAAATAAATAAAGTAGTTATACTTGCATAATATGCTCCTTCAAAAGTAAGCATCTTTTTAATTTGTTTCTTAGTCATACCCACGCTTTCCATCACCGCAAATTCCTTTAGTCTAACATTAACTCCTGTAATCATTACATTTATAAAGTTTAAAATTCCAATTAATATAAGAATACCAGAAATTCCTCCCCCAAGTATCTTCATTACCATTGATGTACTACTAAATTCTTCTCTAATATCACTTTTGGATTCTAACCATAAACCACGATTGTTAGTTAATGTCTTTAATTCTTGTTTAATTTCAGATTCATATGCATCCTCAACATTTATTTGTAATAAGTAATATACTGCATCTTTATCTAATTTCTCCATAGCTGAATTACTAATATAAATTGTTGGTGCACCCACTACTCCACCTAAGCCATAAGGTAAGTCTCCATTAGCATCACTGATAATTTGTGCTTTATATCTAGCAGTAACCCCTGTATCTTTATCTTTCAGATTGAAATTTTTACCTTTTAATTCAGTATAAAGTGACTTATCCTTTCCATCATAAAATCTTGGCTGAATTAAAGCCAAGCTCCCTTTTTTAAATTCTTCTATATCTATTTTATAATCAGCATATTCATTGTATCTCTCTATAATTTCATCATCTATTCCAAGAATCCAACTAGAATATACATTAGGTTCTTCTTTAATTTTATTTAAAAATGCGTTTAATTCTTCTTGAGATATTCCTCTTTTTATATGTTCTTCTTCAATTAAAGGTAAAAAGAAGTTATTAGTCATGTCTAACTCACCCATACTTACTTTTGTTATAGCTACATTTTTAATTCCTTGCAAACTTTTAATATTATCTACTAAATGTTTATCTAACTTCTCCTTATCAGTATTAATATTTTGAATTTCAAAATCATTTTTATTATACCTATTTATAAAATTATCTACCCCAAGGCTATCTAGAAATGTGTTGATACTGAGAAAAGTTATAATACCCATGAATAATGAAAGAAATACAACTATCGCACGTTTTTTATCACGGAAAACGTTATACCAAGCCATTTTATAAAGCTTTCCTCCATTAGTTGATTTTCTACTTTTCTTTTGTTTCTTTATCTTTGTTCCAGAATATCTTAAAGCTTCCGTTGGCGAAATACTACTAGCAACTTTAGCTGGCTTATTACAACTTAGTATTACTGTTAATAGTGCAAATAGTGCCGCTCCAACAAAAATTAGAGGATTAAAGGATATATTAGCTGGCATTGCGCTTTCATTGTATCTTCCATTCTTAAGAGCACCCATAGCTATTGGTACAATAAAAAAAGAAAATATAGCTCCTAGTATTAAGCCTACAGGAATACCCATTCTAGATAATCTTAAAATTTGCCCCTTAACGATTTTCTTTATTTGTCGTGGTGATGTTCCTATAGTTTTCATAAGTCCATAAAAATTAATATCCTTGATTACGGATATATACATAACATTGTAAATAAGTAAGTATCCACTTAGCACTATAAATAATGCTATTATTATTATTGTAATTACAGTTGCAATTGCAGCACTTGATGCTTCTTCACTTATATCATAGCTATATTGGAACTCTTGTCCTTGTTTACACTGAATTTTAGAACTTAAAATATCCGGTGCATTATCCTTTTCACTACTCTTTAAAGTCATAAGAGCAATTCCATCATTCTCCAAGGATAGATTGTTTTTGTTTATAAATTCTTCTGAAACCATTAAATATCCTGTATCTTGAACAATATCATAGTTAGTATAATACCCGCTTAACAAAAATTCCGACTCTTTTGCCCCACCCTTTGTTTCATAGGAAACCTTTATTTTGTCCCCTATTTTAGCATCTTTTAAATTCAAAAATTCTAATGCTTTTGTAGATGCCATGATCTGATTTTCTTCATTAGGATATTCTCCTTCAATATCGCTTATACAAGGAGTTATTTGGTTTTCCCAATCTACTTTATCATGATATTCCATATTTATTTTTGTTTTATTCTTCTCTAAAGAATCTGCCTTAACCCTACCTACATTAATTTCATATCCTAAACTTTTAAATATATCTAGTTTCTTTAATTTTTCATATTGGTCATTTGTTGCTCCTTTTAAAGTTGTAGTAGCCGTTGTACCTTGCATACGTAAATTTAGCACCCTATAGTTTTTAGCGAAACTAATGCCTATACTAAAAACTGTGGAAATCATAAAGGTAGTTAAAATTATAGCAGCAATTGCAAATATATTTCTTGTTTTATTAGTTTTAAGAGATCTCTTAGTTATTCTCTTAACTACTTCCTTATTGTTATTTTCAAACATCATTACTTATCACCTCTTACTACTTCCTTACCATCTTCTATTCTAATAATTCTGTCAGCAAGCTGTGCAATCTCTTCATTATGGGTAATCATAACCATGGTTTGATTAAACTTATTACTAGTCATCTTTAAAAGTCCAATAACATCCATACTTGTTTTACTATCAAGATTTCCTGTTGGTTCATCTGCTAATATTATTGCTGGCTTTGTTGCCAATGCCCTTGCAATTGCAACTCTCTGCTGCTGTCCTCCAGATAAGTTATTAGGCATATTAGTAAGTTTTTCTTTTAAACCCAACGTATCAATAATTGAGTCTACATATTCCTTATCAATCTTTACTCCATCTAACTCTATAGTGAGAACTATATTTTCATAAACATTTAAAATTGGAACTAGATTATAGTTTTGAAATATAAATCCTATATTTCTTCTCCTGAAAATTGTAAGTTCTTCATCCTTCATATCACTTAATTTCTTTTCTAATATATAAACATCACCACTAGTAGGTCTATCTAGTCCCCCTAGCATATTAAGCAACGTGGACTTACCACTGCCTGATGTGCCTATTATTGCTATGAATTCCCCTTCATTTATATCTATACTTACATCATCTAGTGCTTTAACTATATTGGGTTCCTCTCCATAAATTTTGATTAGTTTATCTGCTCTTAACATACTCATATTTAATCACTCCATAATAATTATTTCCTATATATTGTATATTAGCATTAACTTCTTACAACCTTCTTACAAAATAGTATTTTTTATCTATGTTTATTTTATATTTTTATGGAAAACATAGTATTATAATTTTAATTTTTACGGAGGTTAATTGAGATCATATGAGAATACCAAATCATATTGGAATAATTCCTGACGGCAACAGACGCTGGGCTTTACTTAATAATCTAACCAAAGATAAAGGATATGAACATGGCATAAATCCTGGTCTTGAAGTATTTAAACTTTGCCAAAAAGAAAATATAAAAGAGTTAACATTTTACGGTTTTACTATAGACAATACCAAACGTCCCTCTGAGCAAAAGCTTGCTTTTATACAAGCTTGTATTGATTCTGTCATGCTTTTAACAAAGGAGGATTGTGAAATCTTGGTTATTGGAAATACTGAATCAAGTGCTTTTCCTAAGGCTTTAATTCCCTTTACAACTAGAAAAAAATTTGGTAATGGTGGTATTAAGGTAAACTTTCTAATCCATTATGGATGGGAGTGGGACTTAAATCTATTAAAAGAATCCAAATCCTCTAATAAACATATTCTACCCTACATACATTCAGAGGATATTTCTAGAATTGATCTAATAATAAGATGGGGAGGTAGAAGAAGACTTAGTGGTTTCTTACCAATTCAGTCTGTTTATTCTGATTTTTACGTAATAGACACCTATTGGCCGGATTTTACTTCTACAGACTTCTACAATGCTTTAGACTGGTACAATGAACAAGATGTTACCCTTGGTGGTTAAAATGAGTTCAATAAAATCATAACTACTGATGGGTGGTATTCATTAAGTAAATCAAATAGATGAAAATATAGAAATAACATATTTTCATCTATTTTAATTAAAAAACGCTCTATATATAACAACTCGCTCTTCAACTTAATCATTTACACATGTCAACTTTAATCATTATTATCCTGTAACTTAAATTCAATATCTTCATATCATAATAGTGAGATACATCTTTATAAATCATATATATTTATATTAGTGTATTGCAAATTCCTTTTATATTACATACTCCCAAAACATAATCTTAGGAGTAAATATAAAAAGTGAGGTAATATATATGAGTAGTCATAGAAGACGTCATTCTAATTGCAAATGTGATTGCTGCTGTTGTTGTAATATACAGCCATGTTGTGACAGATGTCCAACCTCCTGTTGTACAGGATTTACAAACCGTAATTGTAATTCTAATTTTGGTTGTGATTGTGGTAATAACCAATGGCTAATATGGTTGGTATTATTGGGTTGTGGCGGTTTTGGTGGCTTTGGAAACAACTGCTGTAGACGTGGATTATTCTGGTAGTAACTTAAGGAATTTTCACCCTTGTGGTAATTCATAAATCAATATAAAGAAACACCTGATTAGTTAAAATACTATTCAGGTGTTTTGATTTTTCTCTTTAACATTTTATTTCTGACTAACATCTATTTGTATTTAAAATACATAAATCGAACTTATTAGAATTATCTCATTGTAATAATCTTTATATTCTAATATTATAAATATGGGAATATAAACTAACTTAAAGGAGACATTTATGAAGGAGAATGAAATCACAATTGAAGCGTCCAAAATACTAAGCCTTTCCTTAGATATTGGTGAACATATGCTACGAGTTGGTGGTGAAACTAATCGTGTTGAAAATACAATTATTCGTATTTGTAAGGTTTATGAAATTGACCGTATAGATGTTTTCTCAATAAGATCATTAATTATAGCTACTATAAAAACTAGTGATGAAGAAACTCTAACACAAACACGAAGGATTTACTCCTATGGAACAGACCTTAGTCAACTTGAGAAGCTTAACTCCTTATCTAGATATATATGTCAAACTAAACCTTCTTTCAATGAAATAAAGGGAAAAATACAAGAACTATCAGTAAGTGAGCCCAGTATAAGGTGGAGTTCCTGCCTAGGGTACATACTAGCTTCTAGTGGATTTTCTATCTTTTTTGGTGGTAATCTCATAGATGCTACTGCGGCTGCAATCATTGGTATCCTTATATTCTTTATTGATACTTTTATCAAAAGAGAAAGCATTAATCAATTAATATATACTTTTGTTTGCTCAATTATTACTGGACTAGCTGCAATTTTATTTACTAAAATAGGAATAGGAGCTAATGTTGATAAAATTATTATAGGAGATATTATGCTTCTTATTCCCGGAATTCCATTAATAAATTCCGTTCGTGATATGCTTTGTGGCGATATTATAGCTGGCCTATTACGATTAACTGAATCCATATTAATTGCCATAGCTATTGCCTGTGGTTTTGCAATTTCATTGATTATATTAGGAGGTATATTGCAATAATGAAGTATTTAATTCAAATCATTACTGCTTACATAGGTAGCCTAGGATTTGCCTTATTATTTAATATAAAAAAGGAAAGAATACTCTATGCATCTATTGGAGGTATTATTACTTGGTGTATCTATTTAATTTCTTTTTATTATTGGAATGATATTTTTATATCTAATATGATAGCTTCGATTCTAGGTACAGCATACTCTGAACTCTTAGCTAGAATTCATAAAGCACCTACAACTGTATTTTTATTGCCCTCTATCGTACCTCTTGTACCTGGTGGTAGCTTATACTATTCTATGAGTTATGCTTTAGCGGGAAATAAAATAAAATTTGATTTTTATGCTCTTAATACACTTAAAACCTCCTTAGGGATTGCTGTTGGAATTATTGTGGTTTCAATTGTTGTCTATCATTTAACCAATTATAAATGTAAGCGCAGTAAAATATAAATTACATACTAAAAATTTTTTAAATAAAAAAGTCTGTTAAAGTTAATTATTTACTTCAACGGACTTTTATGTGTATAGACTTTTTATATTTCTAGTTTGCTGAACTAGCCGCTGCTGAAGTTGCTGCCATAGTTGCTGCAACGGTTGCCATCTGTTGTGCAATAATAATATTAGTAATATTATTAGATATGGTTCCTTCTAATAGATTATTCTTCATATCACCAATATATTGAAGTGCTACAAAATTTGCAGAAAACATAGCACGTTGCACTTTGCTAATGGAAAATGCTCCAAACCCTTTTTTATCTTTTAGGTATTCTGCACCATTCACTAATTCTTCTGCTATAAGGTTCATATCATTAGAAGTCATGGCAAGAACTCCAAGAGTTGACATTGTTCCGTTATAACGTAATTTATACTTTTTATCCTTTAAGTACTTATATAACTGTAAAACCTTATTACATAATTCATCATCGTCATTATCTGCAAGAAGTAACACAAGTGCCAATGCCTGCATATCATTTCCTCCACCAAGAGTTGGCCTTAATCTATCTTCTATTATTACTACACGTCTGATTGCCAATTCCAAATCAATATCTGTCATTGCCACCATTGCAACATAAATATAATCATCTGTACTTGTTAAAAATGGATGTATTTTACGTAATCTATCATAAAATTCCTTCATACGATTAATAATTCTATTGTATTCAGATTCAGTTTTTATTTTAGCAACCTGCATTGCCGCAATGGTAAGATACTCGGAACCCCGAAAATTCTGTTGTTTCATTTTATCATATAAAATTTGAGTTTTCGTAAATAAGCTCTCTGGATTTTCATCTAAAGATAGCATTGTTGCTATTATTGGGAGAGTAGTCCCTTTAAAGCTAGAAAATATTCCTGTATTCTTCTTAATGTATTCTCTCATTTCTTTTATACGATTTGCATCTAATATACGTTCCTCATTAGTATATAGCATTGAGCATAACATATGTGACAGTTTATAATCCCATTTCAGTACTTTACCTAATTGCATTGTATAATCTACAAATATATCTAATCTGTTTTCAATTCTAGTATTCATTATTTTAATCTTCTCCTTTAATTTCTCATATTGACTATAATCCTACTTCCCACTCTATAATAAAATTGTTATAACATTTTTTGTAAATAATTACTATATTTCCATATAATTTATTATATCATTTTTAACTCTACTCTTCTATATTTTATTCATAGGTATAACTATAGTAATATATATTCTGTATCTATCTATTGACTTCTATATTTTTCAATGATATGATACATAACATAAAATATCGTATTAGGAGATAAGATTATGAATTTAAAAACGAACCTATCAATTTCAAAATTAAATAATAACTCTTTCTTTAGCTTTTTTAGATAGGTTTGTGTCTATATATCAATTATCATAGATACAAACCACACCAATGGAGTGTTTTGTATCTATGATAGCTAAAGAGTTTATGTTGCAATAAATTTAGCCTCATAGATAAACTATGAGGCCTTTTTATATCCTAGGTTAAGGGTCTCATAGTGTAATCTATGAGTCTTTTTTATTATTATAAATATTTTATATCATATTTCTAGGAGGTAATTAAAATTGCAAAATACTAAAAAAAGAGAAAAATTCTCTAGTAACTTTGGTTTCATTCTTTCATGTGTTGGTGCTGCCGTTGGGTTAGGAAACATATGGATGTTCCCTTATAGATTAGGTGAGAATGGTGGGGCTGCATTCCTAATACCTTATTTTATTTTCGTAGCACTACTAGGAACAGTTGGGTTAATTGCTGAGTTTTCCTTTGGTAGGCAGTTTAGAACAGGGTCAATGGGTGCTCTTCAAAAGATATTTAAAGAAAGAAATATTAAACATGGCTCTATTATATCTATAATTCCAACCTTAGGACTAACTGGTATATTTATGTTCTATACAGTTGTTATTGGTTGGGTATTAAAATACTTTTTCATAAGTTTAACTGGTGAGATATTAACTATAAATATAGAGTCTTACTTCACTACTTTTATAAATAGTAATATTACAGTATTTTGGCATGGTTTAGCTGTTCTTATAACTTTAGTAATAGTTAGTTTTGGGATTTCTAAGGGTATAGAAAAAATAAATAAAATCATTATACCTTTGTTATTTATTATATTTATACTTCTAATTGCCAAATCATTAAGCCTACCCAATTCGATAGAGGGTGTGAAGTATCTCCTTACTCCTGATTGGTCCTACCTTTTAAATCCAAGTACTTGGGTTATGGCTCTAGGACAAGCCTTTTTCACTGTATCCTTAACAGGATGTTGTATGGTTATGTGTGGTAGCTATACAGACGAAAATTTTGATATACCTAATTGTGCTATATCTACAGCATTGTTTGATACTCTTGCAGCTATACTTGCTGCCTTTGTAATAATGCCTGCAGTATTTGCTTTAGATCTAAACCCTACCTCTGGACCTGCTTTACTATTTGTAACTGTACCAAGTATATTCAAGACTATGAAATTAGGACAAGTACTAAGTTCTTTATTTTTCTTAAGTATTATTTTTGCTTCTATTTCATCTTCCATAGCTATGTTAGAGGGACCTGTAGAAGCAATTATGAATTTAACTAAGTGGAGTAGAAAGAAAACCACTTATATTACAGCTATATCGGCTTTTATACTAGCTATACCATTAAGTTTAAGTAGTTCTTTATTTAACAACTTCACAAACTTTATTACCATAGTTCTATCTCCATTGGGGGCATTAATTACTGCTGTTATATTCTTCTACATACTTGATAGAGATGAGACTCTATCTCAGTTAAATTTAGGTTCAAAATGTAAAATTGGTATATGGTTTATGAATTTTGGAAAATATGTTTTTGTGCCAACAACTATTATTGTAATAATTTTAGGATTAATATACGGTGGTATTGGTTAATATATAATATAATAAAGCCTATAGTTTATTTTATTAAAGAAAACTATAGGCTTTATTATAATCTTAGCTAAAATTTATATACTTAATAGTAGATGACCACAAGTCTTTTAAATACCTCATTAATATACAATCATATATCTCTATTCACAAGTAGCTTCATTTGCTTTTATCTCTAGATCTTTTGCTAAATCTCTCATGTCTCTAGCTTTATCTTTTATTTTTTGATCCGTCTTGCTTACGATTACTCTTCCTAACCATAGTTTAGCATTTGTATAATCCCCTATTCTTCTATATAACTCACCTATAATATATTGTAAAGAATAAATATTTAATCCGTATATTGGAGTTCGTTCATTTTCATAAGCAATAACAAATCCTTGAAGTGCTCTTTCTAAAAATGCCTTCTCATCTTCTTTATTTTCTAGAAGTCTATACATCCATGCAATTTTCAAGCAAAGCATTGCCTTTGTACTATCTTTAAATTCTCCTAGCACTGCATTTAGTAATGCAAGTTTATAACGTTCAATTGCGATTTCTTCATTATAAACTTGAGGATATTCTTTACCTTGCCATTGATTGCCTATCTTTACAAGTATAACTTCACGTTTATAGGATTGTATTTTCTGAAAATCACTTTTTAATGCTGCATATCCACATGTTGGACATACCAATACTTCATAAAAGTATGGATTTACCCCCTCATATCTTATAAAAGCATCTGTATCTTTTGATTTTACTTTAGGAACATACGCCTTTACAACTCTACATGTAAAAGCTTTTAAACAAACTGGACAAGTAACCTTCTTATCATAAAGTAATGTATTAATATCAATTTTTGTTGATTTTTTATCCTTTGTTTCTTCATCGTATTTATCTTCTTTTTTTGTATATAACTCTATATCGTCTTCATAATTAAGTCCTAAGCCTTTTAACGAAGAAAAAATTTTAATCATACTAAGTTGCCCCCTACTTTAGTAATGTTCTTCATTTATCATACGCTATAGCATTCTATACTAACAAGTGTATTTAAATATATGTAATTCTACTAACATAACTTCATATTATATCAAACTTATATAAGAAAATAAAGGTTTATTTCAATTTATTATGGATTTAGCAGGTGTTTCTAATCACATTAGGTTCAATAGGTTAGGCTTTCCCCTCTTCAACTATATATCTGCATTTATATTTTCAATTTTCATACAACTCTAGTATAATATATTTAGATGGACAAATAAGGGGGGAATATAATGAAGATTAATGCTGAAAGAGAATTTGAACTACTAAAGAAAATCGGTTTTGTAAGAACCAGTGGCTCAGAGGAAGAGTTAAAAGCTGCTAACATTTTATTAGAGGAAATATCCTCAATTGGCTGTGAAGGACACTTAGAGTCTTTCAAAGCTCCTAGCTCTGTAATTAAAAAAGCTACACTAAAGGTTGTAGAGCCCTTTGAAAAAGAATATGAGATTGCACCATATAACTGCTCAATTGGTACATCTGAAGGTGGAATAACTGCAGATTTTGTATACATTGAAGATGGTTTGGATGTAAATTTAGTTGATCTTAAAGGAAAATTTGTACTAATAAATACTCGTCCAAATCCCAAACTTTATAAGAAACTTATGGATGCTGGTATTGCTGGATATATAACTATGTCTGGTACTGCCATGGATGAAGACGATAAAACTGATATTTCTATAGCTAGAATCCGTGAAAAGAATACACAGCATGGAAGAATACCTACAATTAACATGCGTATGAAAGATTGCTTCCATATGGTTAAGAACAAAGCTTCTAAAATCCATGTAGAGCTAATCATGGAAGATGTAGATCTAACTTCTCAAAATGTGGTGGTAACTTTAGAAGGTACTAAATACTCTGAGGAGATAATCTCCTTCGGTGCTCATTATGACAGTGTTCCTTACAGTACTGGAGTATATGACAACGGAGCTGGTTCAGTTATTATAATGGAACTTCTAAGACACTTTAAAGAAAATCCACCAATGAGAACTGTAAAATTTATGTGGTATGGCTCTGAAGAAGTTGGGCTTCTTGGAAGTAAAGCTTACTTAAAAGACCATGAGGAAGAGCTTAAGAAACACCTTCTAATGATTAACGTAGACGTGGCTGGCTCTATTCTTGGAAAAGAAATGGCTCTAGTTACTGCAGAGCAAAGTTTAGTTGATTATATTGATCAAATGGCTAAGATTAAAGGTTTCCCACTTAAAGTAGAACAAGACATATACTCAAGTGATTCTACAGCCTTTGCTGATGAAGGAATTCCATCTCTTACCTTCTGTCGTTTTGCACCACAGGGTGGAGCTTTCATCCACACAAGAAATGATGTTATGGAATATTTAAGTGCTGAAGCCTTAGAATTGACTACTATTATAACTAAAGAATTCAGTGAATCAGTTATAAATTCAGTAGCCTTCCCAATAGAGAAAAAGGTTCCAGAGAACATGAGAAAGAAATTAGATGAATACTTTGATAAAGACCCTAAAAAAGAAGAAACATCTGAAAAGAAATAATAGGGAAAAAAGCTTACATCACGAGATGTAAGCTTCTTTATTTATATAATTTATGTTACTTGTGATATTCTTCACCCCGCGTAAATAACGAGGCAATCTCATCCATCACGTTCTACAAAATATCATTAGTATTTTTTGTTTTCACTTTAATCATTATTTCCTCAAAATCTTATCCATGGATTTTCCTTTTGCTAACTCATCGATGAGCTTATCCAGATAGCGAATTTCCTTCATAATTGGTTCTTCAATATTTTCCACTCGTACACCACAAACCACACCTTTAATTAAAACCCTTTCTGGGTTCAGCTTAGGAGCTTCCATAAAGAAGGTCTCATAGGCTATCTGTTTTTCCAATTGAGCTTCTAACTCTTCCTGGCTATATCCTGTGAGCCAACGGATGATTTCATCTACTTCTGCTTTAGTACGTCCCTTTTTCTCCCCTTTTGTAACCAAAAGAGGATAGATTTTTGCTACACTCATTGTATAGATATTATGTTTACTCATATCGCATACTCCCTTATATAATTTTTTATATTATATCACAAAAAACTCCAACCTATTAAAAGATTGGAGTTACATTTTTACATCATTTATTACTGACTTTCGTAAATTTAGCATTTATTTATGGTACAATTTATCCTATCACACCCAAGTTCAAAATCTATAACTCATCTTATTCTAATAATTATATCTAAAATTTCCTGTCTCATTAGATGTTGATAACTTCTTAGCAACAATAAGAAATCTATGCTCTGTTCCTTCTATATACCCAATTTCATTGAGTTCTCTCTCTACTTTACATAAGTTTTCAAAACAAGTATCAACGGAAAAACTAGGAAACTCCCATTCTATTATCTTTGCAAAGTATACCAACGCTCCTGTATCATAAAAACATATAGGAGTAAAAGCCTCTTCTTACTTAAGAATTTCAAATCCGTTATCTTTAAAAGCTTTAATATTATGCTTCAAGTCATGAGGAGGATATGATGGCTTAAAATTATTGATTAACTTTTCTGATAAATCAACATTATTTTTTACACCTACTTGTTGAGTAATAAAATGCCCACCTGTCTTTAAGATCCGGTTAACTTCACTAATATCATAGGATTCATGCCTATTAATTATTATATCGAAAGAATCATCTTCAAAGGGCAATACTGCGTCATCAAATACCTGCCTAACTGTTATACCAAGTGGTTTTAGTTTCTCCTGACAAATTAAAACATTAGGTGGATATGCCTCTGTTACAGCCGTGTTATAAACTGGATGGTCCAAAGTAAGTAGGAATTCTCCTCCTCCTGTTCCCATATCTAAAAGCTTATGCTCTGCTTTTAAATAAGATAATAAGATTTTTTTATAATCCCATGGTATATGTTCTCCATCCCATCTACCATCAAGATATGAGAAATCCCATCCCTTAAAACCTTTCTTTTCCTCACTTTTTAAATAGTTTTTAAACTCTCCTCTATTCATTTAACTACTCCTTTTCATAATATACTAAATATGATAATTTAATTTGAAAAGTAATGCAGTTAACTGATAACAAATATCTTATTACCTCAGCACAATCTGCTATCAGATTATATTAACTGCACTGAGTAGTTACCTAGTTTGTTTCTCATAATGAGTCCCACCTCTTCTAAATACTATAAATAATTTTGAAGTTTTAATTTTCTGTAATTCAAGTTGTTTATATAAATTTTATCATGTAAGTTATGTTAATAAAAACAATTTATAACATAATATTATATAGAATTATAACATCTATTCTGTATTAATTAGTTGCTCTATTTTTAACTACTATTCAATACAGTAAAGCTTTCAATCTTTTATTCCCTCTCACTAAAAAAATCATCACAAAACTTATCCCACTTTAACTTATATTCTTCATGGGATATTAACTTAAGGTCATATGGGGAATAGATTTTTCTTTTCCTTGCTTCTTCTACAAAGCCCTCTAGGTAATCACCTGATTCTGTCAAATAGCCTTTTACCTTAGAATATCCCTTACTTACTGCATAATAAAGTCTAGTATGTCCATCCAAAGATATAAAAGAATCATTGATTTTTGTTAGAGGAATGATAATATCTTCTTCACTTTTTATGAAAGACTCTATGGCTTTAACTTTGTCTATATCAACGAAAAACTGTGAAGGCTGAATATCCTTAATAGTTATGTGAAATATATTATTGGGGGTAAAAGCTTTTATTAATTCCATATTTTCCTCATAGAAATTAATAATGTGTTCAGAATAAAATCTAAATTCATCTATCAATTGAAATATATCAACTTCCTTATCAAATAATACAATAGCAGAATCTTTATTTATTATCTTAAAACTACATTTATACTTTTCATCAACAATAAAGGCACCATGTTGATTTAAAATAGTTTTATCAAACCTATCATCTTCATAGCTATTAATTCTTTGTATTTTATGGTTCATTTTCTCACTTCCTATCTACTGTTATGTCTACATTTTACACAAAAAATCCTATAATTCCAAAGCATTATAGGATAAAACTATATATGATGAAATCATATATATAATACGACCTCATCTAATCTATAAAAGCATAAATTCCTCCATAACTTCTTCAGCTAATTGGTTTTGATGCAGAAACAGATTATTTTCCTTAACATTTTGTAACCATAGCATATTAATACTATTTTTCTTATTTATAGTAGAGTTCTCAATATCGTTGTACTATCAATTTTTTGAATTAGTATTCTTAAATTTAAATCCTAGCCACAACTCTCACAGGGGATGCTTCCGCTTTTATTTTAAGAGGCAATGCAATAATCTCAAATTCATCTACATTCAATAAACTTCCGAGATTTTTCATATTTTCAATAATAAGAATATCTTTTTCTAGTAGCATTTTATGAACTTGAAAAGGGTATTTATCTGGAGATGGCAAGTCCATGCCAATCATCTTAATATTTCTATCTATAAAAAATTCAGCTAACTCTTTTTCCACTATGGGGTGGTTAGTAAAGTAATCATCGCATCCAAATTGGTTTTCAAAGCCGGTATATAGAATCACTATGCTATCCTTTTCTACAATATCTAAATACATCTTTTTCATTTTAATAACATCTTGGTTTCTAACATCAAGTAAACATCCTTTTCCAATAAACTTATCTGCTGGATAATCATCTATTAAAACATTACTATCTAACATGTGGCTAACAACATCAATATGAGTTCCAACATGCATACCAGTTTCTAGTTTCGTGTCATTGTATTTGTCTTTAACCAAAAATCTATTTTGATATAGCTTTAGTTCTTCATCGTAAGGATGAGTACTTAGTCCATTTTCTATGGTATAACTTAAATCAATATATTTAGCCATCTACCTACTCCCCTTTAAAGTTGCTAATATAGAATCTACAAACAAATCTCTAATCTCTTCAACCCCTCTTTGTGTAGCATCAATAAGGTAGTCTTTCTAACACCTGGTACGGAGTTTAAAATTATAGCCTTCACTTTACAACATCCTGATAAACAATATTAACTATTTCAGTTAAGCTTAATTCTTTATGTATACATATCTCTGGAATCATACCTATTAAATCTTTTTCATTCCACCATTTTCTCATTTCTTTTTCCCCAAATTCATGTGCATTAGGTTTTTGTTTATGACGATTTAAAGTTTCTTCAAAAGGTATATTAAAGTAATATGCAAAAATTTGATTACCAAACTCATTATGTAAATTTTCAAATAGTTTTCTATACCACCTTGAATTTAAAATACCTTCTAAAATTACAATATTGCAATGCTTTTTCCCATATAGTACAAGTTCATTTAATAATTTAATTACTTCTGTATCAGGACCATCTTTCACAAACAACATTTCTCTTCTAACTACATCCTGTGATATTAACATGGTACCATGCCCAAATTTCTTTTGTAATGCCTTTGCTGTTGTAGTTTTACCACTTCCTGAATTACCTCTTAGTATTATTAACTTAACCTCTTTATCCATTTATTATATTCCCTTTCAAATTGATTAAACTAACATTTTATTCCATATATTAAAAATATAGATTGTATAAACATTATTTACTATTCATTATACCATTTTATTGAAAATTGTATATTAAAATAATTTTTCATACTACTTAAGATAAGGACTATCTCAAAGTATTTTTTAAGATAGCCCTCATAGATTTTAATTTAATTACTTTAGCTTAACATAATTTCCAAGAGGAGTACCAACAGGCATGTGAATGTAAGCATCATCAATATGATCAGCGTCTACTACATAAATAAAATGTGCTTCTTTAGTTTCATGTGGTTCAAAATCACACAGCATAAATTCCATCCCTTCATAAAAAGATATATACTCTGCATAATTTTTAAAGCCTAATTTATCAAGCTCTGTTTGATCAATTTCTGATTCTTTAGTTTCTTCATTCTTAAATTTATCAAAATATATTGGTTCTCTAACTGCTGCAAGATCACTAATAAAATCACTATTATTAGTAAAAGCTTCAAGGGTGCCATTTGCTGCTTTAGTCCTAAGCTCAACTTTTGGATCAATAATTTCGTTTATTAACTTTGTATCAGAATGATTTGTCATGATTACAGTTACGTAAGCAAACTTTAATTTTGCTGTTTCAGTAACATTTTTCATTTCATTGCTTTCCCATTTAACAGAAACTCTTTCATAATCCTTTAATGTTCCGTCTTCATTTATCATTTTAGAATACTCATCATAGTTATAGAACTTACTTTTATCTAATGTAGGTAATTTATCCATAAATTTAGCGTCTTTTACAATATAACTTAGCTCACCATTAGCAGACTTTTTACCAGTTATTTCTTGTCCCATAGCACATATTCCATCAGCAGGAATTGATAGGTCAGTAGTGTCTCCTGTTATATCAATGGTTTCACCAGTAACTGGATTATATTGAACCATGAATTTTCCTGGAATTACTTCATATTTAATGTTTTCTGCTACCTTTTTAAGTTCTTCTAAAGAAATACTATTAAGTCCGCCAACTCTAATAATTTGTCCATCTTCTTCATAACATAAATCAATAGTACTGTCTCCATCTTCGTATGTTGTAATCAGTGCTTTTACACCACCAATAGTGGTTTTTTCTATACTTTTATATTTTGGTGGTTGATAAACATAATCGGATTGATATATTAATATCTCGCCACCTCCTGCAGAAGCGTCACCATTAAGGAAATACTTCGAATTGTCTCCTACATATTGTTCATATCCATCTGGAAGATAGCCTGGAGTTATATTTATTAGTGGTATTCCTTTGATAGGAACTTCTGATTGTGCCTCAACAGTAGTAATTCCTGTTTCTTCGTTCCTACTTGTAGTAAATATAATTCCTTTGTTTATTCCATAGGCTGTTACAGATAATGCTAAAGTTGCTGTAATGGCTGCAATAAGTACTATAGTCTTTTTCTTTGTCATTCCTTTCCTTTTTCTATTTGATATAGGAATAGGCTCTATATTTTTTACCTTTTTAATCATTTTCATCTTCTCACCTTCATACTTTTTTGAGAACCCATGTGGTTCTGTAAATTTATCCAATTCTTCCATAGCATCTTCTTCACCTATAAGATACGCCATTCTATCAATATCAATTTTATTATCCATACAATTCATCTCCTATCATTTCTTTTTCCATCAGTTCTTTTAGCAACTTTCTTCCACGTTCATATCTTTTAGCTGCTGCCTTTTCACTGATATTTAATAATAGTGATATTTCCTTATAACTAAGTTCGTAATAACAACGATACCTAATTATCTCACGGTATTTTGATGGTAAACTAGAAAGTAATTGTACTACGATTTGTCTATCTTCTATTGTTTTTACATAAGCAACTCCTTGTTGATTTTCATTTATCACTGGCTCGTCTACGCCTTTAGCAAATAGTTCAGATTCTTTCCTATTCCTACGATATATATCAATTGCAACATTTTTTATTGTGTATGTTATTAATCGTTTTGTCTCTACACTTGTTACACTATTAATATCTTCAAGGTGTGGAATTAACTTTATAAATGCGTCCTGAACTGCATCTTCTGCTTGACCTTCATTATTTAAAATTGAATATGCAATGCCATACATTTTATATTCGTAAGAATCATAAAGCTGTTCTAACATGTTATTTTGAAAAATTTCATCTGACGAAGCTTTCACTTAATCACTCCTTATCCTTTAAGAGTACTCTCAACTAATATAACGAATGAAACTTAAATTTGCGACATTTTTATATTAAAAGTTTTTTTCTGATTTACTATAATTATTATATAACGGTTTATTACATTTCTCATTTTATATTACTTATGATAAAGCATTTAGTCATAAAAATAGCTTTAGCCAATTCATGTCAAAGGCTAAAGCTATTTTTCACATTTATTTATACGGTGTATAAGTTCTGCTCTCCAAATTAAAGATCCGGAGCATCACTTACGGTATGGTTCTTAACAAAACTCCTAATATAATTTATTTAATGAAATATCATTTTAACTATTTCTTCTTATATTTTTTCCAACTTCAATACCCAAAAACATTCCTATAGGCATACATATAAGTGCATTCATTATATAATAACCAGAAATAGCGCCGATTACAAAGCCAAGGATCATACCTTCAGACATATAAGTTTCCTTATGGTTTTTCTTCATCACTTTTATTGCTGTAACAACAATAGTACACACCACTATAACTGTAAATATTATTTGAATTATATGTTTCATTTCTATATATCTGCCTCCTCAATCTAAATTTCTAAATCAATTTAACAATATGATTATATTCCTTTGATAGTAGCGCTTTATGTAACAAATGTGAAGTTCATATCCGTCTATTTTTTTCCAATAATCATTAATTGAGTGGCTCCTGCTAAACCATACTTGTTCATCCATTCCTTCAGGTCTTCAAAACGTTTCTTTATTTCTTCATACCTTGGTGACTGCTTTATATTTTCTATCCTTTTCCCAACAGCAGTGTATATTTCTTCAAACTCATCTATATTTGTATTAATCTCATCACTATATTTAAATTCGAAAGCATCAAGAATTTTAATGCCCTGTGATCTTATAATTTCCTTTATTTCTTCTCTTCTATAGGTGTAATTATGATTCATTCGGTTAGTAATCATATCAATATCTGCACCTATATGATGTACATAAACATGTGACATCTGAGCTTCGTTCTGATGATCACAGAACATCTCATTTATAATAAAAATCCCATTAGTCTTTAATACCCGCTTCATTTCTTCAATTACCTTTGTTTTATCTGATAAATGATGTAGAGTATTTGATAGACAAACTGCATCAAAGCTTTCATCTTCAAAATCCATATTTTCTCCATCCATTTTAATTAACTCAACATTCTTTGTATGAAGCTTTTCCCTAGTTGCATCCAATATTTCTTCATGGCTATCAATTCCAACAATCTTATCATACCCCCTAAGATTTTCACTCAAAAGTTTGATGAAATCTCCTCGTCCTGTTCCTACATCTAAAATCTTTCCTCCATAAAACTTGCTAAGGTTCTCTTTAATAATCCGCACATTATCACTCCTTTTTCTACCATCTTCATAAATTTATCCTTGAGAATTTTGTTTCAAATATTCATGTACTATTATTTGAACATTCTTATTTAAGTCCTCATCTCCATTTAGCAGAAGTACTTTACAAGGTAACGTATTAGCCCATTGTGCATAAATATAATCATCTATATCAAAATAAGGGAATTTAAGTTTTTCTGCAACCAATTTTCCTAATGTTGTTTTTCCAGAGCCAGATGAACCAAAAATAATAATTCCTCTTGATATTTATTTTATCTCCTTAACACAAGATTCTTGTTTGTCTTACATATATAAATTATTCTTCCTCTTTAATTGTAACATATTTTGTAAATTAGTATTGCTTATGATACATTATTTCCACCTACAAAAATAGCCTTAGCCATTCATATCAATGCCTAAAGCTATAAACCACACTTGGTCTTAATTGAATATTTATAGTCAAGTGGTGACGTTTTTTTGCTCTCAAGTTAGAAACTGCTTATTCTTTATGCACTTATTTCGCCATTTTATTGATAAAATCAATTTCATACTGATGTTCACCATATTTTTTTTCATTGTCAGTAATCGTACCCTCTGTGAGAGAGATACGCAGAACGATTGAGTTAGGATTGTCTTCGTCGCCAACTTCATCGAACCAATCGAAAGTTTTTTTGAATTTCGCTCTGATTTCCGCATTCTTCTCGTCCTTGACCCAACCGAGATTTTCAGCCGTACCTTGGAACGCATACCAATCTAACCCACAGACAGAAACCTGGTTGTTCTTCTCAATTTGTAGCATTTTACTTTTTTTTGCATCCGTAGAAACATAAAATACACCATCTTCATAATAAGCACATACCATACGGACAGCAGGACGAGGATTACCGGCAGCGCTCGAGGATAGTGATATTGTCGCAAGGGCAATAACTTCCTCTTTGCCATTTCCACAACGTTCCTCCATAAGTTTCATTGCATTTTCATACTTGCTCATTTTAATTCTCCTTTAAATTTAATTATTCTATTCTGTAATTATAGTAAAGCCACTTTAAAAGTGACCCAAGATTTACAATTCAAGCTTTAGCCACAAAGCAGGACGAACACCGCCTGTACATTTGCCATCACTGATGTTACCTTTCAATATATTGTTGCCTTGTATACCTATATTACCGTCAGTCCCGAAGATGTACACGGCTTTTACATTAACGCGACCGGGTGATCGAAGCCACCACCACCAACTCCCTTCTTTACCCAGAAGTTTTGCTATTCGCTTACTGTTGTTTTCATCTTTTCTTTGAAACCAATATCTTTGATTTTTTCCTCGGTTATACAGTTTTGAAGTGCTATCACCAAAATATTTGCACACTTCCTCAATGCTTAATAAAAATATACTGTCTTCCGTATCTGCTCCGCCCTTTGAACCATACCACTGATTATCAAGATTTTTATTTATTACCGGAATTATCCTTGATTTATCAGTTGCGTTGAATTTGTCATAAAATTCACCATTAAGATATTTTCTTAACGCGCAGTCAGCCCATGTTATATCTTTATAAGCATCATGGTAAGGGCGTTGTTCTATAATATCTTCGGTTATAATCAAAGCCGTATTGTTTTGTATGTCAAGCACACGCCAATTATAACCGACCAATGATAATGCTGAGTCGATTTTAATATCTTCCATTTAAGCACCTCTTTCTTTGTAATAGTTAATCTGCCTTACCCTTAGAACTTATTCTTAAACCTTCTCCTTAATTGGAAACAGTAAATCAAGCTGTAAATCTTCCATTTTACCTTCCTTTTATGCAAAATTATAAAAATTCAACGTTTCTTCAAATCCTTTCCCCGCAATCGTTTCCACGATGTTCAACGTTGGGAATCCAATCATTATCATATTTATCGCTTGAGTTAACTCATTTTTTAATTAATTTATATTTTCTAAGAATTGATTAATAATTATTATATCTCACATAAATGATTTGGTAAATCATTTAAATAGAAAAATTTCTCAACTATGTTAATAATTAATTTACTTCTACAGCTCGGATTTTATGATTTTAACTTCACCTGTAAAACCATCTAACTGAACTTCATCTCCATCCCTAAAGATGCTCATTGCATTTTCTACATTATATAGCACTGGTATATTCAGCTCCCTAGCAAGGATTCCTATATGCTCAAAAGGCGACCCTACTTCTACAACTATGCCTATTACATGGCCAACTATGGGCTCAAGTTCTCCGCATCTTGTGAATGGAAGTACTAAAATGCTATCTTCATTTAAATAAACGGGCAATCCGATTTTAACCTTTCCTTTAACCTTTTTTCTTAGGCCTGGAATCCCTTTTAAAATAATATCCTGTTCACGTAATTTTCCTATGCCATTTTCATCATTTTGATTTTTATAATCTGCCTTTTCAACAGGCGCTTTTCCGATAATAGGAGGTGCTAACAGCTTTTTTTGATAATTAAATAACCCTTTTCTTTCATTAATAAGCTTATTATAATCCCTTCCTTGTATTAGTCCTTCCTTCAATTCATTTATGGTAAGAAAATACATGTTTCCTCTATGCTGAATTTGTTTATTTCTTAATAATATTTTTTCAGCCTCAGTAATAGCCAATCGAAGATATGATCTTATCATTCGCTCAAAATAGTAATGATGATTATCTCTTGCTAAATATGCTTTTTCTGCTAATTCAAGCTTACTTAGAAATTCTTGAGAATCTTCTTCTCCTAATTGGCTTAGTATAATGGATTTAATCCTTTTTTTATTTTCTAAAGATCTTTCAATAGACCTTTTAAAGCTGTCACTATTAAACTTTAGAAATCTACGAATGTGTCCTATTACTTTGTACGGCGCTTCCATTAATATAGGCTCTAGATAGTGACTATTGATATCACATTCCAAATTACAAATTCCGTACAAAGCAATATAATCATCTATTAATTTAAGCAGCTTTTTGCTCTCTGGGATATTTTTAAGCCTAGCATACAAAAGTTCATCATGCCTGCAGTCTTTAAAGATTTTATTTAATACGAGATTTGAATTCACCTCATCTGCCATCTCAATATAGAATCCTCGTTCTTTATTTAATATACTGATGTTAAAAACTAAATCATATAACTCCTCTACACTAAGATCATTTTGTATTATTCTGCAGTATTGCATAAAATCCTCTAAATAATCACATCCGTGAGTAACTGGTTGATGCTTTTCTGCTAAGTATTCCATGTACTGTAAGGACTTGTCCAAGAACTCTGCTACTTCCCTTTGAGACAAGTCTCTAAATAAATATTTATCCAGTTCCTCTTTCAATATCAATAATTCCGGCAGTACTACATCTTGGAATATATTTTGATTTTTAACATAAAACTTACTTAATGAACTTAAAAAGCTTTGCTCTTGTACCTTATGATTTGGCATTTCCTTATCTCGATAATACCAATATCCATTATGAATACAGTACTCTGTATAAAATTCTTCAAGTCCAGTGTCATAACATCCTCTATTTAATGCCTCTCCCAGGATTATGTTAATCTCATTGATTAACAATTCCAAAGGTTTTTCCCCTTCTCTATGCCAAGTATAATTACCCTCATTTTTATCAGACCAAATAATTTCAAATTTTTTTTCTTTAAAAGTTGTTATAGGCCTAGCTTGAAGAATATATATCTCTTTATTTCTGATAGTCCATTCGATATCTTGATATTTACCGAAGGTTTTCTCAATTCTTAATGTGCACTCATATAGTTCATTTACTAAATTCTTTGGCAGAACGTTACTGCCCTTCGGAAGCTTCTCTTCAAGTATGGCTCCACATTTTTTATAGATTTTATAAAAAGCTGAATTTACTTTACCGTTAACATAATCTTCGCATAAGCCTTTTACAGCATTAATATGCATTACTTCTTCATCCATATCAATAGTATCCACAGAAAAGTTTACTCCAGAATAGCAACCTTCAACGAATTGCTGAATTATTATACACATTTTTAGCTCATCCAAATTTAAATTTTGTTTTATGAAATATGCTATTACCTTATCACTAAACAATGAAGCATAACACTTCTTTATTGCAGTCTTAACTTCTTCAAAAGTATTCAATTTAATAAATGAATCGAACATTCCTGCCATGCTATAGTTATCGCTGTCTTCACACAGAGCAGAGGATCTTACTACATATTTCAGTCCCATGCCTTGTATAAAATTAAAAAATTTAAGTAAACCCCTCTCCATATCAGGAGAAAATGAACCTTTTAATATTACTTTGCATATTTCTGCATTATAAGTTAAATAGTCTCCAGCACTATAGGAAAAATTATTATATTCAAGAAACCGCATGAAAAATTCTAAAGATAATGCAAAACCAATTGGAACCTTTTCTCCGCTTCTTATTAACTCTCCTAACGCACTTGCTTTAGCACCATACTGTATCTTGTCACTTTCTCTTAAGTCTGCTAATATTGACAACATAATCAACACCTCAATTTCAATTTACAAATTTCCTAACCAACGAAATTAATTATATTCATTTAGGTTAGTTATTACAAATGTACAAAATACATCCAAATAGGATCCATATATATTATCTACTTAACACTCATTATTTCAAGCTTTTTAACATATTATATTGACAAACCACTGTTTTTTCTATATAATATATTGACTGGTTATGAGATAACTATAATGTAAATCCGATTACAATATGGACTATATATCTTCAATTCTGATTAACGTAGAAAAAGCTACAGATTTTTATACAATCTGTAGCTTCATTTTTTAACCTTAATATACTTTTCATTGCATATCATAAAGGGAATTTCAATACCCTAAACATATATAATATAGAGAGTCATGGTTACTTACGGTACCATTGACCGTAATATTTATGACATTAACCTTTTTATTTGATTTATACACCTAATCTAATGAAATATTATTCTTAGAACTTTTTAGTTTGTTCAGTGCAAAGCCAATATAAATATAAGCTATAGTATGATATACTAACCAATAGAAACTAAAATGTTCTATACTTAAAATTTTCAAGATTGTATTTATTATAAGCGGAGTAGTTAGTGCATAAATGCTTAATCTATACAACTGTCCATATTTCAACTTTGTTTTAAAAATTCCATTGATTATAAGAGCAAATAGAGCTAACAATAGAGCACTTAAGAGTCCACCCAAGAAATATCCAAGAATACTTACAATAAAAATAAATGGTATAATAATCTTCGCGTAAGGTAAATAGCTATATATTATATCTTTATTAATGGTTAATCCTTGTAATGATTTGAATTCGGTTACTTGTGTTTGTAATTCATTCTCTTTTTGAATCATTTTATCTTTTAGTATTAAAATACCTTTATTATGAGAATTTAAAACATCAGGATTTGTGCTGTTAGTTGTGTCTATAATAATATAATTATCTTCATCTTCTGATAAAACCATTGGCATACTGCCCTCAACACTTAACTCTCCATTTATAAGCTCAAAGTTTGGACAATTGTCATTATATATTTGTATAAGCTCTGATATGCCATTATTAACCTCAATAGATCCTCTTATAGATCCAATAGCTCCAAGAAACAGCGATATTAATAGTAAATATAGTACTGCCTTCCCAGTAGTTTCTTTTAACACATTCTCATAATGCTCTATTCCTTGAATGCTACCTATTATTTTCCTCCAAAAACTTAACTTTATTTTTTCTGTATTCTCTTCCATAAAATCCTCCCAAATATATAAATATTTCTAATTATATATTTATTCGATAATTTTAGGACAATTCCTCTTTGTGATTAGAAAAGAGCTCCATCATTTAAAAATTAATATTAAATTTCTTGGTCTTGATATAGAAGTTAAAAGCAAAGAAAAAAGTGCTCCATCCTCACAAGATTAGCACCTTTTCTTAATTAAACTTATTAATTTCATCCAATAGCCCTAAAACAAAATAAATGTTCTAAGGATTAGCTTAGTGTTGACGCACTAAGCTTTTCTTATTTTGCTTTGCATAAGTTCGATTAACTAAATCACAGATTTAGAATTTTACTTATACTATATCAAATTTTTATAAAAAATAAACCTATATAATTTTTTCTATTTAATAATCTTAATCTGAATAATATAAAATTGGAATTTGTCATTCAAACTATGATAAAGCTATTTATATCTTGGATATTCTGGAAGTAAATCAATTAGCTTGATTGTCTTTCCTTCATTATCAAGTAACATTTCAATTTTATCTGTATTTTTTCCAAGATGCATCATAAATTCTCTGCACGCACCACAAGAAGGTATCACTTTTCCATCCTTATAAACAGAAACGACTTTATCTACTTCATTTTCTCCATGCGTGAGCATTGTTGATAAAGCATTTCTCTCCGCACACATTCCTAATGAACCATTTGTATCGACGCAGATACCTACATAAATATTTCCCTTTTTTGTTAACACAGCTGAAGCAACACTTCCAACCCACATCGTGTTTGAGACTTCATGTGGATTTATTACATTCATAGCTTCTTTATAAAGTTTTTCCCATATTGGTTCCATATTGTCCTCCTCAATCACCGATTCATTACGGCGACAAATTACTATTTGTCTATTACATAAATTTGTTCCTAATTTTATTATAACATATTTTGTAAATATATCCTTACTTACGATATGGTATTTTTACTTATAAAATAGCCTTAACCAAATAATATAAATGCCTAAGGCTATAAATCTCACTTGGTCTTAAAGGAAACTCGACTTACTTCGTTCGCTGAGTAAGTTCGTCTAACTAAATCAAAGATTTAGAGGCTTACTTATGATACGGTTCTCCGTAACTACTCAAAGTGAGGTTTTTCCATTTTATTCTTGTGTATATATTCTACATAATTATGGTATAATTCTAAAGTAATATTTTGAAATCCGTAGAAGGATGGCTACGGGGGTTTTGAACGTTTTATCCTCCTTACGGGCTATTGGTGAATAATTTCACTATAGCTTAGGAGGTGGTATTGGATATGTTTAATACTTTTATAAAGTGTGTATCAATCATTTATGTGATTAAACTAGTTTTAAAACATAATCTTTTTATACATTACTTAAAAATTAAGATTAAGTTTCTAGGTCTTGATATAGAAGTTAAAAGCAAAGAAAAAAGCACTCCATCCCAGCAAGAATAGTTGTGCTTTTTCTAATAATTTATACTAAATAAATTAAATCCAATAGCCCTAAAACAAAATAAATGTTCTAAGACTTAGCTTAGTGTTGACGCACTAAGCTTTTCTTATTTAGCTTTGCATAAGTTCGATTAACTAAATCATAGATTTAGAATCTTACTTATATTATATCAAATTTTTATCAAAAATAAACCTAAATAATTTTTTCTATTTAAAAATCTTTAACTAACACATAAATTAGAATTCAAAAATTACTTTTTTACTTTTGGAGCAGGAAGTTCTTCATACATTTTTGTAATCAGTTGATATAGAAACTCTTTATTATCAACATCGTCAACCAAAAACATTGGTTTTGCCCCATCATAAGGCAACTCTTCAATTGCTCCTAGCATCAAGTGTCTACTTGTCTTGGTTATCTTAACCAAAAACCGGTCATCGTATATTCCACCAAAAATTTTTCCTCGAAAATATAAAATATATTCTCCCATCATTTTTCTGAAGGAAATATCGTCCAGCATATCTAATTGCCCAATAATAAAATCTAAATACTCTTGACTAGAAGCCATATCTTATCCCACCTTACAAATTTACTATTTATCTCTTCCTCAAATTTATTCTTAATTATATTATAATATATTTTGTTAAATTTTAATTACTTATGATACGGTCTTTTCACCTACAAAAACAGCCTTAACCAAGTAATATAAATGCCTAAGTTTAAAACCTCACTTGGTCTTAAAGGAAACTCGACTCACTTCGTTCGCTGAGTAAGTTCGCCTAACTAAATCAAAGATTTAGAGGCTTACTTATGGTACGGTTCTCCGTAACAGTTGCAAGTGCGGTTTTTTTATCATTGTATTCACAATATCTACAGCTCCATTATATATTATAGATAAACACTTGATAACTTAATAAGAAATATGAAATAAGTTGATTCTACTGAATATATAAGGTTACTAAATTTTATTGATACACTGAATGTTTTTTTGTTAGATTTTGAATTATAATCAATAACTATTGCGGTATATTTTTGAAACAAAAGATACGAAACCCATCATCTATCTAAATTTCTTCTTATTCATTATCTATATAAATAATTAAACTACTAATGATTATTACCAATTTACTAGTAATATTGTTCTATCAATCTAACTTCTTGTTCACATTTATGCTTATTTAATAATGCTATTAATTTTTCACGGTCATAATAAATATCAAGGTTATCTGATTTTAATTTTCCCATCTGACTTATTTTTTCTATAGCAATTTTTTCTATATTAGCTGTAGTTATATAACAAGCTTTTATCCTTCTCTCTGGATCTTGTAGCCTTTCTTGCGCTTTATTAAGAGTATGAGCAAAAAACCACTTTATAGTATTCTTCTCTGGCTTTTTTTCTTCTTCGATATACTTCCCGAGCTTTATTATATTACCTTTCTTATATCCTTTTAGTTCACATATAACTTTTTCATCATCAGTTTCTATAATATAATCATATTCATACGTATATTTTTCTTCATTTTCAGTATAATTTAACACATAATTTTGTCTAATAATACTACCCTTAAATATTTTCGAAAAAACCTTATACATTAATGCTTCAAAAAAATCACCTTTTAAATTTTGCAGATTTTCTTCTTGACCAGTACTTGCCAATGTCTCTAATGAATTTTCTATCTTATTAGTTATCTCATTGTTATCATGTTCTTGTTCACATATGTTTAGCAATGAGATTATTTTCAAATTTTCTAAAATAGTTACTATCTTTTCTCCAAAAATCACCTTTGCGTCAAAACATATAATATTTAAATTTTTAATTTCTCTTTTTACACTATCTGATATATTAGATGCAAAAATTATAGGTATTATTTTTCTTTTTTTTTCCTTTACACTATTTCTAAAAACTTGCAATCTATCATAAAAACCTTTTAAATCAGTATAAGTATATTCTCTACTAATACATATCTCTATAGGTACAAATGATTTGCTCTCTTTTTCTTTGTTAACTATATTATCATTAAAGCCAACCGCTCCAGTATATACGCATGCATCCCATACTAAACTATTAATGATAACTCCATTACAAGGCATATTCTTATTTCTATATAATGCATCTTTACTATCTACAATATTATTTTTTTGTAGCCATCTTAAAATTATAGGAAGAAATATACACTCCATCTTCATCTCTAGATAATAGTTTTTCATGTAATTTATACTTCTATTTTCTGAATGAATTTCAGCAATATACTTGATTCCTTGATCCTCCATTGTCTGCACATTCTTAATTTTACTAATAATTCTTATTATTTCTTCAAATTGTGTTATTTTTGAACTTGTCTTTTCAGTGGTACATGCTGCTATCTTGTATATCTCAAAGTATGAAATTATTCCCTTATTATCTTCAAAACGATTTAAAACTCTGTATATATTAGGTCTAGTATCCTTAAATTTGCCTTTAAGTACATCTTCATCTATGTCATAACTCATTCCCCAATACACATATTGTCCCTTTCCAAAAGTAAATTCCTTATTCGTCTGTATTATGTGATTCTTAATTGCTAATTCAATAATTTTTCTAGCATAAACCTCACTGCAATTAAACTTTTGTATTAAAATATCTTTTATTTCTCCTCCTAAAAGATATTTCTTTTGATTATTAAATAATATATTTAAATAATCTTCATATTTGTTCATAACAATTCTCCTATTTCTAAATTCACACTGCCCTTATAAATATTAATTTTGTTTATAATGCTGTCCTCTAAAATTTGATTATACCTTAATATCGTCTGTATATAGTAGACACTCCTCTATATATTAATAATTACATTCTCAAAAATTTTCATTAATATCCTTTTTTAATAACATAAAAGAGAGAACCTTCTCAATATGAATTTGGTTCTCCTTAGTTACTTAAATACATTAGTAAGTTATCTTATCTATTAGTATTCTTTATGACTCTACAATACACTAAAACTTATTATCATTCCTAACCTATATATAATCTTGGACATACTTACATATATACTTTTTACTAATTTCATTAATATGTACTAACAAGCGTTTTACCCTTTACTTTTTCAGTAACTTCTATATATAGTTTGTCCTCCTGCATTTGTTGCACTACCCCATTATAACTTGGAAAAATTTTAGAAGCGTTGTAACTTACCCTTTTTAAATATTCGTATAATTCGCCTGCATATTTGTTTGGAATTTTAAACTTATACAATATTCCTTCACCTCTATGACATGATAACGTAGTAATCAGTTCATCTAAAGGTGTCCTATCAACCACTTTATCATCATTCATTTTGCAACTTATTCTCCAATAAGACAATACTCCCTTTTGAGCCTTTAAATTAGGATTTGAATAATATGATGGAACCACAAGTTTTAATGGGCAATCATCTACTTTCATTGTATAAATTTGTTGCTCATTTACTTGAACATGTTTAGCATTTAATGCCCAGATAACAAAAAACTCATCCTTATTATCGATTAAACGTTTCATAGCTCCAACACATGCAAAATAAAGAGCTACAAATAAATCATCAGACCAATCTAGTAACCTTGTTAAAGCTCCATAATGCTGTGCTAACGCCGCCAATTCAGTAATTTCTGAATATATCCAATCTCTACACTCATGTTGAAACAAAAACTCTGGCGACATTTCATCAAAATAGTGTTTGTTCATCAATTCTCCACCATGTACTTTCAATCCAACATCATTTGCTAGTTTATAAAACTTTCTTAAAATTCTATACTCTGTAAATATCTGCAACCATTCCGTCTCATTTATTTTAAAACAACTCAACCCATCTTGTTGCATTAATTTTTCAACATTGTTTTTCCTTAGAGCAGAAGGCAATAACTTATAAGAATCAGATGCCTCTCCTCTATATACATACCCATTAAGTTTCTTACCAATTGCTCCATTTGGCAATATATCATTTAGAAATTCATTTAAATCATCAAAAATATATTCTTTAACTTTCATACTTTACCCCTTGAATATTTTTACTATAATACCAAGTATATCATTTCGACTATTATTATCAAGTCTATATATCTATCTTCTTTTAACTTTTCATTTTCCCTTCTTTCAATCATGTAATAAAAAATATTTTTACCTGCTAATAAAAATTCTTCTATAACGAACTACCAATCAAACATATTCACATAATGATCTAATGCTCAAATCATTTCATTAAATGAACGCTACTTATGATACGGTATTTTTACTTATAAAAACAGCCTTAACCAAGTAATATAAATGCCTAAGTTTAAAACCTCACTTGGTCTTAAAGGAAACTCGACTCACTTCGTTCGCTGAGTAAGTTCGCCTAACTAAATCAAAGATTTAGAGGCTTACTTATGGTACGGTTCACCCTTTATTATCCTATATCCCCTATATATCTGTTCTAGAAGCATTACTCTGAACAATTGATGGGGAAAGGTCATTTTAGAAAAACATATTTTATAATTAGCTCTTTTTATAACTTGATCTGATAGACCTAAGCTTCCTCCTATGATAAAAACTAAATTAGAGTTTCCTTCTAATCCACAGTTATCTATGAAATTTGCAAATTCTTCAGATGAAATTTGTTTTCCTTTTAAATCCATGGCTACAACATAAGCATTATCTTTAATTTTTGATAATATGCTTTGACCTTCTTTATCCTTTATTTGAAGTTCTTCCTTTTCTGATGCATTATCTGGTGTTTTCTCATCTTGAAGTTCTATTATTTCAAGCTTACAGTATCTTGATAATCTTTTAGAATATTCATCTATGGCATCTCTTAAATATTTTTCTTTTATTTTTCCTACAGTTATTAATGTTATATTCACTAAACATCCTCCTAATTTTTTAATTTAACTAATAAGTTCATAATACTATTTGAGCAGTAAAATCTCTGAAACCCGCATGAACAGAACAAATAGTTAACTATTTTTCTAGTTTTATAGTTCCATATTTAAATAGTTTTATATTAATCTATTTGTATAGTTTTACAATAAACTATACTAGCACCACACCAATAATACCTATATTTTACTATGAATAATTTAGAATGTCATAGGTAAAATTATAATAGATACTAATTAAATATTATATAGGTGGTGTCTAAATATGAAAAAATTTTTAAAGATTAATTTATTTGCTTTTTTAACTATAATTCTATCCTTTAATTATGTTGTATGTTATGCTACTCCTATTCCAGATGTAAAGTTAATGGTTGATTCTCCAACTGCTTTTGAATTACCAAAATATTTTAGAAAGAGCACAGATAAAATTACTCCTTCAGAAAATATAAATTTGTCTGGTCTAGATAAGCTTAATATTTCTGGTAGTGGTCAATTTTCTAAAACTGGAGTTCCTTTAATGAAGAAGTCTATAGGTAATGTGCCTATAACTATTATTGACTTAAGAGAAGAATCCCATGGATTTATTGATGGGATTCCTGTAAGTTGGCAAAATGCTAACAACGATGCAAATAGAGGCTTAACAGTAAATGAAATCATTGCTGATGAAAACTCTAGATTAAAATCTATCCCACTTAATAAACCTATTGCTTTAGAGGGTTTTAAAGATGTAATTATACCTTCAAAGGTTCAAAATGAAACTGAGCAGTCTGAAGCTTATTCATTATCTTATATTCGTATTCCTGTAACATATAAAAATTTACCTACAGAGGCTATGGTAAATTATTTTATGGAAGTTGTAAAAAATCAACCTGAAGGCAGCTGGCTTCATTTCCATGGCAATGAAGGACTTGAAAGAACTACGACTTTTATGATAATGTACGATATTATGAAAAATTGTAAAGAAGTTAATCTAAATGATATTATTACTCGCCAAGTCTTATTGTCCAAGATGGATAAAAATACTAGTGATAAATTTTATTCAGGAGAAGTTTATAATTTTTTAAATAATTTTTATAATAATTGTAAGTCCAGCGAATCTAACTCTAATAAACAGACTTCATAGAAACTTTAACTGTTATCTCACTACTTTTATTAAATTTATCAAAGCAATCTATTTTACTATGAAAATAACTCACCATATTAATTATGATGAGTTATTTTTAAATTATATATAATATAACTTATATATTACTTTAGTGCTTTAAGAGCTACAGTATTTAATAAGCTCCATGGTTTATTAAAGTGTGGTTGGAAAAAGAAATCTGTCATTGCCAGTTCTTCTATGGTCATGTTATTTTGAATTACTACAGATAGGGTATTCATGTGTTGAGTTAAATCTTCATCAGAAATAATCTGTCCTCCAAGAATTCTTCTTGTAGCTTTGTCATAAACAAGCTTTATGGTTGCTTCCTTATAGGTTGGCATAAATTCTGGTCTATGATTTTCACTAACCATTACTGAGTCAATCTCCATAGATGTGGTTTTCTTAGCAACCTCTTCTGTTAACCCTGTTGATGCTATACATTTATCATATATCTTTATTCCTGAAGTACCTTGGGTTCCCATATACTTAAGAGTTGGGTTTACTAGGTTTTTAGCAACTAAGGTTCCCATTCTTACAGCATTAGTTGCAAGAGGAATATATCTCTTATCCCTTGCTGGATTATATTCTACAACACAGCAATCTCCAGCTGCAAATACATCTTTAACACTAGTTCTCATATATTCATCTATTATTATTGCTCCATTTGGAAGAGTGTCTAATTTTCCTTTTACTAAACTTGTACTTGGTATAAATCCTATGCAAAGTACTACTAAATCTGCTTCACGACTTCCTTTATCAGTTACTACCTTAGATACTATACCATTTTCTCCTTCAAACCTTTGAACTTTTTCACCTAAAGCTAGTTTTACTCCACGTTTTTTAAATTCATTCTCTGCTATTTCTGTAAATTCTTTATCAAGATATTTACTCATTATTCTGTCTTCTGCATCAACTAGGGTTACATTTTTACCTTTCATTTCAAAGGCTTCAGCAAGTTCTACCCCTATATATCCAGCTCCTACAACTGTTACATTCTTAGCATCAGCTGATTTTTCTATAATTGTTTTTGCATGACTATAATTTTTACATAGTAATATATTTTTTAGGTTTCTTCCTTCAAAATTAGGAACTATTGGCCACGATCCTAAGGTTAAAATTAATTTATCATATTTTTCTTTTACTATATCACCAGTCTTTAAATTTGTAGCTGTGATTATTTTTTCATCCATATCAATATCAGTTACATCATAATTCATTCTCATGTTTATACCAAGGTTATTTAAATTTTCTGGGGAATTATAAAATAATTTTTCTGGTTCATTTACTACATTAGATACACTTAAAGCAATTCCACAAGAAAGGAAAGATATATTATCATTTCTCTCATAAACTGTAATCTCACTATCTGGGTAAAGTTGTTTTGCATTTACTACCGCTGCTGTTCCTGCGTGTGTACATCCTATTACTGCAATTTTCATAATACATGACCTCCTATAATTTACACCTAAATAAAATTTATTCTTATATTATATTCTAAAAGTTATTTAATTATAATCTCATAACAACGTTTGTTATTTAACAATCATTATCTAATAATATTTTACCTCAAATATCATTTTATTCAACCATGCTATTAGTATATATAGATAGATAAGCTTTCATTCCCTTAACTTTTCTTTAATTTTCATTATTTTTCATATAGTTATAAAAAAGTGCTTTAGCAAAATATTTTAGACTAACTTATTTTGCCAAAGCACTTACTCTAATATTCGTATTTTAATTAATATCCTAATTCCTCATTCAAGAAAATTACATGTATCCTATCCTTATTTCCCTGTCTTCTTATTATAGTATATTCATTGCAAATTCTATCTTCACTTGAACAATCCATACAATGGCCTACCTTTACACAAGGAGTAACTTTATTTAATCTTTTGCAATTTGCAGGTGCTGATACTCTTTCATTTCTCTTAATGGCTTCTTCAATATTCTCTACAATTTTATTTATTCCTGCTATGATTATTACTTTATCTGGACCATATAACATAGCTGCTACCCTATTTCCATTGCCATCTACATTGTATAACTCTCCTTTTTCTGTAATTGCATTAGTACTAGTAAAATATACGTCAGCAGAGAAAGTGTTTCTATATAATTTTTTCAAATCATCCTTACTTAACCCATCCTCATATCTGTCTAGGAAATTATATTTTCCACTTCTTAAATAATCAATAACTCCAGTTTCAAATAGGCTCATTGAACCACCACAACTTACTGTATCACCATCATTGGTAAGTTCATTAATTTTCTCAATGAGTTCTTCATGACTATTTACTAAATAGCCATTCATACCATTCTTTTTAAGTGAATTAATTGTACTATTAACCCTACTTTCCTTTAGCCATTTCATATTTTTATCCATAAACAATCCCCCTGTAAATTTATCATATAATTAATTATATCATAGCCATATATAGAATATCTTACAATAATACATATATAAAAAACCCTAATGAATAAAAAATTCACTAGGGCTAATGTTTATATTATTTTCCGCAACATTTCTTGTACTTTTTACCACTTCCACAAGGACATGCATCATTTCTACCTACTTTAACTTCATTTATTACTGTTTTTGATTCTCTCCAAGTTTTTTGTATCTCTTTTCTTTTTTCTGGTGAGAATATTCTATCCCATTGTGATAATGTATAAAGATAGTCTGCTTTAGAATCAAGCATATTGAAGTATAGTTTTTCATAATCTATTTTGAAGCTAACTTCTGAATCACTTTCTATAGCTTCAAGATCTAATTCTTTATCTATACTTTCATTTATTCCATCTAAGAATCCCATAAAGTAAATTTCATTAACGTCAAATTCTTTAACTAATTCAGAGAACTTTCCACTAATAACACCGCCATCAATTGCTAAGGCTTTTGTATATATTGATTTTTCAACCTTTGCATACTCTTTCCAAAATGCAGGTTCTCCATTTTCTTTTACATACTCTACAACATAATTTGTCCAATTGCTATATATGCTCATGTTATTTTCTCCTTCTTTATAACAAAATTTGTTTATCTATTTTATTAATTATAATAAATTTTTATTTATCTTTCAATAATATCTTATTTCTGTATTTTTAAAGTAATTATTTCATCCTTAGTAAATGGTTTTGATATATTATAGTTTCCACCTAAACTTTCAACACCTTGATTATTTACTGTAATCATTATTTTACTCACAGATTTCAGCTGACTCAAAGAGTTTGATATAGACTTAAGTATTGTTACTTCTTGAACTTCAGACATTTCAAACATAGCTTCTGGGCTTAAATTAATATTTGCTATGCCATCCTTAATAGAAAAACTTAAAAGCCTTGTTTCCTTTGGTAAAATAGGCTTGCTTTTTTCACTAACTTTAGCTGGCCCTTTGATGAGTTCTTGCATGATCATCTCACCTATTAAATCCTCACTATTAATTAGTCTCTCTTCCTTTATGAGCTCGGACTTTTCAGCATCTCCTCCAAAGTATAAAGTTATATCAATATAGCCATCATCCTCTGTAGCTCCTTTAGTATTTTCAAGTTTCTCTTTACTTATTATACTTGCCTTATCTTTCTTTATACTCATAGTTTTTGTAAGGTAAATTCCGCCTACAACTAGTGCTATTACAACTACTGTTATTGTTAATACTAAACTAAAGGTCTTCTTTTTCATTCTACACCTCCTATTACTAACCAAACTTTTTATCCGATGACTCCCACTCTAATACTACCATCTTCTTCAAAGTAGGAGTAAAGAGTGGCTACGTCCCTGGATAACGACTTCTAGAGCTTCAAAGAAGCTAAGAACTCTGTTTATATTTCTGATAATATACTATGCCTATCTCTATTGCACATTTTTAATTCTATATCTTTTTCTACGCTAATATTGTTTTCCCTTAATACACTTGCTACAGTTTCATAAGCAAGCTCCGGATAATTATTTGTTTTACTTAGATGCCCTAAGTATATAGTTTTATGATTTCCTTTTAAAATATCTACTATAGCTTTACCACAATCTTCATTGGATAAATGTCCTTTTGCACTTAGTATTCTTTGCTTTAATGGATATGGATATGGTCCAAATTTAACCATTTCTATATCATGATTACTCTCTATTAAAATCATATCACTATCTTCTAGTGCCATTTTTACTTCTATAGAAAAGTGACCTAAATCAGTAGCTATACAACATGATTTTTTAGAGCCATGTACTCTATAACCTCTAGGGCATACTGCATCGTGAGGTATAGGAAAATTCTCTATGGTCAAATCATTAATTTCAGTAAACTTACCATCAATTATTTTTATATTTTTCTCCTTAATATTTCCAATTTTCCCATCCATGGCTTCCCAGGTGAGACTTGGTGCATATATAGGAATATCGTATTTCCTTGAAAATACTCCGGCCCCTTTAATGTGATCTGAATGTTCATGAGTAATAAATATACCATCTATAGAATTAGGATTTATACCTATGTCCCCTAATTCTTTATCGATAGCCTTACCTGGCATTCCCACATCCACTAGAATGTTACTATTGTTTTCTGATACAAATATACTATTCCCACTGCTACCACTAAATAATGGGCAAAATTTCATAATTATCTCCTCAATCTAGTATCTAAAATACATATAAAACTTATATATTTACTCTTCTAATATCTGCACCTAAAGCTTTAAATTTTTCTTCTATATACAAATATCCTCTATCTATATGCTCAATGCCTTCAACTTCAGTTTTTCCTTGGGCTGAAAGACCTGCAATAACTAAAGCTGCACCTGCTCTTAAATCTGTAGCTTTAACATTAGCTCCAGATAAATTTTTAACTCCATCTATTATAGCTATTCTACCTTCTATTTTAACATTTGCACCCATCTTCTTTAACTCATCTATATGCTTAAATCTTGATTCATATATACTTTCATTTACAATGCTTCTTCCTTGCGCCATAGTTAAAAGAGTACTCATTGGCTGTTGTACATCTGTTGGAAATCCTGGATATGGTAAAGTCTTTATATTTACACCTTTAAGGTTATTTCCACTTCTAACTATAACTTTATCCTCATCTTCTATAACTTCTACACCCATTTCCAAAAGCTTTGCTGAAATAGATTCTAAGTGTTTTGGTATTACATTATTTAATGTAACATCTCCACCACAAGCTGCTGTTGCTATCATAAAGGTTCCAGCTTCAATTTGATCTGGTATAACTGAATAATTACATCCTGAAAGTTCCTCTACTCCAGTAATCTTTATTACATCCGTTCCAGCACCTTTTACATTTGCCCCCATAGTATTTAAGAAGTTGGCCACGTCTACTACATGTGGTTCTTTTGCTGCATTCTCTAAAACTGTAGTTCCTTCCGCAAGAACTGCTGCAAGCATGATATTTATAGTAGCTCCTACGCTAACTACATCAAAATATATAGTTGTTCCAACTAATTTTTCTGCAACCAGATTTACTGCACCATGTTCTATGGTAACTGTAGCTCCTAAGGCTTCAAATCCTTTGATATGCTGATCTATTGGTCTATCTCCAATAGGGCAGCCCCCTGGAAGTTCTACTCTAGCTTTTTTAAATCTAGATAATAATGATCCTAATAAGTAATAGGATGCTCTCATATTCCTTACTTCTGGGATTGTAGCATTGGTTGTTACTATATTTGTGCTATCAATTTTTATTGAATTACAACTTGATTCTACCTTACATCCTAAATATTCTAAAATAATTTCTAAACAATTTATATCTTCTATATTAGGAACATTCTCTATTGTACAAACTCCCTTAGATGCTAAAATTGCTGCTGGTAAAATTGCTACAGCTGCATTTTTTGCGCCATTAATATTTACATTTCCAAATAATGGATTGCCTCCATTTATAACTAATTTTTCCATACAGGTATCATCCTCACTATTTATATAATGTCCATACTTTACATATGTTAACTTAATTCCATGTCTATCTATATCTATGTCAATTAAACCTAATTCTTAAATGTTAAAATCTCATAATTATAATTATATCACAATGTTCGTATATTTTAATAAAAATTTTAAATTTATAAGTGTAATTTTTAATTTTTATTTTTATATACATATAAAAGTAAAAATATAATTAACTATATATGTCTATTATAACCTATTATTATATGTTATAATACTGTTAATTGTAGCGTTAAAGTATTTTATAATGATATAATACTTTATAATAAAAATCTACATTCGGGAGGAAAAAATGAAATATTATTTAGTTGCATTGGTGGATGATAAATCTGTTGATGACATTATATCTATCCAAAAATTTTTAAATAAGAAATATAAGTTGTATAAAAACATATCTAATTTGTACATTCCTCTAGGTTCTGTCTCTAATACAGAGCTTGATAAATTAGATGAGATAATCTCAAAAATTTTATCTCCTTATAAAAAATTTAAAGTTGGAATTGATAATGACATTTTCATTAACGATACATCTAATACCGTAAACTTAAAAGTTAAAGATAAAGGATACATAAACAAGATATCTAGAAGCATGTTTGACATGTTTAATACTCATGGTATAAGTGTTAAAGATTTCTCAACACTATCCTATTTTAACATGCCTATTTCTAATGCTAACAACGCAATTAGAAAGGCTTATTCAAATAACTTATTTACCTTAGATGAAAATAAAGATAAAACTGATTTGTTTAATTTTACTAAGATAAATAAAATCGAGATTTGGAAACAACTCAACAATAGAAGGGATACCTTAGTTAAAAGTTATGATTTAAAAGAGTTTTAATATTAAAAACAATTTCTTTTCTATGATTTTAACTTTATAATTAATAAAATTAAGCGAAGATATACCCCTTAAATTTTAAATAATTATATCCATATTAGGGTAAGCTATCTTTAAAAGGATGGTGAAAGTTTTTATGTTGGGTATAATTTTCTCAATAATTGCAGGGGTAACTATGAGTGTTCAAGGTGTATTTAATACAGAACTCTCAAAAAAAATTGGACTATGGGAGACCACAGTATTAACCCAAGCTATTGCACTTATAACTGCCCTAATAGTGTTATTCTTTGCAGGTGACGGTACCTTTAGAAATTTAAAAGATGCTAACAAACTTTACCTTTTGGCCGGAGTATTGGGTGCTGTTATTACGTTTACAGTAATTAAGGGTATGTCTAGTCTTGGTCCGGCTATAGCTGTAGCAACTATTCTTATTGCCCAACTTATTGCAGCTGCACTTATCAATCATTTTGGTTGGTTTGGCTCTACTGAAGCTGGATATGGAATACGAGAATGCATCGGTGTTGTCATAATGATAGTTGGAATTATAGTTTTTAAATGGAAAGGATAGCTTCTATCTTTTCTATTTTTTCGTAAGGAGTTTTAACTGTTCTCAAATAGAAATCTTTTTTCATATAAATCGAATTATTAAATCTTAAATTATTATTAATAGGAGGTAGACTATGGATTTTAAACAATTAGAAGCATTTATTACAGTGTCTAAACTTAGAAGTTTTTCTAAGGCTGCAAATGCTATTTACCTATCTCAACCTACTATAAGTTCTCATATTTCTAGTTTAGAAAAAGAACTTAATATTCAATTATTTGATAGAACATCTAAGGAAGTTAATCTTACACCTGTAGGAGAATCTTTTCTACAATATGCTAATGATATTATAAATTTAAGGAATAATGCTATCACCGATCTATCTAACTTCAATAATAATATTACTGGTGTCTTAAACATTGCTGCTAGCACTACTCCATGCAATTCCTTACTACCTACTCTTGTTTCAACCTTTAGTGAACTCTACTCAAACGTTAAATTTAACATTAAAGAACAAGGTTCTGTATCTATAATTAAAGATATTATAGATCTTAAATGTGAAATTGGTTTAGTTGGTACAATCATAGATAATTCAAAAATAAATAGTTATAAGATAATGGAAGATGAACTTGTTATTGTTTCTAATCCTAAATTAAATTTACCTGAAACTATTTCTATTGATGATTTAATAAAATATCCTTTTATAATAAGAGAAAAAGAATCTGCCACTCGACATACTTTAGAAGCTCAGCTTCATGCTAACAAAATAGATCCTAAGAAATTAAAAGTTCTTTGTGAGGTAAATAGTGTACATGCTCAACTTAAACTTATTAATCTAGGATTAGGAATTTCTATAATTAGTAAAAGCCTATGTGATGATGGCTTTATTAGTGGTAACATGTGTATAAGTCGAGTAGAAAATGTAGACTTAAGAAGAGATCTTTTCTTAATAGTAAGTTCTAAAAGAACTCTTACTCCTATTGCAAGAGCATTTTTCTCTATGTGTAAGAACATATATAATTTATAATAAAATTTACAAAGCTTTAAAAGCTAAGATTAGAATATAAAAATTCCTAATCTTAGCTTTTATTTTTATAATAAATAAAAGCTTTAACAAATACTCCTAGTTTACATATACTAATAAGTGTAATAAGTATATAAGGAGTATTTTATGCTTTTTAATAAAAAACTTGATCCAACTCTCAAAAATGTGATGGATAATGATATTTATAATAGATATAGAATAATAATTAAATATGGTAGCATTAAAAATTCAATAGAGAAAAACATTAAATCCTCAAAAGGTGAAGTCTTGTATAATATTAAATCCTTGCATTGTTTATGTGTACTTGCTACCAAAAGAGCTATTAAAAGAATTATAGAGCTTCCGGAAGTCAAATATATATGCATTGACGACATAGCATTTTTATGCAACAAAAATATCCTTCATGCCAATGGAATTTTTTTAGACAATAAAAGATTTGAAGTGTTAAAAAATAAAGAGGTTTCCGGTAAAGGCATAGGTATTGGTATTATTGATAGCGGCGTGTATCCACATATAGATTTATCTACCCCATCAAATAAAGTAAAAAAATTTATTGATATAATTAATGGTTCAACATACCCTTATGATGACAATGGTCATGGGACTTTTATTTCTGGATTAATATGTGGAGAAGGTACAAATAAAAAAGTAAAACAGCATGGCATTGCTGTTAATAGCCATTTAGTTATGGTAAAAGCCTTTAATAAGCTTGGTAAAGGGTATATTTCAGCTACTTTATTTGCTTTGGAATGTTTATATAATAGTATTGATGAATTTAATATAAAAATAGTATGTGCACCTTTTGAAATAACTACTTTAAATAAGTTTATTTTATCTCTATATGATAAAATTTTTACTATACTTAGAAATAAAAACATAATAATAGTTGTACCTGCTGGTAATAATGAAGATAAAGAAGATACTATAAAAGGTATTGCTCTATCTGATAAAGTGCTTACAATAGGTGGAATAGATACAAATTCTACTTATAAAATAAGTGATTATTCCTGTTGCGGCTCTAATAAAATATTAAAAAAACCTGATTTTGTTGCTGCCAGTGATGATATTATATCTTTAAACACTGACTGTAATTATATATCTGAGAAAGATGGTGAAAAAATATATCCCCCGCCTCTTACTTCCCCTTATACTATTCGTAGTGGAACCTCTATATCCTGTGCTTTTATAGCAGGTATCTGTGCACTATTATTTGAAATAAACAACGAGTTTACCTTTGATGATATATATACTTTATTGAGAATAAATTCAACCTTGATAAATGATAAAAAATATAAACAAGGTAATGGATATATAAATATTAACAACTTAATTGGTACTGATTTGTCTTCTATTTTAATTAATAAGGATAATAAAAATAAGCATAAACATAAAAAGTAAAGCACCCTCATTTACATGGGTGCTTTACTTTTTTATATTAATTTATCATTTAATAATTCATTTCTTAACATATCTAAAATATTTATAGTAGATTTTTCTCTTATTTCTTGCCTATCTCCAGAAAGGTTTAATTCTTTTGTTGTAACCTTGCCTTTATAATATAATCCTATATATACTCTTCCTACTGGTTTCTCAGCAGTTCCTCCACCTGGACCTGCTACTCCTGTAGTTGATATTCCTATATCAGCTCCTGAAGTCTTCGCTATTCCTTCAGCCATTTGAGCTGCTACCTGATGGCTAACAGCTCCAAATTTCTCAAAAGTTTCTCTTTTTACGTTAATTCTATTGATTTTAGCTTCATTACTATAGGTTACTACTCCTTCAAGTAAACTTTTTGATATACCAGGATAGTTAATTAATCTTGCTGCAACCATTCCTCCTGTACATGATTCTGCAGTAGAAATAGTTAAACCCTTATTAACTAACATTTCTCCTATTGCATCTTCTAGAGCGATCTCTCCTTCTCCATATATACTATCATTTATCATAGTTAATCTTAATCAGAATTCATAAGTAAATTATAACTTCTGATTAAATTTCTCCCCCCTTAGTTAAACACATTTTCTAAGTTTTTAAATACATCTTTATTTTCTTTAATCTTACCATCATTACCAAGAACCACTATATAATTCATCTTCATAACATCTGCTACTAATTTTGAGAAGTTATTAATATCCTTAACTGTAGTAGATAACACTTCTTTTCTTTCTTGCTGTCTATCCACCTTAGATATTCTTCTTATATAATAGCTAACTGCTGCATCTCCTGCCATGGATGGAGTTAATTGCATATCTAGTTCACTTATAGTTCCTATAATGTATTTTAGCATCTCTCTATCTGTAGTTGTAAAATTATCCAAGTATTTAGCTGCATTATCATAAGTCTTTAAGGTCTCTTTTATATTAGGGTCTCTATAACTAGCAAACATAAAATTACCACTTCTCACTATATTAGCAAAAGCTCCATAAGCTCCACCCTGTACTCTAACTTTATTCCATAGATAATCCATGCCAATTATAGTTTTTAGCACTAATAACTTTCCTGTGTACTCATATCCTAATTTTTTATAATTATATCCCTTTGCCACATATTGAACATTAGATGGAGTAAGCATTCCTTCATTTTTGTTTTCTTCATGGAAGCTATACTTATTAATTTGTACTTCTTCATCAGATAATACTTCTAATATCTCTGAAACATTCTTCTTTACAGCACTAACTTCTTCATCTTTACCAGTTACTGCCACTATTAAACTATTTTTATTAAATACCTTATTCATTATAGCTTGAAATTTCAAAATAACACTATCTATTCTATCATCAAAGTTATTTTCTATCTCCTTTAAGAATTTATAATACTCATATCCTGAAGTTTTTTCTATATATTCATAAGCAGGAGAGAAATAAGCTCCTAATCTTGTAGTTGCAACTTGATGTCCTCTATCCATAAGCTTCATTTCTATTCTTGATATTAGAACTCTTATAAGTTCTCTTATTCTCTTTTTATCTTCAAAGGATGTATTCTTAATTATATCTGCCAATATTTCTAAAGCTCTTGGAACTCTATCTACTACTACACTACAATGTCCTTCAAGGTAAGTACTATATCTAAGGACATCTTTACTATCGCCATATACTTCATTTTTAAAATATATTCCACCTGTATTAATTAGTATTTCATTAGATAAATCTACATAACTATAGGTTTTAGTATTAATTTTACCTAGTAGTGTGGTTAATAGACTTAGATAGGAAATATCTTCTTGTGCTATGGTTCTGCTATCAAACATAAAATCTAAGTAAGCAATTTTACTTGTAAATGCATCATGATGAAGTAGCTTCACTCCGGAAGCATCCTCCTCTATAACACTCAATTCTTCAACTTTCTGGTCTATATCATCTATAGATAATACTGGTATTGTTTCTAATATTTCCTCTGGATCAGGAGTATTTTGTCTATTTATTAAAGACTTTGTTTCATTAATTATGTCTTGTATTTCCTCAACAGACAGATTTTCTTTATATTCCATTAATCCAGTTCTTAATTTTTTATCCTTTTCATCTGCTAGCCCCCTTTTAGGCGCTAACACTATTAATGAGCTATGATTATTGTTTAATATATATTTTTCAATTAATTGCTCAAAATAATTTGAAGTTAGTGCTTTCTTTATTTTTTCCATATTTTTTTCATATTTTAAGTGAATTAACGGATCTCCATCATGTAGCCAGCTATCCATAGCTGTCATATAATAGAATAACCCTTTAGGCATGCCCTGAAAATCTGCTTCTCTTAACTTAAATTCTGTAATGTTTATGCATGCTTCTATTAATTTTTTATCAATTCCATTTTTAACCAACGATTTTAATGTATCAAACACTACATTCTTAAATTTTTCTTTTTTATTTGCATCACTATTTTTAAGTACTATACTAAATACCGGTTGTAAAATCCCATTATCAAAACTTCCATATACATCCTTTCCTAGGTTAGCATCAAGGATTGCTTGTTTTAATGGAGCTCCTTGAGTTTCTAATAAAAGATATTCCAAAACACTTAGACTAATATATAATTCATCATTAGTACATTCTCCAGTAACAAAGTTTAATGCCATGAAAGTTTTTTCATCTTCATTATCTTCATTAGAAATAGAGTATTCTGTTACAACCTCCTTCATTTCTTTAAAAGGCTTCTCTGGTAATATTTCAGCATCAATATCCTTTTTTTCAAAATTGTTTAAGTAATTGTCATTAATAAATGCTAATCTTTCATCTAAGTTTCCGTCTCCATATAAGAATATATAGCTGTTAGATGGATGATAGTATTTACTATGAAATCCTAAAAACTCCTCTTCAGTTAAATCTGGTATGAATTCTGGATCTCCACCTGATTCAAATCCATAGGTATTATGTTCAAATAAAGATTTTTGAATTCCTCTCATTAACACTCCATCTGGTGATGAAAATGCTCCTTTCATTTCATTATAAACTACACCCTTATAAGTTAGCTCATCTTCAGCATTTTCTAATTCATAATGCCAACCTTCTTGCATTAAAATTTCCTTTGTATTATATATATTAGGATAAAACACTGCATCTAAATATACATCCATTAAATTAAAAAAGTCTTTTTCATTTTTACTTGCTAGTGGATATATAGTTTTATCACTAAAGGTCATAGCATTTAGAAACGTGTTTAATGATCCTTTTATAAGTTCTACAAAGGGCTCTTTTGTAGGAAATTTGCGTGAACCACATAATACACTATGTTCTAATATATGAGCAACTCCAGTATCATCGCTTGGTGGTGTTTTGAACCCTATCGCAAATACTTTGTTAGAATCATCATTTTCCAGATGTAATAGTTTTGCTCCCGTTTTTTCATGTATAAAAACTCTAGCTATAGAATTTATTTCTTCAACCTTTTCTTCTCTATGCAACTTAAATCCATGATATATTTTTCCTAAATTATAATTCATCTTTCTCCTCCTGCTATTTTATTATTTTATCTTTTAATAGTACTATTATTATTTATCTCCCAAACTTTAATATTCATTATTATATTTTAATATAAATTTTAAATAACTTATAAGTACCTTTCCCTATGGAAAAGCGCTATACCTACTACTTAAATTATATCTTATATATACTATATATAAAAATATATACTTTTAAGTTTTTATTAATTATCTATTTATGATAAAAGGTATGAAACTAGCTCTCTAATTTCATACCTATAAGTTTAATATTATTGATATTCTTTTAGGATTGGAACAATTATTTTACCTAAAGTATTAACAAAATTTAATTCATCATAAGTAAACTCCTTATGATTAATTGATGCTGTTAAGTATATTACTCCAATTATATCTATTTTGTCTTTTAATAAGACTATAATATTAGATTTTAAATCAGGAATATTTTTAATTTCATCATATTCATCTATGCAATCCCAATCTACTCCACAAATATTTTCTCCTGAATTTATTGTAGCCTTAATCTTATTGTATTTACGTATTTCATCAAATTCATCCAGTGTTTCATCTATAGTTTTAGAGTATCTATTGACTAATTCCCCTTGTTTTATGGTAAACAATGTACATGAATCTGCTTCAACAATTTCTGTAATTCTATTAATTGTAATGGCAATTTTTTCATCTACATTTCCCTCTGAATTAATTAAATCTATGAATTCAATTAAAGTTGATACATTCTTATAGTCTTGATTTTCACTACCTACAAATATACCACTTAATTTATTTGTAGTGCTTATTTTAGAACCATAGGATTCTTCCCATACTCTAGTAGCATTACGACCACTATTTTTAGCTGCATATAAAGCTTGGTCTGTTTTTTCAATAAGCTCTTCATAGGTAGTCGTATGATTAGGATAATTAGCTACGCCTAAACTTACCGTTACTACTCTTTTATCTCCCATAACTTTTGCCTGATAAATTTTCACTCTAATTCTTTCAGCTATACTCTTAGCTTCCTCTATGCCTGTATTAGGTAATACTATAATAAATTCTTCTCCACCATATCTTCCTACTGCATCATCTTGTCTTATATTTTTTATAATTACTTCACATATCTTACTTAATACTTGGTCACCCATTCTATGTCCAAAGGTATCATTAATGGTTTTAAATTTATCTATATCTACCATTATAGTTGAAAATTCAGAGTTAAAATTAAAAGATCTGTCTATCTGTTCATGAATAAATGATTCTAAATACCTTCTTGTTAATGTCTTAGTCAACTTGTCTATAGTAGAATTTCTTTTTATATTAAGTTTATCAATTATCATATACAAGATTTTACCTATAGTTACACACTGGTGCATTGTCTCCTCATTTATGTTATTTAATTTCCTTTTACTTTCCACATATACATATCCTAACACATCATGATTATAATCATATTTACTCATACCTCTACTGTTTTTAGAAATTTGAGTTATTGGTATACACATAGCTGCTTTTATATCATTTTCGATATCATAACTTAGTATATTCCCATTGGCATCACAAATAACTTTTCTACTTAACCTAATAGGTATTCCCTTATTTCTAGCTATGTTAACTATAGACATATCATTTGGGAGTTCTACATCATTTCCATCACTTGACACTATAGAAAATCTATTATTATTCTCGATTATTATATTAGTTTTCGTTGCTAAACTAATATAACTTATATATTTGCATATGATGTCCATACTTTCTTGACTATTTCCACATAAGTTATTTAGTAAGTCCTCAATACTATCAATATCTGTAAGATAATCCTTAGATGAATCCTTTAAGGATTTTATAAATTCTTCATTTACAAAATCACTCTCTAATATAATTTGAAATAAATCTTCAATATTTTCTGTTGTATTAATATTTATTTGGTCTAACTTTATTCCTTTTCTTTGATTATAGTAACTTTTTATTTGTAATAGTATTCGAAAGCAATCCACCATGTTTCCTTGATTCTGTAAAAAAGATTTTCTATAGTTCTTAGGAATTTGCAATAATATATCCTGTATTATATCACAGGCCTCTGAAATATATAACGTTGCTTTAGCCCTATCTCCATTCTCATAATAGGTATATCCTATTTTATAATATATTTTCCAGGATAAATTAGAATTTTTAATATCCTTATATTGAGCTAATGCCTCTTCTAAGGCATCTATAGGCATACATTTATCTATAACAGCTTCAATATATGTTAAAGTCAATTTATTAAGATCAGACTTTATTTCATGTTCAAACTTTTTAATGTAATAAAATATTTCTGTAGCTACACTATTTAAATCTTGATTTAAAAGTTGTAAAACTCCATCGGATAACATTGACACCCTTAAATCTACATATAATATCTTTTCACTAGCCTCAATTACATCTTCTATACTTTTCATTTTTCTCTCTAAGAGTATCTTGTTTATAATACAAAGTAGCTCCATTTTATATTTCATTAAAGAATTCGTATTATCAAAAGCCTTTTTACCTTCTAATAAATAATCCATAGCTTTTTGTCTATTACCAATTAAGGAATTTATATAATATTCCAATATATAGTATGGAACTAATTCTTGCTCAAAAATTGAATTTCTTTCTATATATTTGTTGCATATATCTATATATCTAAAACATTCAGAATACTTTCCTTGTTTATATAATGTAGATGCCATATATACATAATTATAAAAATTCATATATATTAATTCATTTTGAGTAGCTATATTAGAGGCCTTATTTAAACACCTATATGCTTCATCATAATTTACTAAAACATAACTAAAAAATCCCATATTAGATAAAGCTATTACTTCATAAAACTTGTTTTGTTCAATCTTACTTATTTCATAAAGCCTATCAAACCAACTCAGTGCTTCATCACCATATTGATAATAATCACCATATATAACTCCAATGCTATTATATATTCTAGGTAGTGCCTTAGTATAGTTCTTTTCATAACATTCAGTAACTGTTCCTTTTAATATCTTTAAAGCTTCTTCTTCCTTACATTGGGCAATCAGTGCATTACAATAGCTATTATAGAAACCAACTTTATAATCCATATGCTCTTCTTTACAAAGGCTTATTCCTTCCTTACATACATCTTTAATCTTCTCATACTTTCCAGTATTATATGAATTTCTTACTATTATTCTTAAGTATTCTATAGTACCTTTTAAATAATCTACATTTTCTAGTGCTTTTGATATTTTCTTAGTATAGTGCTCAATCTCTTCTTCCATACACAAATCTATGTATATCCAGATCATTTCTACCATAATATCTATATTAGTAATTATCTTATCCTGAAACTTACATAGTTCTTGAGCTTTAATATAATATTCTAATGCTACACTTTTTTCAGATATACTATTGTATAACTTACCTAAATTCATATTAGTTTCTATTTCATCATTAATAAATTCATCTCGATTTTGAAACTTATCAATGATTTGAAGAATCTTAAAACTATATCTTATAGCTTCATTCACACTGTTTATATTCTCTAATCTCTGCTCGTTCTTCTTATAGTAGTATATAAGTTTTCTACTAAGCCCTAAAATCTCAAGATGATAGATAAGTTCTTCTATATAGATATTTAATTCATCATAGCAATATCGTTCAAGTACTACTACTATTTTTCTATGAGTATCTTTTTTTATAGATTGATCTACATCCTTGTATAGATAACTTCTTAAAAATTTATTATAAAAGGTATACACAAATCCATTATCGCCTATGGAACTATATAATATACCCTTAGCTACCAACTGATCAACTACATTATCTACATCACTTTCATTTGTTGTAAGTACATCTTTTAATACTCTTACTGGCATTGGTGTATAAAAGAATGAAATTATATATAAAATTTCATAGGATAGTTTGTCTACATCTTTTAATTGGGCTTCACAGACCTTTTCCATATTCACTGGCATATACATATCATGGTTATCAGGCTTATACCATCTACCATTTTCTTCGTTTAAATATATGATTTCTCTATTACATAAATCCTTTAAGGACTCTTCAATGAATAATGGATTTCCCATTGAATATTTATAAAATCTACTTATAAATTCATCGGATATCTTCTCAATATTTAATATATTTCTTAGCATCTTTGCAGAATTGCTCTCTGTTAATGATCTAAGGTGAACATTTAACGCAACTTTATCTGCAATGTATTCAATAAACTGTGTAAAATTATTGTTATTAAGGCAATCACCATCCCTATATCCAATAATAATAAGCACATTAGTCCTAAAATAGGTTTTGTTCAACATATATTGAATTAAATTTAGTGTTAATGTATCATACATATTCATATCATCTATAATAATTACCCCTGGATTATCATAGTAATACTCTTGTAAAAATGATGATATCTTAGCTATAAGTATAAGTCTCTCTTTATTTTCTAGCTTAAAATATCCCAAATTTTCATTATTATTATCTCCATAAATGTCTGGAGCTAGCAGCATTATTTCTTTCTTATATTTGCTAATTAAATTTTTATCTGCAATACTCACTATTTTTCTTAATAACTGTGCAATAGTAACCTTTGTAGATTCTTCTTTATTACTTTTCATATAAAAACATCTAAGTCTTTTATTTTCTTTAACATTCATAATGTATTTTATGTGTTTTAATAACCGAGTCTTACCTATTCCAATTTCACCATGAATTAATATAATATTTTTAGTTTCATGATATTTAACTATATGATTTATGGACTCCATAATCATTTTTAGCTCTTCATCTCTACCTATTAATGGGATATTAAAATTTAATTCTCTTTTTTCACTACTAACTTCATATTTAAAGTTCATGTTATATATGGAATTAACTTGTTTAATAATATCAAAAATACTATTTATTGAGTTATCTCTACTACTACATAGTTTATCTATTAAATTATATAGTTTTACTCCAAACAACTCTTTATATTCTTGTCCTTCATTACTTCCCATGTGTTTTGTAATTATTTTACAAGTTTTAGAATCTCTATATCTTCCTTTATTTTTTAATGAAATATTAATTAATATTTCACATAATCTATTTATATAGTATCTTTCTTCTTTAAATTTATTAGAAGTAACCTCTTCTATGTCTTCTGAATAACTAGCTATGCCTGTTTCTCTTGATTGTAAAAGTGCGGTTAATTTATCTTTTAATTTAACTTTAAAATCTAAACTTACATATATATTGTCATCACTAAATGGAACTACTTTCATATAATTGTAACTTTGATTATGTGCTACTACACATATTTCTAAAAATACTTTAATTAATATTTCTTCAGAAATGCCTTCTACAGCATCTAGCAATAACTTGTAATCACTATATACTTCTGTAGTGTAATAATAATTATCCATCTTATCTTTGTTATCTACACTGTTTACTACACCAAAATCTAAAATTCTTATAACATCATTTTTTATAGTGGGTATTTTTTCATATTCAGATATACAATAATTAATTATTTTATTTTCTATATTAGAATTATTTACAACATAAATGTTTACCATAGACATGTTATTATTTATGTCTATGGCTTCATATACAGAATAAATTCTATTTTGGTTTAATAATTCCACTATTTTATATCTTTCATTAATTATCTTCATATTTAGTACCTACCTAATTAAAATAATATTAAGTTTAATGTAGATTATTGTTAAATAACTCCCAACTATCTATCTTTATTACATATTATACCATACAGCACCATAATAATGTACTTATACATTTTCTTAATGACAAAATAATTTCTTGTATTTTTAGACAAATATCTTCAATTTAATATTAAATTTTAATCCTATTGTATACAAATATAAATTAAGTTAATATTTCATAACCATCTTCAGTAACCAGTATGGTGTGTTCCCACTGAGCAGATAACTTGTTATCTTCTGTAACGGCAGTCCAGTTATCATCTAACACAACAGTTTCCGGTACCCCTTCATTTATCATTGGTTCTACTGTAAATGTCATTCCTGGTAAGAGAATCATCCCTTCGCCTTTTTGTCCTATATGAGGTACAAAAGGTTCTTCATGAAATTCATTACCTACACCATGACCACCATAATCATAAACTACAGAATATCCTTTGCTAGTTGCAAGCTGATTTATAGCAAATCCTATGTCTCCTAAAGTATTAAAAGGTTTTATTTGCTCTATTCCTACCTTTAAGCACTCTTTAGCAGTTTGTACCAAATCTTTTGCTTTATCACTAACATTTCCCATGAGAAATGTTCTATTTGAATCACCATAATAACCATCTAGAATACAAGTTACATCAACATTAACTATATCACCATCTTTTATTATAGTTTCTTCGTCTGGTATACCATGACAAACCACACTATTTATAGATACACAGGTGCTCTTAGGAAAACCATGATATCCCAAAGGTGCTGGATATGCTCCATGGGATACTGTATATTCATGGACCCATCTATTTACTTCTTCTGTAGATATTCCTACTGTTATTTTTTCTTCTACCATATCTAGTATATCTTTAGTTAGAGCACAACTTTTTCTTATTCCATCTATATCCTTTTGAGATTTTATAATTTCTCTTGGTATTTTATATCCATACTGTTCACTTAACTTTTCTAAATACTTATCTTGCTCCATATGACACTTTTTGTATTTTAATCCACTTCCACACCAACAACTATCATTTCTATTTAATTTATCCATATTAACCTCCATCATAATTAACCTCTTACATTCATATATAAATCTATTACAAAATTACTCTATTTTATATACTATATGTTTTACTTCTATTATACCACTTATTCCTTCTTACCATATTTTAATAGTAAATAATAATAAAAAAGTTTTGTAGAAATACATCTACAAAACTTTAAACAATTAAAAATGATAAATATAAATATATCTTCCCTTTTTGTTCTTTAATAATTTTAAGTATTCGTATAAAGATACATGCTTTCTATTCAATGAATGCTGAGCTATGAATAAGTCATTTCTGTTTAATGCTACATTAAACTCTTTAGCATGTACTACTTGAGAATGATATATTTTTTTGTTACTGTCTGCATATTGTATAACATCACCTATCATAATATAAGTATATAGTTCATCAAACTTAGCTATTGCTTCTTCTACTGTTAACTCCTTAAATTCATCTGCCATATTATTTCCTTGGCCATCTTTGTTTCCCCAATATTTTCTAAAGTATTCCGCACTTCTCCATGTCAGGGAAACTTTCTTTAAAGCCATTGGATCTTTAGTATAACAAAACCAATCTGTAAACTTTCTATAATCTGACCCCTTCATTTTCATTCCGCCTGCTACTAAAACTTGACTTATAAAATTAGCACAGTCATTATCCTTAAATACAGGGTATTCTTTTACATTGGGAGTCTCTGCATAAGCTTCAGCATAAGCCTTTGCTCTCGCTCTATTATATACATAGTTTTTTCTATTGATTATCTCATCTTTAAGTTGGGATTTCCTTTTGATCCTTTTGATTATTTTAAGTAATCTTATACTCTTCATAATCAACCTCCCATCTTAAATATTAAAGCTAATTAGGTTGTAATTTAACCTCTATAATACTTATATACTCACAATCTACTAATTTGTTTACTCTTCTCTTCCATTACCAACAAAAAATAGTGCTAATAATCCTGCTCCAGTATGACTACCTATAGTCGGTCCTAAATTATTAATTATACACTCCTTAACTCTTCCGCTTTTTCTACAGAACTCTTCTAACAACTTTGCATCTTCTACACAATCTCCATGAGAAATAGTTATTAGTTGTTCTTCTCCTATGCTTCTTTCCTCAAATTTTTTTACAAGCTCTAGCATAGCCTTTTTTCTACCTCTAACCTTACTAAGAGGTATTAGTTTCCCCTCATTATTCATATGAAGTACCGGTTTTACACTAAGTAAAGTTCCCACCGTTGCAGCAGAACTTGATACTCTTCCACCTCTTTTTAAATGCTTTAAATCATCTACTGTAAAGTAATGATTTATTTTTAGTTTTATTCCTTCCGCAAACTCAACTATTTCTTCTTTTGATTTATTTTCTTTCATCATATCATAAACCTTATATACTAGTAATCCTATTCCCATACTAGCAGATAATGTATCTATTATAGTTATATCACAATCTGGATATTCTTCTTTCACACTTAAAGACGCATTTATTGCATTATTTACAGTTCCTGATAACCCTGAAGATAGTCCTATATAAATAATTGCTTTTCCTTCTTTTACTATATTTTTAAAAGCTTCTTCAAATTTATATACATTAATCTGGGATGTAGTATACATATCTCCAGTTCTTAAACCATCATAAAACTCTTTAATATCCAAAGTCTGACCAAAATAATCCTCTATATCTCGGCCTTTGAAATTACACCCAATAGGTAGACCTACTATGTTGGGTTGATTTATAAATTCAATAGGTAAATCGCTACCAGAATCAACTACTAAAACTACTTTGTTATTCATATATCATATTCCTCTCATTTATAAATTTATATAGCTTTTACTACATTCATTTTATATACTTAATTTTAATTATGGTCTCTTCTATATTATAATAGCTAGTTCAATTATTCATTTAATTATATATTAACAAAATAAAATAAGACCAATTATTATTAGTATTATAATCATTTTACTATAAGTTAAAACAATTTACATCAATACTATATTATAATTAGTCATATATTACCATATTTTATTAGTTTATTCTATATATTTACCTAATTTTCTAAACTTATAATATCTCTTAGTCAATAAAGAGTCTACAGGTTCTTTACTTAATCTTTCTAATACTTCTTTTAAATTTGCTTTTATACTTAAAATCATTTTATTTGAATCTTCCTGTGCTCCTCCTTTAGGTTCTTTGATAACCCTATCAATAACTCCTAAACCTAATAAATCTGAAGATGTTATTTTCATTATTTCAGCTGCCTCTTTAGCTTTAGTAACATCTTTATATAAAATAGATGCAAATCCTTCTGGAGATAAAATTGAGTATATAGAATTCTCAAGCATCCATACCTCATCAGCAACAGCAAGAGCCAATGCTCCTCCACTTCCACCTTCTCCTATAATCATAGAAACTATAGGAACCTTTAAATTACTCATAGTCATAAGGTTTTTAGCAATTGCCTCTCCTATACCACGCTCTTCTGATTCTATTCCACAAAAGGCACCTGGAGTGTCTACAAAAATAATTACAGGTCTTTTAAATTTTTCTGCTTGGAGCATAAGTCTTAATGCTTTTCTATACCCCTCTGGCTTTGGCATTCCAAAATTTCTTTCTATATTTTCTTTAGTACTATTTCCCTTTTGTATTCCAATAACTGTAACACTTTTATTTTCAAATTTAGCTATACCACCTACTATGGCACTATCATCGCCATAGCCTCTATCGCCTTTTAACTCTATAAAATCCTCAAATATACTATTAATATAGTTAAGTGCTGTAGGTCTCTTAATACTACGTGCTATACTTACCTTTTCCCACGAGCTAAACTTGTTATCCATCTACTTCCAACACCTCTATTCCTTGTATCTTCAATTCACATGTATTTTTATAATAGTACTAAGAGTACTCTTCATATCCTTCCTGTGTACAACTTTATCTACATAGCCCTTTTCCAAAAGAAATTCCGCTGTCTGAAAATTATCTGGTAGCTTTTGCTTTATTGTTTGCTCAATAACTCTTCGTCCTGCAAACCCAATAAGTGCATTAGGTTCAGCAAGTATTATATCTCCTATCATTGCAAAACTTGCTGTTACACCTCCAGTGGTTGGATCTGTTAGTACAGATATATATAGTAACCCCCTATCATTATGATAGGATAATGCTGCTGACGTTTTGGCCATTTGCATAAGAGAAAATATTCCTTCTTGCATTCTTGCTCCTCCAGAGCAAGTAAATATTACTATTGGAAGTTCCTCCTTTGTTGCTAATTCTATGGCTCGTGTAATCTTCTCTCCAACTACACTTCCCATACTTCCCATGAGAAAATTACTGTCCATAGCACATATAACTACAGTATTACCATCTATATTCCCTATACCTGCTATAACAGCCTCTTTCATATTAGTAACTCTTTGTATCTTACTTACCTTCTCCGTATATTCTGGAAAGTCTAAAGGATTGTCTGAAATCATATCTGCAAATAATTCTTTAAATGTTCCTTCATCGATTGTTTGCTTAATTCTTTCTCTTGCTGTAAGTCTAAAATGTCCTTCACAAGAATAACACACTTTTAAATTATTTATTAAATCTCCTCTATATATGGTATTACCGCATTTAGGACATCTAATCCACATTCCATCAGGTACTTGTGGTCTCCTTTTTATCTCACCCTCTTTATTGCTCGGTTTTACTTCTATATAAACATTTTTTTTAAATAATGACCTTAAATCTTTCATATAATTACCTCATTTAGATTTAAACTATTTAACTTTATTAAGATATGCTTCTAAGAACCCTGTATCAAAAGTTCCTTCTACAAAACTCTCATTAGTTAAAATATCAAGCTGAAGGTCTATGTTAGTACTAACTCCTTCTATTATGAATTCACTTAATGCTCTTTTCATTTTGCTTATAGCTTCTTCTCTATCTTTACCGTGAACTACAAGTTTACCAATCATTGAATCATAGCAGTGTGGAATTTTATATCCTTGATATACCGCAGAATCTAACCTAATCCCATTTCCACCAGGTACATATAAATTAGTTATTTCACCTGGACAAGGTCTAAAATTTTTATAAGGATCCTCCGCATTTATTCTACACTCAATAGAGTGACCTGTAATTTTTATATCTTCTTGTGAAAAACTTAACTTTTCTCCATAAGCTATCCTAATTTGTTCTTTTATTAAGTCAACTCCTGTTACCATTTCTGTTACAGGATGCTCTACCTGTATTCTAGTGTTCATCTCCATGAAATAGAACTTCTTATGCTTATCTACTAGAAATTCTATAGTTCCAGCATTTACATACCCTATAGATTTAGCTGCTTTAACTGCAGTCTCTCCCATTTTTTTTCTCATACTATCATCTATAAATACTGATGGTGCTTCTTCTAACACCTTTTGATTTTTTCTTTGTATAGAACATTCACGCTCACCTAGATATACTGTGTTTCCATAATTATCTGCTATGAGTTGTATTTCTATATGCCTTGGCTTTTCTATAAACTTTTCTATATACATCGAATCATCGTTAAATGAAACTTTCGCTTCTCTCTTTGCTGCATTAAAATCACTTATAAGCTGATTCTCATTATTTACAATCCTAATTCCTTTTCCTCCGCCTCCGCTAGAGGCCTTTATCATTACTGGATATCCTATTTCTTTAGCTATTACTATAGCTTCCTCTTCATTATTTATAATACCCTTTGATCCTGGTACTACTGGTATATTAGCCTTTTCCATAAGTTCTCTGGCTTTTGATTTATTTCCCATATTGTTTATATTTTCTGCTGTGGGTCCTATAAATTTAATATTACACTCTTCACACATCTTGGCAAATCTACTATTTTCAGATAAAAATCCAAACCCTGGATGAATAGCCTCTGCACCTTTTAAAATAGTAGCATTTAATATATTATTTTCATTTAGATAACTATCCTTTGAGGCTGATGGTCCAATACAAACACACTCATCTGCCATTTGTGCATGCAAAGCTTCTCTATCACCTTCAGAATATACAGCTACAGTTTGTATTCCCATTTCTCTACAAGCCCTAATTATTCTAACTGCAATTTCTCCTCTATTAGCAATTAATATCTTTTTAAACATACGGCTACCTCTCTTACTTTTATACTCCTACTGCGAAGGTTAATTCACATTCACAAGCTACTACTCCATCAACTGTGGCAATTCCTTTACCAATACCCATTGGTCCTTTTATCTTTATAATTTCAACTTCTAGTTTTAATCTATCACCAGGTATAACTTTTCTCTTAAACCTAGCATTTTTTATCCCACCGAAGTAGGCTATCTTGCCTCTAAACTTTTCATCATAAAGTAATGCAATGGCACCAACTTGTGCAAGCGCTTCTACTATTATCACTCCAGGTAATACAGGTTCTTGCGGAAAATGACCTTGAAAAAAATATTCATTCATAGTTATATTTTTATATCCTACCGCTTTTTTCATTGGTTCTAAACCTTCTATTTGATCCACAAATAAAAATGGATATCTATGAGGTATTATTTCTTGTATCTCTTTTATATTGAGTTTTATTACATCACTTTCTATTGCATCCAACATTATTTATATTACCTCCTTTATATAATCTATATTTCTAAAGTTTTATAGCCATTATAGGCTGACCAAATTCTACTACATCTCCATTATTAACAAATATTTTAGCCACCGTTCCTTCAACTTCACATTCAATTTCATTCATCAATTTCATAGCTTCAATTATGCACAGAATTGACTCCTTTGATACTGAATCTCCTATTTTTATATAAGGTTCTCCATTTTCTGTAGGTGAAGAATAATATGTTCCTACCATAGGTGACTTAACTATAAAGCATTCTTCTAAATTACTCTCTTCAGTAATTATTTCTTCATGCTTTGTTGATATTACTGAAGTATTATCATTTGCATTATTAGTATGATTAACATACTCTATATCACATTTATCTGTGATTTTAGATTGATTTAATCCTCTAGCATCTTCATTATAAATAATTTTGCTAGAATCATTTTTGCTCATCCTTATTCTAAGTCCTGCTTCTTCTAGTTCTAATTCCTTAAGATCGGAATCATTTATTAATTTAATTAGCCTTTCAATTGCTTCATAATTCATAATTTATTCCTCCCATTTCTTAAATAAAAGTGTAGCATTATGACCACCAAATCCTAAGGAATTAGACAAAGCATATTTTAGTTCTGCTCTTCTTCCAATATTAGGAACATAATCTAAATCACAATCTTCATCCTTCTCTTCAAGACCAATAGTAGCTGGAATAAACCCTTCCTCTAAAGCTTTTATACATACAATTGATTCTATAGCACCTGATGCTCCCAATAAATGTCCTGTCATTGATTTTGTAGAACTAACTGGGATCTTATAGGCTTGCTCTTTAAATAAATTTTTAATAGCTATAGTTTCAAATTTATCATTATATGGAGTACTAGTTCCATGAGCATTAATATATGATATATCTTCTAAGCTTACATTTCCTTCTTCTATGGCAAGTTGCATAGCTCTTGCTGCCCCTTCTCCATCAGCACTAGGCTGAGTGATATGATAGGCATCACAAGTAGCTCCATATCCAATAACTTCACCATATATTTTTGCACCTCTTGCCTTTGCATGCTGGAGCTCTTCTAAAATTAAAACTCCTGCTCCTTCACCCATTACAAATCCACTTCTATTTTTATCAAAAGGAATAGATGCTTTTTTAGGATCCTCACTCTTACTTAAAGCCGTTAATGCAGTAAATCCAGCAAGACCTATTGATGTTATAGATGCCTCTGTCCCACCTGTAATCATCACTTCTGCTCTATTTGCCTTTATCATCTCAAAAGCTTCACCTATACTATTAGTTCCTGTAGCACAAGCTGTCACTACAGATAGGCATGGCCCTTTAGCACCATATTTAATAGCAACATTTCCTCCTGCCATATTCTCTATCATCATAGGAATTAAAAATGGTGATACCTTAGTTGTATCTCTTTCTAACATTCTTTTATATTCATTTTCTAATGTATCGAGTCCACCAATTCCTGAACTAATTAAAACACCTAATCTATATTTATCAATACTATCTAAATCTAAATTTGAAGATTTTACTGCCTCCTCTGCTGCTGCCATAGCAAGTTGACAATATCTATCCATCCTCTTAGCTTCTTTTCTATCAATAACCTCTGTAGGGTCAAAATCTTTAACCTCTGCCGCTATTTTAACTTTAAACTTTTCTACATCCATAGATTTTATAAAATCTATGCCACATTTACCATTCTTAACTCCATCCCAAAAGCTGTTAATATCATTACCAATAGGAGTTAATGCTCCCATACCTGTGATTACCACTCTTCTATTCACTTTATATGTCCTCCTTAAATAACTACATTACCATTCCGCCATCTACATTTATAACTTGACCTGTTATATAGTCTCCACCCTCTGATGCAAGAAAAACTACAGTCCTTGCTACATCTTCTACATTTCCAAATCTATTTAAAGGAATTAGTCCTAACATACCATCCTTTACTTTTTCACTTAATACATCTGTCATATCACTTTTTATAAATCCTGGTGCTACAGCATTTACAGTTATACCTCTAGCTCCTACTTCCTTAGCTATTGACTTAGTAAGTCCTATAACACCTGCTTTAGATGCTGCATAGTTTGCCTGCCCTGCATTCCCTACAACTCCTACTACAGAAGAAATATTTATAATCTTTCCACTTCTCTGTTTAAGCATGTGAGACACTGCACTCTTACAAGTATTAAATACACCCTTAAGATTTATATCTATAACCTTATCAAAGTGCTCTTCTTTCATTCTCATAATTAATCCATCTTTTGTTATTCCTGCATTATTAATTAATATGTCTATAGTTCCAAAAACTTTTACCGTTTCATCTATTAATTTTTTTCCTTCTTCGAAACTACTTATATCTCCTTTTACTAAAATAGCATTTCCTCCAAGACTTTTTATTTCCTCGGCAACTTTTTCTGCCTCTGCATCACTACTAACATAATTTATAACCACATTAGCTCCTTTTTTACCAAACTCTATAGCTATAGCTCTTCCTATACCTCTACTTCCTCCAGTAACTACCACATTCTTTCCTTTAAACATATATATATCCTCTCCTATACATGAGCTTCTTGTAAATATTTCAATGTACTATAAATTGATTCTTTATCCTCAACATTTAATATTTTTACATCTTTACTTATCTTCTTTACAAAACCACTAAGGGCTTTTCCTGGTCCAACTTCTATAAAAGTATTAATTCCCATATCAATCATATTTTCTATAGTCTTTTGCCATTTCACAGAAGATTTAACTTGAGCTTCTAACAACTGTCTAAGTTCCATTACGTTTTGTAAAACCTCTCCTGTAACATTAGGTATTACTTCTATATTGCTTTCATTAAAAGTTACCTCACTTAATACATCTCCTAATTTTTTAGATGCATTTTCCATTAATTCTGTATGAAATCCTCCACTTACTGGTAACTTAACAATTTTCTTAGCACCTTTAATTTTTAAACTTCTCATAGCTTCTTCTACTAAGAAATCCTCTCCTGAAATTACAATTTGAGAACTACAATTATAATTTGCTATACCTATTATTCCTTTATCACTAAGTTCATTACATACTTCTTCTATAATTTCTATTTTCCCACCAATGATAGCCGCCATGGAGCCGTTAGTTTTATCACTATCTTCCTTCATGAATATTCCTCTTTCTCTTACTACTCTTAATCCTTCTTCAAAATTCATAATTCCACTTGAGATTAAAGCAGAATATTCTCCAAGGCTCAATCCTGCAACAACCTTAGGATTTATTCCATGAAATTTTAAAATTTCAAATAATGCTATTGAAAGAGTTACTATAGCTACTTGATTATTTTCAGTAGAGGTTAGTTCTTCTATGGGACCATTGAAGCATAACTCACTTATATCTTTATTTAAAATTTTGTTAGCTTTTTCAAATACTTTCTTAGCTTCTAAGAATTCTTCATGTATTTCCTTTCCCATACCTACGTACTGACTTCCTTGGCCTGGGAAAATAAATGCGATATTTTTCATAGTTACCTCTCAACTTTAAAATTTATTTATCATGGATTTTAGTAATGTTTCAGTACCTTCTACAAAATCTTTAATTATTTCTTCACAACTTTCTTCCTTTTTTATTAAAGCTGCAATTTGACCTGCCATAATAGAACCATTATCTACATCACCGTCTATAACAGCCTTTTTAAGTCCACCAACCCCTAATTGTTCTAGCTCTTCAGCTGATGTACCTAACTTTTCAAGTCTTAAATATTCTCTAGATAATCTATTTCTAAGAACTCTTACAGGATGCCCAGTACTTCTACCTGTAACTACTGAATCTATATCCTTTGATTCTATTACCTTTTTTTTATAATTTTCATGAATAGTGCACTCATTCGCTGCTAGAAATCTAGTTCCTACTTGAAATCCATTAGCACCTAATGCTAATGCAGCCAACATTCCTCTAGAATCTCCTATACCACCAGCTGCTATAACAGGTATATTTACAGCATCTACAACCTGAGGAAGAAGTGCCATAGTTGTAAGTTCTCCTATGTGTCCACCAGCTTCACAACCTTCAGCAATTACCATATCTGCTCCACTTCGCTCCATTCGTTTTGCAAGCCCTGTTGAAGCTACTACTGGAATAACCTTAATATTATGATCTTTCCACATATTCATGTATTTACCTGGGTTTCCTGCACCTGTTGTAACAACCTTTACTCCTTCTTCACAAACAATCTTAGCAACCTCATCAGCATTATCACTAAGAAGCATTATGTTTACTCCAAAAGGTTTATCTGTAAGCTCTTTAGCTTTTCTTATTTCTAATCTAACATTTTCTGGAGAGTTATTTCCTGCCGCTATAATTCCAAGCCCTCCCGCATTTGATACGCTACTTGCTAATACACTATCTGCAATCCAAGCCATAGCCCCTTGAATTATTGGGTATTGTATTCCTAAAGCTTCACATATATCTGATTTGAACATATATACCTCCTATGGTTAAGGTCAGATAGATAGCTATCTGACCTTTTGTTTTAATTAACTTTGCTTTCTATATAGCTTGAAATATCTTGAACATTTTTTATGTTTTCTATATCCTCATTTGGAATTTCAATATCAAACTCTTCTTCTAAACTCATAACAATTTCAAATATTTCTAGAGAATCTATTCCTAAATCATCTGTAAAACTTGCTTGTATATTTAGTTCCTCTACCTCTACACCTAGTTCTTTTGCTATAACTTTTTTTACTCTTTCTAATACCATTTTTTATTCCTCCTATATATTTTAAATTATTTATTCCATTTTAACAGTGCACTACCATAGGTTAGTCCACCACCAAATCCTATAATTACTATGTTACTTCCTTGTTTGATTTGACCATTTTTATTTGCTTCATCTAAAGCTATTGGAATACTTGCACTAGATGTATTACCCTTTTTGTCTAAATTTATAATGAATCTAGATAAAGGTATATCAATTTTCTTACTAACACTTTCTATCATTCTTATATTAGCTTGATGTGGAAGTATAAAATCTATATCATCCTTTTTTATATTGCTTTTTTGAATAATTCTATTAAATTCCTCTTCCATAACCTTAACAGCAAACTTATAAATATCTTTTCCATTCATCTGAATCTTATTATTATTTATAACTTCCTTGGTACATATATTCTCCATAGGAAGTATGTCACAAGTAAGGGATTCACCTTTAGATCCTACACTTTTACAGTTGATATAACTTATATGCTCTTCAGAATCTTTTCCTATAACTACAGCTCCTGCTCCATCTCCAAATAATACACAAGTATTTCTATCTTCCCAATTTACGATTTTAGATAATACCTCTGCTCCAATTATTAAAGCTTTTGTAGCCCTACCTGTTTCTATATATCCCTTAGCTATATCTAACGCAAATATAAACCCACTACATGCAGCATTTATATCAAAAGCCATAGCATTTACAGCACCTATTTCCTTTTGTACATTACATGCAACTGATGGAATTAAACTATCTGGTGAAACTGTAGCCACTAAAATTAAATCAATTTCTTTACCATCTACATTACTATCCTCTAAAGCCTTTAGAGCTGACTTTATTGCTAATTCTGAAGTATCTTCTCCAGTAGAAATTCTTCTTTCCGCAATTCCAGTTCTCTCTCTAATCCAGCTATCTGAAGTATCTACAATATTCTCTATATCTTTATTGTAAACTATATTAGATGGTGTATAAGAACCTGTTCCTAGTATTCTTGAACCAATCACATTTATTCTCCTTTACTTATTTTTTAAGATTGTATTTTGACTTAAAGAAGCTATTTACTTTCTCTAGAGATCTTATTAGCACTTCTTCCTCTTCATCTGTTAAACCTTTTATAGTTTCACTAATCATGTCCTGATGAAATTTTTCATGAACTCTATATGCTAACTTTCCTTTTCTAGTAAGAGCTATCATTACAGATCTTCTATCTTCTTCTCCTCTTGTACGTTCTACATATCCTTTTTTTACAAGTTTCGTTATGGCTGTAGTTAAAGTACCTACTGTAATATTTAAATCATTTGCTACTTCCGTCATTGTTCTTGGATGATACATTCCTATAGCTTCAATAGTATGTATCTCTGTAACCGATAAATCTTTAAGTACTCCTTCTTGTAGAGCAGTTTGTTCAATCTCTAGAATATCATTAAATATAGTTACTAATAATTCATTTAATACGTATTTATTTGAATTTAAGGATTTCATTCTACTTTATTCTCCTTTTGTTTGACTTTCAAATAGTTTGATAATCAAAGTATATTACTAAAGAAAAACAAAGTCAATATATTTTTTTTACTTTTATTTTTACCAAAAATTTAACTTGTCACAATTTATTCATTTTTACCAAAAATAAAGTCTAGATAAATCTAGACTTTATTAAAAATTTAATATCCAATTATCCCTGTATATCCCAAAGGATCTATTGGAACTCCATCTACTCTTATCTCAAAATGTAGATGTGGACCTGTGCTATCTCCAGTATTACCAACTTCTGCTATAACTTGCCCTCTTAGAACCTGTTCACCTTCAGACACATTTAATTTGCTACAATGTGCATATACAGTCTGCAAGTTATCACTATGGTCGATTATTACTACTTTACCATACCCATCTGCCATCCCTGAAAAGCTCACTGTTCCATCTAATGCAGCTTGAATTTCAGTACCTGTATTAGCAGCCAAATCAATTCCCTTATGATAATATCCTTCTCTCTTCTCACCAAAAGTGGAAGTTAGTATACCTTTTATAGGTGTTGTTATTGAATTGTGTAAAAAAACCTCTCTATTTATTTGGGTATTCCCCCTACTAAGAGGCGTAAAAGCAACTTGCGAATTATTAGTCTTTTGTATATATTTAACCTGATTTTCTTTTGTAACTGTAAAGTTAATTAAACTGTTATCATTTGTATTATTGTATCCTATTATTTTATTAGAAATTTCACTTTCACTTAAAACATCTTCTTTATTACAAATTATTTTTTCATATACTATCTTATTATTTACAGCAATATCTTTAACATTATCTATATTACATGTATCTATATAGATATCTCTTACTTTATTAAGAGCATTGTTACCTGTGGCTTCATCAGCAACTATGCCAATTTCTACACCATCTGATTTCATAACTACTGCCTTTATTTTTTCATTCGCTTTTACATTTTCTTTTGCTTCTACCGGATTCATGGTAATCATAGTTAAAATACATAAGAGTGATACACATACTATAACTAATTCTCGTAGTATATTTTTCATCATTGTATTACCTCCCTACTACAATGATAATATACCCCATTGAAATTATTTTAAACATAATGTACAAAACAATAGTCAATTTTATTATTAATAAAATATTAATTTTATATACTAATATCTATACATTTATTAATTATTAAATTTTACTTTTAATAGGTTTACTATATGATATACTAAGGTTATAATATAATTCTTAATTGAAACTTATTCTAAAAGGTTATAAAAATAGAGCAATAAGATATAACTTATATAACAAATAAATAATTTATTTACTTATATATAATTATAACCTTAGTTTTCAACAAGAGTTTAATGTAATGCTATTACATTACGATAACATGGAAAGGTTGAGATTTTATGAGTACTTTTATGTTTAAAACCAAAAATTTAGATTATACTCCCGTAAGCAATGTGTTTATAGATAACTTCATGGCAAAGGCTAGAGGCGAGTATATAAAAGTTTATTTACTTGGTCTTAAATATTGTGTTAGTGGAGAAATCGGTGTAAACTCAACTCTTATAGCTTCAGCTCTATCCTTATTAGAAACTGACGTAATAAATGCTTGGAATTATTGGAATGACGAAGGTGTTATAAGATTAGTTCCCATAGATAATATGGGAAATTATAATATAGAATTCTTAGAACTAACTAAGGCTCCCGATAACGGAAAATCTGTGAATTTATTAAAAGAACTAGATAATTCTATGGTTAAAGATATGTTGCAAGATATAGAAAGATTATTAGCACGTCCACTTTCGCCCAAAGAAATGACTACTTATCTCGGATGGCAAAACGACTTTAATTTTTCTCCTGAAATTATACTTTTACTTATAGAATATTGTGTTTCTAAAGGAAAATCTGACTATAGATATATTGAGAAAATAGCTGTATCTTGGAGTGATAACAATATAACTAGTATAGACGAAGCACAAGACTTTATAAAAAAGCATGAGGATAAATGGATTAATATAAGAAAAATCTTAACTTATTTAGGTCTGAAAAATGGTGATGTTATGAAACCTCAAGAAGAGCTTTTGGAAAAATGGTTAAATGTATATAATTTTTCTTTAGAAATTATATATAAAGCTTGTGACATTTGCTTTGAAAGACTAAATAGAGCCGACTTTAAATATATTGATGGTATACTTAATAGTTGGTTTAAAGACAAAATTAAAACTCTTCAAGATATTGAGTTAAAAGACAAGAAAAAAATTAATTTTAAACCTATTGTTAATGAAGTTTCAAATACCAATACAAAAAAAGGCAAAGGTAAATTTCATAGTTACGATCAAAGGACCTATGATTTTGAAGATTTAGAAAGAAAACTTTTAGGATGGGATAATAATGACTAATAAATATCATTTAGAAATTATGAAACTTTATGATAAAATAAAGGAAAATCAAAAAAATGCTTTAGAATTAAGAAAATCAGAAGTAAAAAAACGTGTTCCTGAAATAGATGATATTGAAAATCATATAGGGAAGCTATGTATTAAGGTTTCCCTAGCCGCCTTTCAGGATGCGCCTAATAGAGAACAACATTTAAAAGAACTAAAGGAAAATATAACTAATTTAAGAGTTAAAAAGACTGAGTTACTGGTATCAAACGGTTATCCTTTAGATTATCTAGATATTCATTATAATTGTAATAAATGTAATGATACTGGATTTATAGGATTACAAAAATGTAGTTGCTATAAACAAAAACTTAATAGTTTTTATTATAGAAATAGTGATTTATTCATAGTTTCTGATGATCATAATTTTGCTAATTTTAATATGGACTTCTATAGTGATAAAAGAATTGGCCGTGAAAAATATAGTCCAAAGGAAAATATGAAAAGCATTGTAAATCAATGTTTTAGATATATAGCAAACTTTGAGTCAACATTAGAAAATCTTCTTTTTTATGGTAATCCAGGCACTGGAAAAACCTTTTTATCTCACTGTATCGCAAAAGAATTAATAGATAATGGATATTTTATAGTGTATAAGACTTCTGAAGAATTGATTAAAAACTTAAAAGATATAAGATTTAATAACAATTCAACTCTAGAAGATCACCTAATTAATTGTGATTTACTTATAATAGATGACTTAGGTACAGAAGTATCCTCAGAATTTGCTATATCTGAGTTATTTAACCTACTAAATACAAAGCTTCTAAGAAATAAAAAAATGTTAATATCTAGTAACTTTTCTTTAGATGAATTATTATCTATCTATTCAGAACGTATTACCTCTAGACTTTTTGGTAATTTTTCTTTGTTTAAGTTTTATGGTGATGATATAAGGCTTCAAAAAAATTTAAATAGTAAAGCATCCTCTAAATAATTTCATTTGATCAAAGGCATCCTAACTTATACTTATATTAAGTTAGGATGTTTTTTTATTTAGAAGAATCATAAAGGCCTCCCATCATTAAAAAATCTTCTGCTTTTTCATCTTCTAAGCCCCTTTTATTATTTGAGCTTATAAAGGTAGATCTTATTATGGATGAATCTCCATACTTTTCTCTTATCTTATCTATAGTACTATCTAAGTTTCTTTGTTTATCTATTTTTTCATCATCAAATAAAGATTTTTGATATATACTATTATCACTCAACTTAGTTACTCTGACTCCTAATAATCTTATGGGTTCTCTACGCCACATCTCCTTAAATATTACTTTCACTAATTTAAAAATTTCTTCAGTCGAATCTGTTGGGGTTAAAAACTTTTTCTGATGAGAATAAGTTGTAAATATATTCGACTTTATTGATACAACTACAATACCACATAAAGACTTATTAGCTCTAAGTCTCTTAGCTACGCTTTCAGTAAGTGACAATAATACTTTTAAAGCTTCATCTGTACTTAATATATCCTTGCTTGTAGTAGTTGAATTTCCTATGCCTTTTACATCCACATAATTATCACAGTTTATGGGTGAATTATCTATTCCATTGGCATATTCATAAATTATATTTGCATAGCTCTTAAATATATTTCTTAAAATGCTCAAATTATAATTTGCTAAATCTCCAATTGTAAATATATTTAAATCTATAAGCTTTTTTTCTGCTGCTTTTCCAACCATAAATAAATCGCCTACTTTAAGTGGCCACATCTTTATTTTTATTTCTTCTTTAAATAATGTATGGATAGAATTCTTCTTAGAAAAATCACTAGCCATCTTAGCTAATAACTTATTATTTCCTATTCCTATATTTACTGTAAAACCCAAGTCTTCTTCTATTTTTCTTTTAATCTCCTTAGCCTTTTCCATGTAGTCATATTTAAAATGACTTGCTTCCATAAAAACTTCATCTATAGAATACCTTTCAATAAAATCAGAATATGGCTCTAACAATTTATACATATCATTACTAAACCTTGTATATAGTTTATGTTCTGGTGGATAAACTTTTAATTGAGGGTACTTTTTCAACGCAGCTACTATAGGTTCTCCGGTTATTATATTAAATTTCTTAGCTGGAATTGATTTTGCTAAAACTACTCCTCTTCTATCTTCTATACTTCCACCTATTATAGAAGGAATTTTTCTTATATCTATTTCACTTTCTCCACATTTTAATAAATTTATAGCTGTCCATGATAGAAATGCAGAGTTAACATCTATGTGAAATATTATTCTCTCGGACTTATTCTCCACAAATATCACATCCTCAAAATTAACTTATATTCTTATTTTAACGAACAAATATTCGTTTGTAAAGATATAATTATATACCTTTATGACAATAATTTATTTTAAATTAAAATATATCCTTAATATTTATATATTTAATTTTTATGTATTTAATTATTTTTTACTTATGTATTAATTCAAAAAATAAAAAAAGACTCTGAATTAATTCAGAATCTTTGGAGCTGGCAATAGGAATCGAACCTACAACCTGCTGATTACAAATCAGCTGCTCTACCGTTGAGCCATGCCAGCATAAGTGGCGACCCAGAAGGGACTCGAACCCTCGACCTCCGGCGTGACAGGCCGGCACTCTAACCAACTGAGCCACTGGGCCACATTAGATTATGTGGTGGTCGCAACAGGGATCGAACCTGTGACCCCCTGCTTGTAAGGCAGGTGCTCTCCCAGCTGAGCTATGCGACCTAATATGGTGACTCCTAGGGGAATCGAACCCCTGTTACCACCGTGAAAGGGTGGTGTCTTGACCGCTTGACCAAGGAGCCATATGTCATTTTGCTTTTGTTTTGTGTTTGCCGGTTCATCCGACATTTATTATAATACAAAAATTTTAAACTTTTGTCAACAAAATTTTAAAAATAATTTTTTTTATTTTTTTCTCCAAAATTATATACAGAAAATATATTATTTATTAGATATATTATAATTTAATAATAAACTTATATTATAGTTTTAATATGTAGTATAATTCTATATACTATAGTTAATATATTAGTTAATATGTTATAAAATACATTTAAAGGCTTGAGGTGATTTTATTTTGTATCATGACTTAATTATTGTTGGTGGTGGATCTTGTGGCATAGTATCTGCAATTAAAGCAAAAGATTTAAGTATAGACGTAGCTATAATAGATAGTAGCGATAGAGTAGGTAAAAAATTGTTAATTACTGGTAATGGACGCTGTAATTTAACAAACGAAAAATTATCCTTATCAAGATTTCATAGTGATAATAATAACTTTTTTAAAGATATTATTAATACCTATGATTTAGAATATACCCTTAACTTTTTTAAATCCATAGGAATATATACATGTACCTTAGATTCTGGAAAGATATACCCATTATCTCTTCAAGCATCCTCTGTGTTAGATATTCTTAGAATGAATTTATCTGAAAGAAATATACCAACTTACATGAATGAAAAAGTTTTAAATATCATTAACACAAAGAAGGGTTACTTTGAAATTATTACTTCTTCAACTACATATACATGTAAAAAAGTTCTCTTATGTACTGGAGGAAAAAGTTATACTAAAACAGGATCTGATGGCTCTGGTCATAAACTATCTAAAAACTTTGGCCATAGATTAATAAACTTAACACCTGGTATAGTTCAATTAAAACTAAACTATGATAGACTTAAGGCCATTTCTGGAGTGAAATTTGAAAGCTCTTGTAATATAGAAGTAAATGGTGAAACTAAAAAACAAGAATTTGGTGAAATCTTATTCACAGACTATGGTATATCAGGTCCTCCAATTCTACAGCTTAGTAGAATTGCTTCTAAAGGAATTATGAATAAGTCATCAGTTATTATACATGTAAATTTACTTAATTCAGATTATGACCATATAGTAGATTTTTTTGAAACACACTTTGCAGTGTTTTCATATAGAAGTATTTCAGACAATCTAGTAGGAATTATAAATAAAAAACTTATTCCTATTATATTAAAAGAGTGTGGAATTACTGACATTCACATGCCTACATATTCCCTAGAGTATGAATATAGATTTAAACTTTATAAGCTTTTATATGATTGGAAGTTTCAAGTTATTGATACCAACTCTTTTGAAAATGCTCAAGTTACCATCGGTGGAATAGATACTACAGAGGTAAACCCTATAACTTTAGAATCTACACTAACTCCAGGTCTATACTTTGGTGGTGAAATTTTAGATGTTGATGGTGATTGTGGTGGTTTTAATTTGCAATGGTGCTGGAGCTCCTCTAGCGCTGCTGTGAATGCCATTTATAATGCACTAAAGGATTAGGTTTACCTATTAACATAAGAGCTATATTCAAGGTAATTTGTGTGATTTTAAATATTACTTGAATTAATATAAAAAAATAAAACTGATAGGAAATAAATTTATTTCTTATCAGTTTTAAACTTTGAACTAATTTTTTGTAATCTTTAATGCAATGACGTACTTTTAAAGATCTGCGATTCTCATGGTTTGATCTCTCTTTGGACCTACTGATATTATAGATATCCTAACACCAGTGAATTCTTCTATTTTTCTTAAGTATATCTTTGCATTCTCTGGAAGGTCTTCATATTTTCTAGCATCTTTTATACTTTCATCCCATCCATCAAACTCTTCATACACAGGTTCACATTTTGCTAAATCTTCAAGGCTAGCTGGGAAGTAGTCTATTCCTTTTCCATCTAACTTATATCCTACACAAACTTGTATTTTATCAAGCCCTGCTAGTGTGTCAATCTTAGTTACTCCAAAACTAGTTAATCCAGAAACTCTAGCAGCACTTTTTAATATAACAAGATCAAGCCAACCACATCTTCTACTTCTTCCTGTAGTAACTCCGTACTCAAATCCTTTTTCCCTTATCCAATCTCCAACTTCATTTTCTTGTTCTGTTGGAAAAGGTCCTTTTCCAACTCTAGTTGTATATCCTTTTACAATTCCTACAGCACTATCTATCATAGTTGGTCCTATACCAGCACCTGTACATATACCACCTGCTACGGTATTAGAAGATGTTACATATGGATATGAACCAAAATCTATATCCAGAAGTGTTCCTTGAGCTCCTTCAAATAACACATTTTTATTTGCTTTTATGCTATCAAAAACTCTAACTGATGCATCATCTACAAACGGCTTCATTCTCTTACCATATTCTAAATAGGCCTCGAAAACCTCATCAAAGCTTAGGGCTTCTCCACCATAAATTTTAACTATTAAATCATTTTTAGCTGGAAGATATTCTTGTAATTTTTCTTTTAATACTTCTGGTTTAATAAGATCACAAACCCTTATTCCACATCTCTCAACTTTGTCAGTATAACAAGGTCCTATTCCTTTTTTAGTAGTACCTATATCGTTTTTTCCTCTAGCTTCTTCCTTAAGAGCATCTAATACTTTATGATAAGGCATTATAACTTGAGCTCTGTCACTTATTATTAATCTCTCTGGTGTTATATTTTCTCCTAATCCCTTTAAATAATCCATTTCTGTAAATAGAGCCTCGGGGTCTACAACCACTCCATTGCCTATTACATTAAGTTTGTCTTTATAAAGTATTCCTGATGGAATCAAATGTAACTTATACTCTTTTTCTCCCACTACTACAGTATGACCTGCATTATTTCCTCCTTGGAATCTAACAACTACATCTGCACTTTCTGCAAGATAATCAGTCATTTTACCCTTTCCTTCGTCTCCCCATTGAGCTCCTAATACCACAAATGATGACATATTCTACATCTCCTTTTTACTCATTAGTAAAACTTATTATAAATTAAACTAGCTTACTATATTTCTCCTCTAATATTCTAGCAACATAAACTCCACTAGCAGATGCTTGTGATAGTGAATGTGTAACTCCAGATCCATCTCCTAATACATAAAGGCTTTTTACTTTTGTCTCTAAGTTATTATCCACTTCTATATTAGAATTATAAAACTTAACTTCTACACCATATAACAATGTATCTTCATTAGCTGTTCCTGGTGCTATATTATCTAGAGCATATATCATTTCTATTATAGCATCTAATTGACGCTTTGGTATAACTAAGCTTAAATCTCCCGGTGTAGCTTTTAAAGTTGAAATAGTAAAACTTTTACTCATTCTATGATCATTAGTTCTTCTCCCCTGTACTAAATCTCCAAATCTTTGAACTAATACTCCGCCACCTAGCATATTGCTAAGTCTTGCTATAGATTCTCCATATTCATTACTATTTTTAAATGGCTCTGTAAAATTATTAGTAACTAATAATGCAAAGTTTGTGTTTTCTGTATGAAGTTCTGGATTTGAATAGCTATGTCCATTTACTGTTACTATTCCATTTGTATTTTCACTAACTACCTCACCATGTGGGTTCATACAAAATGTTCTGACTAAATCTCCATACTTCTTAGTTCTATATACAACTTTACTTTCATATACTTTATCTGTTATGTGTTCAAAAATAGCTGCAGGTAGTTCAACTCTAACACCTATATCTACTCTATTACTTTTACTTTCTATACCTAGCTTAGTACAAACCTTAGATATCCATTTAGATCCCGATCTTCCTGTGGCAACTATTATATCTTTGCATCTAAATTCCTCATCCTCAGTTTTTACTATAAATTCTTTACCGTGCTTTTCTATATCTACAACTTCAGTATTAAACTTCATCTCTATATTATCTTTTATCTTATTATATAAATTACCTAGTATTTTTACATTTCTATCTGTACCAAGATGTCTAACTTTAGCATCTAAAAGATGTAAATCATGTTTTAGTGCCTCAGTCTTTAGTGTACTATCCGCAGTTGAATATAACTTCGCATCACTTCCACCATGATCACATAAAACCTTATCTACATAATACATTAGATCTAAAGCTTCTTGCCTACCCACATATTTATATAAATCTCCACCAAAGTTATTAGTTATATTATACTTACCATCTGAAAGACTTCCAGCACCACCATAACCATTCATAATGTCACAAGACTTACAATGAATGCAAGCTTTTATTTTTTTCCCATCTATGGGACATTTTCTTTTTTCTAGGCTATTTCCCTTTTCTATCATTAGTACTTTAGCCTTTGAGCCTAAAGCTGTTAATTCATAGGCTGCGAAAACACCACTAGCTCCTGCACCAACAATTATAATATCATAATTTTTATACATGTTAATCACCCCATAAATATATTAACAAAGAGATGTAGTATTTTCAATAAAAAATACGAATATTTTATATAGTACATTTAAAATTCTTCGTAAATATATTTCTTTAGAAATTTATTTTTCCCAATATTTATTTACTCTATTCTAACATAGAGTGCTTTTATTATTTCTTGATAATAAACTTTAAATCTCCTAAAATATATTATACAAATGGCTTTATACAATATATTTTGTTAATATAATATATATAATTAGCTTTTTATTATAATTAAATTTATTATAATATTATCTTAAACCATAAAAAGTGTAACATATCCTATAAGAATATATTACACTTTTTATATTTATATTATTCGTATTTATATGAATGATTTGTATATACTTATTCCATCTAAACTATATATTTTTTCAGAGAATTCACCTGGATTTAAATCCTTAGTAGCTTTACGCATATCATACATTCTAGCATCTAATACATCTAAATGATGTAACATTTCTGCTTCTGGTATCATAGGTTTCTTAGGACTTCCATACTCCGGCTCATAGTGATGTGTTAATATCATATGTTGTAATAACATAACTATTTCTTTATCTGCTTTGACTTCCATTGCAGCATCTTCAATTAAACCAATTCCTTGTATTATGTGTCCAAGTAACTGGCCTTCCGTACTATATTTAGATACTATTCCTAGCTCACTAGATTCCATCTCCATTATTTTAGCTATATCATGAAGAATTATACCTGAATACAATAAATCTTTATTTAGATAATCATATATACCTAATAATTTTTCTGCCGCATTTAACATAGTGGTTATATGATATAAAAGACCACCTTTAATTGCGTGATGATTGGATTTAGCAGCTGGATAATGCATTAACTTGTAACTTAATTTACCGATAATATTTTCTGTAATATGTTTTATATCTTTATTTTCTATTTTCTCTATATAATCTAATAGAGTTTCAAACATATCTTCAGACTTATAAGGAGCAACTAGTATAAATTCATCTATATTAACATTATCTTCTTCTGTAGCTGGTCTAATTTTCTCTATCTTTAACTGTAATTTCCCTCTATATTCATTAACTACAGCTCTTACTTTTACAAGTATATTATCCTTTATTGAAGCTTCAATATTTTCATTACATTCCCATAGCTTTGCATTTATTTCTCCAGTTGAATCTATTAACATAAGATCTAAATATTTATTCGTAGTACTATTGTTAGTTATTTTACATTCTGCATTTTTTACTAAGAAAAAACTTTCAATTCTATCCCCTTTATTAAACTCACCAATTTTCTTATTTTCCATAACTGTTCTCCTTAATCTTTACTTCGTGTACTATATAAGATGAATATTATCAAATCTATTAAAATTATTCAATAATACTTAAAAAAGATATGTTTTACCACATCTTTTTAATTTTGATCTATGGACTTTTTTCTTTTAACAATTCTACCATATTCATCTGTAAAACTATTTATTATTATAGATACTAAATCTACTATAATCCATATGCCAAAACCACCTAGTGTAAGTAACATTAATATTGCAGTTCCTGCTTTTCCAACATAAAATCTATGGAAGCCTATAAAACCTAAAAGTATACAAAACACTAATGTTGCTCCCCAACTTTTTTCACTACAATCTTTCTCCTTAGATTCTAATATAGACCCTTTATCTTTGTCACCATAAAACTCTTTAGTCTTAATTATTTTTACTTCTTCATTGGTGTTACTAGTATCTCTTATATCTTTCACAATTCCATTATTATACAGACTCACAATGTCATCTTCATGTTCCTCTGTTATAGTAATATCATCTAATTCCGAATGCTTGTGAAAATATGTCTCTTTTCCATTGTTAAACTTATCATCTATTAATTTATTGTTCTTCATCTCATTTACCATGAGTAATCTCACCTCACATAAAGTATAGCTAATATATCTTTATGTAATAAGGCTTTAGTATATGCAATAAATATAAATCATATATAATTATACTTTATTACTAACTTCTACGAAATCTATTTAAATTACTCTGTATGAACTAAGTCTAAGTTTCCAAATTTACTATATTTACCTATCCATGCTAAATTTACGGTTCCAACTTCACCATTTCTATGTTTAGCTAATATACATTCCGCTATGTTCTCATCTTCTTTTTCTTTGCTATAATAAAATTCTCTATATAAGAACATAACTATATCTGCATCCTGCTCAATAGAACCTGATTCTCTTAAATCTGATAACATCGGACGATGGTCTGCCCTTTGTTCTGGTGCACGGGATAATTGAGATAATGCAATTACTGGACATTTCATTTCTTTAGCTAAAGCTTTTATACTTCTTGATATTTCTGATACTTCCTGTTGTCTATTATCAGAATTGCTTCCTGACATTAATTGAAGATAGTCTATGATAATTAAATCTATTCCATGCTCTATTTTAAGTCTTCTACATTTAGACCTCATCTCCATGACAGAAATACCTGCAGTATCATCTATATATATTCCCGCAGATGCAAGTGGTCCTGAAGCCCTTGCTATATTCTCCCAATCTCTATCGTCTAAATCTCCATTTCTAAGCTTAACCATATCTACATTAGCCTCTGCACAAAGGAGCTTATATGCTAATTGCTCCTTACTCATTTCTAATGAGAATATTGCAACTTTCCTACCATCTCTAATAGCTGCATTTTGGGCTATATTAAGACAAAATGTAGTTTTTCCCATAGATGGTCTAGCTGCTATTAGAACCATATCTCCGCTCTGAAACCCTGAAGTTTTTGCATCTAAATCTTTAAATCCACTAGCTACTCCATTTACTTGACCTTTATTATTAAAAATCTTTTCTATCTCTAAAAATCCTCTTTCCAATACAGTACTCATAGGTTCAAAATCACTAGTACTTCGTTTTTCAGATATATTAAATATATTTTTTTCTGCCAAGTCTATTACTGATTCTACATCATCTTGTTTATTATAGCTATTTTCAATTATTTCCGTTGAGCTTCTAATTAGCCTTCTAAGGGTCGATTTATCTTCAACAATTTTTATATAAGAAGATAAATTAGCTGTAGAAGGTACTGAGGTGCTTATCTCCATAATATATGTTACCCCTCCAGCTTGCTCAAGCATATCATTAGATTTTAGATAGTCTACCAAGGTTATCATATCTACAGGTATATCTTTATTATATAAATCTCTAATAGCCTTAAAAATAGTCTTATGAGCATCTTTATAGAAATCTTCAGCTGAAAGAACCTCTGCAGCTTGTGCAATAGCATTCTTATCTATTAACATAGACCCTACTACTGACTGCTCAGCTTCTATATTTTGTGGCATAGTTCTAAGTGAGTCACTCATATTATTACCTCCTGCGATATATTAAAAGAAAACTCCTATATGTACTCTCAAGGAATAAATAATGCAGAAAACATTATTTATTATAAAATCCTTCTCTTTAATTATAATGTAGTTATAAAAAAATCCAAACATTTATTTATAAAATTAAATTAAAACCCTGTATAATCATATTACAGGGTTTTAATAATCAAAATATCTAAAATACTAATTCTATTAGTTCTTCTATTGTTGATACAGCTGTAACTTCTATATTTTTAATATTAGCTGGAACATCCTTCAAGTTATCTTTTGGTATTATTACCTGCCTTATACCTTTTCTTTTTGCTCCATATATTTTTTCAAACACTCCTCCTACTGGTTTTATCTTACCTCTTATTGATATTTCACCAGTAATTGCAATATCCTGTCTTATTGGTTTTTCTAAAATGGCACTTATAATACATGTTGTTATAGCTGCACCTGCTGATGGTCCATCAATTTTTCCACCACCAATAACATTTACATGAACATCATAATCTCTGATTTCCTTATCAGTAATCTTTCTTATAACAGAGGCTGCATTAAAAACAGAATCTTTTGCCATAGATCCAGCAGTATCATTAAATCTAATAGTTCCCTTACCTTTTTCCCTAGCCTCAAAACTTGAACATTCTATTTCTATAGTTGATCCCAAGAATCCAGATACCCCAAGACCAAAAATCTGCCCAACTTCCTTAGAATCTAAATCACTAATATCTTCATATGGTCTTAATCTATTATTAGATGCTACTTCATTAAAATCAGAAATAGTTATAACCACATCATTTCTCTCTTCATTATTTAATAATACATATCCATATACATCTGCAAGTATATTTACAGCTTTTCTACCTTCTATAGTATATCTGCTTATCTCTTTTGCTAAACCATCCTCTAATTTAATATTTAACTTTTTAGCTGCATTTAATACAACTTTTTCTATATCTACAGAAGATAGTGGTTCAAAATAAACTTCAGTACACCTTGATCTTAATGCTGGATTAATCTCACTTGGCTCTCTAGTAGTAGCGCCTATTAGAACGAAATCAGCTGGAGCACCATTGTCAAATAAATACTTAATATATTTAGGTGTACTTTCATCATCTGGATCATAATATGATGATGAAAACTCAACTCTTTTATCTTCTAAAACTTTTAATAATTTATTTTGAAGAGTATAATCTAATTCACCTATTTCGTCTATAAATAAAACTCCTCCATGTGCTTCTGTAACTAGTCCAGTCTTTGGTTCTGGAGTACCACTTTCAGCTAAATCTCTCTTTGAACCTTGATATATAGGATCATGTACTGAACCTAATAAAGGATTTGATATCTCTCTTGGATCCCATCTTAATGTGGTTCCATCTACTTCTACAAACTTTGCATCCTTATCATATGGCGTATGCTTTAATTTCTTAACTTCTTCAAGCGCAATCCTAGCTGCTGTAGTCTTACCCACTCCTGGTGGTCCGTATAAAATTATATGTTGTGGATATGGAGATGCCATCTTAGATATTAAAGATTTAATAGCTCTCTCTTGCCCAATTATTTCTGAAAAACTATCAGGTCTAAGCATACTCATAATGTTTTGAGTTAAATGCTTTGAATCTAAACATTCAAACTCTGCATATTTCTTTAATGTCTTACTATTCTCTGGTCCTCTTTGTTTCTTTATGATTCCTAGTCTTACCTCATCTATATACTTGTCCTGTTTTTCTATAATTTGCTTTTCCACTTCTGCATCTAATTTATTTTGTACATATCTTTTAGCTAGAAGTTCACTTATTTCTAGGCTAGTTTCTTTTAAAATTTCTTCTATATTATTATCACTTGGTGGAACACTAATTCCTTTTCCATTAGTAACTATTTTATTTATAGCATAAAGTTTTCTATACATATCTTTACTATTTAAATGCTTTTGAACCTTAAACTTTACTGCTCTACCTCTAATAGTGCCTTCATCTAAAAGCTTGTACATAACTTCTTCTAAAACTTCTATTTCTACTTCCATAGTTAATTCTTCTTCTAAGCTAAAATTATTTATTTTATCAACTGAATTTATATTCAAAATTATTAGCATAGAAGGACTTTTATACCTTCTATGCTTTCCTCCCCTCGGTTTTTAAAATCTATTGTTGTTCTTTTATAATAACCTTTATTTTAGTTGATATCTCAGGATATAACTTTACTTCTACATCATATAATCCCATAGTTTTAATAGTATTAACTATTATTTTTTTCTTATCTATTGTTATATTTAATTGTTTTTCCATTTCCTGAGAAATATCTTTTGTGGTTATAGCTCCAAATAATCTACCATTGTCTCCTGACTTAGCATAGATAATTACTTCTTTATCCTTAAGTTCATTTGCAACTTTTTGAGCTTCCTCTATTTCAGCTAATTTCTTCTTTCTATCAGCTTCATTTTTCTTATTTAAAATATGCATGTTAACATCATTTGCCTCTTGTGCTAATTTCTTAGGAAACAAGAAATTTCTTGCATACCCATCGGAGGCATTAACAACCTCTCCTTTTTTTCCAACTGATTTTACATCTTGTAATAAAATAACTTTCATTATTATTCACCCTTCCTTAAGTATTTTTCTATAGCATCATTTAATAATTCTTCTGCCTCATCTTGATTAGAATCTTTAATTCTAGCAGCTGCCATTGTTAAATGTCCTCCACCACCTAAATATTCCAATATTACCTGAACATTTATTTCACCTAAGGATCTTCCACTTATATAAGTGCCCTCCTCTATTTTAGCAATAACAAAGGATGCTTGAATACCTGTAATATTTAGCAATTCATCCGCTGCTTGTGCTGGTAATACAGAATTTGATATTTCTGGTGGACATTTCGCTACAGCTATTCCACTTTTAACCTTTGCAGTTTTTATTATATCTGCTCTTGTTATGTAAATATCTAAAGCTTCACTAAAAATTCTTTTTACATCTACAGTATCAGCACCTAGCCTTCGTAAAAATGCTGCTGCTTCAAAGGTTCTAACTCCAGTTTTAAAACAGAAATTTTTAGTATCTAGACAAATACCTGCTAATAGAGCTACCGCTTCTACTTCTCTCAATTTTGGTTTTTCAACCATATACTGAATTAATTCTGTTATTAATTCTGATGTTGATGATGCATAGGTTTCCACATAACTTAACATTGTACCTTGTATAAAGTCTTTTGTTTTCCTGTGATGATCTATAATCACTATTCTACTGAAGTAATCTACTACCTCCATAGAAAGTACGTAACTTTCATTATGAACATCAACTAATATTAATAAACTTTTATCATTTTTAATATTTTTAACTGCATTTATATTTATAAATGTATCTTTATAGTTATCATCATCATCTAATCTGTCCAACATATACTGCACAGCATCATGAGGATCATCCATAACTATATAACATTCCTTATTTAAAGAACGTATGGTACTATACATTCCTATTGCTGCTCCCAAGCAATCCATATCTGGATTGTGATGTCCCATTATAATTACATTGCTACTTTCATTTATCAGTTCTAAAAGTGCATGACCAATTACCCTAGCTCTAACCTTAGTCCTTTTTTCGACTTCTTTAGTTTTTCCACCATAAAAAGATACTTTTTCAAAGCTCTTGACTACACATTGATCTCCACCTCTTCCAAGAGCCAAATCCTTTGCTATAGTGGCAAATTCATGATTTTGAGCTGGATTTTCTCCACCTCTACCCACTCCAATGCTTAGAGTAACTGTAAGTTTATTTCCACTGCTTACTTCTCTAATTGTATCTAGTATATCAAATTTTTTATTCATCTCAGTTTCTATATTAGCATCTTTAGTTGTTAATACATATTTATTTGATGAATATTTTCTTATTAACGCTTTTAGGCTATTAGCATAGTTATTTATAGTTCTATCTATGTCTGCTATAAGCTGTGGTCTTAAATCTTCTTCTGTAGTCTTAATAACCTCATCAAGATTATCTACCTCTATGAGCATTACACTTTCTTTAGCATTATTAATTTGATTTATCAAATTAACATTATATGTAATATCATCAAAAGAAATTACTATAAGATTATTATCTTCATTAATTTCATAATCTTGAATAATACTTATATAAATATCATAAATTCTATCCTTAAAAACAACATTTTTATACTCTGATCTTTTTCCTTCTAATGCTAATTTTATATTGAAATCTTTAATTATTTCTTTTATATTTTTACCTACTATATCATTATTTTCTAATCTTAAAGCTAAACTTTCGTTATACCATATTACCTCTCCATTTTCTAATAAAAACATAGTTGGAAAATGCACCTTAGAAAATGCCGTAGACTTAACAGTATCAACTTTGTGTATTATATTTTCAATTTTGTTAGAAAAATTATCTTTCTTGCTATTATCAAATATAATATACAAAAGAGCGGCTGCATATATTAGAAGTAGTATATTTGAAATAATTAACATATCCTTTATAAAAAACACTACTAATAATATAACTAAAATAGTTATAACTATTTTACTTTTTATAAAATTAAATAGCATTTCTTTAAAATTCTCTTTACTCATATATTACGCCTTTCTGATTCTATATGGATCCAGCTTTCTAAAATCTAACATCATTTCTACAAAACCTACTATTCCTAAAATCTTAGATGATCCTATTATAAACAATAGAATTACTAAAAGTATTCTCATTGCCTTAGGCATTCCTAGTTTCTTTCTAAAATAATAATCAGTTACAGCTGCTCCGTTCACAGCTAATATCATAATTGTTAACATCAAAATAGCATTATATAAAAATAACCCCCCTGTAATTCCCCGACTTCCTACTATTGCACATATGCTAATAACAGCAATTAATGCAGCTCCAACTAGATTAGATACATAAAACTCTGAAAACCTTAAGTATTTTACTTCTTTATATTTAAGTTTTCTAAATATCAAATGTGTAAATAATATGGTTGAATATGCTTGTATAAAGGAAGCTATAAATAATACAGTTGGTATCAACATAGCTAAGAGATCAACTGTAAAGATAGATTCTATCTGTTCAAACATTTGTAGTTGAGTAGCATTCATACCCATGTTACTATAAATTTCTTTAGTTTGAGTTATATATGTCTTAAATTCATGTATATATGTGTTCAATTTATCATTAATAAATTGAATTACACTTATATTACTAACAAGCCTACTAGTTAACCATACTTCAACCAGCATTGATATTATACATGCTATAATCAAGGTTATTAACATATTATATGTTTTCTTTTGATTTTTTAAGCAGTGACCTAAGACCGCACCTATTATCCCATAAGACATACCTGAAGTTATAGCCAAAATAGGATTGAGAAATATAGCTACTAATATTGTGCTTATTAATGCAGTTCCTATTGAATACTTCATTCCATTCCTATAATAAATAAGAGCTACTAAAATTGGCAACAATATTAAACCTATTATATAAAACAATAAAATGTATGATGCACTAATGCTTATTATAGTTATAATACCTGTCATCAACGCAGTTTCTATTAAATTTTTTGTATTAATCTTTTGTTCCATAACATCCTCCTTCTAATTCCTTTCTCTTATATGGTCATAAAGCTTACTAAGCTCTTTTCCATTTTTCTCAAGAGGATCACCTTCTACTATACCAACCTTTAATTTTTTCTTCATAGTTTCATCAATTGCTAAATGAGAATATCCTAATTTTTCTGCTAAAATATATAATATTATTATTGCTCCTGATATACAATCTAAAATTGCATCTTGTGCTATATTACTCCCTTTACTTAATAATTTAAAAAAATCACCTACAATACAAACTAATTCTGCCTTTAGTCCTTCTATTATCTTTATATTGGACATAATATTAAACTCTTCTCGTCTCATAAGAATCATCCTTTCTTTAGGCTATAAGTCTATTGTAAATTTTTTTTAATATTTATGCAACATGATTATAGGTATATTTACCTTTATTTCACAGTTATTCTGAGATTAAAATAAAAAACTAGTGAATAACAGCGATTCACTAGTTTTTATTAATTATATGTTTGTTTTACCAAATAAATTATTACTATTCAGTTGTGAATGGTAATAATGCTATGTTTCTAGCTCTCTTAATAGCTACAGTTAGCATTCTTTGGTGTTTAGCACAGTTTCCAGAAATTCTTCTTGGTAATATTTTACCCTTTTCTGTAACATACTTTCTTAATTTATTGATATCTTTATAATCTATAGAAGTTGCTTTATCCATACAAAAAGCACATACTTTTCTCTTAGCTCTTTTTCTATTTCCGCCTTTTCTTCTATCATTCTTATCGTTTCTATCATAAGCCATTGCTCTTACCTCCTTACCTAATTATTAAAATGGCATATCCTCACCATCATCAATCGGAGTCATATCTCCTCCACCAAAGTAATCTGTTGGTATTGATGAATCATTGTGAGAAACAGCTCCAGTATTCATTCCTGATGTTTTATTGCCACCCCATTCAAGGAAACTTACTTCATCAGCTACTACTTCAGTAACATATCTTCTTCCACCGTCTTTAGCTTCATAAGAACGAGTTTCAATTCTACCAGCTACACTTAAAAGTTTACCTTTACTCATGTAATTAGCAGTACTTTCAGCCTGTTTACCCCATACTACTACAGGTATAAAATCAGCATCCGGTTGACCTTCCTTCTTAAATCTTCTATTAACTGCAATTGTAAATGTGGCTACAGCTGTACCTGTACCTGGAGTAAATTTTAACTCTGGGTCTTTGGTTAATCTTCCGATTAAAACAACCTTATTCATTAATACCACCTACTTGCTTTCTGGATTGATTATAATATGTCTTATAACACCATCTGTAATTCTGAATACTCTGTCTAATTCTTTAGGTAATTCAGCGTCAGCTTTGAAGTTGATTAATGTGTATACACCCTCGTTAACTTTAGCGATTTCATAAGCTAGCTTTCTTCTACCCCAAACGTCAACGCTTTCAACTTCTCCACCATTGTTCTCTATTACACCTTTAAATTTTTCAACGTTAGCTTTAACAGCCTCCTCGTCTAATGATGGGTGTAATATGAATATAGTTTCATATGCTCTCATTAGTTTCACCTCCTCCCCCCGGACTAACGGCTGTGATTTTCACAGCAGGGATTACATCATCAAATTATATCATAGTAAAACTATTAAGTCAATATTGTTATCTTATTTTCCCTCATTCTTAAGAATTTTCTTTACACTCTTTTCAAATTTACTTCTAGGAATCATAACAATTCTATCACATCCGGTGCATCTAATTTTTATATCTGCACCCATTCTAATTATTTCCCACTTATTACTACCACATGGATGTGTTTTTTTAGTTTCTACAATATCATTTAATTCAAATTCTTTCATATTCTTCTCCTATATCATTGTTTCCAAATATTTATATCAATAAACTATATTGTTTTATACTTATTTTTTACCATCTCATATTATGTTAGTCAATATTTAACTCTATTAACTTACTATCAGTAAATTGATAAATAGTTTTGAACTCCATCTTTTTATCTTTTATTATCTCTTTTAAGCTATCTACAATACCAATATCCGCCTTTAAGCTTATTCCACAACTTTTTGTTATATATGTTGGTGTTGGCATCATAGTAACCTTAAGCTTTTCGTTAATACATACTGATTCAGCTTTCATGGCTTCATGAGTATTATTGAAAGTTACAATTAAAAATTCTTTCATTTCATATATCTCCTAGCACTATTTCTTATAACTTTATAGTTTTTCCTTTATTCATCATTTCAATTATTGCATACATATTACTAATTTCTCCAACTGCAAGATTTTCCTTTAATCCATAAAAATCTAAACAAAGACCACAGCTTTGTACATTTACACCTCTCTCTACTAATCTTTTTAAACTATCAAGGGTAAGTGCTCCTTCAACTACTAACTTTACCCCTGCATTTAAGAATACTAAATTGGTTGGTATAACTTCAGCCTCCGAAAGTGCAAATAAATAACTCTTTATAAGAGCTGTTCCAAGTTCATCATCTCCATTTCCCAATTTATCTGAACCTACAACAATAGTAAAAGTCTCTTCTTTTTCTTTAGAATTTTTTAGATTTAATTCTTCTACTGTAACTTCTCCCTTTATAATTGTTATATAGTATATATTGCCTTCTCTTTCTTCTATTTCATATTCAAATCCATTTCCTTGAGCAAATTTAACCACATTATTTTTGGCAACCTCATTATCTACAACAGTTACTCCTATACCACTTTCTAAAGCATCAAAATATTTTTTTGTATTTACTACTGGAATTGGGCAATTTAATCCTCTACAGTCAATTTCATTTCTAATATTTTCCATAACATTTTCCCCCTATTAAATATTATTTGATAATAATATTTAGTTAATATCTATTAATTAATATGTTCTACTTAATATAATAATATGATATTGTATATATTTATTATAATGTTGTATTATTGTGTTATACCAACTTACTATAATACAATCTTTATTAATATACTAATTATATCAAATCTATAGAATATATCATATCTAAATTTATAATATATAAATTTTACTTATTATATATCTAAATATGATAAATTCAACCTAGGAGGTAATACTATGCAAATTTATGCAGATAATGCAGCTACATCTTTTCCTAAACCAGATTGTGTTTATAATGATATACTAAATTATATGAGAAATATAGGCAGTAATCCTGGAAGGGGTGCATCTACTTCATCTCTAAAAGGAAATAAAGTTATATTCCAATGTAGAAATGCCTTATGTGATTTTTTTAATTTTCCTGATACTAAAAATGTAATATTTACATCTAATATTACTATGTCCTTAAACATTTTAATTAAAGGTATAGTTAAACCTGGATGGCATGTTATAACATCTTCCATGGATCATAACAGTACCCTTAGAACATTAAATGAATTAAAATCTAAAGGAATAATTGAATTAGATATAATTCAATGTAATAAATTAGGTGAAATTGATATTGATGATTTTCAAAGTAAAATCAAGCATAATACTAAACTTGTAACCCTTTCTCATGGCTCTAATATAATTGGTACTATTCAACCTCTAGAAAAAATCGGACAAATTTGCAAGGGAAGTAATATATTTTTCATTATAGATACTGCTCAAACAGCTGGCGTTCTTGATTTAAATTTTCAAAAATTAAACTGCAATGCTTTAGCCTTTACTGGACATAAAAGTTTATTAGGTCCTCAAGGTATAGGTGGCTTTATCATAGATGATGAAATGAATGATATTTGTTCTCCATTAATTGTTGGTGGTACAGGAAGTGTTTCATCAGACATAATTCAACCCAACTTCTTACCTGATAAATTTGAAAGTGGTACTATTAATGCACCTGGTATTGCAGGTCTTCTATCTGGAATAACCTTTATCCAAAATGAAGGATTATCTACAATTAAAGATCATGAAGATTATCTAACACAAAAGTTCATTGATGGTATATTAAATATATCTACAATGAAAGTTTATGGACATCTAAATACTGAAAATAGAACTTCAACTATATCTGTAAACTCTTCTAAAATTGATAACAGTGAACTTGGATTTATTCTTGACTCTCAATATAATATTATAACTAGAACTGGTCTCCATTGTGCTCCATTAGCTCATAAAACTATTGGAACATATCCTAATGGAACTTTGCGTTTTAGTTTTGGATATTTTAATGATGATAAAGATATAGATTATATCTTGTGTAGTATAAATTCTTCTATTAAAAAATTGTAATGAATTAATAATAGATGTATTAAATTTATCTACATGGTAATACTTTCTAATATAGGAGGGTGTTACTCATGGTGGAAAAAGTTATTTTCGATGCTTTATCTGATAATTCTATATATGACATAAGAGAAATTCTTTCAGAAGAACTAACCAAAGTAATTAAAGATAATAGAGATATTGTTATTTTATGCATAGGTACAGACAGATCTACAGGTGATAGTTTAGGTCCACTTGTAGGTTATAAACTCAAATTTTTAGTTAGAGATAAGGTTTTTATCTATGGAAATCTAGAAAACCCTGTGCATGCGAAAAATATTTCTGAAACCAATGATTTAATACTTAAGAATCATAGTAATCCATATATAATAGCTATAGATGCTTCTCTTGGAGGCCTTCAAAATGTAGGTAAAGTTATAATTGAATCTAAACCTCTTTATCCTGGAGCTGCTCTAAATAAAAATTTACCTTCTGTTGGTGATTTAAGTATTGTTGGAATTGTTAATATATCTGGCTCGTTAGAATTTATGGTGCTCCAAAATACTCGATTATATATTGTAATGAAATTAGCTGAAGTAATCTCCTCAGGAATATACCATTCTATAATAAAAACTATAGGTGGACGTAAATCTTCCTCCAAGGTTAACAATAAATATATTCCTAAGGTTTTAGATGCAGACTAGAACTTAAAAGAAGAGATAATAAATGTTTCACGTGAAACATTTATT
>NZ_DIGW01000014.1:0-314260 GCF_002419845.1 Clostridium sp. UBA5712 | reverse complement strand
TACGCCCATGCTGGGCGCACTAAAAATAGAGCTTAATTATCAGATGATAACTAAGCTCTTATAAATTTAATTTTTCTATTAGGATTGCATTTCTATCTCTTTCTCCTCTAAGTAAGTACATATGGCTCTGAAATCATCTATCCAATGAATTTTTGCAAGTTCTCGCAAATCTAGAATTATACCTGTACTTTTATGTTTGATATACTCCATATTATAGATTTCCGTTTCTACAAAATTATTTATATAACTATATATACATGGAACAAATTTATCCCAATTCTGTTCAAAATATTTAGTTTTTGCATAACATAATCTATTTATATGAAATATTATCCCTATAGGCGTACTCTTCGTGGCTAGTTTATGACTAAAATATTCTTGATTAGGGTATTTTGGCTCTACTCTTTCCCAATATAAGTTTTCATTGGGATGTAAATTGAATTTATCAATTATTTTGCACTTTTCTTCCCCCAACTCTTCTCTCATCAACTTTTCTCTAATAGGCTGTTCCAGCTCTTTTAAATACTTTAGATTCATAATGTAATGCCCCCTATTAAAACCTTGTTATAAATTTCTTAATTTCATTTTATTGCTTTATATAGCAATTTACCAATACTAATTATTGATAAGTATAATAATACTTATTGGTAATATTAATACAACAATATAAATTAATCTATTATACTAATTACATATATAATTTTAATAAATGAAAATCCTGTACTTAGCCTTTACTTAAGCTCTAATATATAAAAAAAGCTTTTATGAGAATAAACTTCTTCATAAAAGCTTTTACAAAACTTAATAACTATACAGCTATACTTCTTCTTTTTGAAAACACACTAACACTTTCTTTTGCTAGAGCCGTGACTATAGATGATGATCCAATAAATAGTATTCCTATTTGTGGAGTTATTATTGTAAAATCAATTACTCCATGAACTAAAACAACTACCTGTATTGCCATAAGTAAAGCTACACTACTATATCCAGATTTATAAAGATATATTAAATCTTTATAGATATTTGCTCTTATATATAAGTAAATTAAAAGTCCGATTACTCCTAAAGAAGTTAATAATGATAGCCATATATTATGAGAATGATTAATAACAGAACTATATCTTGAATATTCATTACCATGCTCTATAGTTCCTAACATTCCCCAACCAATCAATGGTTTCTCATCTATCATCTTTAAAGATCCTAGCCATATTTCTTCTCTAGTGTCAAAAGACCTCTCCATCTGATGACCAGTAATCTCTTGAGAAATATCAGATACTTTTGGAGGAGTAAAACCTACTATACCTATAACTAATAAAATAGATATAACAATTATTATATCACTCTTATTTCTTTTTACTTTCAATAGTAATAGGGAAACTAATCCAAATATTAATCCAATAAAAACCCCTCTTGAGCCAGTTAAACAAAGATTTATTAAAAATAGAGCTGTAGCACTATAATATGCCAACTTCACCTTAACACTTTTACTATTAGAAGCATAGTATATGGCCATTATCATCATAATAGCAAACCAATCTCCAGCTATGTTCGGATTTCCAAAAGTACTAAAAATTCTATGATTAGTTGAAACCTCCAATGGTACACCTAAAAATTTTTTCCACAGTTCCATTGGGAAATATGCAAAAGTAACCTTTTCTATAATTCCAACAATTCCCGAAAAAATTGAAAACTTAATTAAATAATTACATATTATTTCCAATTTCTCTTCTGTCTTGCAATAGTTTTGTAATACTACACTTATAGTAAAATATAAGAAAAAAACTATTGAAACAGCGGCAGACATAATACTTTTATTAAGAAGTCCAGCTAATAGAGACCAAAGAAACAAAAGAACCAATCCCATATTCCAACTATTTTTCTGTATTTCTTCTCTCATCTTTATAACTCTATAAGTAGTATATACTCCGGTAAATAATGCAGTATATGGAGACATAATAATTAATAATATTAAATTAAACATAATCTTCACCTTTATTTTTCTATTCTTCCATATATAATATGTTATTATCATAATGGAAATTATTTTATAGTTTTACATAATAATGTGTTCTTAAAATCCTCTATATATATCTTACACATTTTTACTAATTTTGTTAATACTTTTTACATATTTTGGTATATATTTTTTAACACATAAATATACACATTGATTATAATACATTATGTACGAATTTATTTCAACATAAAAAACATATTGTAATAAATTCGTAAGAACTTCCTCACTGTATATTATAGGATTTAAAGTTACTTCATATACCTTAAATTAATAAAATTATACCCTTTTCTCTTTTCTTTAACTATTTTACAATCAAGACTACTCTATAAACTAGATTTTAAATAAATGTAGATTTACTTATGAAAACCATTTTCTGAAATTTTCACAAAGACTATAAATATATAATATAGTGAGTATATAAATAAAAATGCTAAGGAGTAGCTATATTCCACCTCCTTAGCATTTTCTTATTTCAGTATTTATTTACCTATATCTTTTCTATAATACATTCCATTAAAATTTACTTGTAATATCCCTTTATAAGCCTTTTCTCTTGCCTCTTCTAGATTATCTCCAAGAGCTGTAACTCCTAAAACTCTACCACCATTAGTAATTAATTTATTATATATGGAATCAGCTCCAGCAATAAATACCTTTTCACTGCAACTATCAATACCTGTAATTAACTCACCTTTTTCATATCTCCCCGGATATCCTTTCGAAGAGCCTATAACACAACAAGCTGTCTTATTTTTAAACTTAACTATATCATCACTAAGTTTTCCTTCTATTGCAGCTTCAATTATATCAATAAAATAACTCTCCATAAGAGGTAACACCACCTGTGTTTCTGGATCACCCATTCTAACATTATACTCTAAAAGATATACTCCTTTTTCGCAAATCATCAATCCAAAGAATATTATTCCTATATAGTCTAGATTTTCTTCCTGTATCCCCTTAAGCGTTGGCTTTAAAATATCCTCTTTAAAGGCTTTTAAAACACTTTCATTACAGTATGGGTTTGGAGCCACAGTTCCCATTCCACCTGTATTAGGTCCCTTATTATCCTCAAATACAGTTTTATGATCCTTAGATGATATAAATGGAATTATAGTATTTCCATCCGTAATACTCAATATTGAAGCTTCTACACCTCGTAAGAATTCTTCAATTATAATTTCCTTACCCGCTCCTCCAAAAGTATCATTAACCATGAAATCATTAATGGCTAAAATTCCTTCTTCCTTAGTTTCAGCTATAACAACGCCCTTACCTGCAGCAAGTCCATCAGCTTTTATAACTATTGGATATTCAGCCTTTTCCAAATACTCTAAAGCCTTCTTTGAATCTTTAAAAGCTTCATAAGCTGCAGTTTTCACTCCGTATTTTTTCATAAATTCCTTAGCAAAGGTTTTGCTTCCTTCAAGAGTTGCTGCTTTCTTACTAGGTCCAAATATTTTTAGATTGTGACTTTTAAATAAATCTACTATACCATTACATAGGTATACTTCTGGTCCAACTACAGTTAAATCTATAGAATTTTCTAAAGCAAATTTTAGAAGTTTATCATTACCTGTTAAATTAATATTTTCACATTTATGTTCCATAGAAGTACCACCATTTCCTGGAGCACAGTATATCTTTGAAACCTTATCACTCTCACCGAGTTTCCATGCTATAGCATGTTCTCTTCCACCATTTCCTATGACTAAAATTTTCATAAAATCACCTCAAGTTTAACTTATAGGATACTAATGTTTAAAATGTCTCATTCCTGATAAAACCATAGGTATGCCATACTCATTGCATGCCTCAATGCTCTCATTGTCTCTCATAGATCCACCTGGCTGAATTATTCCTTTTATATTATGTTTACTAGCTTCATCTACACAATCTCTAAATGGGAAGAACCCATCAGAAGCAAGGATTACTCCATCTCCAGCTCTATCTATAGCTTGAGTTGTAGCCCAAATTCTATTAACTTGTCCACCAGCTATTCCCTTGGCCATACCATCCTTAACTACTACTATAGCATTGGACTTTACATATTTACAAACCTTCATTCCAAATATCATATCCCTCATATGTTCCTTTGAAGGGTTTGCTTTTGTAACTACTTTTAATTCCTCATAAAGCTTTCTATCTACATCCTGTACTAATATACCTCCATCTACAGAAATAACTTCTTTTTTATCACTTGGTTTACTCGTACATTTTATAACTCTTAGATTTTTCTTTGTTTTAAGTACTTCTAAAGCTTCTTCTTCGAACTCAGGCGCAATAACAATTTCTAAGAAAGTTTTTTTCATTTCTTCTGCTGCCTCTTTAGTTACTTTAGTATTAATGGCTACTATACCTCCAAAAATTGAAACATTATCACAACTATATGCTTTACTATAAGCGTCTAAAGCAGAATCACCCACCGCAACTCCGCATGGTGTATTATGTTTCAAAGCACAACAGGTAATTTCTTCAAATTCATTTACCACTTTCCAAGCTATATCCATATCCTTTATATTATTGTAAGAAAGTGCCTTACCATTTAATATTACAATATTATTAAGCATTCCAGTTTTATTTGTATTAGTAAATACAGAAGCTTCTTGATGAGGATTTTCTCCATATCTTAAATCTTCCATTTTTTCATAAGATAAGGATAAATACTTATTTGAATGCTTATCCTTATTCTCCATGTGGTTTAATAAGTATTCACATATTGCACTATCATAGGCTGTGGTTAAGTTAAATACCTTCATAGCAAGATATTTACGAGTTTCAAAGGAAACTTCTCCACTTTCCTTCATTTCCTCCATAACTATTTTATAATCTTCTACATCACTTATTACTACCACATCTTTAAAGTTTTTAGCAGCACTTCTAAGCATTGTTGGACCACCTATATCTATAAATTCTACTGTTTCTTCAAAGGTTAATCCCTCATTAGCTTTTTCAAAGAAAGGATATAGATTAACACATACTAAATCTATAGTTTTTATTTCTCTTTCTTTTAAAGTCTTCATGTGCTCCTCATTATCTCTAATAGCAAGGATACCTCCATGAACTACAGGGTGTAGTGTTTTTACTCTTCCATCTAACATTTCTGCTGCCTTTGTAACTTCTGCTACTTCTTTAACTTCTATGTTATTTTTCTTTAAAAGACTATAGGTACCACCAGTAGATATAACTTCTATCCCATGCTCTACTAAGAATTTTGTAAACTCTACAATTCCATTCTTATCATAAACACTTATTAAAGCTCTTTTCATAATTCCATTACTCCTTTATAATAACTTTTCTATCCTCTATAAAAATCTTATGCTCACTCATAAGCTTTATAGCTAATGGCAAAGCTTTATGTTCTTCTTCTAATATTCTTTTTTGTAGCTTTTCTGGAGTGTCATCTGATTTTACATTTACTACATTCTGGATAATTATAGCTCCTGTATCTGTATTTTCATCTACAAAATGTACTGTACATCCACTAACTTTTACACCATAATCTATTGCAGCTTCATGAACTTTAATTCCATACATTCCTTTTCCACAAAAGCTTGGAATAAGTGAAGGATGAATATTAATTATTTTCTCCTTAAAACCATCTACTAAAGGAGATGATATAATTGACAAATATCCCGCAAGAACAACTAAATCCACCTTATCCTTTAATACTTCATAAATTTTATTGCTTAGCTCTTTCTTATATATCTTTCTATCTAAGACTAAAGTATCAATATTGTGTGCTCTAGCTCTTTCTATTCCATAGGTTCCTTCTCTATCACTTATGACATACTTAATATTTACATCTTTTAAATATCCATTTTTAATGTTATCAATGATAGACTGGAGATTAGTTCCTCCACCCGAAACTAATACTGCTATATTAAGCAAACTCCTCCACCTCCAGTTTGTACTTTACCTATTTCATAAGCTTCTTCTCCAAGAGCTTTAAGTTCATTAATCACATCATTTTTAACAGAGCTATCTACCGCAAGAACCATACCTATTCCCATGTTAAATGTATTAAACATATGATACTCGTCTACGCCTTTATTAATTAAATATTGGAATATAGGTTGTCTTGGGAAAGAATCCTTTTTTATCTCTGCTGTAAAGTTATCTTTAAACATTCTTGGTACATTTTCATAAAATCCACCGCCAGTTATATGTGACATTCCATGGATATCAAATTTCTTCATAAGTGCTAATACGGGCTTAACATATATCTTTGTTGGTTCTAATAGAATTTCTCCTATGGTTCTTCCTTCAAGGACTTCATCATAATTCTCAACAACTTTTCTTACAAGGGAATAGCCATTACTGTGTACACCAGAAGAAGTTATGCCTATAAGTGCATCCCCTTCTTTAATTTTACTTCCATCTATAATTTCATCTTCATCTACAATACCAACAGCAAATCCTGCAAGATCATAATCTCCTAAATTATACATTCCTGGCATTTCTGCTGTTTCTCCTCCAATAAGTGAAGCATAACTTTGTAGACATCCTTCACTAACACCTTTTACAATATCACTGGCTATTAGAGAATCTAATTTTCCACAAGCAATATAATCTAGGAAAAATAAAGGCTTAGCACCATGACATAGAATATCATTAACACACATAGCTACACAGTCTATCCCTACTGTATCAAATTTTTTAAGCTTGATTGCAATTTCAATCTTAGTCCCTACTCCATCAGTACCTGAAACTAGTACAGGTTTTTTATATCCTTCCGGTAGTTTTACCATTCCAGCAAAACTTCCAATCCCATTTAAAACCGATGAAGTTAAAGTTCTTGCTGTATATTCTTTCATAAGTTTTACCGCTTTATAACCTTCTTCTATATTAACCCCTGCATCTTTATATGTTATCATTCTATATCACTCCTTACTAAAATTTAACTGGTGCTGATATTGGATACTCTCCATCAAAACATCCACAACAAAATCCATGGTCACTATCAAGACATTCTAATAAGTTTTCTTTTGAAAGATAGACTAGACTATCTGCTCCAATAACTTCCCCTATTTCTTTTTCATTCATTTTCTCACCTATAAGCTGACTTCTATAAGGTATATCAATACCATAATAACAAGGATATTTAACCATAGGAGAGCAAACTCTAAAATGAACTTCTGAAGCCCCAGCTTCCTTAAGCATAGTTACCAATCTCTTACTTGTGGTTCCACGTACTATAGAATCATCTATTAAAACCACTCTTTTACCAAAAACATTTTCTTTTATCACATTAAGCTTAACATTTACAGAAGCTTCTCTCTCTTCTTGCGTTGGGGCTATAAAAGTTCTTCCAATGTATTTATTCTTAATAAGTGCCATATCTATAGGTATACCTGATGCCTTTGCATATCCCATTGCAGCTGACATTCCTGAATCTGGTACCCCAACTACTATATCAGCTTCCACAGATGCCACTTCATAAAGCTTAATTCCTGCTTTATATCTAGAATTATTAACACTAATTCCATCTATAACACTATCTGGTCTTGCAAAATATATATATTCAAAAGAACAGGTGGCAAGCTTAGATTTTTCACCAAACTTTATGGATTTTACACCTTCTTCATTAATTACAACTACTTCACCAGGTTCAACATCTCTTATAAATTCAGCACCTGTAGCATTAAGTGCACAACTTTCTGATGCTAATACATAACTTTCATTTATTTTACCAAGGCATAGTGGTCTAATTCCATAAGGATCTCTGACTCCTATTAACTCATTTTCAGTTAATATTACAATAGCAAAGGAACCTTTTATTGCTTGCATAGAATCAATTACACTTTGAAGTATACCTTTCTTAGCACCTCTAGAAATAAGATTTATAATTACCTCAGTATCAGTAGATGTTTGAAACATACACCCTGATTCTTCTAAAAGTTCTTTAATGATATCAGCATTAGTTAAATTTCCATTGTGAGCTATAGCAATGTTTCCTAGCTTAAATTTTCCCATAAGTGGTTGAGCATTTTTTAATGAACTTCCGCCTGCTGTAGAATATCTTACATGCCCAATTGCACCATATCCCTTTAATTCCTTTAGTGTTTTCTTACTAAATATTTCAGATACAAGACCCATATCTTTATGGCAATTCATATCGCTTCCATCAAAGGTTGCTATTCCTGCGCTTTCTTGACCTCTATGTTGAAGGGCATAAAGACCATAGTATGTCCTTTTTGCCACATCTAAATTATCTTTTTTACTATATATACCATATACCCCACACTCATCATGAAATTTATCTTCATCATAACACTCATATCCATCGTAACTAGAAGCCTTAAACTTAAAATCCATTACTGTTTCCTCCTAAATAATACTCTTGCTAATAATTAATTACTTAATTCTTTCAAGTACCTTTGTATATCCTTCTACTAAATCTCCTAGCTCTCTTCTAAATCTATCTTTATCAAGCTTTTCTCCTGTTTTAAGATCCCATAATCTACATGTATCTGGAGAAACTTCATCTGCTAGTAATATTTGTCCATTAAGTTTTCCAAATTCCAATTTAAAATCTACTAATTTTATATCTTGATTCAAGAAAAATTCAGTAAGTATCTTATTTACTTTAGAAGCTTGGTCATATATATAATCTAGTTCCTCTTTTGTGACTATTCCTAAGGCCATAGCATGATAGTCATTCATTAAAGGGTCTCCTAAATCATCATTTTTATAACTAATTTCAAGTACTGTATTCTTAAGCTCTGTACCCTCTTCAACCCCATATCTCTTAGCCATACTTCCAGCAGCTATATTTCTAACTATAACTTCTAGTGGAATTATATCTACCTTCTTACATATTTGTTCTCTATCACTAATTTTTTCAACAAAGTGAGTCTTTATTCCTTTTTCTTTTAACATTTCAAAGATTATGGAACTGATAGTATTATTTAGTATTCCCTTTGAAGCTATTGATGCCTTCTTCTCACCATTAAAAGCTGTTGCATCATCCTTGTAGTAAACAAGTACTTCATCTTCCTTTTCAGTTTTAAATATTCTCTTTGCTTTTCCTTCATAAATAAAATTTTTCATATCCATTATAATTCTACCCCCGCTTCATTTTCCTTTATAAAATTTTCTTTCATATTTTTTCTATATTCCTTTAATTTATCTTTAATTTCTGGGTACTTTACTGAAAGCATTTGTACTGCCATCATTCCACCGTTATAACTATTATTTATTCCTACAGTAGCCACTGGAATTGATTTTGGCATCTGTACTATTGAATAAAGAGAGTCCACGCCATTTATAGCTGCATTTATTGGAACCCCTATTACTGGTATAATAGTTTTTGAAGCTATAACTCCTGGAAGATGAGCTGCTAGCCCTGCTCCAGCTATAATTGCTTCACAGCCTTCTTCCTCTAGCTTTTTTAAAACTTCTGTTAATTTTTCTGGCACCCTATGAGCTGACAACACATGAGCTTGGAAAGGGATATTAAATTCTCTTAAGCATTTCGCTGCACCTCTCATTACCTCTGTGTCTGATTTACTTCCAAATATAATTGCTACCTTCATTTAATTCTCCTCCACATCTACAAATCTTATTTAAAATACTTAACTCCACTCTGGAAGATTTTCATATCATGTTCACCTAATACATTTTTAAGAACACCATTTCCTACTCTCTCACTGTGAGCCATCTTTCCAAATACTCTTCCATCTATACTTGTGATTCCTTCAATTGCATATACAGATCCATTTGGATTAAAGTTTATATTATAGGTTGGATTACAGCTATTATCTACATACTGAGTTGCAACCTGACCATTTTTAAATAATTCTCTTACCACATTTTCATTGGCAACAAATCTTCCTTCACCATGAGAAATTGGAACTTTATAAATTTCACCTTCATTACACTCACTAAGCCATGGTGATTTATTACTCACTATTTTAGTATTTACCATAGTACTTTGGTGACTTCCAATTAAATTATGGGTTAAAGTTGGGCTATCTTCAGCAATATCTCTTATTTCTCCATAAGGTACAAGTCCTAGTTTTATAAGAGCTTGGAATCCATTGCAAATTCCTAGCATCAAGCCATCTCTATTGTTTAATAACTCCATAACAGCATTTTTAACTCTTTCATTTCTAAATATGGCATTTATAAACTTACCTGAACCATCTGGCTCATCTCCCGCTGAAAATCCTCCAGGTAACATAATTATTTGAGATTCTTTTATACTTTTCTCCATATTCAATATAGATTGCCCTATATGTTCAGGAGATAAATTATTAAATATAACAGTTTCAACCAATGCTCCTGCTTTTAAGAAAGCCCTCTCACAATCATATTCACAGTTTGTTCCAGGGAAAATCGGAATAAGTACCTTAGGTTTTGCAATCTTAATCATTGGTGATACTTTTAAATTTTCATCTCTTTTGCTTCTATCAAATAAAATTTCGTCCTTCATTTCAAGATGATTTATTCTATCTTTTCCGTAGTTTTTATTGAAAATTTCTTCAAGGCCATCTTCATATGAACTAGCTAACTTATTTAAGTTAATTTTTTCATTTACTCTTACTATTGCATGTTCTTCTATTGTATCTCCAAGATAAATTATGTTTTCATTATCCATATTAAAATTCTGGTTAACTTCTAGTATGATAGATCCATACCCAAATCCTTGAAGCTGCTCCATAGATACTTTCTCATTTAACTCAATACCTATATTATTTCCAAAGCACATTTTAGAAATAACTTCTAAAGCACCACCATAATTTATACTTCCACTTGCTAAAATTTTTCTTGACTTTATTAGTTCACTTACCAATCTATAGTTATTATTTAACACTTTAAAATCTGGAGTAAAATCTTCCTTTATAGGCGCATTTATAACTATAACTTTACTTCCAACTTTCTTAAAGTCATTACTTATTGTATTGTCTATGTTTCCTGTAGTCACAGCAAAACTTATTAATGTAGGTGGAACCTTTAGGTCTTTAAATGTTCCAGACATACTATCCTTGCCACCTATTGCTGCTATTTCTAAATTGTGCTGTGCATATAGTCCACCAAGTAATGCTGCAAATGGTTTTCCCCACTTTTTAGGGTCATCTCCTAACTTTTCAAAATACTCTTGGAAAGAAAGGTAAATTCCATTTATATCTCCACCTAAAGCTACTAGTTTAGTAATACTCTCTACCACTGCATATAATGCTCCATGGAAGGGACTCCATTTCGAAATTTTAGGATTATAACCATGCGCCATTAAAGCTGTAGTAGTAGTCTCTCCATTTTCCACTGGTATCTTAAATACCATCCCATCCACTTGAGTTCTTTGAGTTTCTCCTCCATATGGCATTAATACTGTATTTCCTCCTATGGTGGAGTCAAATATATTCATAAGACCCCTTTGTGACATCACATTTAAGTCCTTAGACAATTCTTCAAAGGCTTCCTTTAGTGATAACTTAATATTTTTCTTGTTAAAGTAGTTATCTTCTTCTTTGGGTGCAGTAACCTGAACCTTACCATAAGTACTAGCACCGTTTGTATCTAAGAAATCTCTCTTTAGATTAACTATTTCTGTTCCTTGCCATGTAATAATCATGGATTTTTCTTCAGTTACCATTGCCACTACTGTAGCTTCTAAATTTTCTTCCTCACAAAGAGTTATAAATTTCTTTACATCTTTTTGTGAAACCACTACAGCCATTCTTTCTTGTGACTCTGATATAGCTAATTCAGTTCCATCTAAACCTTCATATTTTTTCTTAACTTTATCTAAGTTAATTTTAATTCCATCAGCAAGTTCTCCAATTGCTACAGAAACTCCACCAGCGCCAAAATCATTACATCTCTTTATCAATGTTGTAACTTCATTTTTTCTAAATAATCTCTGGATTTTTCTCTCTGTAGGTGCATTCCCCTTTTGAACTTCTGAACTACAGTTGTCAATGGATTTTTCATTGTGCTCCTTAGATGATCCTGAGGCTCCACCAATTCCATCTCTTCCTGTTCTTCCTCCAAGTAATATTACTACATCTCCTGGAGTTGGTACTTCTCTAATAACATTTTTTGCAGGAGCTGCTCCAATCACTGCTCCCACTTCCATTCTCTTAGCTACATACCCTTCATCATAAATTTCTCTTACATATCCTGTAGCAAGTCCAATTTGATTTCCATAGCTACTATATCCTTTTGCTGCTTCCTTCGTAATCTTTCTTTGCGGAAGCTTCCCTACTAAAGTTTCCTCTATGGCTTTTCTTGGGTCTCCAGAACCAGTAATTCTCATAGCTCCAAATACATAACTTCTACCTGATAGTGGATCTCTTATAGCTCCTCCAAGACAAGTTGAGGCGCCTCCAAAAGGTTCAATTTCTGTTGGATGATTATGCGTTTCGTTTTTAAACATTAGAAGATACTTTTCTAGCTTACCATTAACATCCACATCGATAACTATACTACATGCATTTATCTCTTCAGATTGATCTAATTTTTCAAGTTTTCCATCTTTTCTTAGCTTCTTCATAGCTATAACTGCCATATCCATCAAAGTTATTGGCTTTTCTCTATCTTTATATACTTCTCTTCTGTAGTTCTTATATACTTCGAACCCTTTTTTAACAGGCTCTATATACTTTCCTTCCTCAAAATCTACATCTGTTAATACTCTTTGAAAAGTAGTATGTCTACAGTGATCTGACCAATAAGTATCTAATACTTTTATTTCTGTAATTGTAGGATTTCTATCTTCTCTTTTAAAGTAATTTCTTATAAGAACTATATCTCCAATACTTAAAGATAACCCTTTTTCCTTTAAAAAATTCTGCAATTCACTTTCATTCATATTTATAAATCCATCTATTATCTCTACCTCTGATGGCAATTGTTGATCTTCCATTATAATTTCTTTTTTCTTTAGTGAACTTTCCTTAGAATCTACAGAATTTATATAATAATTCTTTATTTTTTTAATTTCTTCTTTGGTAACCTCTCCATATAAAGCTATTACTTTCGCTGTCTTAACTTGTGGAGCTTCCTTTTGTGTAATTAGTTGAATACATTGAGCTGCTGAATCAGCCCTTTGATCATACTGGCCTTCATGGTATTCAACTACAAAGTAATTACTTCCTTCTAAATCTATATTTTCCTCATATATATTATCGGTATTCTTTTCACTTAATACCGTATATTTTAATGCTTCCAACTCTTCATTTGTAATACCACAAATATCATATTTATTTATTAACCTTATATCATTTATGCTTTTTATTGATAATAAGTTTTTAACTTCTCTTAATAATTCTTGTGCATCCTTATTAAATTCTGATTTTTTTTCAACATAAATGGTGAATATTTTATTCATTTAACGTATCCCCCTTTAATATATACGAACATTATATAATATAATACATTTATTATTCGTCTTTATTTATATAATAATACAAACTTCAAAAAAAATAAACCTTTATTTGAAAATTTCATATTTTTTTTATATGTGCTATACATATAATTCAATTTTAGATTTTTTCGAAATATTTTATGGATAAATTGTGAATGAAATTAAAAGCACCTATGGAATACTATTTATATCCATAAATGCTTTTATTATATATATATTTTTTATCTATATTTACACAGAGAAGCTGCTCCTATAATACCACCATCATTTCCAATGCCAGATAATAAAATTTTCCCTACATCCATACCTTTATAATAAGTTATTTGAGATACTTTTTCCCTTAACATAGAAATAAAATACTCTCCTGCAGCTGATAAACCACCTCCTATTACAAAAACTTCAGGATCTACTATAGAAATAATATTCATAATTCCTATAGCTAAATAATTTGTCATTCTACCAATTACTTTACAAGCTACCTTGTCTCCTGCCTTAGCTTGGTCAAATATAACTTTTCCATCAATACTATTTAAATTACCTTTAACTTCAGTCATAATAGCTGAATCATTTCCTTCTTCAATCAGTTTTCTTGCATGCTTTATTATAGCTGTAGATGAGGAAAAGGTTTCTAAACATCCATTTCTCCCACAATTGCAATCATAATAATTTTCTCCCACTATCATATGCCCAATTTCAGAGCCTATTCCGTGGAACCCATCATATACATGTCCATTAATTATTATGCCTCCACCAATACCGGTTCCTAAGGTTAGTAAAACTCCCGTATGATAGCCTTTCATAGCTCCAACTACCAATTCAGCTACTCCAGCTACAGTAGCATCATTACCTACGAAAACCGGAATACTTAATTTCTCCTCAATAGCACTCTTGATATCTACATTATTCCACCTGAGATTTACACAATCAATTATGATTTGGCTTTTAGGATCCACTATTCCAGGTATACCTATTCCTATACCCTGTATATGAGATTTAGGTATATTATTAACATTTATAGTCTTAGAAATCAATGCTATTATATCTTCAATAATGTCATTGAATCCGTTTTCCCTTTTAGTAGGAATTGAATCTTTGTATATTAACTTATTATCACTATCCACAATACCAATTCCTACGTTAGTTCCCCCTAAATCTATTCCTATATACATATAAATCGCCTCCTATAGATCCTAATATACATATTATTAAATTAATTACGTTAATATTTTTCAATAATAAAATCAACATACAGTACTGTTTAACTTTATTTTATATAATGATAAATTAACTCCTTTACATAAGCAAAACTTTCTCTCACATAAAAATTCAATGATGTAATTATTTCATTTTTAGCACTATAACAATATATCTTTAATCCCGTATTAATTCCTATGTACTTAGCTCTAAACATGTGGAATCTATTGGTTATTAAGGTAACACTTATATTGTCCTTTTCTTTACTTTTATTTTCCATTATTACTTTTGAAAACTTAAAATTCTCATAGGTATTAGTAGACTTTTCTTCCATTATAATATTATTCTCATCTACTCCATTACTTACTAAATATCTCTTCATAGCAAAAGCTTCAGTGATATCCTCATCTTTACCCATGCCGCCACTAACTATAATAGGTATATTATCATGGATTTTATTATATTCTATAGCTTTATCTAGTCTAAAACGTAAAGATTTAGATATTTGTTCCTTATTTATTCCAGCTCCTAATACTAAAACATAATCTGTAATACGGTCATCCTCAATAGTGCCAGTATATATAATTAATCCTTCTAATACACAAAAAATTATAAGACCTATAGAAACAATTACAGTTAATACTTTTCCTGAGGAATTTTCTGTAAGGTTATTTTTTAAAATCCAATGAGTTATATAACTCAATATAGCTACTATTAGCCAGAACCCTGCAAAGGCTATATGGAAGTTAAATATCTTTAAAATACAATAATATATAATAGCAAACCATCCTATGTACACAAACATATGGTATAATTTAAACTTATTCATAAAATTGTCCTCTTTTCACTATTTTTATATGGGTAGCCATATAATTTACTATAAAGAATGTAACTACACCACTAAAATCAATTAGTACATCTCTTACTTCAGAGCTCCTACCTATAATAAAACTCTGCAAAAACTCATCGCTTAAAGCCACTAATATACAAGATAATAGAATAAAAGAGTTATTTTTCTTTTTATTGAAAGCTCCACAGGTGATTGTAACTAAACCACCCAAAATGAAATATTCTGTAAAATGAGCTCCCTTCCTAACTATCACAGTCAATACTTCCCCCTTAGATTCATCTAATTTTAAAGTACTTAATATAACATTTACTATTTTAGAGCTAGAACTTGAAGATTCCACCGCCGGTTGAGATGACATATAAAATATAAAGCTAATCCAGAAAATAGTTATAAGCAATAGTATGTTTTTTTTCTTAATATCCTCCACCCCTTTCAACAATTTTAAATTTTATTTCAATAGTTCATATATAGCCATAGCATATATTTCTACTAAATCCATAAATTCATCCAAAGTAATAAACTCATCAACTGCATAATTTAACCCCTTATTTTTAGGAAGTATAGGTCCAAAGGATACCAGGTTACTCAAGACTCTTGCATAGGTTCCTTTTGAACTTACGTAAGGCTGTGATTCTTCATCACCAGTAACTTCTCTATAAGCCTTCATAAGTTTTTTTACTACAAAGCTATCCTTAGAAAAGGAAACTGACCTTAGGTGACTTAGATTTTTTATTTCAAGAGAAGAATACTTAAAACCATCTTTAACTAATTCTAATACATCACTATATACATATGATATAGGATAGTTGATATTAACCTTTATATCAACTCTATCACTAGTTAAATTTATGGTGCTCACATTAAAAGTAAAGTTACCAGAATCTTCATCTTGTAATTTACAATTTATTTTTTCTCCATTGTATGAAGTAGAAATTAATCTATTATATTCATGAACAAATTCTCTTTTATCAATAAATTCCTCAAAATTCTCAAGAAACTTAAGTCCATAGGATATGGCATTTACTCCTTTATCCGGGTTGTTACTATCAGCTTCCTTACCTATAAATTCTATATTCATAAGTTTATTTTGACTTATAGTTTTATATTTTATGTTTTGAAGTTTTGAAAACCTTTTTAGCTCCGTTTCAATTTTATCTTTAAATATATCTTCACAACTAAGTATAATACTAATTTTAGACGGTACAGTATCTATACTTTGTCCTCCAACTATTTGTACTATATTGATAGGCGCATCAAAGCCACCTGAAAATTCCATATGAAGATCAAAATTCATTATACCCTTTTCTCCATATATAACAGGAAATACACCGTCTGGGGTAAACCCTATATCTGGAGCTACTTCATATTCCTTATAATAATTTATGCTTTTTATTCCAGTCTCCTTATCTGCCCCCACAATCATTCTAATTTTTTTTCCTTCTGGAATTAAATCTTCATCCTTTAAGAATTTCATAGCGTATAGACAAGCTATTAAAGGTGCCTTTGCCTTTACAATACCTCGTCCATATATCTTACCATCATAAATTTCTCCTGAAAATGGGGGTTTTGTCCACCCTGCTCCTTCTTCGTTCACATCTACATGACATAAAACACCAATTGTATAATCACCACATCCAGCATCTACTTGACCACAGTATCCGCAAAAGCTTTGACTTTTAAATCCCATATCTTTAGCTTTGTCTAACACAAACCTAAGACTCTTGTGAACTTCTTCCCCGAAAGGCATATTAGGCTTTTTATGAGAAGCTACACTTCTTATTTTTACTAATTCTATCAAATCTTTTATAATCTGCTCTTTATTTTCATCTATATGTTCCTTAAACATAAATAACTTTAGAAGTTTGTACCAATAAGTACTGTACTTACTAAAGTTCACCTCCTTATATTTGAAAAACTTTTATACCTTAAATAAACTGATTTCTTAGCTTCTCCGAAGCTTAGAAATCGTTATCCAGGGACATACCAACTCTTAACTCTCACTTTTAAAAAGAGGGAGTACTAGAACTGGTAGTCATCGGATAAATCCATTGTAAACTTATTCATTCCATTAATGAATTGTGTTAGTAATTTGTCGTTATATATATCCTATTAAATTCATTATTCATATTTATTTATAACATAAATATTCTCCAGATGAAATACTCTTATGCAACTCTTACGTAATTTCACAACAAAATTTTATTATATATGTATATCATTACATAATAAATATTCTATTATACCATAATAAAAGAGTCTATTAATTAATTCATAAATAGGCTCTTTTACTGTAGATATTACTTTTTATTTTCTATAAAATATGCTAACTACTTTAATATAGTCTTATTAACATTTTTCTTTGAATTATTATTTCGTATTAATGTGTTATACGCTTCTATTATTAAGACTATAGCAAGAATAAATAGTATTAGTGCAATTATACCTAATATATAATTGGGAGTTGATGAGAAAATATAATCTTTAATTAATAGACCTAAAGCAGATAATGTTACAATAAACATTAATACCATGGGTATAATTGTAACTAAAGCTTTCTTTCCACTCTTAGTAAGCCATGCTGTTATTGCTAAAAGTGCAAGAGCTGCTAAAAGTTGATTAGCGGATCCGAATATTGGCCATATCTTATTATATCCATAAAGGATTAAACCAAAGGAAGCTAAAACAGTTATTCCAGTTGATACATACATGTTTTTGCTTATAATATTCTTTTTACCACCTTTTCCCTCACATAACTCTTGTAAAATATATCTTCCAATCCTAGTAGCTGTATCTAAGCTTGTAAGAGCAAAAGCTGAAAAGCACAAAGTAACAAACACTATACCTACTTGTTGAGGTATTCCGAATCCACTCATAAAATTAGCAACACCATTTGCAAATATAACAGCAGGTGTACCTTCTGCTTTGGTTACATAGCCTACAGCTATGAGAGCTATAACAGCTACTATACCTTCAATTAACATAGAACCATATCCTATAAGTTTAGCATCCGGCTCTTCTCTATCAATCTGTTTAGATGTGGTGCTTGAGCTCACAAGAGAATGGAAACCTGAAATAGCACCACAAGCAACAGTTACAAACAAGAATGGGAATAGAGTTTTTCCACCCATATTAAAACCATTAAAAGCAGCTAATTCCATAGCAGGTCTTTTTATTACTATTCCAAGCAGAGCACCTATAATGATTCCGTATAGTAGGAATGAGCATAAATAATCTCTTGGTTGTAATAATAACCAAACAGGTAATGTAGATGCTAAGAAAATATATATTAGTAATAATATTTGCCATCCAAGCTTTGACAACTTAATAATTGGAAATATATATCCTATATAAATACAAAATAATAATAGCACTATCCCTATTACTGAAGCTACTGATAACTTAGCACCTTTTTTGAACACACTAAATCCAAAAATCACTGCTAATACAATAAATAGCATAGATGCTGTTCCAGCTTGAGCTCCCATCAAATTTTCTGGAATAGCAGGATCATAAGCAAAGGTAGATGCACAAATATCTGTAAAAGCTGCTACTACCAATACAATTGTGACCCATCCAAATATATTAAATAATTTTTTTCCTTTCTCTCCAATGTTTACTTTAATAACTTCACCTATTGTTTTCCCATCATGCCTTACAGATGCAACTAATGATCCAAAATCATGAACTCCGCCTATAAAGATACTTCCTATGATTATCCACAATAATACAGGTAACCATCCAAATATAGCCGCTTGGATAGGTCCTGTGATTGGACCTGCTCCAGCTATAGATGAAAAATGGTGTCCAAGTAATACCTTTGAATTTGTTGGACAATAGTCTACATCATCCCTTAGTGTATGTGCTGGAGTTTTTCTTTTGGGATCAATCCCAAATTTTTTAGCAAGAAAGGCTCCATAAGTCACATAGGCTACAATGAATATAGCTATGCAAATTAATAATAAAGCTAATGAATTCATACCAAAACCCCCTTTATATTTAAAACAAGGTCATAAAATTATAAACCTTATTTTTAACTAAGTTATATTAAACAAAGAAAATGCCGATTATAGATTAATTTATATTAACCTTATCAAAGGATAACCTGTCAATTATATCTTTAGATATTTTATTATGATATATTTCACCGTTATTCAAATCTACTACAATAAGCCTTAAAATACTCCATCCATAAAAACTCATTCTATAATTCTTAGTATAATTAAATCTTTTAATTTTTCTCATAATATCTTCATCATTTATGTTTTTAGTCACAAGTATTCCAGTTATGTAGGTAGTTTTATGATTCTTGTGTGGATTAACTATACTTACCGTGCATTTCTTAAGATAATTTATAAAATCATCTAAAAATTCCTCATCAACTCTATCTTCACTGACTACCAAACAATGTTCATTACACTCATATTCATCAATTATTTTATTTTCAGAAATAAAGCTTCTTCCAAATTTCATATTCCAAATTCCATAAATATCTATCCTTTTATTCATTAGGCTCTTATTTATTTCTAAATGAAAATTATTAGAAAATACTTTTGCAAGATGATTTAAATAAATTAATTTATCCATATATCCTCCTAAAATATGTTATACTTATTTTTATGCTGATTTTTAGTGATTTATAATAATTATGAAAAATAAATGTAAATATTTCAAAATTATATTTATAATATCTTTTTAACATAAAAACCTATACTATAAAATAATTTTGTATAGAAATTTAATAGTTTTACATATATAATAAAAATAATTAATAATTTACTTTATTAGAATAATTTAAAATTATTACGCAATTATTAAGGAGATGATCTGAGTATATGAAAATAAATGATGAGTTATTAAAAAAATATGCAAAACTTAGTGTATCAATCGGTGTAAACGTACAACCTAATCAAATTCTTGTTATAAAATCACCTGTAGAATGCGTTAATTTCACGAGAATGATTGTTGACGAGGCCTATAAAATTGGCGCAAAAGAAGTTGTTGTTCATTGGAGTGATGAAGAATGTGCTAAACTCAAATATCTCAACTCCCCTATAGATGTTTTTGAATCATATCCAGATTGGATGAAAGAATCCATGCTCACCTATGCTAAAGATGGAGCTTGCTTTTTAAGTATAAGTGCATCAAATCCTGAACTACTAAAAGATGTAGATCCTAAAAAAATTGTAGCTTCACAAAAATCCTCTAGCATAGCTACAAGAGAATTTAGCGAAAGACTTATGAGTAATAAAAATTCTTGGTCTATAATAGCTCTACCAACTAAAGGTTGGGCAACTAAAGTATTCCCTAATCTTTCTGAGGATGAAGCAATAAATAAACTATGGGGAAACATATTTAATATAGTACGTGTGGATCAAGAAAATCCAGTTAAAGCTTGGGAGGATCACAAGAAAAATTTAATTAAAAAAATAAACTACCTTAATGAGAAAAATTTTAAATATCTTCACTACACCAACTCTCTAGGTACAGACTTAAATTTAGAGCTTGTGGATAATCACCTATGGATAGGTGGTGCAGAATACACTCCAGAGGGAATAGAATTTATTGCAAATATGCCTACAGAAGAAATCTTTTCAATGCCAAAGAAAACAGGAGTTAATGGTAAGGTCTTTAGCTCAAAACCTCTAAACTATGGTGGCAACCTAATTAATAACTTCTCTCTTACCTTTAAAGATGGTAGAGTTGTTGATTTTGAAGCTAAAGAAGGCTATGAGTCCTTAAAGTCATTAATTGAAACTGATGAAGGATCTCATTTCCTTGGAGAAGTTGCTTTAGTTCCATTTAACTCTCCTATTTCAAATTCCAATATAGTTTTCTTTAACACTCTATATGACGAAAATGCTTCATGTCACTTAGCCTTAGGTAAAGCATATAACTTATGTGTGAAAGATGGATCAAACAAAACTACTGAAGAAGTGTTAGCTCTAGGCGGCAATGACTCTTTGACTCATGTTGACTTCATGATAGGAACCTCTGATTTAAATATTACTGGAATTGGCTTTGATGGTTCAAAATCCCCTATATTTGTAAATGGTAATTGGGCTATATAATTATTAAATATCACTATATAAATTTAATCTCATATATATGTTTTTATTATCAACTTCAATGTAACTTATAGATAATTTATTAAGTTAAAATTATCTATGAGTTATTCTTTTTTTAGTTAAAATTATAGTTATTATAATTAGTAATAAAGTTTTAATACTTTTTGTGTATTTATGTTGTAAAATATTAATTGTAAATCATAAAAAATGTTTAAAAATAAAAGGTGGTGCTCAATAGTATGTCAAATTTCAATATTTTAGTAGTAGATGATGAAGTTGAAATATGTAATGCTATAGAAATATATTTAAAGCGTGAAGGCTTAAACGTGTTAAAGGCTTACGATGGAATTGAAGCTCTTCAAATTTTAGAAGAAGAAAAGATTCATTTAATATTATTAGATGTAATGATGCCAAAACTTGATGGTATAAAGACATGTTTAAGAATTAGAGAAAATAGAAATATACCTATAATAATTCTGTCTGCTAAATCTGAAAATCTTGATAAGATTATTGGATTAAATAGTGGTGCTGATGATTATATAACTAAACCTTTTAATCATCTTGAACTTATAGCTAGGGTTAAATCTCAACTAAGAAGATATGAAAAACCTCTTGATATAGAAAATGTAAATTTAAAAGATAAAATTATAATTAAAGACTTAATTATTGATACAACCCTAAAATCTGTAACCCTAAGGGATGAGCCTGTAAAACTGACAGCTACAGAATATGGAATATTACTATTACTAGCTTCTAATAACGGTAAAGTTTTTTCTATAAAAGAAATATATGAAAATGTATGGAAAGCTCCATTTTACCATAGCGAGAATACAGTAACTGTTCACATTAGAAGAATGCGTGAAAAAATTGAAATTAATTCTAAAGATCCAGAATATATAAAAGTTGTCTGGGGAGTTGGATATAAAATTGAAAATCCTAGTTAAAGGAGGGTTAAACCTTGACTTCTACTATTAAAAAATTAATTAAAAAATGGATTAATGCCTCTAACGAAAATATAAATTTAATTGAAATACTGATAGTTTTTATTATAGGTATAACTGTTCTTCCAAAATTTCTTCAAATAACTCTATCTGATTATGATAATTATACCAATAGATATAGTTTTTATGGAACTGCTATTATTAACGAAAAAACTTTTAAGAATGAGATGTTACAAAATGATGTCATCAATTTCAGAGAAAATTTACTAAGTGTTACAGAAGGATTTTCAAAAATTCTCTATTGTAAAACTGATAATGATGCAAAAGTTATACAAAACTCCTTAGAAACTTCTCTTATTGGTGATATTGGAGTTTTACTGATTGATAAAACTAATAATAGGTGGTTTTCTAATAGAAATTGGTTTTCAGATTATCCATTCAATGAACTTCCACCTAAAGATGCATTAATAAAATTATCTAAAGAAGATGATGTGGTAGTTTATAGTTCTAATAATTTATCCCATTATTCAGCTCCAAGAGGTTACTACAATGGTGCATATACCTCTCCTAATGCTGAATTAGAGGAACTTTACTTTATTCGTGGTGCTAAATATAGTAGTATGGCAAACTTCATAAGACTTAGATTTTATTTTTCTATTCCTCTATTAATTATATTTATGATTTTGTTAACTAAACAATTTTTCTGTATTAAAATTTTTGGAATAAAAAAATATATACGTAATTTTAACAATTTACTTATTTTTAGGCTAATAAAATCTATTAATATTTTTTTTGTAAGTATTAAGGATGTATTTAAAAACTTATTTTTCGATACTACACTATTAGGACTTTTTATATTTTGGGTAATGTATTTTCCACTATCCTATGTGTTTAATTCTAATGATTACTTTTTTTACTTCAACAGGAATCTTAATAGTTTCCTTATAAAATCAACTTTTTTTATAATTATAGCAAGTACATGTGTTAGATATTTAGAGAGCATAAATAATAAGAATAATTTAATCAAATATCTTAAAAAAATTGAAGATGGAGATATGGATGTAGATATAAATGCTAAAAATCTTGGTAATTTATCCAACTTAGCAATGGAAATAAACAATTTAAAGGTAAGCTATAACAAGAAAGTTGAAGAAGGAATTCGAAGTGAGAAGTTAAAAACTGAACTTATAACTAATGTATCCCACGATTTAAAAACCCCATTAACTTCCATAGTAAATTATGTAGATATACTTAAAGATGAATCCCTTGATAAAAGCGAAATAAAGGATTATGTTACCATTCTAGATAATAAATCAACTAAACTTAAAAAGCTTGTTGAAGACTTATTTGAAATGTCAAAAATGAACTCTGGACAAATTATTTTAAATAAAAGCGATGTAGATATTGTAGAACTAATTCATCAGAGTCTAGGAGAACTAAGCTTTTTAGGTGAAAATAAGAGTCTTACCTTTAAAGTAATTGGAAATAAAGATTGTCACCTACACCTAGATGGTGCTAGAATTTCAAGAGTTATGGATAACTTAATATGCAATGCTATAAAATATTCACTTGAAAACTCTAGAATTTATCTTGAAGTTATTGAATGTGAAAAAGAATGTGAGATAATAGTAAAAAATATATCAAAATATGATTTAGATTTTAATGAAGATGATATTCTTGAACGATTTGTTAGAGGCGATAAATCTAGAAATTCTACAATAGATGGTTCTGGTTTAGGCCTTGCTATTTCTAAAACTATAGTAGAACTCCATAAAGGTACTCTTAAAGTGAAATGTGACGGAGACTTATTTAAGGTAATAATTAAACTTCCTAAATCTTAAAATATAAAATTAGATAAACTTTACAAAGCTACCTTAAAGCTATAGCGTTTAGGTAGCTTTTTTATATTTCCTCAATATCTTCATTCTTATAGTACTTTTCTCTAAATGTTCTATACTCATCTAAAATATTTTTATTATCTTCTATAAAGCAATTAAATATATTTAAATTCTCTACAGTATCACTACCTACCACATGCTCAATTAACTCTGTTTCTATGAGTATATCACTATCAGAGCCTAAAAATTTCAAAAACTTTTCTATTGTATTATGTCTGCATAAAAGATATTTACCTACCTTTATACCAAGAGCAGTAAGTCTTATAATTCCATACTTTTCATAATCAATCAAACCTAGCTTACCGAGCTTCTGCATCATCTTGGAGGCTGAAGAATCCCTAACATTTAGCATTGCAGACAGCTTATTAAGTCTTATATAATCCTCCCCTTCCATAGTGCATCTATAAAGCATCTCTACATAATCTTCCATGGATGCAGTGATTAATCTATCATCAAATAGCTTCTGTTCATATGCTCTAACTGTATAAAATTTTTTATCCACTTACTTTATCCTCCATATTCTATAAATTATATTTTGTTCCTTAACAAATTTTCAACCTTCCATTTCTATTACATATTTATTTAGATTATAAACACTAAAATATAAATAATTAAAAACTATTAAATATTTCTACTTTATTTTTAAAATAGTATTTTTAAAATAGTATCATGAATATATAAATAATCATATGTTAGAGTAGGGAAAGATTTTTTCCCTACTCTAACTAGTTAAATATATGATTAATTAAAAATAATTAGAAGTACTATAACTTACTTAATTAATTATAAATACAAAAAGTTTAAAAGGAGATTAACAGTATGAATAAAAATTCAAATGTTTATATAGAGTCATCTAGAATATTACCCTTAACAGATTTATCTATGGGCAAAAAATGCAAAGTAAAAACTCTTACCTCTAGTGGATCTATAAGACGCAGAATGCTTGATCTTGGACTTATATCCAATACAGAAATAGAAGTTCTTAATCAAAGTCCTTCTGGTGATCCTGTAGCTTATTTAATTCGTGGAGCAGTAATTGCAATTCGTAAAGAAGATGCTTCTAACATATTAGTTGAAGCACTTTAATGTGGTAAGCCTACTAAAGCATTTCATTATAAGAATAAAAATATATTAGTTTTATTCTTATTTGCAAAACATTATAGGCTTCAGATAGAATAGTAACTTCATCTGAAGCCTATTACTAGACATTATGTAACACAATCTATGCTTACCCTAAACTTTTCATAATTATATAAGATTAAATAATACAATAATTTATTATAGGAGGTTTTTTAATGGGATTAACTAATCAATCTACCGGAGTTAGCGCTTTAGAAAAAGAACTTAATATAGATCGTGCTTCCCCCTCAGATAAAATAATTGCTCTAGCTGGTAATCCCAATGTAGGCAAGAGCACAATTTTTAATAGCTTAACTGGACTTAACCAACACACTGGAAATTGGCCTGGAAAGACAGTATCCAATGCACAAGGAAGATATACTCACAAGGATAAATCCTTTATACTAGTTGATATACCTGGAACCTACTCTCTTATGGCTAACTCTGTAGAAGAAGAGGTTGCTAGAGACTTTATCTGTTTCGGTAATCCTGATGCCACTATAGTTATCCTTGATGCTACTTGTCTAGAAAGAAACTTAAACTTAGCACTTCAAACTATAGAAATAACTAACAATGTAGTAATATGTGTAAACCTACTAGATGAAGCTAAAAGAAAAGGAATTAATGTAGACTTAACAAAACTTTCCTTACTTCTCGGTGTTCCTACTGTAGGTACTAGCGCTACCACAGGATATGGTCTTAAAGAATTAATGGATATAGTATATAATCTCACAAATAATGAAGTGCCTATAAATCCTATTAAAATTAAGTATGATAAAGTTTTAGAAGATTCTATCTCACTAATAGAACCAGAAGTAAAAATAGCTCTAAAAAATATAGCTTCTAAAATTAACCCTAGATGGATTTCTTTAAAATTATTAGAAAATGACCCTAGTCTAATTCAATCCTTGAATAAATATTTAAATATTAACATGCTAAATAATGAAATAATTAAAATAAAGATAATAGAAGCAACTAATCTTTTAACTACTTATAACATAACGGGAGAACATTTTAGGGATATATTAGTAACTACTTTAGTAAGTAAAGCCGAAAAAATCAGCATGAAAGTAGTTACAAAAGAGAATTATAAATATAATATTACTGATAGAAAAATTGATAGAATTCTTACATCTAAAATATATGGAATACCTATAATGATTTTACTTTTATGTGTTGTTTTTTGGATAACAATTACAGGTGCTAATTACCCTTCATCCCTTTTATCTACTTCACTCTTCTGGATTGAAGATAGACTTAGTGTATTTTTACTAGGTTTAGGTGCACCCTGGTGGCTAGAAGGTGTTCTAATAAAAGGAATTTACAGAACCTTAGCCTGGGTTATTGCTGTAATGCTTCCTCCAATGGCTATTTTTTTCCCATTATTCACACTTCTTGAAGATTTAGGATATTTACCTAGAATAGCGTTTAATTTAGATAACTTCTTTAAAAAAAGCTGTGCATGCGGAAAACAAGCTCTTACTATGTGCATGGGATTTGGCTGTAATGCAGCAGGAATAATTGGATGCAGAATTATAGACTCCCCTCGAGAAAGGCTAATTGCAATTATTACAAATAATTTTGTACCTTGTAATGGACGTTTTCCAACTTTAATTGCTATAATCACCATGTTCTTTGCTGGCACTTTTGTTGGACCATCACAATCTATTATATCTTCATTAATTCTAACATGTGTAATCCTATTAGGAGTATTTATGACCCTAATGATATCCAAAATTCTATCTAAAACTATACTTAAAGGAGTACCATCATCCTTTACTCTAGAACTTCCCCCTTATAGAAAACCACAAGTGGGGAAAATAATAATCCGCTCTATATTGGATAGAACTCTATTCGTTTTAGGTAGAGCAGTTGTTGTAGCAGCACCTGCTGGATTAGTTATTTGGATAATGGCTAATATTACAATTGGAAACTTTAGTCTACTAGCTCATTGTGCTAATTTTTTAAATCCCTTCGCCAATTTAATAGGCTTAGATGGTTATATATTAATGGCATTTATACTTGGTTTTCCTGCTAATGAAATTGTAATTCCTATTATTATTATGAGTTATACAGCCACTGGAAGTTTATTGGAATTTGATAGTTTAATTCAACTAAGACAACTTCTAACTTCAAATGGTTGGACATGGCTCACAGCATTAAATGTAATGTTATTTTCTTTAATGCACTGGCCATGTAGTACAACTTGTTTAACTATAAAAAAGGAAACTCAAAGCTTTAAATGGACCGCCATTTCCTTTGCAATTCCTACCATAACAGGTATTGTAATTTGTTTTACGATAACAACTCTAGTTCGAATTCTAGGCCTTGCTTAAACATTTAAATAAAAAAACAGAGTTTACACACTCTGTTTTTTTATTCATCGCTACTTTTGCCTTACCCATAAAAACTAAAATTATTTTCTATACTTTGCACTAAAGTACTTCCTTCAATTCCTTTAAATATAGAATTTACTGTATATTCCTTAACCTGATCATAAGATTGAAAAATTCTTTGAGCTGAAATACAGTCATTATACACTTTCCAATATCCACACAATAAACACTTCTTATCATTACAGTTAATAAAATCTTTCACGTCATTAATTGGTATTCCTAAAAAAATACCTAATTCATGTGGACAGTTAAATTCTTTATATCTATTTTTTAACACATTTAAATATTCTATAATAGTTCCATTTTCTGAATAGCCTAGACCTATTAAAAACTCTTTATTTTCTTCTTTCCCTATATATTTTTCAAGTAAACGCTGATTATAAATTAATACTACAATTGAATCATCAGATTCTCTTAGTTCTATAAAGTCAAGACCTATACTTTGAATAAACGCTTTTCCCATTGAACCCCAGTTGCTATATAAATTTCTATTATATTTTTTAAAAGTAATAGTAGCAGCTGGTTTAACCTTTGCAATCACCAATGAAGTATTATAAATTAAAAAGTTTTTAATATATTCTTCACCATTCATAGATTCTAACTTATTATAAAATTCTAAACATGTCATTTTCATTACCTACCTATAAAAGTGTTATTTTTTTACCAAAATTTATACATTCATCTTCATCTTCTGGTTCGCCACAAATTATTAAACAGTCCTCTTTTATTTCACATCCATAAGAAAGCATTCTATCTTCCCAATCTCTCATCCACTTTCCATCTCCCCAACCATAGGATCCAAATAAAACAACTTTCTTTTTAGATATTTTTGAAGATATCTCTTCAATAAAAGGTTCAAACTCAGATTCTTCTAATACTTCATCTCCCATAGATGGGCATCCTAATACTATTATATTTTCATCATCAAAGATGCTACTGTTAGCATTAGCAACATTGATTACTTCTGCATTTTTTCCTTCTTCTCTGATTCCTTTAGCAATTAATTCTGCCATTTTCTCTGTATTACCTGTACCTGACCAATAAACTATTTTCATAACACATCCTCCTTAATTGAAAATTATTCTCAATTAAATAATATCGGATCTTCGCGGTATTGTCAATAGTTTTTGATAATTATTCTCAATTGAATAGTAACAAATAAATCATAATCCTATTATGCTTGTATATGTATGGTTTTATACTTATTAAAGCTCTTTAAATAAATAATAAAAGGCATCTTTCTATTGAACTGCTATCAAATTTATAGATATCAGTTAATATTCTAGAAAAATGCTTCTTTTATTATTTATATTATTTACTTTCCTTATCTCTAATTGCAGCTCTTATAAATCCTTTGAATAAAGGATGAGGATTATTAGGTCTTGATTTCAATTCTGGATGAAATTGCACTGATACATACCACGGATGATCTTTTATTTCAACAATTTCTACCAATCTATCATCGGGGCTTGTCCCAGTAATATTCATACCTTTCTCTACTAATTCTTCTCTAAACTTATTATTAAATTCATACCTATGTCTATGTCTTTCATTTACCAATATTTCATCATATTCACTAGCCACTATTGAATTTTTGTCTAGTTTACATGGATATAAACCAAGTCTCATAGTACCACCTAAGTTTTCAATTTCTTGTTGATCTGCCATTAAATCTATTACTGGATATTTTGTATTTGGGTCAATCTCAGAGCTATTAGCTCCTTCATATCCAAGTACATTTCTAGCAAATTCTATAACTGAACATTGCATACCTAAACATATCCCAAATAAAGGTTTTTTATTCTCCCTTGCCCACCTTATAGCTTCAATCTTGCCTTCTATTCCTCTATCTCCAAATCCCCCTGGTACTAATATCCCATTCACATCAGAAAAAATTTCATCCGAATTATATCTTGCTACCTCTTCTGCATTTATCCATTTCATTTCTATTATGCAATCATTAGCATATCCACCATGACTTAAAGCCTCAACTACAGAGATATACGCATCATGTAGTTCTACATATTTACCAACTAAAGCAATCTTAATTTTCTCATTTAAATTTTTAATTTTATTAACCATATTAATCCATTGTGAATTATCAATATCCGTACATTCTAAATTTAATCTTTCACATACTAACCTATCTAGACCTTCCTTATGTAACATTAAAGGTACTTCATATAAGTGCTCTGCATCTAGATTTTGTATTACATTTTTACCTTCTAAATTACAAAACAAACCTATTTTTGCCTTCAATTCATCTGATATTTCCTTTTCAGCTCTACAAACTATTAGGTCTGGTTGAATTCCTATACTTCTTAATTCTTTAACCGAATGTTGAGTTGGCTTTGTTTTTAATTCACCAGCTTTTCCTAGATAAGGTACTAAAGTCACATGTATAAAACACACATTTTCCTTACCTACTTCATACTGAATTTGTCTTATAGCTTCCAAAAATGGTAAGGATTCAATATCTCCTACAGTACCACCAATTTCAGTTATTACCACATCTACTGCCTTTTCCTTTGTTACCCTACATATTCTTTCTTTTATCTCATTAGTTATATGAGGTATTACTTGAACAGTTCCACCTAAATACTCTCCTCTTCTTTCTTTAGATATGACTGACCAATAAATTTTACCAGTAGTAACATTGCTACTTTTGCTCAAATTTTCGTCAATAAATCTTTCGTAATGTCCTAAATCTAAATCAGTTTCAGCACCATCATCAGTAACAAATACTTCTCCATGTTGATATGGACTCATTGTTCCTGGATCTACATTTAGGTATGGATCAAACTTCTGTATTGTAACATTTAATCCCCTATTTTTTAAAAGTCTACCTAAAGATGCTGCTGTAATACCCTTTCCTAAGGATGAAACTACTCCACCTGTTACAAAAATATACTTACTATTCATGTTATCTTCTCCCATACAATTTATTTTTATATTTTATTAATTTACTATTGACTTTTAATCTCTACATTTGTATAATAAGAACTACCCCATAAATAATATGGGGTAGTCTGTACTTTTAACATAGAATTTATATTACCACACTTCCATATATATGGCTAGTGTTTTTTGTCATTTTATATATTTAATTTAATAATTAAATATATAAAATTATTGTTAGTATAAATCTAACTAATTTACATATTAATATGTGAGGCTATCTTAGAATAATAAAAAACATTCTAAGATAGCCTCACTTTTAACTATTTTTTAAATTAAAACACACTTTAATAATTAAATTTATTATGATTCATTTCTTCATCATATAAAAATTAAATATACAAATCCACTTATGAATTAAAGTAAATTTATATTATTTTCCTTACAAATTTTTATATTTTTTTCATCCCATGTAGTAGCTTGAACTTCACCAATATGAGCTTTGTTTAAAAAAAACATGCATATTCTTGATTGACCTATTCCTCCTCCAATTGTATATGGAAGTTCTCCTGCTAATAATCTCTTATGAAAATCTAGACGTCTTCTGTTATCATTACCTGATACTGTTAATTGATAATCAAGGGCTTTTTCATCTACTCTTATTCCCATTGATGAAAGTTCTACAGCCCTATCTAATAAAGGATACCAAAATAATATATCTCCATTTAAATTCCAATCATCATAATCCGGACTCCTACCATCATGCTTTTCTCCCGATTTTAACGCTCCACCTATTTTCATTATAAATACAGCGCCAAACTCCCTACAAATTTCATCTTCTCTTTCCTTAGAAGTAAAGTTTGGATAAATGTCTTCTAGCTCCTGAGTAGTTATAAAATGTATTTCATTTGGTAAAGGATTTTCTACCTTCATTAAATTTTTATCAACAAATTCTTGAGTTTTCTTAAATACCTTATAGATTTTTCTTACAATATCTTTTAAATATTCTTCATTTCTATCTTCTTTTTTTATTACCTTTTCCCAATCCCATTGGTCTACATAAACTGAATGTAAATTGTCTAGTTCTTCATCTCTTCTTATAGCATTCATATCTGTATATAATCCATCTCCAACTTGGAAGTTGTATCTATGAAGACTCATTCTTTTCCATTTTGCTAAGGAGTGTACTATTTCAACATTTTCTCCTGTAGCCAGCAAGTCAAATACTACCGGTCTCTCAACTCCGTTTAAATTATCATTTAATCCACTTTGAGAGTCCACAAACAGTGGAGCTGAAACTCTAGTCAAGCTAAGACTTTCTGATAAAGTCCTTTCAAAAAAATCTTTTATCTTCTTTATGTGTACTTCTGTTTCTATTAATGTGGCATTGGATTTATATCCTTTCGGAATAACAATCCCTTCTATCTTCATAATAATTCCTCCTTAGATTTCAAGTTTAAAGTTAAAGAGTTGATAAAGTTTTATGGGCCCATACTTTATCTTTTTTATTTATATATAATAAAAAAACTCTCATCCCTATATAAAAATATAAAAGGACGAGAGTACTACTCACGCGTTACCACCTTAATTCATTGCTACTTTACAATAACAATCTCTTCAAGTACGTCAATTAATGCAAATTGATTATACTCTAGCACTATATCGGGTGCAGATCCGGTACTGCCTACTGGTTGTTATCTTTCGGAGCACTGCTCAGAGATGTTATTCAAATCAACTTACTCTTCCACCTCTCAGCTTATGGGGAATTCTCTGTAAAGATACATTAATTTTACTTCTTCTCTTCAACGCTTTCTACATTTCATTTTTTTAAATAATATCACAATTAATTTATTTTGTAAAGCACTTTTAAAATGCTATCTCAAAATTTCTTTTGAGATAGCATTTTGATTTTAAAGTTCTTTTTATTTATTTAATTACTCTACATAAGCATCTCTAAATTCCATTTGTCCTAATGGTGATTTATAAGTTCCTTTAACATTTTTGTCTATACATAATACATTGGTATAATAGTATAGTGGTATAATTGGTGATTCATCCATTAAAATATCTTCTGCTTTGTGTAATAATTCTGTTCTCTTAGCGTCATCTAACTCTACTTTAGCTTGAGCTATTAACTTATCATATTCTTTATTTGAATATCCTGCATTATTTTGTCCATTACCAGTTGTCCACATATCTAAGAATGTCATCGGATCATTATAATCTGCTATCCATCCATGTCTAGCCATAGAATATTGGAAATTATTCCTTGTATCTTGGAATACTGCCCACTCTTCATTTTTCAACTCTACATTAATTCCTAGATTTGTTTTCCACATATCTTGTACTGCTTGAGCTATATTTTGATGACCTTGATCTGTATTAAAAGTAAATGTTATTGTTGGTGCTCCTTCTCCATTTGGATATCCAGCTTCTTCTAGCAATTTCTTAGCTTCTTCAATATTTGCACCCTTTGATGAATAATCCTTTTGAAACTCTTTTCCTATTGAATCAAGAATACCTGCTGGAACATAGCTAGTTGCTGGTGCTTGACCACCTTGAGCTACCTTATCAACTATTAGTTGCCTATCTATAGCTAGTGATAAAGCTTTTCTGAACTTAGGATTGCTTAATGCTTCAGCTGCTTTAGGATCTACATCCTTAGCTTTGTCTGATACATTTATTACATAGAAGTACGTTCCTAAATAAGGATATATTTTTGCTGTTCCTTCATCTAGTAATGTAGGAATTTCAGCCTGAGGTGGTGATTCTATTACATCTATTTCTCCACTCTTAAAGGCATTTAAATAAGTTATTTGATCATCTATTAATCTTACTTCTAATGTTTCAAGTTTTACATTTTTAGCATCCCAATAATTTTCATTTTTTACAAATGTAATACTTTCTTTTTCTTTCCATTCAGACATCTTAAATGGTCCATTAGATATATATGTGTCTGGTTTTAATGTCCATTTTTCTTCATTTCCTTCTATAATGTCTTTTCTAACTGGGAAATAAGTTGGAAAAGCTGCCAATGATAAGAAATATGGAACTGGAGATTCAAGAGTTACTTCTAAAGTGTTATCATCTATAACCTTTACACCTACATCCTCTGCTGTAGCAACCTTATCTCCTACTTTTTCCTGATTATAGTATGCAGCTCCATTTTTTATATAGAAAAGTTGATATGCATATTCTGCTGCCACTTTAGGATTTAATGCTCTCTTCCATGCATATTCAAAATCCCCAGCTACTACCGGTTTTCCATCTGACCATTTAGCATCCTTCCTTATATGGAAAGTATATACAGTTCCATCGTCAGATACTTCATACTTTTCAGCAGTACCTGGTACTATTTTAGAATTTTCATCCTCTCTCATTAACCCTTCAAAGGCATTGTGAATTATTGTTGAACCATCTACTGCTGAATTTAGCTGTGGATCAATAGTTTTAGGATCTGCACCTAAATTATATACTATTTTTTGTTCTACTGTTTCTTCTACCACAGGCGTATTGCTATCACCAGGTTTTTCTCCTTCATTTCCTTTAGTCTTAGTACATCCTAAAAGTAATGTACCTGTCATTATTGCAGTCATTATCAGTGCCATTATTCTAGTTTTCTTCATTCATTGACCTCCTTATTAAATTAATTAATTTATTTTAAAATAAATGACAAGCTACGCAATGACCAGGAGATACTTCCTTTAAAATTGGCTCCTCTTCACCACAGATTTGTTTTGCATATTTACATCTAGATTTAAATCTACATCCTGGTGGGGGATCAATTGGAGATGGAATATCTCCCTCTAAAATTATTCTTTGTCTTCTTTTAGCTTCATCCGGATCAGGAATTGGAATTGCAGATAGTAATGCATTAGTATAGGGATGTATTGGTTTACTATATACCTCATTACTCTCTGCTATTTCAACTAGTTTTCCTAAGTACATTATTCCAACTCTATTGGATATATGCTTAACCATGGATAAATCATGAGCTATAAACAAGTAAGTTAGGCCAAAGTCATTTTGCAAATCCTCAATCATATTAATTATCTGAGCTTGTATGGATACATCTAGAGCAGAAATAGGTTCATCACAAACAATAAACTCTGGATTAACTGCAAGAGCTCTTGCTATTCCGATTCTTTGTCTTTGACCTCCTGAAAACTCATGTGGATAACGATTTAAATGATTTTGATCAAGACCTACCTTATCTAAAAAATACTTTACTTTTTCTTCTCTTTCTTTGCCTTTACATATTTTATAAATATCTAATGGTTCACCGATAATATCTCCAACGGTTAGCCGTGGATTAAGTGATGCATAAGGGTCTTGAAATATCATCTGCATCTTTTTTCTATAAGATAGCATCTGCTTATTAGTTAGCTTACCAATCTCTTCATTATCATAAAATATCTCTCCAGCAGTAGGATTATATAATTTTAATAGAGTCCTACCTAAAGTTGTTTTACCACATCCTGATTCTCCTACTAGGCCTAAAGTCTCTCCTTTTTTTATTTGAAGAGATACCCCATCAACAGCCTTTAATATTCCTTTATTCTTACTAAAAATTGATTTCTTAGTATTGAAATATTTACATAGATTTTTTATTTCTATTAGTTTCTCCATGCTACTCATCTTCCTTCCTCCTCTTCAATGGAGTTTCAACCTTTGGTGCCCTATTATCATTTAACCAACAAGCAGATTTATGTCCTGGAGTTATTTCATAATATTTAGGTCTATGCTCTTTACATACTTCCATAGAATATTTACATCTAACATAAAATGGACATCCCTTTGGAGGTTTAAATAAATCTGGTGGTTGACCATCTATAGGTCTTAGTCTTTCTCTTACCAAGGTATTAGGATTAGGAACACTTTCCATAAGACCCCAAGTATATGGATGTTTAGAATTATAGAATATATCCTTTACAGTTCCTTGCTCTATAATAAGACCTCCATACATTACATTCACATTATCACAAATATCTGCAACAACTCCCAAATCATGTGTAATAAGAATTATAGATGTATTTAGTTTTTCCTTTATATCCTTCATTATCTCTAAAATTTGTGCTTGTATCGTAACATCTAGTGCAGTAGTTGGTTCATCCGCTATCAATAGCTTTGGATTACAAGTTAATGCCATAGCTATCATAACCCTTTGTCTCATACCCCCAGAAAACTCATGTGGATATTGCTTCATTCTGCTTTCAGGACTAGGTATACCAACTAAGTGTAATAATTCTACAGCTTTTTTATGTGCTTCTTCTTTAGTCATCTTCTTATGGATTCTAAGCGGCTCCATAATTTGATTTCCTATAGTCATAAGCGGATTCAAAGAAGTCATAGGATCTTGGAAAATCATGGATATATCATTCCCTCTTATGGTAGACATATCTTCCTCACTGATAGATACTATATCCTTATCTTCAAATCTTACTTTCCCCTCTTTTACTTTACCATTATCATCTAAAAGCCTCATAATAGACATCATTGTAACACTTTTTCCACTACCAGATTCTCCAACTATACCCATAACCTCACCATGTTCTAGATTAAATGAAACTCCCCCTACAGCTTGCACTTCTCCAAATTGAGTATAGAAAGATGTTTTTAAATTATTTACTTCTAACAAATTACTCATCCTTCCACCACCTACTTTTTAATCTTTGGATCTAGAGCATCTCTAAGCCCATCACCAAGCATATTAAATGAAAAAATTGTTATACATATAGCCAACGTCGGAAATAAAAGCTGATACGGATATAATCTTAAAGTAGATAAAGCATCACTAGCTAAAGTTCCCCATGATGCAAGTGGTGGTACTAATCCTAATCCAATAAAACTTAAAAAAGCTTCTGAAAATATTGCAGTTGGTATTTGCAGTGTAAGAGTTACTATAATTGGACCTAAACAATTTGGAATTAGATGTTTAAATAGTATTCTCTTACCTTGAGCTCCTAAAGTTTTAGCAGCTAAAATAAATTCTTGTTGTTTAAGCTGAAGTATTTCTGCCCTAACAATTCTAGCCATACCTATCCAATAAGAAATAGCCAATGCTACAATAATATTGAATAAACCACCTTTTTCAAGAATGACCATTAATAGTATTACATATATTGTCATAGGTATAGAAGATATTATATCTACAATTCTCATCATAATATTATCTACCCATCCACCTATAAGTCCAGCAATTCCACCATATACTATACCTATAACCAAATTAAGTATAGATGCCACAAAACCAATTATTAAAGAATATCTAGCACCATACATAACCCTTACAAACAAATCTCTTCCTAGTGAATCTGTTCCAAACCAATGCTCTGCAGACGGTCCTTGGTTAGTAAGCATTAAGTTATTTGTCGTATAATCATGTTTAGAAAACCAAGGAATAAATATAGCTCCTAGAGTTATAAGAATAACAAAGATAAGCCCTACTATTGCTAACTTATTTTTTTTAAGTTTTCTCCACGAATCTTTCCAATAAGATACACTTGGCCTATTTATTGTATCCTTTTGTTTACTACCTTCATCTACAAAGACAAAATCCTTTTCTAAAATTTCATTAATTTCTTCATTAAATTCCATAACATCACCTCCTACGCTTCAACATTTTCTAATTTAATTCTTGGATCTATAATTACATACATAATATCCACAATTAAATTACATAGTATAAGAAGTGTACTATAGAATATAGTTACTCCAAGTATAGTTGTATAATCTCTATTTGTTATTGTAGTTACAAACTCTCTTCCAAGTCCAGGTATAGCAAATATCTTTTCTACTACAAAGCTACCAGTTAATATTCCTGCAATCAATGGACCTACGTAGGTTACTATAGGGATTAATGTATTTCTAAGAGCATGTTTAAACATGATTCTTCTACCATTAACTCCTTTTGCCTTTGCAGTTCTAATATAATCTGATTTCAAAACTTCTAAAAGTTTAGATCTTGTAAGTCTAGATATAAATGCTATGGAATATCCAGCTAGAGCTACTGATGGTAAAATATAACTCTTTAAGTTATCTAACCCTGTTATTGGAACTAAGCTTAGTTTAACTCCAAATACATACATCAATAATGTAGCTATAACAAAGCTTGGCAATGTAACTCCCAGTGTAGCAAGTACCATACATATTGAATCTGGCCACTTATTATATTTAAGAGCAGCAATTATCCCTAAAAGTATTCCAAAAATTAAGGAAATTGCCACAGCTACTCCACCAAGTTTAGCAGATGCCGGGAAAGAATAACCTATTATTTCTTGTACTTCTCTTCCTTTGTATCTCATACTTGGACCTAGATCCCCCTTAAGCAAGTCCTTTAAATACATAGAATATTGCTCACCTAAAGATTTATCTAATCCATATTTTGCTTCTAAACTAGCCTTTATTTCTGGTGGTAGTGGCTTTTCACCATCAAAAGGTCCACCAGGCATTAATCTCATTAAAAAAAATGTCGCAGTGATAACTATAAATATAGTTACTACACTTATACCTAGTCTTTTTAGAATGTATTTAATCAAATTCTCACCCCCCATTTTTTATATGATATATATATATTGATTTATTCTCTCAATATTCCATTAATTTTTGTTTAATCCATTACTTTTTAATGATAAATTAATAACAATCTTCATATATATCTATATTTCACTATTTCTTAATGGGTTAATGTGCTTTGTTGCTCAATAAAGCTAAGTAATTATATTTTTCAAAAAAAGAAAAGCGCCTTAAAATTTTGCACTCTTTAAGATATTTATTCACATTTCATTAAGGAAATGATGCTTAAACATCAATTTAAGATCTAGTGTATTTTAAGACAACTCTTTAAACTATTAATTTATATTTTTCTTTACAAAGGTACCTTCCTTCATAATTATCTGCATGTTACCACTTCTTATATCATGAATATCCTTTAATGGATTTCCATTCAATACAATAATATCAGCAAACTTACCTGACTCCAAAGTGCCTGTTATATCATCAATTTTTAGCATTTCTGCTCCATTTTTTGTAGCTGCTAAAATTACCTCCATATTGGTAAGTCCAGCTTTACAAAGAGTATACATTTCAGTTATTGCATATTCTCCATAGGGAGTTAAGCTACTACAGAAGGAATCTGAACCTACTGTTATTCTTATTCCCTTTTTATTTGCATTTCTTAGATTACTTATTATACGATTTAGCTCCTTTTCAGCTACTGTCTCTCCCTCATAATCATCTAAAATTTTTCTATAGGGAGGCTCGTACACTGTAAACCATTGATAGAAGAATTGAAGGGTTGGACAAAAGCTTATATTCTTTTCCTTCATTATTTCTAAACATTCTTCATTTAATTCCTGACCATGGATTATAGCAGAAACTCCTGCCTTACATGAATTTAAAGCTCCTTCATAACCTTCAGCATGAGACCAAACCGGTAATCCAACCATATTGCATTCATCTACCACAGCTTGTATTTCCTCCATACAATAGTGAGATGCTGCTTTGGCATCATGTCTCCATATACCTCCTCCAGTAGACCATATTTTTATAGCATCAGGATTTTCACGTATTCGTTTTCTGATAGACTTACGCAATTCCCAAGGTCCATCAACTCTTTCTGCCCATGGATGTGAATCTTCATTATAGTTCAATGGTAAATTATGTGAATCTCCATGTCCTGAAGTTCTACAAAATCCTAAACCTGTTGCAACTATACGTGGTCCTGGTATTATTCCTTCTTCAATCATATTTCTAAGATGAATTCCAGAACGAGAAATTTCACCTACGGATGTTAGTCCATTCTCCAAAGCTTCTCTAGCTTGAGCAACAGCTACTATTGTCTTTTGTATCACAGGCTCTAATACCCACTCTGTATCACTATCTGTTCTATTTCCGCTAAAATGTAGATGAGAATCTATAAGCCCTGGCATAATAGTTTTTCCTGATATATCTATTATTTCATAATTCTCTTCTATTTCTTTCATCACTCCAGCATAAGTAATTTTCTTATTTTCAACAAGAACTAAGGAATTTTCTACAGGTTCAGTTCCTGATCCATCTATCAATAGTCCTCCTATAAATGCTATACTTCTCATATTTTACCCCCCAAAAATTATTCACATTATTATGGCTTCACTTTGATATACTCTAATAGTTTGCCTCAACTCATTATTATACCATATATGTAAAATTAAACAGGGTTAATTTTATGTTTTTTATAATTTATTTCATGAAAATAAAATGAGTAGACAATAATTACATTATCTACTCATGGTCTAACTAAGTAACTTAATTTAATTATATAAATTATTAACTAGTTATAAATTGACCACCATTTATATGAATAGTTTCTCCAGTTATAAATGAAGCCCCCTCTCCAGCTAAGAATACATAGCTCTCTGCAATTTCAACAGGCTGACCTGCTCTTTTAAACAAGGTATTACTGCCGAAAGTAGATACCTTATCACTATGAAAGGATGATGGTATAAGTGGTGTCCATACTGGACCTGGTGCCACTGCATTTACCCTTATTCCTCTTGTAGCCAATGACTTTGATAAACTTCTAGTTAGGGCTGTTAAAGCTCCTTTAGTACAAGAATAATCTATTAAAGTTTCATTTCCTTCATATGCTGTTACAGAAGTTGTATATATTATTGAATCCCCCTTCTTCATATGAAAGAGTACTTCTTTTGTTAAATAGAAAGCTCCAAAGAAGTTTGTATCAAAGGTTTTATGTAATTGCTTACTAGTTATCTCATTAATTTGTTGACACTCATGTTGTTCTGCAGAATTTGATACAAAAATATTTATAACTCCATACTTTTGTACTACTTTTTTTATAGCTTCCTTGCAGAAGTCTTCATTACCAATATCTCCAGAGATGAGCAAACACTCTCCTCCTCTTTCTTCAATAAGACTTTTTGTTTCCTTAGCATCTTCATGTTCATTTAAATAAATTATACATACCTTTGCTCCTTCTTTTGCATATAGTATAGAAATAGCCCTTCCTATACCACTATCTCCCCCTGTAATTAAAGCTACTTTGCCCTTTAATCTGTCTGAAGTTTTATGATAATCATTTATTTCATAGATAGGTTTTGGTTCCATTTCACTTTCAATGCCTGGCTGTATACTTTGATGTTGAGGCTTAAACCCAATTGGAAAATTGTAGTCCATTTTAATACTCCTTATCTATATATAGAAATTAATATTTTAACTCCATTACTCTTGCTCTATCTTTTTTTACTTTACTATATACCCTGTATGAGAAATACAGTCCTTAATTTCTTCTGGAGTTGCTGGACTGTTATAATTTACTTCCACTGTACCTCTTGCTATATCAACACAGACCTGTTGTACACCATTAATTTTATCTAAAGAATTATTTAACTTAGTTCTACTTTCTGAATTTACTAATCCTGAAACATTATAATGTACTGATTTCATTTTAATTTACCTCCAATTATTAGTTTTCTAATATATTATCTTTTAAAAGAGCAATTTTTATGCATAGAAATACTAATTCTAAACTATACACCTTTCATTTTTGTAAATTAATCTATAAAAAAAGACACTACCTATGTAGCGTCTTTAAATCTTATATTTTATTCCTAAATAGCTTGGAGTTTACTTAATAAGTCATCTATTTCTAATCCGTGAACCATACATGCTTCTTCAAGAGTTTCCGCTTGTGCTGAAGGACATCCAACACAACCCATACCAAAACTCATTAAAACTTCTGCTGCTTTCTCATTTTGTCTTATTACTTCCCCAATAGTCATTTCCTTTGTTACTTGCATAACTATTACCTCCATTTTTATTTTGATTAACTTAGATATAAATATATATCATTAAACATAGTATACTACATTTCTACAGATTTAATTATTTAATTTTTATATCTATATTAATTCACCTATTTTTTTTATTAATGCCATACAACTTTTTAACGTAGTATCAGTATCATCTAAACATGGATTAAATTCTACAAAATCCATAGATTTAACTAATCTAGTATTAAATATACTAGTTAATAACTTCTCTGCATCATTTATATTAAATCCATTTGGAACTGGAGTTCCCGTTCCTTTTATTAATTTTGGATCTACAGAATCTATATCAAAGCTAATATGAATATTATTTATTCCTCGTGCTTTTAAACCTTCCAAAAGCTCCTTACACACTTTATCTACACCTATTTCTATTACTTTATCCATAGTCCAAACAGTTAAATTTTTATCTTTAATTAATTGAAGTTCACCTTCATCTAAATCTCTTGCTCCAATTATAAATACATTTTCCTTTTTAACTTTTATACCATTAAAATATAAAGTTGTTAAAGATTCATCTCCAAAACCCATTGATGCAGCTAATGGCATACCATGAACATTTCCTGTAGGACTTGTCTCAAAGGTATTTATATCTCCATGAGCATCAATCCATATTACAGCTAAATCTCCCTGGAAATATCTACTTGAACCAGCAACACTTCCCATAGCTAAAGCATGATCTCCACCTAAAGTTATAGGAAAACCTCCACCGCATAGGGAACTATAAACTGAATTAGCTAAATTCTCAGTTACTTCTATAATTTCATTAATGTATTTTGCATTTACTCCGGCCGCAAAAGGTTGCTTATCCTTTGTATTATTAACATAAATATTACCTAAATCATATACCTTATTTTTATGATTTTCTAATAATTTTTTAATTCCATTTTCTCTTAATTCATCTGGTCCATTTTCTACCCCTGCTCTATCACATCCATAATAAAGAGGTACTCCAATTAAGTTAATATCCATATAAATCCCCTCCGTTAAAATGCCACTTATGTTATATTAGCATTCAGTCAAATTTTACTTTCAAATCCCTATTTCTATTATGTATCTATCTAATATAACGTAGAAATTTATCAGCAATTATTACTTTATTCCAAAACTAATAAAATTACAATAGAAAACTAATATTTATTTTATCGAATATATATATTTTTATATAATAACTGTTATAATATTCACTGTTCTAATGGATAATTATGTGGTTAACTTAAAGGTTTTATAATATATGTAATAAACTTCATTTCATTTTAAAGAATATTTTATAAAAATTTCAATATATTAAACTTTTCATATATTCCATTGCCTGTTATTAAAATATGTATTTTTATACATACATCAAGTTATAATTTAGGAATACTTTCTCAAATATAATAAAGCCTATTTCAATATTATCTTTGAAATAGGCTTTCTATCTATATTTTTTTATAAAGAGTTATTTCTGTTTCTCCCTCTTGAAGTTTAGCGAGTTCTGGTACAAGATTAGTAAAATGTATTGTATTGTTATGTAACTTTATTGCTTCTTCACTCTCCCAAACCTCAATGAATGCAACTACATCACTATTTCTTAAATCTTCGTAAAGATCATACTCTATACATCCAGTTTCTTTCCTACTTTCTTCTATAAGTTTATTGGCTAAATTTTTAAATTCTTCTTTTTTATCTTTTTTTATAGTCTTTTTTGCTACAATAGTAATCATATTCATATACCTCCAATATAAATTATTTTAGTTAATGTTCACCATAATATTTTCCCTACATGCTTTAAGCTTCATAGATTTTAACCTTCACTGAATATAAAAATATAAAAATAGTTAAACACCCTATAAAAGAATTATATCACCTTTACTAAAATTTACATATAAAAATGAGGACTTAAAACAGCTTTCACAGATGCTTTAAATCCTCATACTCTAGTTTTACCCAGATAAAATTCGATTATTTTTCTATTATAGTTCCTGTTATACCATGTAAAGCTTCTTTAGCTTTTTCTAGTGAAGTTATTAAAGCTTTACCATTATTACTAAATTTAACATAGTCCATACATGCTTCTACCTTAGGTAGCATTGAACCTTTAGCAAAATGGCCTTCTTGTATATATTTACCAGCCTCCTCTAGATTAACTTCTGATAGTTCTTCTTGATTTGGTTTATTAAAGTTTATACAAACTCTATCAACAGCTGTTAAAATAACTAGCATTTCTGCATCTAAATCTTTTGCAAGTTTTGCGCTTGATTTATCTTTATCTATAACTGCTGCAACACCTCTAAGAGATCCATCAGATTCCTCTACTACAGGAATACCACCACCACCAACAGTAATAACTATAGTTCCTTGTTCAACTAATTGTTTAACTGTTTCAAGCTCTACAATTTTTTGCGGCTGTGGAGATGCAACTACTCTTCTATATCCTCTACCTGCATCTTCTACAAATGTAAATCCTTTTTCTGCAGCTATCTTTTCTGCTTCTTCCTTACTATAGAACATTCCTACTGGTTTACTTAAGTTTTTAAAAGCTTCATCATTTTCATCAACTACAACTTGAGTAACTACAGTTGCAACATTTTTTCTAATTCCTCTAGATATAAGCTCTGTTCTAATAGATTGTTGTAAGTGATATCCAATATATCCTTGACTCATGGCACCACATTCTGCAAAAGGCATTAATGGAGTATTTGCTCCATTATTTGCTGCAAATTCCATAGCTAAGTTTATCATTCCAACCTGTGGACCATTACCATGGCCAACAATTACATTATAGCCTTCTTCTACTAAATCAACGATGGTTTTTGCTGTATGCTTAACTAAATCTAATTGTTCTTCAGCTGTTTTTCCTAAGGCGTTTCCCCCTAAAGCTATTACTAGTTCCTTCATTTAATTCACCCCATATATAATTTAAATATAAAATATGTTGAGACTACTATATTTTTATCTATGCCTTAAATATAATATTTTATTGTTTAGCTAATTAAATAATAGGTTAAACCCCTTCCTTTCTTAATTTTAAGAAGGGGTTTAATTATTATAGCCCTATAGTTGCAGCCATAACTGCTTTAATTGTATGCATTCTATTTTCAGCTTCATCAAATACTACAGATTGTTTTGACTCAAATACCTCATCAGTAACTTCCATTTCTGTCATTCCAAATTTTTCTCCCATTTCTTTTCCTACTACAGTTTTTAAATCGTGGAATGCTGGTAGACAGTGCATGAATATAGCTTCTGGTTTAGCATTTTCCATTGCAGTTCTATTCACTTGATATGGTCTTAGCTCTTTTATTCTTGCTTCCCAAACTTCATCTGGTTCTCCCATAGATACCCAAACATCTGTATATATAACATCTGCATTTTTTGTTCCAACCATAACATCTTCAGTTAATGTTACAGTACATCCATTTTCCTTTGCAATTTCCTTGCAAGTTTCAACTAGCTCCTCAGCTGGGAATAATTCTTTAGGTGCACAAGCTGTAAAATTTAAACCCATTTTTGCACAAGCAACCATTAAAGAGTTACCCATATTATTTCTGGCATCACCCATATATACAAAGTTAATTCCTTTTAATCTTCCAAACTTCTCTTCTATAGTCAATAAGTCTGCAAGCATTTGAGTTGGATGGAATTCAGTTGTTAATCCATTCCAAACTGGAACTCCTGCATAAGCTGCTAATTCTTCAACTATTTCTTGATCAAAACCTCTATATTCTATACCATCATACATTCTACCTAATACTCTAGCTGTATCTGCAATAGATTCCTTTTTACCCATTTGAGAACCTGTAGGTCCTAAATAAGTAACACCCATACCTAAATCCATAGCTCCTACCTCAAAGGAACATCTTGTTCTAGTAGAATCCTTAGCAAATAATATTGCAACATTCTTTCCCTCTAAATTTTTATGAGGTACTCCAGCTCTCTTTAAATTTTTGAAGTCCTTAGATAAGTCTAATAAATATCTAATTTCCTCTGGTGTAAAATCTAATAATTTTAAAAATGAACGTCCTCTTAAATTAATTGCCATTGTTATACTCCCCCTAATATGTTGTTTTTTATATAATTTTATTTTATTCTTCTTCAGTATTTAATTATTGGATACTTAAAGAAGATTTTTTATTTTACAAATATATTATATTTTTATTTAATTTAAAATACACAATAAATGTTGGTTATATTTGTATTATTAAACCTCACGAATCAAAGGCATAGACATACACCTAGGGCCTCCACGTCCCCTTGATAATTCAGATGATGGTATAACATGAGTTTTTATCCCATACTCTTCCAATATCTTGTTAGTTACATAATTCCTTGAATATACAATAACTTCACCTGGTCTTATACATAAAGTATTAGAGCCATCATTCCATTGCTCTCTTTGTGAAATTACATAATCTCCTCCACCACATCGAATTAACTTTACATCACATTCTAAATATTTCGACAATACCTCTTGTAATGTCATACTTTCCTTAGTAATTTTCACTTTTCCATTTTCCCCTTTAGTTAATTCAAATATTTCAAGAGGTCCTTCTATTTGTGGGTGAATAGTGAATTTATCATAATCAACTTGAGTAAATACTGTATCTAGGTGCATATATGCTCTAGTCTTTGGTATTTTAAATGCTAATACAGTTTCAATTTTGCTATCTGGTGTTTCAAAAAATATTCTCTCTGATATTTTTTCAATTGCCTGTGGAGCTGTCCTTTGAGATATTCCAATTGCAAGAACCTTTTCAGATATATTAAGAATATCTCCCCCCTCTATATTATAATCAAAATCTCTGTCATAAAGCCTATTAGTTCCCTTAAAATCAGGATGATATTTAAATATAAAGTGTGCATATATAGTTTCCCTATTTCTTGTTTCAGAATACATCCTATTTAAGCTTATTGAATTTCCAATGGATGCAAAGGGATCTCTCGTAAAATAAAGATTTGGCATTGGATCTGTAATAAATGGATATGCCTCATTTAAAAAATCCTCTAAATGCCTTGCTTTTGCTTTCTTCAATTCTGACTTACTAATTCCAGCCATAGTCTTTCTAATTAACTCTTCATTGCAATTAAAACTAATTAAATAGTTATATAATTCTTCTTTAACTTGTTCACTCTCTACTTTAGCTTCTTTTATAAACATTTTAATAAATTCATCTTTAACATCTGGGTCTTCCATTACTTTTGCTGCCAATTCATGTAAATATACAACTTCTACTCCATTGTCTCTTAAAACCTGTGCAAAGGCATCATGTTCTTCCTGTGCTACTTTTAAATAAGGAATATCATCAAATAATAATCTCTCCAGATATTCCGGTGTTAAATTCTCAATTTCTGCACCAGGCCTATGCAACAAGACTTTTTTTAATGGTTTAATTTCGCTTGTAACATTTATTCCCATAATTCTTTCCTTTCTTATACAACATTTTGTTAATTAAAAATACTTTATTTAAATTAACAATTTTTTATTTATAATATCAATATCCCATAACCTAAGTAATAAATTAAATTATGTAATATTGTTTTACACAAGTAAAAGTTTACACTCTATTTATTTTTAGCCTTGAACAAACCTAAACTATTGGTTATAAAAATTTCTCCATTTTTATCAATTATTTTTTTTATATAACCTTCAAATTCTTTTTTCTTAGAATCAATAATGTCTAATATATTTCCAGGTATAGAATAGATATATTCTAATATATTATTGGTGTCATTAACTATAAGCTTATCATCATACAAAACTTTCTCTACTGTATTAAAATATTTACTAAGTATTTTTTCCCCATTCTCTAATCCAAATTTACAAGATAACTTATCTTCATATATGCGTATATTACTACTAAAGCTTAACATTAATTCTTGTAACTCCCTTAAATGATTACTTCCAATAGTAGAACAGTATACTACTCCATTAGGTTTAATAACTCTTTTTATCTCAGCCAGAGCTAAATCTATATCTTTCATAAAAAATAATATATGATTAGCAATTACTACATCAAAACTATTATCATCAAAGGGTAATGATGTTAAATCAGTTATTATAAAATTAAACCTTTTAGAATTATCTCGTAAATTTAACTTTGCTTCATTTATCATATCTTCACATATCTCTGTTAGCGTAACCTCTATACTCTCATGTAGATTGTCCATATTTTTAGCCCATAGAACTCCATTACCACAACCTATTTCTAAAACCTTATCCTTCTTTTTGATTTTCATATTATCAAATACCCATGGATACCAACCATACCTATTTGTTGAGAATCTATCCATTAACTTCACACCTTCATTTAAATTAGATGCATCTCTACTACGTTGCAGTAATTCCTTCTCACTCTCTAAAGATTTTATTACATCAATAGCCTCTTCCCATTTCATATTAGAGTTCTCATTCATACTAAATTCAGCTGTTTCTATAGCATTTAATACTACCTTCATATTATTCATCTTATTTTTAATAATACTTTTCTGAAGTTTCAGAGAATTCATCATATCTTCTTTCTTATAATCACAATTTTCTGTGCTTATAATTTCATCTAAGGATAATCCCAGGTACTTTAAAGCTAAGATTTTTTTTAATTTTATAAAATCTTCATCAGAGTAATATCTATATCCTAGGTTATTAGTATATGATGGCTTAAGAATTCCTTTGCTATCATAATATCTAATAGTTCTAATGGTAACTCCTGCTTTCTTTGCAAATTCCCCAGTGGTATAAAATTCATCACTATTCATATTTATCCCTCCAAAGCAATCGTATACCTTACCCTATATTAATATAATAGAAGGTTACGTAAGGTAACTGTCAATACCTTTTTATGAATTTTATTACATTTATACAACATACTTAGTGCTGTATGTAATAATTGTATCATAATTTTGCATAATATTCTTACTTTTTTACTCAACTTCAAACTATCTATCTAATACTTATATTGTTATAAAAGTAAAAAGACAGAATTGACTAGTTAAATCTAGTTTTCTATCTTTTTATATATTAATTATATAATTTCACATCAGCTATAAACTCCAATACTTTTTCCTCATTTGTTGCCCAAGATGTGACAAGACGAATTGCTGAATTCTCTTTATCGATTTTTTCCCAAATCAAAAATAAGTATTTTTTTTTAAGACTATTAATTAATTTATTAGGGAGTATAGGAAAGACTTGATTACTAGATGAATTTATCATAAAACTGTGACCAGCATCTTTAATACCCTTTTTAAGGATTTGTGCCATATTATTAGCGTGAGTTGCTAAATCAAAATATAGATTATCCTTAAATAATTCTTCAAATTGAATTCCTAGTATTCTTCCCTTCGCAAGTAGAGCACCCTTTTGTTTAATATGGTATCTGAAATCCTTTTTTAAAGCATCTCTACATATTATAAGAGCCTCTCCCATTAAAGCTCCCCCCTTGGTTCCACCTATATAAAAGGCATCTACTAATTGAGATAATTCATAGATTTTCATATTATTTTCTTTAGAACATAGCGCAGACCCTAATCGTGCACCATCAAGATATAGATATAAATCATGTTTTTTACATACCTGACTTAACTCTTCTACCTCTTCTCTTTTATATATCGTTCCTATTTCTGTAGAGTTTGAAATATATACAAGTTTTGGCTTTACCATATGTTCATCAGTGTGCTCTTCTATTACAGCTTCTATATTTTTTCTGGTTAATTTTCCATTTTCCACGTCTACAGAAATAACCTTATGCCCTGTAGCCTCAATGGCTCCAGTTTCATGAACTAGCACGTGACCAGTATCTGCTGCAATTACCGCTTCATGAGGTCTTAAGAAGGCTGATAAAGCAGTAAGATTAGTTTGTGTTCCTCCAACTAAAAGATGAACATCTACATCTTCTCTTCTTATTTTTTCCTTAATTAACTTAATAGCTCTTGCTGTAAATATATCTTCTCCATAACCTTCACTCTGCTCCATATTACACTTGATTAATGCCTCTAATATTCTTGGATGCGCTCCTTCACTATAGTCATTTTTAAAGCTATACATAATAATATTACCTCCATTTTTTCATATTCTATCACTTTGCCATAGAAATATCAATAAAGGCTAAATAGACTTATGAAAGGAGTTCTTATTATGATTTTGCACTTATTACATATATGTTAAATATTATACATTTCTCTTTAGTAAAGAAATTTATTTGTGTATACTATAAATAAATTAGTTTTAAAATTGCTATTTAATATAATAGAACATGCTAATAATTAATATAAGGATGTGTAATATGAATATAAAAAAATTAATAATTGTAATGATTTTACTAATATTTATTATAACTTTCTGTTATTGGCAAAATAATAATATAGTTGTAACTAATATAGATTACGTAAACTCAAAAATTCCTAGTGGTTTTAATGGATATAAAATTCTTCAAATTTCTGATTTACATAATAAAGAATTTGGAGCTAATCAAAAAAATCTTATATCCTTAACTAAAGAAATTAACCCGGATATAATTGTAATTACTGGTGATTTAATTGATAGCCGAAGAACAAATAAAGATAATATGAATATAGCTACTTCCTACATTAAATCAGCTGTAGATATAGCTCCCGTATACTATGTATCTGGAAATCATGAATCAAGATCAGATTTATATGATGAATTAAAAATCATCTTTGAAGAATATGGTGTCATAAATATGGACAACATTCATAAAAACATAAAGTTAAACGGTGATACTATTTCTATTCTCGGACTAGCAGACATATGCTTTAATCCCATAGATAGTTCCAAATACCCTAACTCTCCTTTAGGCTTTGATGAAATTTTAGGTAACCTGAAAGCTGAAAGTAAAAACAATTTTACTATCCTACTTTCTCATAGACCTGAACTAATTACCTTTTATGCTAAAGAAAATATAGATTTAGTATTTTCCGGACATGCCCATGGTGGACAAATTCGCCTTCCTTTTTTAGGTGGAATTATAGCTCCAGATCAAGGCTTTTTCCCCAAATATACTAATGGAATTCATAAATTAACCTCTACATCCTTAGTAGTTAGTAGAGGTCTTGGTAATAGTCTCGCTCCTCAAAGAATATTTAATCGTCCTGAATTAGTAGTTGTAACTTTATCAAATGAATAATTATTTAACACTAAATCATTTTTTAATAAGCACTTTTTGCATTATTTTAAGCAATATAAACACTATTTATAGGAAATCTACTCCGTATAATAAGAATATACGAGTTTATTTAATTGCGGAGGAATAATTATGAAGTTATATAAATTGCTTAATCAAATTAGTTACATTTTAATAAATGGATATGTGGATATAAACATCGAAAACGTGAGTTATGATTCTAGAGAGATAAAGCCAAACTCCTTATTTATATGTATAAATGGTAATAATATTGATAGTCATAATCTTATCGATGAAGCAGTTGAAAATGGTGCTATTGCCATATTAGTAGAGAAAGATATTATTTATTCAAATAATGATATAGTTATGATAAAAGTGAAAGATACTAGAATTTCTTTGGCTAATATATGTAATATATTTTATAAGGAGCCCTCAAAAGGAATAGAACTTGTAGGAGTAACAGGAACAAATGGGAAAACTACAATTACACATTATATTAAAGATGTATTAGAATCCACTGGAAAAACTGTAGGTGTCATCGGCACCTTAGGATTCAAACTTACCAATCAAAAAGTAAATATTAGCAAAACTACTCCAACTACTCCTGAAGCTTTGGAACTTCAAAAAGCCTTTAGAGAATTTAAAGATAATAATGCCAACAGTGTCATTATGGAAGTTACTTCTTCTGCTCTAGCAAAACACAGAGTAGATTTTTGTGATTTTGATATAGGAATATTTACCAACTTATCTCAAGATCATTTAGATGAACATGGTACCATGGAAGCATATAAAAGAGAAAAAATGAAGTTATTTTATAAATGCAAATTAGGAATTATTAATATTGATGACAATGTTTCAAAAGAAATAATAAAAGAAGTGCCATGTAAAATACTAACTTATGGAATAGAAAATTCAGCTGATATTCAAGCTACTGATGTAATGTATAGAAGGAATTCTGTTAGTTTTAAAGTGAATTTTAAAAAAACTTGTAATGAAGTTAATGTAAAAATTCCCGGTAAATTTACCGTATACAATATATTAGCTACAGTAGCTGCATGCTATTCCTTAGGAATGAGCATTGAGAACATTATAACACTACTCCCCAATATTAACCCTGTTCCTGGTAGAATTGAATTGATAAAAAACAACTTAAATAAAAATATAATAGTAGATTATGCTCATACTCCAGATGCTTTGGAGAAACTCCTCATTATGGCAAGAGAAATAACCTGTGGACGAATTATTACCGTCTTTGGTTGTGGCGGAGATAGAGATACAACCAAGCGTGGAATTATGGGTAAAATAGCTGGCTCTTTATCAGATTATTGTATAATTACTTCTGATAATCCTAGAACTGAAAATCCAAGATTAATCATCGATGATATAGAATTAGGAATGTTATCTACAATGACTCCTTATGAAAAAATTATTAATAGAAAAAATGCTATAGAAAAAGGATTAAAAATACTAAAAGATGATGATTTGCTTATAATTGCTGGAAAAGGTCATGAAGACTATCAAATTATAGGTAAAAGAAAATTTCATTTTGATGATAGAGAAGTTGCTATAAATGCCATTAAAAACTTTTTAAAATAAGACAATCTATTATTGATTAATGGCTTATGGATAATTTTCCATAAGTCATTATTTGTATAAGAAGAATTATAAGTGAAATAAAACACATACTAACCTAGAGGTGATAATATTGAAACACATATTAATAACTGGTTGTGGTTCTGGTCTTGGACGTAAAGCAGCTATAACCTTGGCCAGTAGAGGTCACTATGTTTATGCAACCACTCATACCGATGAACAGGCATACAAATTAAATATGTTAAATAGAAAATGGAAACTTCCCATTGAAAGCTTTAAGTTAGATGTATTGTGTAAAGAGGATAGAGAAAAAGTAAGAGACTTACCTATAGACGTACTAATAAATAATGCTGCCATAGGAGATTCTGGCTCCGTAGCTGAGATAGATGTAAACAGATTTAGAGCTACTTTTGAAACCAATGTGTTTTGTCCTATAGAATTGACTCAGATTGTTTTAAAAGGAATGATAAAAAGAAGAAAAGGAAGAATTATATTTCTATCTTCCTTAACTGGTCGCATGGCTATACCATTTTTATCGCCCTACTGTTCTACTAAATTTGCCCTTGAATCCATTGGGTATTGTTTAAATAAAGAACTTAAGCAACTTCCAAGAGTGAATATTCCTGTAATCTTAATTGAACCTGGTTCCTATGCTACAGGTTTCAATCAATTAAATATAAGTAAACAGTTTAATTGGATGAAGGTAAACTCATACTTTAAAAATAAAATAAATAAATTACAGAGGAAACAATATCTATACTTTAAACTAACTGAATCATCTAATTTGGATAGCATAGTTATGAAATATGTAGCTGCTACAGAAGAACCTCACCCTAAATTTAGATACATAGCTCCTTGTGTTCAGGGATGTGCTGTAAAAGCTAAAAACATATTAAAAAACTAATTATATTATAAGGAGGCTCATAATGAATAGCAAATATAACAATAACTTTGAAGAAATTCTATTTAAGCCAAAAGATATTATTTCTTCTATGGATGATGATTTAGACTATGTAACTACTTTAAATAAAGATCTAGATCATATAAAAATTAATGATGATTTCTCCAACGAAGAACAGGTTAAGGATCAACATACAATTCAAACCCAAAACTCTAAAAATATACTAATAGATTCATTAGGTAAAACTGAGAAAGGTCATGAAACCCTAAGTAATCTTAGTGATAGAAAAGACTCTGTAAATCTAAATAGCTTACCTTTAATGAATAAATAAATGAAGCCATAAAATGACTATGTGACATTCATATCATATAGTCATTTTTATATTTATATATTAATAATTAACGCTTTCTAAGGATTACTTTCTTCATTGGAATATTTATTAATTAAATCATATTTTAGTGTCCATAGTTCTTCAGATAAATCTACATAGTACTTGTGAGGATTTTTAAGCCTCAAAGACTCCTCCCAGAGGGTTTCAACCTGTCCTTTGCAATACTCTCTAATTTCTTGAATACTAGGACATGAATATACACATTGTCCTTTATCAAAGATTTTCACTTGTAATTCTTTTACATAATAGTCTGTTAAAACAGTTTTCTTCCATGTATGAACAGGGTGAAAAAGAATATATGGCTTACTTTCATCTACAACTTCATCCCTTAAGGTAAGTAAGTCACCTATTGCTTTATTAGTTTTCTTATGATAAAACCTATACAATTTTTTAAAACCAGGATTAGTTACCTTTTCCGGATTTTCACTTAATTTTATTTTAGACTCTAATTTGTTTTCATTTTCTATAGCTACTAACTTATATACTCCTCCAAATACAGGATTAGATTTAGAAGTTATTAGATTTTCTCCCACTCCAAAGATATCTATCTCAGCACCCTGTAGTAACAAGTCACTAATAAGGTATTCATCTAAGGAATTAGATGCAGTTATTTTACAATCTTCCATGCCAGCTTCATCTAACATTTTCCTAGCAGCCTTTGAAAGATAAGCAATATCACCACTATCTAACCTAATTCCCTTTAATCTATTTCCTTTAGGCTCTAATATTTCCTTAGCAACTCTTATTGCATTAGGTATACCACTTTTAAGAGTATTGTAGGTATCCACAAGAAGTACACTGGAAGTTGGATAAACTTCTGCATAAGCTTTAAAAGCTTGGTACTCACTTTGAAAGCTTTGAATCCAACTATGAGCCATGGTTCCTAGAGATGGAATTCCATATAATTCTTCTACCATTGTACATGCAGTTCCAAAACAACCTCCAATATAAGCAGCTCTTGCTCCTAATAATGCTCCATCATAACCTTGAGCTCTTCTAGAACCAAATTCTAAAACATTTCGCCCCTTAGATGCTCTAACAACTCTGCTTGCTTTAGTAGCAATTAAACTTTGATGATTTATAGTTAAAAGTAGCATAGTTTCTATTAATTGACCTTGAGGAATTGGCCCTCTAACAGTTATTATAGGCTCATTTGGAAATACCACCGTGCCCTCTGGAATGGCCCATATATCACATTGAAATTTAAACTCTCCTAAATACGCCAAAAAATCTTCAGAAAATATTCCTCTTTCCCTTAAAAAGCTTATGTCTTCTTCAGTAAAACTTAAAGTATTTATATACTCTATAAATTGTTCTAATCCAGCAATTATTACATATCCCCCATCATCAGGGATCTTTCTAAAAAACATATCAAAATATGCTATTCTATCCTTCATCCCCTTCTTTAGATATCCATTACCCATAGTCAATTGGTAAAAATCCGTTAACATGCTTAAATTTCTCTTTATATTTACGCAATCACATACTATAGTACTCATATGTTAACAAGCTTCCTTTCCTTAGTTTTCCTCTTAACCCTTATTAAATCAAAGACTTATAACTAAAAATAAATATATTATTCTTAGTTATTTCTTAATTCTTGGATTATTATACTAAGGACTATTCTAACAAATTCTTATTTATATTGCCCTAAAGCATTACCCATCTTTTAGTAATACTTTAATCTTGTCCATACTAAAGTCTTCATCTACTATTTTATAATACCTTCTTTTTTGTCCTTTATAACTTATCATAATCTCTTTTTCATTAATCCAAGCTATATCAATTCTTATTGGACCTGTTGAACCCTCTTCCTTATATGAGCCTATAATTGTCATTAAATATTCCCATCCATGATCACTACTTCTATTTTCCTTCATTTTCACATTCTTCATATAATCTATAAATTTCATTGTCTTTTCTTCTTTATATATATTCCATGATTCAGATGAATCAATTCCTCCTTTTAAAGAAAAAAAGGTGACACTAGTACAATTATCCATGTTATACCTATTTATAATAAACTCTTCAAAAGTTCCCTGTTTAGGATAAATGACACATATTATCCCTATTGCTACTATGACTAATATTCCTATAAATATCTTTCTTTTCATTTTTCCTCCTATATAAAATATCGATATATTTTAAACACTTATTTTACCTATCCATAGATAGATTTAGATGTAATTCATGTTTGCTATATAAATTGTTCATACATACACCAACGTCATCCATTATATTCCTATATTGAGAATAATTATACACCATGCGGTACTTATATTCCATATAATTTATAATATAATGTAAACTCATTTATGTACTAGCAATACAAATAAAATGACAATTTTAAAATTTAGCTACCTTCTTAAACCACCCTTATCTAAAATCCATTACTTAATGGTACTTTCTATTTTTTTTCATTGAAATATTATTATAGTATAAGAATATAAATTTGAGGAGATGTATATATGAGAGTAGGCGTATTAATGGGTGGAATTTCCTTTGAGCGAGAAATATCCCTTTTATCTGGAAAAGAAATAATTAAAAACCTAAATAATGATAAATATGAAGTAATTCCTTTGATTATAAACTCTAAAAAAGAAGTAATAGATAAAGTTCGTGATTTAGATTTTGCTTTTTTAGCCTTTCATGGTGAATTTGGAGAAGATGGTACTATTCAAAGTATTTTAGAAAGTTTAGGAATTCCATACTCCGGAAGTAATCCTTTGACTAGTGCCCTTTGCATGAATAAAAAACAATGTAAGCGAATTCTTAAAGCTGAGGGTATCCCTATAGCAAAGGGAATTAATCTATACAAACACGAAGGTGTAAATTTAAAAAAGATAGAAGAATTAAAATACCCTATGATAGTTAAACCTAACAGTGGTGGTTCAAGTATTGGAATTTCTTTAGTTTATAGCCGTGAAGAACTTAGGAATGCTATTTTAGAAGGATTTAAGTATGGTGATGAAATAATTATAGAAGAATATATAAATGGTAGCGAGTACACCGTTCCCCTATTGAATGGTGACACATTACCTATTCTATCTATAATCCATAGAGGAACTTTCTTTGATTATGAATCTAAGTACAATGATACAGATACCTTAGAGGAAGTAGCTATTCTTTCAGAATCCCTTGAAAATGAAATCAATGAAATATCTAAAAAATGTTATAGGCTCTTTGATTGTAAAGCTTACGCAAGAGTAGATATAATGGTAAGTAATGATAAACCCTATGTAATAGAACTAAACACTTTACCTGGTATGACCAAAAATTCTCTATTCCCCAAAAGTGCAAAAGCTGCTAACATGGAATATTCAACTTTACTAGATAAGATTATTGAATTTTCGTTAATATAATAATATACGAGGTGAGTAATTAGCTCACCTCGTATATTCTATCTTTTAATAAGGCAATTCTTAAAATTAATCCCCTACTCCAAAATCTGTATTTTCAAATAACACTTCAATTTTACTAACATCCTTAAGGAAATTATATTCCTTTTCAAACCAACTTATTAATTCTTCATCCCTCTTAATATCCGTAGTATTTTCTGTAAATATATTTATTGTTCCATAATCAAAATGACTTAATACTATATCAATATCTCTTTTAATCATTTCTTTACTTTGTCCTTTTATACCTACCATTAAGCATACTGAGCTAAAATACTTTCTAACTTCCTTATAATCTTTAAATCTAGCATTTTTATTTAACACTAAATTTCTAAAATTATTATCAAAACTTTCAACTCCAATTTTAAAAATAACTTCAATTCCAAAGAAATCTCTCATTTCTTGTAATCTACTTCTATAGCACCAATGGCTTTCTAAGAACATCTTTTTTATATTCTTTTCTATTACTATTTTTCTAATGCTTTCCAAGGTTTCAATAGGTAATTCAAAGCAACTTCCTGAATTAATCACTTCTAAGGTACCATATGTTCCTTTTACTTCCTTTAACACCTTTTTATTTATATCATTGATTTCTGAAGATTTTGTTGAATTATCCTCTATATAATCACAAAATGTGCACTTCCCCCAAACACATGGAAAAGCCTTTAGTAATACTATTTCTCTTTTATTCTTCCCTTTTATTATATTATATCTATCCATACTATTCATACCCAACAATATTACTTTTAATATCTAATGGTAACATTTTAATAATTGTAAAAACTAATCCAAAGCTCACAGCTTTATCTAATAAATCTGTAAAAATCTGAGTAGAAAAAACTGCTGTAATAATACTAATTCCAGAGTTTTTAAGTATTGCAACTAAAATACTTGAACCTGAGGAAGTTATCCCTTGAAAAACAAAGGAAGCAATAACTGCTGCTGTTGCTGAACCTAAAACTGTAACTAATAATATTCTTAAAATCGACTTTAAAACTCCAACCTTCTCACCTTTAAATAACATTCCTGTACCTATCCCCACTACTAATTGTACTGGTAAAAAATAAAATGAAATAGGATCAAAGGTTATACCATTAATAATTGATGATAATCCTCCAACCACAGCTCCACTTACTGGTCCAAACAATATTGAAACTAAAATAGTTCCTATAGTATCAATGTAAATTGGAAGTTTTAATGATAATGCTATAAATCCTCCTACTAAGTTTATAGCTACTGCTAAACCCATAAAAATAATTCCCTTATTCTTTTTACTATTCATATTTCTAACCTTCCTCCTCTTAATTTAGTCCATATTTAGAATTATTTAAAATTGATATTATATCTTCTTTATGTTTTGGAAAAATTCTTGTTAGAAACATTTCCATAAAACCTTTTGAATTTACCTCTGTTAACACTAGACAATTTGGTTTTTCTCTATAAAAATCCCCTTCATCCACCAGTGTCATTCCTATAGCTTTTCCCTCTGTAACTATATCTACAAAATATTCCTTTCCAGAACATAATTCAGGATTAATAAAATATGCTATTGCTAGTGGATCATTAATTACACATCCTAAGGTTCTTTCTTGGTTCCAATGAAAGTCCACATAAAATTTAGTTATCCTTACAATTAGCTCTCCAAGAGGTTCATTAAACTGCCTTATCATCTCAATATAATTGGGAGTTAAAACACATTGTCTAGTAACATCTAATCCCACCATGGTAATATTCCTTTTTAATTCCTTAAAGACTTTTTCTACACCATGAGGGTCAACCCAAAAATTAAACTCTGCTACTTGAGAGCAATTACCAAAGCTCTTAAAAGCTCCTCCCATAATAACTAACTCCTTCATCTTTCTTGTAACTTCACAATCTTTTTCTAAAGCTTTTGCTATATTAGTTAAAGGACCCAATGCGATAATTGTTATATCCTCTGATTTTAACTCATCTAGAATAAAATTTACTGCACCTTCTTTATAGGTTACCTCCTCTACCCTTGGTAAGAAACTTTCTCCAAGTCCATCACTTCCATGGGTATCCTCTGCAGTAATTAATTTTCTTTCCATAGGTTCGCATTCCCCAAGATACACTGGTATATCTAACCTATTTAGTTCTTTAAGTATCTTTAATGCATTTTCTGCCCCTTTTTTTCCATGGACATTCCCCGATACTATAGTTATCCCTTTAACATCTATCTCCTCTGATTTTAGTGCAAGAATTATAGCCAATGAATCATCAATTCCTGGATCACAATCTATTATTACTTTTCTCTTGTCCATCTTTTCTCTTCCTTTCTTAATGAAACCATAAAAAAATGCCTTGAGCTCCATCCCAAGGCATAAAAAATACAACCTAAAAAAGGTCGCACTAAGGGTATAGCACGACCATATAAGTCTTATTCCCTAGTTTTTTATAGAGGGATGGTTACGAACCTCTCCCACAGAATTCTGTGGATTTTTTATTAAATTCTTAATTTAACATATCATATTTTATACCTTATATCAACTGCTTATCTATAATTATGTATATTCTTATTTAAAGAGCATAACCACTAATCCTTGAACTATACCTATTGCAGCTCCTAAGATAAAGCCCAAAACTTCAATATGTTTTAATTCCTTTTTAGCTACATTTATAATAATTCTTTCAAGTTCTTGTAAATCCAACTCATTTATTTTTTCTTCAACCATTTCTTTAATATCTACTTTATCTTTGATATGACTAACAGCTTCACTTTCCATTTCCTTTAAAGCCCCATCAACTTCTTCCTCTATAATGTTATCTATAGGTCCTTGAACCATGATCCTAAAGGGTGCTGGCACAAAATCCATCTTTCCTGCCACTAAATTTCTTATTTTATTTTTGACTAACTGACTAAATATAACCTTATCTTCTTCTGTGATTGCATTTTTTATTATATCATCAATTGACAATAATTCCTTTGCCACCACTTCCCCAATATTTTGTGCTATTTCATTTTTTCTCTTTGGAATTAATCCTATTATCTCTAAATTTATTAATGGAATTTTAATTGGATTAATTGGTCTAAACATAAGCTTTATGGCTAATATGTTTGTTACCCATCCAATAACCCCTCCTACTACTGCTAATAAAAATACAATAACTAAACTATTCATGATGTCCTCCTAAGTATTTCAAAATTTCTATTAATATTCTACAACAATTATTCTTGTTTTTCTATTGAAACTAACTTATTTTTCTAATAAACTATTTTTAAGTGATTCTTTTGTTTGGTTTTGTAAAGATAACCAGTGCAAACTTGAATCTTTTTTACTTTGTATTATTATGATAACTTTTATAGGAATACAATTAATAAAAATAGGTGGTGTTAAATATGATATTTTCTACTCTAATTATTAATAGGGATGAACCTATTTATATGCAACTAGAAACACATATCATTAATGGAATAAAAAAGGGTGAATTAAAAAAAGATAGTAAACTACCTTCCACAAGAGAAGCAAGTAAGCTTTTAAACATAAGTAGAAATTCTGTCATTGCTGCCTATGAAGAACTAGAAAGCAAAGGAATAATAACTACTAAGAGGGGTGTTGGTACCTTTATTTTAATGGAGACTGAAAATACCTGTGAAGAATATAATATTAATTTTATGAATATGATTAGCAATTATGCTGATACCCTTAGAGATCTTGATATTATTAAAAGTGAACTTCCCTATAAAAACAATATGATTTCTTTTAAATCTATTGCCCCTGAACCTAGTCTTTTTAATATGGATGACTTTAAAAGAGCTCTCTTAGATGCTTGGACTTATGAGGAAGAAAACCTATTAAACTATGGATATGCTAAGGGATATGCCCCTTTAATCCAATATTTTCTTCAGTATATGGAGGAAAAAAGAGTTAATACTGAAGGTAGAGATATATTAATCACTAACGGTTTTACTGAAGCCTTTGATATTATTATAGGTTCTTTAACTAAAAAAGGAGATATAATACTTTGTGAAGAACCTACCCATAATACAGCATTAAAAATTATGAAAGCCCATGAAATTGAAGTTATCCAGGTAAAAATGAATGAAGAAGGTATGGATTTAGAAGATTTACAAATGAAGCTTGAAAAGTATAATCCTAAATTTGGATATATAATCCCTTCTTATAATAATCCTACAGGTATTGTAACCAAAACCAAACGAAGAAAAGAAATTTATAATCTTTTTAGACAGTACTCTGTACCTATAATTGAAGATGGATTTAATGAAGAGCTTCTATACTCTAGCTCTCCCATCGATCCCATAGCATCATTAAGTGGCATGGGCAATAGTATAATCTATATTGGCAGTCTTTCTAAAATACTCTTTCCAGGCCTTAGAATTGGATGGATTTTAGCTAGTAAAGATTTAATTGATGTTTTAGAAAGTGTAAAAAGAGGTAGAACCATTCACTGTTCTTTCCTTGATCAAGCTTCCTTTTACTATTACTTAAAAAGTGGAGCCTTTAGTAGGTATGTAAAAAATGTAAGAAAATATTATAGAGATAAGTATAATCTGGTTATGGAAATGATAAATGAATACATCCCTTATGAATATGTTACTGGAGAAGGTGGCCTTCATATATTTATTAAGCTTAAAAATAATATAGATGCAAGACAACTTCTAGATATATGTTATAAGGATAATGTACTATTTATGCCTGGTGATATCTTTTATATAAATAGTGGCAAAGGCAAAGACTGCTTTAGAATCGGCTTTGGTAGAGTAAGTGATGAAGATATCAAAGTAGGAATAAAAATAATTGGTGATAATATAAAAAAACTAAGTAAACCACCTTATCAATAAATCCTGTACTAACTGGTTCTTGTGATTTAATGTAATTATACTAAAATAATAGTATAAGGTAAGTTTCACTTGATATAACGAAGTAAATTCTTAATGAATATAACTAAAATAGCTTACTAGAAATAATGAAAGAAATTACGAGGTGTAACAATGGAAAAAATAATGAGACCTGTATGGGCAGAGATAAATTTAGATACAATAGCCACTAACACAAAAAATATAAAAAAATTAGTCGGAGATAAAGAGCTCATTGCTATCGTAAAAGCAGATTGCTATGGACATGGAGCTGTAGATGTTGTTCCTACCCTTTTAGAAAATGGAGCCTCTAGACTCGCTGTAGCAATGCTGACAGAAGCCATAGAGCTTAGAGAAAATAATATTAATGCTCCTATAGTAATTTTAGGATATACTCCTTTATACTTAGGCGAAGATCTAATAAATTATGATATTGAGCAAACAGTATATGATTTAGATTATGCAAAGGAACTATCAAAAATAGCCTTAAACTTTAATAAAAAAGTTAAAATCCATATTGCCATAGATACTGGTATGGGTAGAATAGGATTTCTCCCTGGTGATGATACCGTTAAAACTATAAATGAAGTTTATAACTTAGAAGGTTTAGAAGTGATTGGAATATATTCCCACTTCTCCACCTCTGATGAAAAAGACAAATCCTATGCCAATGAACAACTTTTTAAATTTAAAAAGGTTATGGCGGATTTAAAAGCTCTTGGAATTGAAATTCCGTTAAAACATATTTCTAATAGTGGAGCAATTATAGATATGCCTGAAACTTATTTAAATGGCGTGAGACCAGGCATTATACTTTATGGTTATTACCCTTCTAAAGAAGTTTCTAAGGATAACCTTTCAGTAAAACCAGCTCTAACTTTGAAAGCAAAGGTAGCCCATGTAAAAGAATTGCATAAGGATATGTATATAAGTTATGGTAAAACCTTTAAAACCAATAAAAAAACTATTGTAGCTACACTACCAATAGGCTATGGAGATGGTTATCCTAGAGCATTAAGTGAAAATGCTAAGGTAATTGTAAATGGTAAATTTGCTAGTATTCTAGGTAGAATTTGTATGGATCAGTGTATGATTGATGTAACAGACATAGAAAATATAAAGACTGGTGATGAAGTTATTATTTTAGGTGGAGAAGGAGACTTAAAATTTAATGCTGATGATATGGCAGAAGCCTTAGGCACAATAAACTACGAAATTCTTTGCAGAATTAAATCCAGAATTCCTAGAGTATATATTAAGAATAAAGAAGTATTTAAAGTTAGAAACAATATATAATGAAAAAAGTCTTGTCATTTCTAAATGACAAGACTTTTTTTCATAGGTAATATATATCATGGACATTTAGTCCTTGTAATTTACATATATAACATTAAACCATTTTTACCATTCTATATAAATATTGAGAAAAATACTTTTCTTCTTTTTCAAATTTATAATCTAAGTTTTCATAGAACTTTCTTACTTTCTCATCCTTAGCTAGCAGTGAACAACCTTTATATCCTTTTTCTTTAGCTACCTTTTCTGCTAACTTCATTAGTTCTTTTCCTATTCCAAGACCTCTAACTTTTTTAGTAGTTGCTAAGTTTGCTATATAAAGCTCTTTATCTCCACCCTCTTTTAAGTACATTCCTAAAATAAGGTCCTTTATAAATTTTATTTTTCCTTTAATTCCTTTTATCATATGAAGTAATTCAAAACTAGTTTTTGTATCTAAATGAGATATTTCTTCACTGTTTAAAAGAATTATAGCTCCACAGGTCTTTCCATTTAGTTCTGCTACCTTTATATTTAAATATGAATATCTAGATTCCTGACTTAATACTAGCCATTGAATCCTATTTAAAATCTCCTCTTTAGTGCCCTGGCCCCAAATATGATCTGGTGTTTCCTCAGTATCATATATAAGACCAGCGATAATGGGGGCATCCACCTCCGTTGCATCTCTTAATGCTAAGTTTTTCATAATTATCCCTCTTTCATGAAATTTTTATTTAAATTTCTTAATTCTATTATATTATTATTAGAAACATTAATTAAGGCTTTAGATCCGCAGTATTTAGTACTTTTATGCTATTATTGAATTCTTACTAATTTATACAATTGTCCTATTAGTACTTATTAATGCCTACAATAAGTATTTTCTATAATATCTACTTCTCACTTCATTCTCTTAATTACAAACTCTTTACTAGGATTAGTATGAAGGCATGTTTAAAAGTAAAAGTTATTTTATTACTGTATTTACTTTTTCAACTACTATGGTATAATATTTATGTATATATGTAATAATAAATATATTGAATATTATTATATTTAAAATAAATTAATGCAAAGAAAGAGGTTGAGTCGAATTGTGTAAAATGGTAGTTCTTGTAAGTGTTTTAGGTTAATAACGGGATAACTGCGCCCTTTTTTACCTAAGCATTTGAATAGAATTATCTTTTACAGGATAAGACTCTTTTTTCATACTCTAAATCATATAAAATTTAAATTAGTATCACTACACTATTATTTTGTTATAGCTAATATGAGAACTAATTTTTTACTCTACTATGATTTAGAATATAATTTTCATTGCATTAATTTACATGAATTTTAAGGAAAGAGCAAAGCCTCTTTCCTTTTTTATTTTACGGAGGTATAAAGACATGAGTATATTAAATATTGAAAATATAAGCTTTAGTTTTGGAGATAAAACTATTTTTAAAAATATGTCCCTTAGACTACTAAAGGGCGAACACGCTGGTCTTGTTGGAGTTAATGGTGCTGGTAAGACTACCCTGTTTAACATCTTAACTGAAAAATTAATCTGCGATGAAGGTACTTTTACTAAAGCTTCTTCCTGTAAGATTGGATATCTTAAACAAAATTCTGATATAAATGAAAACTTAACCATAAAAGAAGTTTTAAGGGAAGCCTATAGAAATCTTTATGAATTAGAAGAAAAGATCTTACTCATAAGTAATAAGTTAGCTACCGGAGATGTAGATGACTATGATAAATTAATCAATAAATTAGGTCATCTTCAAGATAGGCTGGATTCTAGTGAGTTTTATAATATTGAAAAGCATATTGAAACTATGTGTAAAGGGCTTGGTATAACTGCCCTTGGTATGAATACTCCCTTTAAAAATTTAAGTGGAGGTCAAAAAACTAAGGTTATGCTAGCAAAACTACTTCTTGAAGCTCCTGATATATTACTTTTAGATGAGCCTACTAATTATCTAGATAAAGAGCATATAGAGTGGTTATCTAAATATCTACATGACTATGAAAATGCTTTTGTGGTCATATCCCACGACACTAGCTTTTTAAACAATATTACAAATGTAATTTTTAATCTAGAGTTTTCCTCTATAAAAAGGTATATGGGAAATTATGATAACTTCTTAAAACTACAAGATGAGGAAAGAAAAAGATATATAGCTGAATATACTGCTCAACAAAAGGAAATTCAAAAGCTTCAGAACTTTATTGATAAAAATAAAGTTCGTGCTTCTACTGCAAAAATGGCTAAGGGTAGACAAAAGGCTCTTGATAAAATTGAAAAACTAGAAAAACCAAAAATAATTTCACCTAAACCTCGTTTTTCCTTTAATTTTAAAAGAACCTCTGCTTCCCTTGTGATGAAAAGCTCTAGTCTAGCCATTGGCTACAGCTACCCACTTATAAAAAATCTTGATCTTACTTTAAAAAGAGGTGAAAAAATTGCCATTACAGGTTGCAATGGCATAGGTAAATCCACATTTTTAAAGACCATAATGGGAGTAATACCTCCAATAGATGGTGATATAAAACTTGGAGATTATCTGTACCCAGCTTACTTTGAGCAACAGGTTCATGGTTCAGACCATACTCCTCTTGAGGAAGTTTGGGATTGTTTTCCAAAAAAATCTCAGAGCGAAATAAGAGCAGCCCTTGGTCGTTGTGGTATTAAAAATGAGCATATGAACCAAAAACTAAAAACTTTAAGTGGCGGAGAACAATCAAAGGTTAGACTTTGTAAACTTACCTTAACTCCAACAAATTGGCTTTTACTTGATGAGCCAACTAACCATTTAGATGCTATCTCTAAGGCTGAACTAAAAAAAGCTCTTATTGATTTTAAGGGTACTCTCCTTTTAGTTTGCCATGAAGTTGATTTCTATAAAGATTTAGCAACTCAGGTTTGGAATATGGAAGAGCTTTTAGTATAATTAGTAAGGATCAGCTATAAATTTATAGCTGATCCTTATTTATATATCCTTATTCAGTTTTAGACTCCACTCTAATCCAAGATTCACAATACCCTTTGCCACTCTCTTTTTCATAATACATTTCTAAATCATAACCTTCTAATTTATTATAAGTTGATGTAGGTAACCATTCAGTATGTGCCCTCTTATTTAAATCTTGAAAAGCAGTACTAACATCATCAATATCATATTCCTCCGAAGTAAAAATCGCCCAAGTAGCTGATGGAATCTCTACTATTTTATAACCTGTGGTATCACTTTTATCACTCTTTAAAGCACATATCATATATGGAAAAGTAGTACCACCAGTTTGTCTATATTCGCATATTGCATTTACTGGACATAATTCCCCTTGATTATTTAAATTACCTGTAGATTCAGCTAATTTGTCACATTCTCCATTACTTAATACTTCATCCCAAAAATTGGGTATCTCTCTTAAATTCTCATCATAATTCGTGTCAAATATTTTTTCAATGCCATAAACTTGAAAAGCTTCTCTTGTTTCAATTCTATACTTCATTTCACTTACTCCTTTAATAGAAATTTGAAAGGATATACGTGGATATGCTTTTAGACTTATTCCCTTATTTCTTGCTGTTGTAGGAGTTATGCCATGCAGATTCTGAAATGCGCGGGTAAAAGCCTCTGGTGATTCATACCCATACTTTAGTGCAATATCGATAACCTTCATAGAGCTGTTTTGCAGTTCAAAAGCTGCCATAGTCATCCTTCTACGTCTAACATACTCTACCATTGAAATGTCAGTAATAAAAGAAAACATTCTTTGAAAGTGATGCACTGAATACCCAATTTCATTAGCTACTTTCTCATAATCAATTCTATTAGTTATATTACTTTCCATATACTCAATGGCTCTATTCATTTTATCTAAAAGTTCCATATTTATCCCTCCTTTAATAAAAGTATATCAAGTTATAAAGCATTAAACCTTGCAGTTCTTGTCCTCTTCTGCAAGATTATTTAACTTAAATTATATATTACACTAGAATATATTTCTATATTATTATTTCACTTATATAGATTAATTTATATACAAAAATAAAGGTATTAACTTAATATATAAAGTCAATACCCTTATTTTCACTGAAATATTTATATGTTAAGGATAAATATATTAGGGGTAAATTAGGGGCATATATTATCCTAAAAACATTTCTAAATCTTCATCCACAGTTCCTATGCCTGCAATCCCAAAAGTTTCTACTAATACTTTTGCTACATTTGGTGATAAGAATCCTGGAAGTGTTGGTCCTAGATGAATATTTTTTACTCCTAAATAAAGTAATGCTAGAAGTACTATTACAGCTTTTTGCTCATACCACGCTATGTTATAAGCTATAGGAAGTTCATTTACATCATTTAGTTCAAATATTTCTTTTAATTTTAAAGCTATTACAGCTAATGAATAAGAATCATTACACTGTCCTGCATCTAAAACCCTTGGAATTCCACCTATATCGCCAAGATTTAATTTATTATAACGATATTTAGCACATCCTGCAGTTAATATTACTGTATCTTTTGGTAATTTTTCTGCAAACTCTGTATAATAATTTCTTGATTTCATTCTTCCATCACAACCAGCCATAACAAAGAACTTCTTAATGGCACCAGATTTAACAGCTTCTACTACCTTATCTGCTAAAGCAAATACTTGTGCATGAGCAAAACCGCCTACAATTTTACCCTTTTCAATTTCTTTAGGTGATGGTAATTTTTTAGCATGTTCTATAATTTCACTAAAGTCTTTAGCTTTTCCATCTTCTCTATCTTTAATATATTTAAATCCTGGATATCCAGTAGCACCTGTAGTATAAACTCTATCTGCATAACTTTCCTTTGGTGGTACTATACAATTTGTTGTAAACAGTATTGGCCCATTAAAAGGTTCAAATTCTTCATTTTGTTTCCACCAAGCATTACCATAGTTACCTACAAAATTAGAATATTTCTTAAAGAATGGATAATAGTGAGCTGGTAACATTTCACCATGAGTATAAACATCTACACCTGTATCTTTTGTTTGTTCTAAAAGCTCTTCTAAATCCTTTAAATCATGTCCTGATATCAATATAGCAGGATTATTTCTAACTCCTATATTTACTTCAGTAATTTCCGGATTTCCATAAGTACCTGTATTGGCAGCATCTAGCATTGCCATAGTATCCACACCAAATTTACCTGTTTCTAAAGTAAGGGCAACTAGTTCATCTGCACTTAATGTATTATCTAATGTAGCTACTAATGCCTTTACCATAAAATCATAAACTTCTTCATTTTCTTTTCCTAAATTTAATGCATGTTCAGCATATGCTGCCATACCTTTTACACCATAAATAATTAATTCTCTAAGAGAACGTACATCTTCATTTTCAGTAGCTAATATTCCAACTTCAATAGCCTTTGATTTTTCTAAAAGTTCTAAATCACCTTCTACTACAAAAGTAGCAGCATCATGTAATTCTCCTAAATTTATTCCTTTATCCAGTAATTCTTTCTTAACTTCTTCTCTAAGTTCTATAGCTTCCTTTATTTTTTCAACAAATGCAGAATCATCAAAATTAGCATTTGTAATAGTCATAAATAGTCCACTTACTATAAAATGATTAGCCTTAGGAAATCTTATACCTTTCTCTAATCCTTTTTGTTGAAAAATAGCAATTCCCTTTAGTGAATAAATCATTAGATCTTGTAAGTTAGCAACCTTATCTGTCTTTCCACATACACCTCTTATTTTACACCCTGTCCCTTTAGCAGTTTCTTGACATTGATAACAAAACATACCCATCTAAAAACCTCCTTTAAAATTTTGTTTTAATTGGTTTTTTAAATCTATATTAATATAATATGTAATTTAACACTTAATTTCGGTATCTCCGGATACCACTATTAGAAATTTACAAAATTTAGTGATTATTTATAACATTGTAAATTTAAGTTCTGTTAAAGAATGATATTGAAAGGATTATTGACATTTTCTTAATTAACTGTTAATATATACTTATTAATTAAGAAAGTGAGGTTGACAATATGACAATTAATATTAAATTAAAAATGATAATTTCAGATCATGTTTTGTCTACCTATATAAGAACTTTCTAACATAAACGTAGACTATTGTTTGAGGTAATTTCTCATTGATTAAAACACTTCTGATTTTATCAGAGGTGTTTTATTTTTTCTTAATATGATTGTCATTTATTTTTACAATTAAAGTGGATGGCTTACCTTCCGAATTGTCGTTGAATAAAATAATTTATATTATTGAAAGAGGTGTTACCTATAGATCGTTTAAAGAAAATATTATTAGAAATTGATGATTGCAATGTATCCTATTACCGTAAAATTTACGAGGATAACGCTCATATTATGTCTCGTAAATTAGGCTGTACTCCACAGGCAAGCAGCTTTAAAAGAAAAGAAGCTTTGCAGTCACTTGTTAAAGGACCTTATTATTACCATAAGGATATAGAATTTAAATTTGATGTTACTCATAAACTTTTACTTGAAAAGCCGACTATAACAATTAAAATTCCATTGTCCCATTTAAATCTTAAAAATGCAAATTCCTATTCAGCATTTGAAAAATTAGCTATTGAAGACTATTGCCTTAGAAAACTTAGTTATTATATAAACTTGAAAAATGAAGAATATTATAGTCGTACCAAGGAAGCAAAAATTACAGGAATGCTATATATTTATAATCCAGGTCAAGAAGTACTAACCCGTAATTGCTCCTTTTTTAAAGATTATGATTATTTATGTATAATGATTCAGGCCCTACTGCCTGTATATAAAGATAAAGAAAAGAAGTTAACCATCAATGGAAAGAAATCCATTAAAATGATGACCAAGGATTTGCCACAAATACTTGATGACTTTATAGATAATTTTGATAATGAAACCTTAGATAACTGGCTTGAAACAGCTTCAATTCAAGAGCAAATTCGTAAGTTCTTGAGTGAAAACTCTTACTGCTCCTTTGTAGCTAATGGAAGTATTTTACCGCGATTAAAAGGAACAGAACTTCCACAAGAAAACTCCTTACCATTTATAAGTCCTATAGAGGATGAAGTAAAAATTAACCTTAATGATGGTAGCTCAATTATAGGTATGGGAGTTAAAAAGGGAGTAACTATTATCACTGGCGGAGGATATTCTGGAAAAAGCACATTGCTGGATGCTATATCTGTAGGAGTCTATAATCATGTTCCTGGAGATGGACGTGAATTTGTAATAACAGACGAAACTGCTATAAATATATCAGCAGAAGATGGTAGGTCAATCCAAAATCTAGACTTATCACCTTTCATAAAATCTCTATCTATGGTGGATGTAAAATCATTCTCAACTGATCGTGCAAGTGGAAGCACATCACAAGCTGCTAACATTATAGAAGCTATTAATTATGGGTCAAAGTTATTTTTAATTGATGAAGATAGAAGTGCTACAAACTTTATGATAAAGGATTCTAGAATGAAGCAACTTATAAAAAAAGAACCTATAACTCCATTTACTGATAGGATATGTCAAATGTACCAAGAAACTGGAGCTTCAACCATACTAGTTATTGGTGGTAGCAGTGAATATCTTGAAATTGCTGATAATGTAATCCTTATGGAAGACTTTGTTGCATATAACGTAGCAGAAGAAGCAAAACTAATGTGCTTTAATTCTAAAGAGCTTGCTGTTGATGAAACCTTAGAACCTGTGAATTGGTATCATAATCGTAAATTAAGTAGTAATAGCTTTACTCCTTATCCTAATGAACAAAGCTCTGAAAAATTTGATGTCATAGAAAAAGAATATATTCTTATAGGTGATGAGAAAATTGATTTACGTATGCTACCTGGAATAACATCACATGCTCAACTAAATGCATTAGCATATATATTGAGATTTATAGAAATTAGATCAACCTCAGAAACCACTCATATTGAGAAGGCTATTTCTGAAGCATATAACCAAATTGAATCTAAGGGCTTAGACTCAATTTTCCCAAATATTTTCTTAACTGAACGTTGGCTTGAATTACCTAGGAAAATAGAATTAGCTGCAGCAATAAATCGTATGAGAACTGTTGAATTTTTATAATTTCAGAATACACAAAGGGGCTTTCTCAAAATAGATAAATCTATTTTGATAAAGCCCCTCTTAAATAACTCTTTATCCTAGGCATTCCTTTAAACTTTTCAGATCAATTATTCGAAAGGAGCTTCTGTGAAAATCTATAATTCCTTCTTCCTTCATATTTATTAATTCTCTTGAAAGAGAAGGTCTAGATACTAGTATATATTCAGCTAATTCATTTCTCTTTAAAGGTATATCAAAGGTAAGACTATTATTAATATTATATTGCTGAATCAAATATGTGCTAATTTTTTTTCTTATACTTTTTAATGAAAGAATTTCTACCTTTTCATTTAAACTAAGAGCTTTTTTAGCTACTATTTGTAACATATTCTGTATTAAATTTTTATGTCCCTCACAGGCTTTATTGCACACTCCTACAATCTTATCTGGATGTAAAAATAGGATAGTGCAATCAGTATACGCCTCTACAGTTGAAAGCCATCCATCCTTAGAAAAAGCATCTATTTCTCCAAATAAATCTCCTCTTTTTACTCTTGACATCATAACTCTATCACCATCTAAAGTTTCCTTACTAACACTTACTTCACCCTCTAAAACTACTCCTATCCCAGTTAATTTATCTTTTTCAATAGTTATTATATCTCTTTTTTTATAGTTTTTTATGCTAGACTTTAAACAACTTAATACACTTTTAAGTTCTTCTTTTTCAATATCTTTAAATAACTCAATGCTCAATAACTGATTAATCCATTTTTCATCCATAAGACTTCACCATTCCTTACTAATCCTTTATTTCTTCATTTTGTAATATAATATCACATAGCACTATAAATTGCTGTAATAAGTGTTACAAGACAAAGATTTTTTTCCTCATTTGCTTAACAATTTTAAAATATAAGTTTATTAGTTTACCTAAGATTATTTAGCTTGTTAATAGCTAAATTAATCATCTTTTCATGGTCAAAAGCTAATAAGTCTGTATTTTCCATTGAAGGTTTTATATATACTTCTCTGCTTCTACTACTTCCTTTTTTAACACCCTTTTCTAATACTAAATATTCTATTTTTATTTTTCTTTCATCATTATAAAAAATTAGTCTATAGGTACCTTCTTCCTGACTAGAATATAAAAAATTTTTTTCAACTCTAAACCAAGCCACCTCTGCTGCATCATCTCCAGCCTTAGGTTTTAATTTATCATAATCTACTAATGCAACATATGAAACACTTATAATCCTATCCCGTGGATCTCTTTCTACGTTTCCAAAGGTATATAGTTGCTCTAGAAAAACATCATCCACATTGGTTTCTTCTTTCAATTCCCTAAGAGCTGCCGCCTCTATGTCTTCATCCATATTCACAAACCCTCCAGGAATTGCCCAATTACCTATACAAGGATGATCTTTTCTCTTCACTAATAATATTTGTAGTTGATTTTTTTCTTCATGCACCTTTTTCTCAGTAAATATTAAAGTATCCACTGTCACTGCAGGCTTCTTATATTTCTCCGGATTATATCTTTCCAAAAATTTTTCCAAGGTCTCACCTCTAGAATTTACTTTTTCTCTTTGAGTTGTCATAATTTATTTTTAGGCTCATTGCCTAAAAGTCACCTCCTTTAATTGTTCAATTTCTTTTACATAACGATACTCTTTTAGCTCCTTACCAATATTAATTTCCTTTACTGTTCCATCATGATAAAAACCAATTTTCTCATAAAATCTCCTAGCTCTAATATTTTCTTCAAGAACCCATAAAGTTATCTCCTTATAGCTTCTTTTTCTTAATTCATTCATTCCCCACCGAATTAATTCTGAGCCTACTCCCATGCTCCAATACTGAGGCAATAAATATATACCCCATATTTCTCCACTTAATTCCTTCTTATCATCATCTCTACATTTACCTATACATATTAATCCAATAGGTACATCTTCTTTAAATATAATGGCATCCTCTTCCCATTTTTCTGATAGAGCCTTCTTAAAATATATTTCTCTTTTACTAGAAGTTATATTATCTAAAATTTCATTTGGAACAATACCTCTATAGGCACTTTTCCATGACTTAGAATGAATTTCTCCTAGTATCTTTGCATCATCAATAGTAGCATAGCGGATATTATACATAAATATTCTCCTAACTATTTAAAATTTTTCATAGATAACTATTTAAAATTTCTCCTATTTAACTATTTACCTATGAAACTAGTTAAATAGTTAAATAGTTGTTCTATTCATGCGGGTTTCAAGAATTTTGCTATTTAAAAGTACATGTGCTAAAGGTTCATTAATTTTTAAAATAAGCCTTATCTATAATTTTCTTCTTAAAATATGCCAAATATCATTTCCTTGAAATCCACATTTACGATACATCCTTTGCGGGTTTGTCTTATTATCAATTTTTCCTGATACAGTAACAAATTTAGATTTTTCTTTAAGTATCAATAATAAAAAATTTACAAGAGCAACCCCTATTCCATACCCCCTATATTGAGGCAGTACTTGTATCCATTCCAAGGAACCTTCCATAATATCTTCATCACATTCAGCTATACCTAAAGCAATAGGTATTTCTTTTATATTATCCACCACCAAAACCCATAGACTATTATCAAAGACTTTTTCTTTAGTCCACTCTAAAACTTCCTCAGGAGTTACTCTAATATCTGTATAACATTTGCAAATTATATCTGATACTATATCCACTTCTCTTGGTATATTCACAGTCTGAAATGAGAATCTTCTATCTAATTCTTCCTTATGAACATTTTTGAGATTATGAATAAGTTTAAAATACTTTTCGTCTATAAAATCTAATGTATTAAATTTATCAATAAAGTTATCATGCAAAATCATCATTTCATAGTTGTCTTTAATTTTAGGATATATACTATATTCACTACTAGACCAATAGGTATGAAGCATAGATTCATTTTCTATAATAAGATATACAACTTCATTATTATTAACTTTAATTTCCTTTTTAAAATAAGAAGTCATCTTTACAGTTTTCCATAACGCCGTTGGCTGAAATAAGCAGGGATTTTCTAAGTACTTTTCTCTTAAAACAACTTCAAAATTCAAATTACCCCCCCCCAATGTAATTATCACTTTAAACCGACCTTTAAATCATAAATAAAAGCCTTATCAAACTCAATCGACTTTTCTATACTTATTATTTTATTCTGTATATTTTGATCATCCACCCTTAAGTACCTCTCTTTACCATAAAACATCTATTTAAATTATATATCATAATAAAATATGTTGTTATAATATTCTTTATTTTACATAAATATTTTTTGTGTATAAAGATACTTTATACAATTTTATTTTAAGTTTTTTAAAACCTATATAATTCCTTAATTTTATATTTTTCTTATTAAAATACTTCATTAAAATTACAATATTTTAATGAAGCTATAAAATTTATTTATTATTTATTTATACCAATAACTCAAAATAATTATAAAATAAGACAATCTCCTATATACAGAAGATTGTCTCTTAAATTTACAGTGATAAGTATAGCTAACTAACAGCTACTACCTTAGCCGTAATTTAACCTAATTATAAATTTGATATGAAAAGTTTACAAGCCCCCTGTCATCATAAATGGTTAGTTCTAACTTATGAGTGTAGTCCTGATAGTAGGTATATGCCCAATATCCTAAATCTTCAGCACGATAAGGTTCTTCATCTGGCTCACCATATGCAGCTACAATATCATCTTTCGTACTTCCCCATGTTATTCCAGCTGGCAATTCAATTTCAGGATAGCTATCTGCATATGTAATATCCATACCCATTGACCATATCTGACATTCTTTAATATCTTTTGCTCCATCTGTAGTATTTTCAAAACCCGCGTCTATCTTCGCATCATACTTAGTACTTTTTAAATCAATAGTACTAGAAACTTTATCCCCTTTGTTCATAACATAACCATCATCATGACCATAGTCTGCTAAGTTAAAAGTCCACTCTTTTTCAATCTTACTGTAATCAAACGGAATTGTATAAAGAGCACCATCAAATGCCAAAGTCATTTTTTTCCAATCAGTAGCAGAATTCATACCAACTGAAGCTTTTTTGTTAGTGTCCGTTTCTTTAGCTTCTTCACTTACATCTTTTGCTTTTCCCTCAGCCTTAGCTTCAGTAGTATTAGTATTATTCTTGGTATTAGTATCAGGTGATTCTTTTCCACAACCAACAAGAGATATTAAAAGTGTTGCGCTTAGTAAAAGAGATATAATTTTTTTCATAATGTTCCTCCTCGTAGATTCTCTTTTTCAAGAATATTATTCTTTAGACTATGTACCTCACTATACAACATTCATTTCAGCGAAAATAATTTCAACTCTAATATAATTAGTAATTTTAATATCCTTCACTTGAATAATTTTTTTATCTTGTAATATAGGTAGTCCACAGAAAATATTATACTACAATTATTTGTTAAATAACATATTAATCTTGTTTTTTTGTAAAAATTTATATAAATTAGGCAAATAATTAAATATACTCTAATATATCAATGTTAAATATTTTAAATATAATTAAAAAATAAAGCTACCTTGTTGTTTAGGTTATAACAAGGTAACTTTATTTAATATTATCTATAAATAGGAAGTAAATAATTTGTCTAAATTAAAAATATTCTATTGATACTAATACACTATATTATTTTACATATTCTGTTACAAGATCCGTAAAGAGTATTCCATCTAAGTGATCAATCTCATGACAGAAACATTTTGCTAAGTCACCTGTACCGGTAAATGTCACTTCTTCACCTTTTTCATCTAAGGCTTGCACTATAACCTTCGCTGGTCTTTTTAGTTTTCCCCAAGTATCTGGTATACTTAAGCAACCTTCTACCACCTTTTGTTCTCCTTCTTTGTATATTATCTTTGGATTTACTAGTTTTATTAATCCTTGTCCCATATCTAACACTACTAATCTTTTTAATATTCCTATTTGTGGAGCAGCTAAGCCACCACCATTTTCTGTATTGTACATAGTATCTGCCATATCATTTAAGATTAATCTAATTCTATCATCTACCTTTTCAACCACTTTGCTTTTTTTTCTTAATATCTCATCATTTGAAAGTCTAATTTTTCTTAATGCCATTTATTCTATACCTCTACTTTACTGTAATCTTGATTTTCTTCTAATATTTTAATAAATTTTTTCTCATTTAAGATATCATTTGTTATAAATTCTCCATTATAAAATAAACTATATGTAGTAAATGGTGTTGGTGAATTTTGAGCTTCTTCTATAGTTTCATATTTCTTAACCTGCATATTAATATTCATACTTTTAGCAATTTCCTCAACAAGAGGCACATACTTAGCTGTAAAAGGACATTGATTACTATAATAAAGTACAAATCCCATTTCATCTATTTTACCTTCCTTTGCACATAACTTAAATGAAGGGTTACTTTCTCCATCTTTAAAAGGTAAATATAACAGTTCATAATAAGGCTCTGCTCTATCTGCAATTAAGAACCCCTTATGAATCAGATATTTTTTATCTGCTAAATAAGGTCTTTTTTTATCTGAAGATAGGATTACTAATCCCTTTTTTCCTTTGTTTTTACTATCTATAATACATTCATTTAATAATTTATTCGAAATCCCTTGACCCTTATATTGACCAGATACCCAAAGACAATTAATGAACATGTACTCTTCTGCAATAATAGGACACCAAGCTTTCTCTGCAGGTATATACTCAATAAAAACTTTACCTCTTACATCACCTTTTTTGAATACCAATCCATCAGCGAACCTAGCCTTCATCCATGCTTTCTTCGATGACACTTGGCATTCACCTTTCTTATCAGCAATAGCACAGCAAATATGTTCCTTTTCAATATTTTCATTGTTTACAGTAATAATATTCAATGATTTATTCCCCTTCCCCAAAATAGTTAAATCTATTATCACTATTTAGTTTTCCAAATTTTATTTATAAAAGTTCCAACTTCCTTCCATGCCGCTTTACTTTCCGGAATTAAATCTCCTGCCATTTGAAACACATGAAACATACCTTCATAAACAGACAATTTAACTTTAACCTTTTGATTTCTTGCTCTTTCTGCCACAGTGAGGGTATCACTTAAAAGAACTTCATGGGTTCCCACTTGCATAAGCATTGGTGGAAATCCTGTAAAATCTCCATATACCGGTGATATATATGGGTTATGAGGATTATTATCTCCTACATATGCTGAATCATATAGCATATTGTTTGTAGTCTTACCAAAAAGAGGATCAAGCTCATAATTTTCTATATAACTTGTACCACTATGAGTCAAATCATTCCAAGGTGACATAACTACAATTCCTGCCGGAAGAGAAATTTCATTATCCCTTAGGTAAAGACACAGTGCTAATGCTAATCCTCCTCCAGCAGAATCTCCTACTACCATGATTTTCTTTGATTCATAATTTTTTTCTTCTATAAGCCACTGATAAGCAGCTATTGCATCTTCTAATGCTGCCGGAAATGGATTCTCTGGAGCTACTCTATAATCAATAGTTAAAACTTCTGTACTTTTACCTAGTTCTGAATAATTTACTGCAAATCTTCTATACACATTTTTCATGGGACCAATGTAGCCTCCACCATGAAGTTGCAGAATTACTTTTCCGTTAGATTTTTCTTCTGGCTTTAAGTATTCCATAATAAAATTATCTAACTCTATTTTTTCATATAAATATCCATTAGGACACTTCCAAGGTGGTTCTACAGGATGTTTTCTAAATTTTCCTGTTTGAATTGGTTCCCCCAAGGAAGTATCTGTAATATTATTAATTAATTCTCTAACTAAATTTCCACGAATACTAATCTTTTTCTCTTTCATCTTCTCTCTCCTAGGTATTAAATCTGCGAATTAATTCATTTTTTACGCTTCTATCCCCAAAAACTATGGTACCAATTAAAATAAGAATTGAAATTCCACTAGTTAAAATAGCTAAAAACGGTCTATCTATTAATTTCACCCAAAATAGTATCAAAGGAATAAAGCTAAAAATAGTAATAGCAATTTGATACATAAAATAACTTTGCCAATTCATTGGATTGACTATCATAAGAAGCACAATTGCTAAGTTAGCAAATAGTATCATTGCAGGGACTGCATAGTTCACAGACCATCCAATGTATCCTGTAACATTATCAATGACTACAACTAGTATTCCAGCTCCTATGGTTTGAACTAATATTTTAGAAGCCAAATTAGCATTATTCATAATGGAATAGGTAACTGTAACTCCAAAATATATAATTCCAACCACTGCAATTAAAGACCATATAACTCCTGAGTAGGTAATATAATTAATAAAACCTAAAACTACAGAAACTACAGTTAATATAAACAAAAAAATTCTTTTTATTTTATTATATTTACCTATATCAAACTCAACATTAGGATACATTCTTGTGGATTCTTCATTCATTTCATCATACTCTAGTACTCTCCTGCATAGAGGGCAAGTATGTGTTTCATCCAATATGTTTACTTGACATCTTCTACACCTTTTCATTTAATACACCATTACTTTCTATTGTTGCACCAATTCCTTCTTTAGTTAAAGCTCTAAAGAAAGCTCTTTGCAAATATGTATCTCCTAACACTGAGGAAAAAGTCACTACCACTTTATCTTTATAAGAGCATACTCCACACTTCATTTTTTGTTTTTTAGATACACCTATAATAAAATGAAAGTTCTCTATGTACTCCTCAAATTCTGGGAGAACCTTTATATATCCTAAGTTAGATAGAGTCATAGTATTTCCCCTACTTATTCTTCCGTAAACTAACTGTAATGCAATATACTTAAGGACTAGTGGAGCAAATCTAACTAAAGGTTTTTTCTCGTTAGATACATTATAAGAAATAGTTTCTTCCAGCTTCTCTTTAGTTATATTTTCATCCATCTGCTTATTTACCATAAAAAGAATATCCTCAAAACTATACTCTTTTCCATCAGATAAAAATTCTATGGCTGTTACAGCAAAGAAGTTCATAGTAGTTGTAGAATCAAAGAAAGATCTAAGATTAATAGGTAAATTAATTGATATAGGGTCTTCATGTTTTTGCTTATTTAAGTATTCCTCATAAATACACCATATCAATAACGCCAATAAGTATCTAGTTATACTTACTCCTTTTTCTTTACATTTTGATTTAAGTCCTGCTAGGTCAACATAACCATGAATAACACTTACTGTATCTAGATATAGTACTTCTCCCTTTAACTGATAAGCCTTTTTAGTACTATAGGGTTTCTTAGCTAACCTCTTATAATTTTTTAAATAACTATCCTCAGTATCAAGTATACATTCACTACTGGGTCTCCTTGTAACTTTTTTAGAGGAATCCTTGATTTTAAGTAGTTCTACATAGTGATAAGTAAGTTCCTTTAAAAAGTTAATAGCACCCATTCCATCTGTAATGGCATGAAAAACCTCTAAGTTAATTCTTTTTTCATAGTAAGATACACGAAATAAAAATTGCTGATTACTACGTGGGTCTATATACTTACATGGGTAAGTAGCTTCTTTTTCCACTATGGGCATTTTTTTATTAGTTTCAAAGTAATACCAAAAAAAACCTCTTCTAAGCCTTACGTTAAATCCATCAAACCATGGAAGTACCTCTTCTAATGCTTGCTGTAAAATTTCTGGTACTACATCTCCCTTCAAAGTGACAGACACTCTAAATACATTACTTAAGTTTTCATTAGCAATGACAGGAAATATTTTTGCTGTATTATCTAATCGTCTCCACTTTGTTTGATGACTTTTTTTATTCATTTATCTTCACTCTTTCTTAACTATTGTTAATATAATAATTCCTAATTACTAATTATTATACCAAATTTAATCTATACTTTCATTAGCTTGCATCTAGCTAGTAACTTTTATAAACATTTTATATGAAATTAACATAAAATTTAATCTAAATATATAATTAAAATTCTAATCTGCCTTTGTATTCTAGCCATATTAGTGAAAAAATATTAAAAGGTATAGAATAAAAATTCTATACCTTTTAATCAGCTTTTATACCTACAGCTCGTCCTATAGTTCCACCTAACTTTTCCCATACATAATTATGATCCTTATCTGCCTGAGAGAAATCTCCTTTTTCCCATCTATTTAAAATATCTAACAGTTTTTCTCTATCCTCATAATCTATCTTTTCTACAATACTTTTTAAATTTTGAATTTCTTCTTTTTCCATGGATAATTCTCCCCAAATTTTATTATTCTCTGCAATTATCTTAGTATTAGCCATTCTATGCATTATATCATAAACATCTGCTTCTGGATAATAATCTGCTGGCTTCAATTCCTTAGAATCTTCTTTTGATATCTCTTCATTAATTGATTTTATTTCCTGTTGATTTTCTTTAGCTGTTAACTTTCCTGACTTTCTATCCATTAGATAATTTACCCCAAATATAGCAGCTATTATTACAAGAATTACTATAATAAAAATGATAACTGACTTTTTTCTAAAAAAACCCTTCATACACTTACCCCCTTTTATCTTATATGTAAATAATTGTATCAATAACTCCATATGCTTTTCAATGATTTTATAAAAAAAGCCTTATTTCTAAGGCTTAACTACTCTTATAATACCATAATAAATTAACTTTCCATCCTCCAAACTACAGTCACTGTATCTTCTACATCTATATCATCAGGCTGCAAATCAATGTTTGGAGCTCCTCCTGTAGAAATTAGGTTCTTATTTATGCTATAAATATCCCTGTATAATTGAATATCACTCCCACTATAATCTATACTTAGTACCTTTCCTAATCTTACCCCTGCAGCCTCTGCCATTACTTTAGCCTTTGATCTTGCATCTTCTACAGCTCTTTCCAAAAGTAAATCCTTAACTTCTGTATCATCTTTAACCTTATACCTTATAGAAAACTCAGGTGTTGATTTGCAACCTGCAAGAGCATTAAGGACTCTAGTTAACATCATGGCATTTTGCTCAAATTCAATTCTTAAGTTATTGGTAACTTCATATCCTACAAAAACTCTCCTATAATTTCCATTTGCATCAGAAATATTTTCATACTTAGTGTCAACTCTAAAATTTGTAGTCTTTATCTCTTTTTTATCAAAACCTGCACTCCTTAAGCATAACCTCAATTCATCCAAGTCTCTACTAGCAGCATTCATAGCTTCTTCATAGGTAGGTTTTAACGTAGTTAATATCATATTAATTTCTATTGTATCTGGTGGTATTGATGCTTTACCCTTTCCTTTCACACTTATAACTCTTTCTTCCATAATACCCCTCCTAATTTAATAAATTTGTATAGTATAAATTTATTAAATTAGGATTTAAATATTACTAATAGCTATTATAAAATAAATAACATGCCACAGAGAACTATTATCTGTAGCATGTTATTTAAACATTAGTATATTATACTTCCATAATTATTGGGAATATAGTTGGTCGTCTTTTAGTTTCATCATATAAGAATCTCTCTATGGATCTTTTTACATTAGTCTTTAATACATACCATTCTATCTGATTATTTGATAAAGAATTTTCAATTTCTTCTCTTGCTATATCTCTAATTTTATTGATCATATCTTCTGCTTCCTTGGCATAAACAAAACCTCTAGTTATAATATCTGGTCCTGCTAATATACTATAACTTTCCTTCTCTATAGTTACAACTACAACAACCATACCATCTTGACCTAAATACCTTCTGTCTCTTAGTACTATGTTGCCTACATCACCTACTCCTATACCATCTACAAGTACCCTTCCAGTATGAACCCTACCAGATATTCTTGCTTCATCCTCAGAAAGCTGAAGTATATCTCCAGTATTCATTATAAATATATTCTTATCTTCCATACCTAAACTTTTAGCCAGATCTTTGTGATGTTTTAAATGCCTATATTCTCCATGAACAGGCATAAAATACTTTGGATGAACTAATGAATGTATTAATTTTAACTCTTCTTGACAAGCATGCCCAGATACATGGATATCTTCTAAAGCTTCATAGATAACATCTGCGCCTTTTTTATAAAGTTCATTGATAACTTTAGATATAAGCTTATCATTCCCAGGTATAGGAGATGCTGAGATAATAAATAGATCATCAGGCTCTAATTGAATTTTTCTATGATTTGAAAAAGCTATTCTCGCTAGACCTGCCATAGGCTCTCCTTGGCTACCTGTAGTTATTATAGTTATTTCTTCATTTCTGTAATTTCTTATGTCATCTACATTTATCATAGTTCCTTCTGGAATATGTAAATAACCTAACTCCATAGCTACAGTAGATATATTTTCCATACTTCTACCGCTAAAGGCAATTTTTCTTTTGTACTTAACTGAAGCATCAGCTATTTGTTGCATTCTATGTATATTGGAGGCAAAGGTTGCAACTATCACTCTTCCAGTAGCTGTAGAAAAAATTCTATTTAAGGTCTGTCCTATAGACTTTTCTGATAAACTATGACCTTGTCTTTCTACATTAGTACTATCTGCCATTAAAAGCAATACCCCTTCTTTTCCCAATTCAGATATTCTTTCTAAATCCATAACTAAACCATCTATAGGTGTATAATCAATTTTAAAATCTCCAGTATGGACTATGTTCCCAATAGGAGTGTGTATAGCTAAGGAACAAGAATCAGCTATGCTATGGGTATTTCTTATGAATTCAACTTTAATATCTTCAAATTCTATAGTTTCTCCAGCTTCCACAGTTTTAAGGGTATATTCATTTTCTAAAAAATGTTCCTTTAGTTTATTACCTAATATACCTAATGTTAATCTAGTTCCGTACACCGGAATATTTAGTTGTTTTAAAATATAAGGTAATGAACCAATGTGATCTTCATGTCCATGAGTAAGAACAAAAGCTTTTACTCTTTCTTTATTATCCATTAAATAAGTTATATCAGGTATGATTAAGTCAACCCCATACATTTCTTCATCTGGAAATGCTATTCCACAATCTATAACTACAATGTCTTTATCATATTCAATAGCAGTAATATTTTTACCTATTTCACCTAATCCCCCCAGAGGTATTACTTTAACACATTTTTTCTCTTCCATAAAATCCCTTCCTTTAACATTAATTAATATATATTTATTATGTGTTATAGTATGAATTTAAATACTTTTATTAATTTAATTATTTTTTATAGTAAATAAAGAGACTATCTCAACTTTGAGATAGCCCTTATACTTTTTATAGATTTAAAATACTATGTTTATTTTTTCTTCTTTAACTCATTCTTATTCTTAACTTTCTTGTCACCCTTCTTATCCTTGCCAGCATTCTTAGCTGTCTTTTTATCCTCCTTACCCCTACCTCTAGACATATCTTCCTCCTAAATTAATAATTTATATAGTAAAATATATTAATCTTCATAGAGAAATATACTGAATTTACTACTACAAGAAATAAAAACTAGTAAAATTAAAGTTAATAAAAATATCCCTCATTGCAGCTTTACTATCTGCAATAAGGGACATTTTTTAATTTTATGGGAAAATGTATATTTGATTTTTAAAATTTATCTGTTATTATTTATAGAACTCTTGAGTTGCATAAACTCTATTACCAGCTTTATATACACCTACACCTATACTTTCAAAATTAGTTGATAATATATTTTTTCTATGACCTTCTGAATTCATCCAGTTAGTCATAAATTGATTAGCTAATGCAGTTGGGTCAGATACGCCCCCTATATATGCTATATTTTCTCCCCAAGCTCTATATGAAACTCCATCAGCCTTCATTTTAGTTGTTATAAGATTTCCACTTAAGTCTTGGTGACTAAAATAATTTTTATCTCCCATATCTTGAGATTTAATTCTAGCATATTTTTCCATAGTCTTGTTATAAGTTAAAGGCGCTACTCCAGCTTTAGATCTCTCTTCGTTTACTTTATTAAATATAGCTTGTTCAACTTGAGCCATAAACTTCTCATTAACAACTGGTGCCTCTGGTACTACTGGTGTTTCAGGCACAACTGGTGCTTCAGTAACAGGAGTTTTAGTTGCCGTATCCTGTCCTGTTGTTGGTTGTGTCGTTGGCTTGGTAGTTGGTTCTGTTGTTGGTTGTTCCACTACTGGTTCCTTTACTTGGTCTTTTGACGGTGTACTTGGTACTGTAGTACAATTATTTTGATTTATTATAATCTTTTTCATAGCTTCAAAGTCAGTTGTAAAGTTTCCACTCATAAATTTAGTATAATCTACATTGCCATATTGATTGTTACTTATAGTTCTATAACTCACAGTTTTCACTTGACTTCTAGTCTTTACAGCAGCTTCAGCTTGTACTCCACCTACGAATGTACTTCCTACTAATAATAATGTTAATATTGATAATGTTCTCGATTTCATTTCCATTCCTCCTATATTTGGACTTAATAACTTGTCCACTTTTCTAGTAGTTAATGTACTTTTACGTCTAACCACCTTGTCCTATATTTATAACATATAAATTTTAGTTTTATAATGGTTGATAATTTCTAATGAATGATACATTATCCTCCAAAGGTAACCATTATCCATAATGGATTTATTAACCAAACCCAAAATAAGAATATTACTGGATTTCAGGATTTTTGTAAAAATATCCATAGATAAAATTACTAAAAATAATTTTATAAGATTTATGAATATCTGAATGTTTTTCATTATAATTTTCCACATTTTTTAAATATCTTTGAAGAATTAATAATAAAAAGGCGGTATTTATACCGCCTTAATTATACTAAATCATTAATTATTATATTCATTAATCCCAATTGCCCACTGTTCATCAATAACTTGAAAACCCTTGTATACCTTTTTCTCTATATTATTTAAGTATTTATCTCTTATAAAATTATATATTTTCATATCTATATTGTACAATGGTGTTTCCCCTTTTTCATCTATAAGTATAAAAATCATACTATCTTTAATAATATCATAATCAAAATATATCTTTTTAGTACAAAAATCCAAATTAGTGTCTACTAAATTAGTAATATAATATAATTTATATATTTCCATAACTCTATCATCTAAATTACAGTCTAAAATTTTAATTTTTTCTATTAAATCATAGTTACTAGTTACAATTCTAAGTTTATAATCATTACCAAATTGAGGCAAGATTTCATCTGATAATGCTTCTAGCTCTTTAGCTAATTCATCGTTATCTCTACTATAATTTGTTATTAAATATATCATCTCTCTTTTATTCATATCATGATACAAACAATCATATTCAAAGGTTGATACATGTCCACATATAGGACATTTAAATTTAAAAAAGTCATTATCTAATACTTTCTCTTTTATTCTTTCATCTATAGTTACATTAATACTATTCCATAACTTAATGTTGCTTTTTATCAAACAATTTGGACAGGTTACTTCCACATTCCTCTTTAAAGCCATAAGTATCCCCCTCTTTTTATTAATATCCTTAGAAAAAGTTTTATATCTATATTGTATATTTTATCACATTACGTTGTAAATGTAACTGCATTATTTTCTAAATATTAAAACTTTTATCTCCAATTTTATTCTTTTTCTATAAATACAACAGAAAAAGCTACATCTTATATAGACATAGCTTTCAACTCCACTTGAACTGGTAGTCATGGATTAAATATTCTTCATCTCCTTAATCCAATTTACTAACATTAACTCCATTTCTGCATCCCCTTTAACTGGATACTTCTCAGATAGCTTTATGGCCTCTTCATAATAACCTAATGCTTTTTCATTATTATTATTATAGAAAGCTTCATAAGCCATCATTATTCTCTTTTTTCCTATCATAAATTTAGAAGCTTTTATATATTTTTTAAGATTTTTATCATATATGCTATCAATAAACTCCTTATTACAATCACCTATGAGTTCTAAAAAAATTTTTTCGCAATTTATTTCATTCTTATACAATGGGATTATCTTATTAAGCCATGGTGTAAAATCTTCAATACACCTTCTTGCCCTTGCAAAGTCCATATTATCCAAATACCAGTTGTACTCCATAAGTTTAAGTGAAGAATTAAGTGGATTCACTAAGTTACTTCCTTCATTTAACTTAAATTCTTCCAATTCCATATCTTTAATTCGCATTCCTTGTGATTGTAATCCATTAACCCTAAGCTGTAAATAAAACCCTCTTCTTGCATCTTCATCTTTCAACATGGATATAACATTATATCCATCATTAGAAATTCCTCCAACCTTTAAAGGAATTATGTTAGTAAGGGCTGCAAATATACCTGCTCCACTAATCAATATTAGTATTGTTGAAATCCAAACAGGAATTCCTTCTATTAAAACAACTAGTAGTATCCCCACTCCTGCTACTATTAAATTCATTATTCCTCCGCCATAGTTATACATTATGAAGGGATATCTTCCATCCTTTATTTCTGGAGACATCATAAGACACTGACCTGCTGTGCCTGGTATACCAAACTTTTTATAGCTTATTTTATCTTTGTCTTTAATTATAGTTAAAGATCCTATCCTAAAGGATACAAAAGAATATCCTGTCATAAATCCAAATAAAAGATGTCCTGCTTCATGAATAATAATATGAATTATATACCCTAAGAAAAATATTAGTATAAGTCCATAGTATTTAAGTAATTCAAAAAGAAAATTATCACTTTTGATATAGGTATTCATAAAACCTTTAAAGTAACTTGCAGATAAAAACCCTATACCAGCTCCAATAGCTCCGCAAACTACTAAAAACATAAGCCCAGATAAAAAGTTGCCTTTCTTTTTATTTCCCTTTTTAGTTATTTCTTTTTTTTCATTAATCATTAAAAACCTCCGTTTTATTAACATTTAATATGAAAACAAGTTTGTATTTATATTAAATTATATATTATCTTGTCTACATATACTATGATTTATATAGATAATATATAGTACATATGTTTCTTTTAAAGTATATTATGTACTTTTAGTAAATAGCTCTCTTAAAATTTAAAAATATAATTTATAGATAATTTAGGCATAATTTTTTATTATTTTTATATAATATATTAGATGTGTATGTGGAGGTTATTTATGGCTAAAAAAACTAAACTCCTACTACTCCTATGTATATTAATTACTATTGTGCTACTCAACAAATGTTCAACCACTGATGGCAACTACAAAACTAGTAAAGCTAAGGAACACTCTTCAGATAGTTCTATAGAAATGACCTACAAAAGCTTTAAGGGTTATAAATATAAAATTCTTAAGTTAGACATGGATGACCAGTTAACTCTTAATATAAAGGTTGAAAATGAAAGTGGAAACTTGGCTATATTGCTAATTGATGAGGATGATCACACATTATATAAAACTGAAAACATAGATAATTCTTTAATTCAAACTATAGTCATACCTCATGATGGGAAATATAAAATACAAGTTGAAGGAGATCATAGCGGGAGTTTTAAAATAAGTTGGGATGTAGATTAAACTTCACATTCCGACTTTTTTTTCTTTAACTTAAACTATGCTACAACAATATAATATTTAAGAGGTGTTCTCTTAAGATATTTTATTGAAATTAGAATTGTAAATTTTGCTGCTCTAATGAAAATACCTTAATCTATATCCATTCATAGCAGTATCACCTAGCTTTTCTACTAACTTATAATTAGCTACAGCTCCTACTGCTCCTCCTATAACTGGTACAAGCTGAAAAAACTTAGCTAAATCTATATAATCCCTATACTCCTGTTGAAAGATCCTCCAATCAAAGTTTTCTTTATCCAAAGGCAACTTATCTGAATAGGATTTCCAATTATTTAATATGTGAAATACTTCTATTCTTCTTTTATCACTACAGAAAGCAATTTGAAATATGTAAAGAAGATGTAATCTTTCTCTATAATCTTTTGTGTCATAACCGTATATACTAGCAATCTCATATAACAGCTTAATTTTTATACTTAGCAAAATAGGAAAATCAGCTAGCCCTATAAAAAAACCACCAAATCCTGTGCTAGCTCCACTTACTGTTGCTACCTTTCTATATAATTGAATCTTTTCCTTTACTAACATTTCTCTTTCTATTATTGACATATATGTTATAGGTTCCAATGTAGTATATTCAGACCCTAAAATAACTACTTTAACCATATTTTTTATAACTTCTGTAACCATAACATGAAATTTTTCTGGAATAAATCCGTTCATTTTATCTTGTATATTTTTAGAAAGCTTATTTCCAATAGTAGGTTTCCTCATCATTTCTCTTTTCCACTCTATTAGCTCTCCATATATTATATCTTCGTACATATCCATCTCATCACCTTATTTCTTAAATATATACTTTATTTTATCACACTTCATATATTTTTAACCAATTGTAAAAGAGCAGATTACTCTGCTCTTATTTACGATTTCTTTGATTAGCACAACAATCTACTATGCTATCTACTAAGTTCTGAGACATACATAAAATTGTACACATTAACTGACGATTTGAGCACATCATGTAATTTAGCATTTGACTATTAATACATCTATAGTATTGAGAGTTTGTATATACATTTTGACAATAAAGAAGTATTAATATTAATATTAGTAGTCTATCTTCCTTTCTTTGACATCTAACTTCCTTCGCATCAACAACTCCACCTACTCCACCGTCAGTGGAATCACAATCACAATCACAATCGCACTCATAATTGCAATCATATTTACAATCATCGTTGCAATTGTCATTGCAATCACATTTATCCTTACAATTATAGTTATCTTTACAATTGTTCATTTAATAACTCCATAATTCTTGCTATATTTTATGTTATGTATGATGCTTCAAATAAGTCACACTATATTACAAAAAATAAATTTTATTTTGTTGACCGCGAACAAATGTTCTGTTATAATTCTTATATGGATTATCTATTTTATTGTAGAAGGTGAGTTTAAATGGAGATTAGTAAAAAGCTTAGGATATTAAGTGGGGCAGCAAAATATGATGTATCATGCTCCTCATCTGGTTCTAATCGTCGAGGAATCAAAGGTGCTTTAGGTTCTTCTGCTCCTAGTGGTATATGTCACTCCTTTACTCCAGATGGAAGATGTATATCTCTTTTAAAAATTTTATTAACTAATTACTGCATATACGATTGTGCCTATTGTATTAATAGGCGGACTAATGATGTAGAAAGAGCTGCCTTTACCGTAGATGAAGTGATAAACTTAACTATGAACTTTTATAGAAGAAACTATATTGAAGGATTATTTTTAAGCTCAGCAGTAATTAAAAATCCTAATTACACTATGGAACTATTAACATCAGTTGTAAAAAGGCTAAGAAATCATTTTAACTTTCGTGGATATATTCATCTTAAAGCTATTCCAGGAGCTGATGAAGATCTAATAAAAGAAGCTGGCCAATATGTAGATAGAATGAGTGTTAATATTGAACTTCCATCTAATAATTCCCTAAAACTTCTAGCCCCTGAAAAAAATAAACAGGATATATTTACCCCTATGAAATCCATAAAAAATAACATAATTATAAGTAATGGAGAGAGAAAGCTGTCTAAAAAAGCTCCTTTATTTGTACCTGGTGGACAAAGCACTCAATTAATCGTAGGTGCAACTAAAGAAGATGATTTAGATATTTTAAATCTTACAGAAAATCTATATAACAACTTCTTACTAAAAAGGGTCTATTATTCAGCCTACATTCCAGTGAATAATGGTAAAAATTTACCCAATTTCAAAACCCCACCTACCCTTAGAGAGCATAGACTTTATCAAGGAGATTGGTTACTACGGGTATATGGTTTTAAAGCTGAAGAACTTCTTAATAAACAAAATCCAAATTTTGATATAAATTTTGATCCTAAAACTAATTGGGCTCTAAATAATCTTCATATCTTTCCTTTAGAAATTAATACAGCTTCCTATGAACTATTAATTCGAATACCTGGTATAGGTATTCGAGGCGCTAAAAAGATAATTAGTGCTCGAAGAATTGGTTTTCTCACCTTTCAGGATTTAAAAAAATTAGGAGTTGTTTTAAAACGAGCTCAATACTTTATAATATGTAAGGGTAAGTATTACGGTTCTGTGGATTTAGATGAAGAAAAAGTAAGATCTGTGCTAAAACCTAAAATTGACTTAAACTATATTGAAAATGAAAGGTATGAACAATTAAGCTTTCTTGGCTTTAACTATAATAACAGTTCTATACCAATTTTAGGTAATGAATATAATAAACTTATATTATCCTCATCCTCCCAAGATGATATAAACTCCTTAGATAAAACTTTACTTCTAGAGGATAGAGGTTCCTATATAACTGGAGAACTATAAATATAATAAAGTTATAGGTGGTGTTACAACATGAAAGAATTTTTATACGATGGTTCCTTTGAGGGACTTTTAACTACAATTTTCTATGCCTATAGTTATAAAGAGGAAGTGAAAATTACCAAGTCTTCCTCATATGTTCCTAGCTTAATTACAACAACAGAAGAAATAACTACTGAAGAAGACAAATTTAATAGAGTATATTCTAGTATAAAAGATAACCTTAGCTACTTAACACTTAAAAATATATACTATTTATATTTAAGTGCTCTCCCCTCTTCTGAGGATTTAATATTTAAATACATTAAACTTTGTTACAAATTTGGAGATAGCATTAATTTAGCTAAAAATAATGACATTATCTTAACTGTAGATAAATATTGCAGAAGAGTCTCTTTAGAAGCTCATAGATTTACTGGATTTGTTAGATTTAAAGAAATAGCTCCCTTTACCTTTTACTCAGTTATAGAGCCTGATCATAATATTCTTCCCCTTATTCAGACTCATTTTATAGAAAGATTTTCTGACCAAAATTTTATAATTCATGATATAAAGAGAGAGCTTGCTTTAATATATAATAAAAAAGACGGTATTATCTCATCTTTTTCTAAAGCTAATGGTGAATATCTAGAAACTTCCTCTCTTAATGATAATTTTGAAAGCCTTTGGAAAGAATTCTACAATGCTATAAATATAAAGGAACGAGAAAATCTTAAATTAACACGTAGAAGTATGCCCACCAGATATTGGAATCACCTACCTGAAGTAAAATAAGGTCATATACAAAGTTTATTCTTTGTATATGACCTTATTTCCATGCAATAGAAACTCTACCTTCCATTACTTTATTTTTTCTAGAAATTTGTACTCTCCTTGAGCATGTACTTGTTCAAGTAAATTATTATATAAGTCTTTTAATTCTTCAGGAGTAGTCATACCTATTTTATCTATTTCATTGGTATGCTCCTTAAAATATAACTTTGTGCTTATATATTTACCATGAATACTGTCTAATACATAAAGTATATTTTTATCATCTAATTCTATTTTCATATTGTCACCCAGTATAGATAAATTTATATAAATTTTCTATACCATTTCCTTTCTATAAATTACTAATTAAAATCTACTTCTATTTAAGTTTATACTGTAATCTAATAATAATGTATATTCTATATAAATACTATTTTTCCTTCAATTTAATTTAAAGTATTCACACTTATAGTATTTTATTCTTTCACCCAATATTTTTTACAATCATTAGATCTGCTTAAAAATCCATATTCAATTAATGCTCTTCTTACAGTGGCATAGTCTTCATATATCCTAGCCAATATTCTATTTATTTCTTTCTCTGGATAAGTTTTTCCTATAGTAAAATTTCTTGTTATTTGCTCTAAAACTATAATCTTTTTCTTTTCCTTAGATGGATATCTTTTCAAACTACCATCTTCATTAATATAATTTTGTATAACTTGAAGCTTTTCTTCAGTAGTTATATTAAATCTATCATCTAAAGTAGTAGCAGTCTTATGAGCATCACAAATAATTCCCTCTTCTAATTTATTTATCTTCTTATTAGTACTTTCATTTAATAATTCCATCATTGCTAAATATAGCTTTGCCTGCTTTTCTTTTTCCCTTAACTTATATCGATGATTTCTTATAGTAGAAGTGGCAACTCCTAATCTACTGGCTATTTCTTTATCTGATATACCTTCTGCAAAAAGCTTTAATACTTCCCTCTGTGCATCTGTAACCCCAGTAAAAATTCCATTCATATTTAGTAGATATTCCAACATGGAATTATGAGCATTCTGAATATGAAGCTCTGCTGCTTTCCATGATTCATAAAATTCTTCATCTATTCTATATACTTTTCCATTTTGGAATGTTTTACCACAAATTAAACATTTAATAATATCTCCTTCTTGAATATATCCCTTTTTAAGCTCTTCCATGGTTGAATTCCAGAATATTTCATTAGATTTTACTTCTAAAACTCCACTGTTTTTAATATCTTTATTTTCTGTATCAACACTCTTTATATTACTTTTTTTTATATCTATTTTATTATTCATGGGTTTCCTCACTATTTCTCCAATATTCTGATCCATCCTTTTTTCTACATAAAAATTTATAATCTATTAAACTTCTACGCAGCAAAAAATAATCTTCAAAAGTATGCCATTTTTTAATAATATCATTAACTTCCTTCTCATTATATAAACAGTCATACTTAAACTTAGTAGCTAAATATTTCAGAATCTCAATTTTTACTTCTTTCTTCTTTGGCCATATTTTTATTCTACCTTCATCATCAATAAATCTATCCATCTTTTCCACTATAATACCTCCCTTAATCAAATATTATTCAATTATTCTATAATATAATAATATGATATATTCAAGTTTTTGTCTATGTATTTATAGATATATTATAATTTTGTTTGTACTTATACTTTTGTCTTATAGATTAAACAAACTATTATTAGGATTTATTGAAAAATAAACAGGCAGTTATACTAACTACCTGTTTATATAATACTTTATAAATATAGACCTTATTCTACTACTATGTCTTAATTTAATTTTGGATAATTTTTCCCTTTTCTCTAAACTCTCTAAAAGTAATAATCTCATCAATAAGTAAAATTATTAGTAAAATCGTAGAACAAATTGGCCATATTGGATAAATTATTTCATATGCTTGATTTATCACTACCTGCAAATACTTTACTCCAATAAAGCTTAATAAAGTCCAAGCTATAGAAAACTCTAAACATATAATTCCCTTAAAATTATACTTAAGATCAGTATAGTCCCAGTAATTTTTGTTAAAATGATTTCTCATTATTATTCCCGTTAAATATTCCACAGTAGTTGGAATTATAAAACATAATGGCATTAAATAATAAACATTAATTGTAAAAGTAGATTCTATTACTACTAAAATGCTCATAGCTATGGCATACATAGGTTTAAATGGTCCACTTAGAAAGCCATCCTTTTGAAAGTGACCTCTAATACAATAGCAAAACAAATTCTCAATTATCCACCCTACAAATCCATAGAAAAAGAAATTAAATGTAAAATATAATAAAAAACTTACAATATCCATAAATACTCCTCCTTCGGTAGTATTTTTACCTACATTTATGAAATTATTCTAAGTTTTTCTACATTATTATTAGAATTTTTCTTAATAATCTTTCATTTAAAATACATACTATTAGTTAACACTGATAATATATTTTAAATATAAATATAAGGGAGGTTCTTAAGAACCTCTCTTGTTTTTAATATTACTATACATAAATCTATTTTTTAAATATATCTAATAAACTTTTAAAGAAACCTTTTTCCTCTTTAACTTCTTCTTTTACTACTACCTTCTCTTTATCTCCCTTATTATCTGCCTCTGCTTTAACTTCCTCTGTTCTCATAACAAATTTAACTTTTCCATTCATAGAATTATTCATACCTGAAAAAGCACCATATTCCTTAGAAAGTTTTACAAGCTCGTCCTTAGCTTCAACTACCCCTTGTATATCCTTTATAGCAGTATTACCTTTTTCATTTAACTTATCTAAGCCTTCTTCTTTTAATTTAACAACACCCTTATAAAGTTCTGTGTTTCCTTCTTTTAATTGATTTATACCTTTTAATAATTTCCCTGAATTATCATATAGTTCATTACTTCCATTTAATAATGATGAACCTCCAGCTCTTAACTTATTAGTACCATTTACTAAAGAACCAATTCCTTGAGATAGTGCTGTACTTCCATTATACAACTCTGTTGAAGCTCCATTAAGTTTTGCTGAACTTTCCTTTAAAGTGTTAGTACCTTGTAATAAAAGTTGCCCTTTATTTTTAAACTCATTTGACCCCTTAGATAATCCATTTAATCCTTCTTCAAGGTCACCTGCACCAATAGAAGCACCTTTCATTCCTTGTTGTAGTTTTCCTATGCCATCCTTTTGTCCCTGAGATACAGCTTTAATTCCACCACTTGCCTTTGCAATATTATTTGCTAATTCAGGATTAACCTTTGCAACTGAAGCACTCATTGCATCTAATTGAGCTGCTATTGTATCTAAATTTGCTGTAGAATTATTTAGATTAGTTAAACCTTCATTACCTGCAGCTAATCCTTCTTTTAGCTTTGTTGAACCAGTTAAACATGAATTTATCCCTTTATCTATGGAATTATAGGCTGTAAATAATTTAGAAGCGTTGTCTTCATAAGTTTCTATTCCTTTAGAAAATTGTCCTTGAGCATCTTTTAATTGTGAAAGTCCATTTTGTAGCTTATCAGCTCCAGCTTTTAAAGTAGGAGTATTATTAGATAAGCTGTCTATTCCATTACTTAAATCAGCAACTCCATTTTTTAAAGTTCCTACTCCATCATTAAATTTAGCATAGTTGGAACTTAACTGCCCTTGACCATCTACTAGCTTTTTAGAACCTTCTAACAATTCATCCCCACCATTTTGAAGTTGAACAAGGGAATCTTTCAAACTATCTAAACTATCATCATCACTAATATTTTCTAAATCTAGTGCTTCTGTAGTTGCAACCATCATAATAGCTGGTACACTAAAGTTTGTAGTTGTTCCTTCTATTACTAAAGTATCTTTAATATCTAATATACTTCCTAAATTTAAAGACTCTTTTAATCCTGGTGCAGAAACAAAGGTAATTGAGGAATTATTTCCATCTTGAATAAGTTTACCATTATCCACCTTTACGTCCTTAAATTTATCATTAGATAACATAATTTCTGAAACTGTGACAAAAGGAACATACAAAGTTCTATTTTCTCCATTGATTTTAACTGTTCGTGATTCATTATTTTTTACTGTTAAAGTTATTTTAAAATTACCTGATTGTCCTAAAGCTTCCTTAGGCTCTACTTTTTTTCCATTAATCTCATAGTTTAGACTAACTGATAAAGGTAATTCTCTCTTACTTTCTCCTTCATAATAAAGATCTTTTCCATCTACCTTCCAAGTTAGTTCCTCTCCACTTATAGTTGGAGTTTCTTCACCCTTAACATTTTTTATATTATCTAAATTACACTTGTCCTTAAATTCTCCTAGATTTTCTTCACCATTTATCCAAGTGGATACTATCTTTTGTTCTGGTTTTCCATTACTATCTAAAATTACATATACTGTTTCATCCTTATTTATTTCTTGTGCCATTGCCACTGTAGAAGTCATCATAGCTGCTACTGTAGCTAACACTATAACTCTCTTAGATAATGCTTTTCTTTTCATTTTTATGCAGCCTCCTCAACATTTTTTATAAAACCTTTACTTGTTTTTATTATTACTTTCTCACTAATTAGCAGAATCCCTGGTAATACAAATAAAATTACAAACATACTTATAATTGCTCCTCTAGCCATTAATGTACATAGAGAACTTACCATTTCCAGTTTAGATATAATACCAACTCCAGCTGTAGCCCCAAAGAATGTCAAAGCGCTAGTAATAATTGATCTAGATGAGCTTTGAACAGCTATTCTCATAGCATCCATTTTGTTTGATGACATTTCAAGTTCTTCTTTAAATCTAGAGGTTAATAATATAGCATAATCCACTGTAGCACCTAATTGTATTGTTCCTATCACTATTGACGCTATGAAAGGAATTACACTACCTGTATAGAAAGGAATACCTAAATTTATAAATATAGCAAGCTCAATAGCAATAACTAAAATTATCGGCAAACTTAATGACATAAATACTAGTGCTATAATTATAAATATAGCTACTATAGATGCAATACTAACATTTTTAAAGTCTATATCTGAAATTTTGATTAAGTCATTAGTCAATGGAGCTTCTCCACTTACTAATCCATCAGAATCATATTTTTTTACTATGTCGTTTATTTTTACAAGTTGTTCCTTTACCTCATCAGTTGCTGCCTTATATTCTGAGTTTACTACAAAAAGCTCATAGCCTCCTGATCTTATCTTTTCTAATAAATCTTTTGGTATAAAGCTCTCTGGTACCCTTGGTCCTAATATTTTCTCTAGGGCAATTACTGAGGATACCCCATCTACCTGTTCTAGTTCATCAGCCATGGCTTTAACTTTATAGTTATCAAGGCTATCTTTAATTAAAATCATGTTTGTAGATGTCATTCCGTAGTCATTCTTCAACTTATTGGTTCCCACGATAGATGGTAAATCCTTTGGAAGGGACTCATCTAAATTGTAATATACTTTAGCATTAACCTTACCTATAAATGCAGGAATAAATACTAAAATTCCTATTAGTACACAGGCTTTATGGTGTTTTACCACAAATTCAGAAGTCTTCTCAAAGGTTGGTAGTAAAGTTTTATGTCTGTATTTATGAATAACCCTATCAAATGTAAGAATTAAAGCAGGTAAAACAGTTACTGTACATATAACTCCAAGTAATACTCCTTTAGCCATAACTAGCCCTATATCTTTACCAAGAGCTAAGTCCATTGTACAAAGAGCTAAAAATCCAGCTATTGTAGTTAATGAACTTCCTGCTACAGAAGTCATTGTATTTGCTATAGCATTTGCCATAGCTATTACTTTGTCCTTTTGAACTTCTCTTTCTTCATCATATCTGTGAAGTAAGAAAATTGAATAATCCATAGTTACTCCAAGTTGCAATATTGCTGACAGAGCCTTAGTTATATAGGATATCTCTCCGAAAATAATATTACTTCCCATATTATAAATTACTGCAATTCCTATACTCCCTAAGAATATAACTGGTATTACCACTGAATCCATAGTCAGTGCTAGAACTATTAAAGATAATACTACTGCTATTAATACATAAAATGGAGTTTCCTTATCTGATAAGTCCTTAGTATCTTTAACTATTCCAGCCATCCCACTTAGAAAGCTTTGTTCTCCAGCAACCTTTCTTATATCTTCTACAGCACTTTGTGTAATAATATTAGCACTACCTTCCTCTAGCATTATTACCATCATAGTTGAATCCTTAGCATAAAACACATCTTGTATGCTACTAGGAAGTATATCCTTAGGAATTGGTGAATCCAAAACATCATTTATCCATAATACCTTTTGTACTCCTTGAATTTTTTCCACCTTTTCCTTTATTTTTGCTACATCCTTATCTTCCATACCTTCTACTATCAGCATACTAAGTGATCCACAATCAAAATCTCTTTTTAGAATCTCTTCTGCTCTTACAGTTTCTAAATCATCTGGTAAATAGCTTAGTATATCGTAATTAATTTTAGTCTTAATAAACCCCAATACAGATGGAATAAGTAATAAAAATGCTAAAACTAAAATTATAACTCTACTCTCAGCTATCTTCTTAGATATCTTTGCCATAGTTCATGTCCATCTCCCTTTCATTAATATCTCTCAATTTTATACCGACTAGTCAGTTTCATCAATTGTCACTTACCTTAGTTTTCTTCAACTTCCCACTATTTAAAACGTTTTCATGGCACATTATCTTAATTTATCTTCACTTTTCATAGCATAATCTCTTTTTAAAGTAATATTTTTACAACAATGAATTTCTAATCCTATTTTCCTTCAATAAAAATTAACTTTATTCTTTATCTCCATTGAGAATCGTCATTCTGATCCCAATGAAATTTTCTGAAAATTGAACCTACATTTCATATATATAAATATCTTCATTAAAAGGAAAAAGTACATTAACAAATTATTTACTTATTAACAATTAGTAACAACATATGCTTACTATTAATATCTATTTTCTTTATAAAAATAAAAATAGCAAGAATTAATTTCTTGCTATTTTGCATACACTACATTGCCAAATCTATGAGAGAAGATTTAATTATTGGCATACCTTTTTCATTTTCCCCTTCTAATACCCCATAAATCCTAACTACATCTCCGTCTGATATTTTTAAACTTTTAAAATTAAGTTTTCCTAATTCCCATGTAACTACATAAGACTTGGCCTCTTCTCCTTCATTTTGTGTGATTATGAAATTAGTTTTGTCTATATTCTCCCCTAAAGAATCTATTGAAGATACAACTCCTACTGCAAATACTTTTTCTCCTTCTAATTCTCCACTTTCTACTTGTGAACTTTGAACTTGTATTGCAGTATCTCTTATATCTATGTTTACATTATTATCTTCTACTGGTTCCTCAATTTGAGTTCCATTGCTTTCATCTTTGTTAGAGTTTTTAATAGACTTATTGCATCCTACCATGGAAGTAACGACAACACCTAAACACATTATAATCAACAATACTTTTTTCATTTTTTCATCTCCTATATTTTCTCTATAAGCTATATATATCAATGTCAACGTGAAAATAATACATTATTTTTAAAGATAAATTATGTATATGTATCATAATGTTCATATTTTACAACTTTGGAATTAGATAAATATTCATATAAATCCTCATGGTCATCTATTGTAAACTTACGCAGTAAAAGCCTATCAGTATATAAATATTGTTGCTCCATTTTGTAACCCTCCATTTAAAATTATTATTACAATATTATGGTACCTAACTCCCACCGCTTGGTCAACATTTTTTTCTAAATTTTCTATTATTTCCATAAACAATTTTATACTCAATTTAAATGAAATAAAAATAAGGCTAGTAAGACTTTCTTCAGTCTACTGCCCTTAATTTCACTTTTGGTAAATTATATAAATATATTTTATAATTAAAACATTTTTAATTTAGCTAATTTAAAAATTTATCTTGAAAATATGATAGTAGCACTTTTAGAATCACTAACCAATTCCTAATGCTACGTTTACCATTTTATTTGTCCTTGTAGATGCTGCTATTATCTTTTCATAGAGTTCATTGTCATTATATCCTTGATTTAAATATTTATTTTCATAATACTCAAAAGGTAGATTAGTATTATTAATACTTAATTTTTCTGCCAACATTCTATCTGCCATTAGCTTTCTAGCTTGTGCTCTATACTTATTTCTTAAAAAGTGAGCTTGCTTTGCTTGTTCTTTTATTGATAATGATTTATCTATTTCATTAATAATGTTTTTATCACGTTTATTATACCATATTCTTACTTCTAAATTGTTTAATTTCCCTATTAATTCCGTGTATCTATTAAAATTATTTGCTGTTCTTACCGCTTTAACCTTTCTTATATATTTCATTCTTTACCATTATATCATATTTGTTAAAATCTTTCAAATTGCACCTTTATATACCCCCTTTACTCACATCACCTATAATCTGAATTCCTTCAAACCTGCATGAATAAAACAACTATTTAAATAGTTAAATAGTTTCCTATATAAATTATAAAGTCAGTTAACATTCATTTAGTCATTTCTTTGTACTACTTATAAATATCTAATGTAGTTTCTTTTAAAAACCACATATAAACTTAACATCTATATTTCATATTTAAAAGACTAGGTCTCAGTATAATTAACCTAATCTTTACTCGTATAAAATACAATCCTATTAAAAGTCTATATGTTGTATTCTTTTACTACTCTTATACTCCTTGGAGATTCTCTTTTTCTTGTTATATATCCCTTTTCTTCAAGCTTATTTAAATGTGCATGAACTGTAGATGTAGATGTTATACCTACAATATCACATAACTCTCTAACTGTTGGTGAAATACTCTCCCTCTGTACATATTCATTTATGGCATTAAGAACTATCCTTTGCTTTTTAGTCAACATTTTATAACCCCCTATAAATACATTTTGTCAAACATTTGTTCCCTTTTCAATTATGTGTTTATAATAAGACTAATAAATATTTTACTCCCTACTAGCCTTAAATATTATTTACCTAACTTCTTACAATAATCTATAGCCTTATCTAATGTTTCCTCTCTATTCTTACCCTGGATAAGTACATTTGTATAACCACTCTTATTCTTAGCCTCTCCTACTGCAATAACTGTTTTATATTGTCCATAATGTGCATATGGTCTTAAACAGTTTATTGTTGGACAGTTAATCCTATCAGCTATTACCTCAGCTATTGCCTGGTCTGTTGCATTTGAATATTGTATAATATAATCCATTTTATTTTCCTCTTTACTATCTGTATTAAGTTTTGGTTTTTCTGGTTTATCTATGTTATCTTTAGAATTAATTAGTCCAGGATAATCAACATAGCAATAGTTCATATCTACATTACCACTAATGCCATTTACTCTTCCATCACTAACATATTGCCACATATCATGTTTACCTTTATAGGTACAAGTCGTATTATATTGAGCCACCCACTTAACCCATTTATTAAACCTGTTATCTGTTAGCTTATTATTAAACCAGGATGTATTAGCATAAATACCTGCCCAATAACCAGTCTTTTCTATAGCATTGCAAAATACCTCCGCCATATCTGCTATAATTTTATTAGAGCACTTTCCTGTAGTTCCTGCATCTTCCAAATCATAATAAACTGGATAATCTAATTTATAACCTTTTAATAATCTTAATACATGATCTGCCTCAGACTTAGCTTGAACTGTTGATGTTGCATAAGAATAAATATAAACTCCAAATGGTATTCCAAGTCTTGTGCATTCCTTAGCATTTCTATGGAATTGCTTGTCATCCTGGCTTGTTATGTCATCACCATAACCTACACTTAAAATTGCATAATCTATTTGTCCTTTAACTTTATTCCAGTCTACATTCCCTTGATGATGTGATACATCTATACCTCTTAATTTCATAATCCATTCCTCCTTAAATATAAAAGAGTGAGATTGCTTCTATTCTGTAAACTACTTATTAATTTGTTTTATAAGTTGATTTGTATAAACACTAACACCTACTACTAGAACACCTTGAATTATAGCATTTATATTAATGCCCATAAGTGCCATAGCTAGACCTATACCTATAGGTAATAGTATTAATGGTATATATTTATCTTTTATTCTTTCAATTCCTTTTAAAATCATACCTATAATATAAAGTACTGGTATTAAAATTAAAGCATTTTCTGTAATGTAATTAATAATATTCATAATTATCTCTCCTTCCTATTTAAATAAATTAGTTTGAATTGCATGAAAAAAGAACCCTAGCAAACTTGTAGCCATAAGTCCTATTAACCAATTTATACTCTTTGTCTGTGCCTCAAGCTTTTCGCAGAGGTTATCCATCTTAACATCTGTAGCAGCTCTTCCTCTTTCAAGTTCATCAATACGCTCGCTATGATTATTAATTCTTTTCTCATGTATTTCTAACTTATGCTTTATTAATTCATCATTCATATTTCACCTTCCTAATTTTAAACTTATTCTTATGCTTATTTCTATTATCTATATACAAACCCTATACCTATAATTAATTTATACACGCCCTGCGTTATTACTGATATATTCATACTTAAATATTTTACTACTACATCTTTTATTTTGTGTGATATAAGTAACCTCCCCTCGCAATTCTCTAATAATTAAATACTTTAATTATCTAAATAAAAATAGCATACAAGAGCTCTAGATATCCTTGTACTAGCATTCAAAAGTCCATCCAATAATACTTTAACTATAAATATAACAGATTTTCTAACAACACCTTTAAATACAACATCACCTAATACCTTTTTGTAAGATAAACTCATATTCCTTATCTATTAGAATTATTACAATATTTAATGTTCCTAATAGCCATGTTATTCCAATTCCTATGCCTACTAATATAATCTTTATATAATTTTCACTTATATATCTATCTTTTAACTATACTTATATACTTTGTTATAAGCAAAAGAGACTAGAATTAAATCTAATCTCTTTTCTATTAAATCATTTCACAATATACTTCTATTGCTCCTGAACTTGTTTCATTGCTACTATTTCATTATACTCTTCCTGGGTTATTTGATTCTTACCAACTCTAGCTTGAAGATACTCTTCATCAGCTTTTCTCATAATCCACATATTTTTTAAAAAGTTATAAAAAGGATTCATCTATATCACTCCCATCATTAACGTTTCAAGAGCAGCAAGCCTTTCTTCTAGTAAAGGTTGTTGAGGTTTAGTATCTACTGGTTGTATTATTTTCTCAAATAAATCTTTATCTAAAATAGTATATTCTCTTTGTTCTACTGTACCGATAAATTTACATTCTTCTACAACTAACAGATGCTGCCATAGTTCTTCATCTACTAATAGTCCCCCTTGTGCTAGTATAGTTTCACATTTTTCTATCCCATGTATATCTTCTGTATAAAATCCATTATTTTTTTTTTCAATATCCAAATCCATATACAACATATTATTACCTCCCCCTTTAATATCCTATCGCTATCCAATGAAACGGCCTTGTGGAATCACTAGGACCATTAGCAACACAGCAACCTTCTGCATTAAATTGAGTTTTGCCTGTATTTGCTATTGATAGCGTATATTCTCTAAATCCTGATACAGCTACTACATTTAAACACGTATTAGGAAAAGCAATAGGAAAATACCCCACACCTGTTTTAAATGAAGCTCCATTTGAAGAATAATTTGTTGCTAATAAATTGCTAGTACCCCATTGTAATATCATTCCATTAGAGATTTTTGTGTACCCATTAGTTTTCCTACTGTAATTTCCCATATATAAATCTTTTCCCACTTCTATATACCCATCTTTTTCCATCATTATATCATAATCCCAAGAACCATTAGCTAAATATTTTTGTATTTTGAATTTTCCATCAACTCCAGTTGAAAGTACTATTGCATTTCCATCATCTTGTTTAACTGTAATTCCATTTGTACTTACCTTACCTGATACTCTTCCACCATTATTAAAGAAACTCATGAAATCTTCCAATTCCGAAGTATGTGTATCAATCTGTTTCTGTAAATTTCCAGCTGCATCAGTACTTAACTGATCTTTAACATGTTGAAACCATACTTCAAAGGAATTATCATATTGAGCAAATAAATCCGTAGTATCTATATTTTGCATTGGATTATATACATAACCACAATATTCTTGTATAGGTCTCAAGTCTGTTATATTTGCTTGTACTATTTGAGTTATCCCCTTTTTAACTAATACATCTGCAAGTCCTAACTCCCATATATCATCATCTCTTTGTAGGCTAGGTGCTGAATATGAAACAGTTCCATAGGCACCCTTTTTTACTTCTATAGATATTTTTCTATTTATCCTATCTAATCTTGTTACAATTCTATCTATTCTATTTAAATCTGAACTTGCTGGCTCAAGAATTATTTCTCCATCAAAATTATCATAGGCATAATAACCATTTATAAAACAGCTACCTGCCTTTACTTTCAATTTCATCAAGTCATTAACCATTACTTGAAAATTATTTGATGGATTGGCATATACCCCATTACTTAAAAATTCACTATGATATTTTGCAAAATATTCTTCATCCACAGCCCTATCATAAATAGGAAGCCCACTTTCGTCTATATCTACAATTTCGCTAGGAAATATTCCACTTATAATTGACATTTTATTTCACCTCTCTATTTAATTTTTGCATTATTGTTTTTTCTTCTTTACCAAATACTATAGAAATATCGTGCTTATTATTTTCATATACTTCAGTTATTTCAGTAATTCGCTGATTAACTACTATATCTAACTCATTATCCACATAACTACATAAATCACCTAAATCATAATCTACTTTATATTTAAGATTAGATAGAGAATTAACTGTCGTATTAACATTTTCAACAACTCCATAATCATATAGTTTTTCAATTCCCTTTTGATATAATACTTTTTTATACTCCTCTAGTGTCAATTCATCTTGTTTATCTCTGACTTCAAGGAAAATCTCTCTACGCTCATTACCATTGGTTAAATCTATAGCAATAATTACTTTAATACCTTCCTCTCCTTCACCAACTACATAAGCAAAGTTTTTATATTCTTTATGATTACACTCATAGGTAGACGTAGAAATGTTCTCATATTCATCACTAAATACAACAATTGAATTTGAACTTTGATTTTCCGTTCTATCTATTCCTTGCCACACTTCAAAATACATTTTATCCTCTTCATAATTGTATTTAACTCTTATAGATAAATCCTGAGTAGCTACAATATCATATATTTTTTCGCATAGATTTTCATATTCAACTTGTAATGCAATACTTGCACCTAGTCCATTCGCATTACCTAATTGAAGTTTATTTATAGGTTTATTAACAATTGCAAAGTTGTTTACAAGATTTCTAACAATATTTTCAGCTGTTCCATTCAGATTTTGTATTTTATCTATAACTCTATAACTAAGTAAAGCCTCTATAAATCTACCTTTAATAGTACATTGACTATCTTCCTTTATATAAGAATAAGTTTCTATAATTCCAACTTCTCTGAAGCTAGAACTATAAATATATCCTCCCTTTCTTAATAACTGAAAATATTTTGAATCTATATATAACTCATACTCCCCAACATTGTAATATCTTCTAGTCCATATAAGAGATGTGAACTCATCTATAAATCCTATTGGTTGAAATTTGTTATTTAGTATAATTAGTTCTATCATGTCCTACACCCCAAAGAATTCAGCTGTCCACTTTGGATAAACATTAAGATTTGTATATCCTTTATCAGCACTATATTTTAATATATTTTCTCCTACCTGCATGTCAATAAAAGAGCTAGAACGATCCATTTTTTGAGAAATATTTTTCCCATTTAGTTCTATCATCTTATTCCCTTTATTCGTATTAATTGTGAGAATATCACCAGGCATCAAGTCCACTACTATCCTTAAAAATTTTCCTGTAGTTAAGTTTTCTATCTTTGGGTTGCTCACCTCACCCTTTGCTATAAATGAGATAATCAGCCCTGTATCTTTATCTCCATTATTAATTATTGTAGCCTCTTGTCTCAATACTTTAGCCGACATAATCATACCACTTGCCGGAATAGTGAAAGGTACAGTAATACTATTAATTTTACCAGCCATATTTTTACTAAACTCTCTCTCATCTTTAAAAAATGGATTAGGACATATCAGATTAATAATAAATTTAAGTGGATCATATAAATTCTCTCTACTATCTTTAAATCCTGCTACCTCATAATTAATTACCCTCTTAATTCCAGAGTAGTTTACATATAACTTTCCAGTTAAATAAGGATTAAAAAATCTAATTAGGTTTTGTCTTCTAGTTTCTGTATCTTCTGTTGATGGATATTCTGCTGTAATAGTTATAAGTCTTGATTCTACTCTTTTACTTTTAACAGTCCCACCATCAAATTGTGCATTATTTACAATATCTACACTATATTCTGAGCTAGAGATTCCTTCTATATTTATTAATTTGTATAATTTATCCTTGCCAATCTCTAAAATCTTGCCATTACATTCTAATTTAATATCTATATACTTATCCAAATGCAAGCTCCTTTCTTTGTATTTTTATTGCTCTTGCAACTTCAGATGGTGATTTTACTGGTTGGTATATATTAATAATTTCATTTACACCGTTATCATTATTATTTACTATGGAATATGGAGTTTCCATAGCAGCTCTATAACTAGAGTTCATTGCCATATTGCCAGAAACCTTAGTAGTTTCAAAATCAATTGTAGCTCTCATTTTTCTTGTTAGATCCTCTAGATTACCACCTATTTCTTTTTCAAGATTTGGAGTTTCTATATCAATACCTAAACCGATACCTTTAACAAGGTTTTTACCTATCATATCTCTAAATAGAGTAGATGGTGAATGGATTCCAAAAAAGTCTTTAAATCCATTTGCTATACTACTGGCTACATTTCTTACTGTATCAACTACTGCACTAACCCCTGCTATAAGACCATTTTTTAAGCCCTCCAAACAGTTTGTACCAATTTGTTTCCAATCAGCTTTAGCAAAAGCTCCTATAATTGCAGCTATTATAGTGGGTATATTACCTATTAACGTAGGAATTGCTATAATTAGTCCTTGTATTAAAGCCATTATTATTTGAATTGCCGCACTTATAATTGCTGGCAAATTATTTATGACTGCTAATACTATTCCATTTATTATCTTTGGTATTTCCATAATTAATTGTGGTAATGCTCCAATTATTCCTTGTATTAAAGCCATTATTATTTTAATAGCTGCATCTATAACTTGTGGAAGATTTACTATGAGGGTATCTACTATATTTAACAAAGCTTGTACAGCCATTGGAATTAACTCTGGCAACATTGCTGCTATTCCATTAATAAGTGCCACAAGAATATCTATACCACTCTGAAGTATAAGTGGTAAATTTTCTCCTATAGATGTAATAATAGTTGTTATGGCTTGTATTACTAGCGGTATTAACTCTGGCAACATTTCAGATATTCCATTTATAAGTGCTAAAACAATTTGAAATCCACTTTCCATAATTAATGGCAAATTTTCCGTTATCAATGTCATAATACTTATAATAGATTCTTGTGCTAAAGTTATTAACTGTGGAATAGCTTCTACTAATCCTAATAACAATTCAGATATTAAAGTAATTCCTAGCTCAAATATACTAGGTAATATGGTAATAATACCCTCAGCTAGCTGCATTATTATCTGTATTGATGATTCTGCTATTAACGGCATATTTTCTTGGAATCCAGCTATTAATGATTCTATAATCAAAACTGCAATATTCATAAATTCAGGAGCCTTGTCAGCTATGCCTGTAATTGCTTGAGTAAATACATCTCCAACACTACCTGCAAGTCCTTCAAATCCACCTTCTTGGAATGCTGAAGATAGCTGTCCAATCATCCCTGTTGCTGAAGCTGTTATTTCTTTTAATGGGCCATCTATGCTATCACCCATATCTTTTCCAAGACTCATAAGTGAGCTTTTAAATATAGTAACTTCACGGCCTAATCCATCTTCCATAGTTGCTGCTGATACATTTAAGTCTTCTATTTCTTTCCCTGCATTTTGACTAAAATCAGCTATTTTAGATACTCCTTGTGCAAACTGTTCTCCAGCCTTTATTCCATAAGATCCAACTTTTCCAATAGCTTTAATAGTACCACTAAAAGCCGTTGATGCTACCTTTCCAACTTTAGATGATATATTTATAAGCGCACTTGCTCCTTCTTTACCGACCCCAGTAGCAATCTTTAGAAAAGCTCCTTTTCCTGATATTCCTACTTCAGAGCCTATTCTTTCAAAAGCCTTTTTAGCACTATCTATAGTTGAAGATGCCATTTTAAACCACTTTGTTTCTTTCATTACATCTGTTACTAATATTGTACAAAGCTTAATATCAGTTTTTAGTGTATTAAAAGTTCTTCTTACTTTTTCTGAAAGCCCTCCTACTTTTTCTTCAAAAGTTTTCGCTATAGACTCAAAGAAATTTATCTTAGAAAACCCTTTGTTTAACCCTTGTCCAATTTTACCCATAGCAACGGAGTTAGCCTTAATTATTTCTTTTCCTGCTCCAGTAACTAATTTAGAAATGATTTTTGTACTTTTCTCTTTAGCTTCTTCACCTTGTGATTCTAAATTTTCTAATATACTTTTTAATGTTAAATTTATCTCTTCATTTATACTTGTATTTGACATAATATCACCTGCCTTTTATAAAGCAGGCTATGGCTCACTACTCTATGGTGTGGCTCTAAGCTCTGGCTTTTTTATTTCTATATTTATTAACCTCTTACATCTACTACATTTTATTTCTCCTTTGATGTAATCAGCTTTAATTAATAATTTATTACAAAATGGACATTTTACTTTTACTATGCAAATCACCTACCTTTACTAATAAAAAGTGCCTAGTTTTATAAGCACTTTTTATTAGTTTTTATAGTTAGAATACTAAAATCAAAGTATTCCCCTTAAGTCTCCATTTTCCATAAGAGCATTTTCAATTTCTGTTACCTTTTGTTTTTTAGATTTACTCATTGGAATAGCATAAATTCTCTTCATATTACTATAAAAATCCTTTTGTTCTTTGCTCATATTGGTATTTATAGTCATAGATCTATATCCCATAATCTTAACTATTTCATTGTTTTCCTTTAAAGCTCTAAACATGGCTTTAAATTTCCACCAATGTAAATCTTCTATATCCTGAAGGTCTATGCCATATTGGGTTAGAAAAGCGGAGTAAATATAGTCATCGTCATATTCAAAACTATATGCTCTTGTACTCTTGCCCATAGATACTCCACTACTTCCTTCATTAATATCTTTTCCACCTCTATAAAACCAAAGAATTTGTTTAATTGCTTCTTCTAAATTATCTGGTATTACTGGATAATATAGAAGAAGAGCATTATATATTTTTTCTTTATCATCAAGCTCATCATCCTGAATCATTATCTCAAACAAAATGGATGTACGAAAATCGTAATTAATCTTATACTCTCTATTATCTATTTCAACTTTTCGAGGTAAAATATCAATTAAAATATTCATTATTTTTTAGAACGTCTTTGAATTCTATTAGAAGAATACTTATTAGCAATGAGTTCAATTTCTTTATTTTTCTCATTTATGCCTGTTATTAGAGCCTCAAAAGCCTTTAAACATTCAAGTAAGTTAACTTTATCTCCAAATACTCTTTCATGAGTACCTTGTCCAAAAAGTTCATCAAAAACTTTAAAGATGGCTTTGCACTGAGTTCTTATCCCTTCTCCAATTGACATACCCTTTGTTTCTTCTTCTATATTCATTACTTTTTTTATTGCTTTATCATATTTTTCTGCAACATCGGCATCAAATATATCTAATTCTAGCTCAATTCCATTAATATTCATTAAATATTCCTCCTACTAAATTGCAGTAAATGTTTTTGTTGCAGTATTGAATGTACCTTCTATAAAATCTCCTACTGCATTTAAGTTTCCTGATACCACAATAGTTTCTCCGCCTGCTCCAGCTAATCCAGCAACTTCACAACTTACTATAAATTTTCTAGCCTTATAAGTATTCTCACTTCCTTCTATTGGTTGAAATAGTTCAACTTTAACATAGTCAAATTGTGCATCTGCACCTGTAAGATGATTTCTTCCAACATTGTATAATGCCATTACTGCCCCTTCACTTTTAATTAAATCTGATGTGAATGGGAATTGTGTTTGGTATGACTTAATTGTAGTTGACGATGATTTATCGTTAATATAAACTTTAGTATCAAGTTGAGCTGCTGGATTTTCATCTAATGTATTAAATCCAGCTCCCATTAATTCATATTTTTCTACACCTGTTGATCCACCTATATTTATATAATCTGCTATTTGATGTCTTTGTATTGATTCTCTACTCATTATTTTTTCCTCCTTCTTGGTAATATACCAATCTACATTCTATTTTATATTGTGCTTTATCTAGATTTTTTTCGAAAACATAACCACTTGTTAATGCTTCTATTTTTTGTGCCACTCTCCCCCTATCTAGTACTGGTAGATTATTAAGCTCTGATTGAAGTTCTAGCCACTTAGCAAAGTTTTCATAGAATTTACTATTAGCTATATTTTGTACTACATCTTGTCCGCATACTTCCCTACTGACAAACATGAAACAGTATTGTCTAAGACTAGTTCCATCAATATACTTTTTTAAAATTTGTTCTCTAGGAAGTTCTTCTATCATATAGGATACTGTATTTTCACCTAAGTAATTAATATTAATACCATCATTAATATTTGCTAGATAAGGACAGGTTCCTATATATTCTTTGATACTTTCTACTATATTCATTTCTACCTCCTCTACTGATTTATATATTTTTAATATCTATTAGCTATTTATTAAAATCATTGTCACAGTTTAAGACTTTGGTTACTAGTTTTTAAAATTGAAATGGTTTATCTAGATCCTATTTAGCTAATAAAATTTAAATATATATTTTTATTTACTTTAAATTAGAGGCTATTCTTTCTTTTTGAATTATCCTAATGTATTTCAAAGAATTTATAAATCTTAATATGAAAGTCACCGCATTGTTATCACCCCTTTCCTTTAGCTCCATTTCTTATTTGTTAATAAAACTTTTTAACCATAACTCATAGTGATAAATTAGTAATCTAAACTTTATTATTCTTATTTTAAAATTTAAAACTAATTTATTATCTTAAGACTCAACTTTTAATAACTTATCACCACTGCGATGATATTATTCTAGCACCGCTTTAACCCGATTATATAAAGAGAGTTTAAAAGGAATTTATAAAGAATTTATAAAGAATATATTTGCAAGAGATTTAATAGCTTTTGACTTTATTGCTGATACATATTCTTCTGTAATATAAAGCTTTGCTGAAATATTTCTATTACTTTCCTTCTGAAAATATCTCATTTCAATAATACTTCTTTCTCTATCTGTAAGAATTTCTAGAGCATTTTCAATCTTTTTTATTTCAGCTTCTTTAACTTTTATAGCATAATTTAATCTGTTAATTTGAGCCTCTTTTCTTATTATCATGTTTTCCACTGTTGAAGTAATTTTATTAGTTTTTCCTGTCTTCTCCACGTAATTTACACCAATTCCGTCATCATATTCATTTTCTAATAACTCTATATCTAGTTTTATATTTTTAATTTCTGCTTTCGTTTGATTAAAGTTATAAAGCATAGTTTCAATTTTTTTATTCATATTCATACCGATCCCCCTTGAATTTAATTCAATTTTTATTATTTGTTGTTGAAATATTATATTGATTTAAATTCAATATAATATTTCATTTGTTAAAGACATATTTCAGCCTGCACTCTAATTATAACGTGATTTACTATTATTGAGTTATTTCTCTAAATATACTTCATTTCTTATACAACCCCCATATTTGAATTTAATTCAATATTCATATTTTGATTTTATTGAATTAAATTCAAATTGTCAAGTCATATTGAATTTTTTTTGATTTTATTTCAACTTATATTGATTTTACTTCAAATATGGTTATAATATAATTATAGGAGGTGTAAATATATGAATACACTGGGTATTAGGTTAAAAGAACTTCGAAAAAAACATGGATTAACACAAAAATCATTAGCAGATATTCTTTTAATAGATAATAGCTCAATTTCTAAATATGAGAATGATAAAGCAATACCAGAAAATGAATTGCTTCAAAGAATTGCCGATTTTTTTTCCGTATCTGTAGACTACTTACTTGGTAGAAGTGATATATCATCACCTAAAAAATCAACTTTTGATGATTTAGAATTAAATCCCAAAGATAAAAAAGATATTGAGAAAATTTTTAACAGTACCTTGGAGTCTTTAGAAAATCAAGAAGGACTTATGCTTTCCGGTAATCCTATTAATGATGAAGACTGGGAATTATTAAAATCTGCTATTCAAAATGGAATTGAGTATGCTAAGAAAATGAATAAGATAAAATATACCCCTAAAAAATATAAAAAATAATTTCAAACTTTATTTCGTAAAATTTGATGATGTTTTTGTGGGGGAATATAATTTTGGAAATTTCAAATTTAGTAAATAACTTAGTAAAAAAATATAAAACTAATGATCCTCGAGAATTATGTGATGCTCTTGGAATAAATGTTATGTACGAAGATTTAGGATCTATTCATGGATTTTATCAATATGCTCCAAAAAATAAAATAATTCACTTAAATATTAGATTAAGTGAAATCGATATGTTATTTACTTGTGCTCATGAACTTGGCCACGCTATATTGCATAGTAATCTAAATATACTTTTTTAGAAAGTAAAACTACTCAAGTTAAAGGTAAATATGAAATGCAAGCTGATCAATTTGCAGCTGAGCTGTTGATTGATAAGTCAATAATACTTAATTACGAAGGTTTATCTATAAACACTATTGCTAAATGCGAAAATATAGATATAAAATTTTTAAAACATAAATTTTTATATAAATAAATTATTGAAAATTCATCAATAAAACCATCAGGATATACTAAATCATATATCTTGATGGTTACTGTTAAATAGATTTATATTCTAAATTTGATGTATTCTATACTAATTTTTGATTAAAAATATTATCTAACTCCAACTTCCTCACCTTTTTTTGAATTTCTTCTGACTCTAAAATATAAAGTTCATTATCCTTCATTCTCTTAAAGTACTCGGCTCCTGCAAAGGTATATCTATTTCTTCTACCTTCTGTAGTTTGAACCTTTTCATTAGCATAAGCTATAATGTCTCCAGTAGCTAAATTTCTTGGAAGGGTTAAAAGTGGCATTCCAAGCTCATTTCTAACAGCATTATGTCCTGCTAATGAACCAGTTGTTATAGCTTCTGTATGTCCTACAAAAAGCCCACTTTTTTCTCCAGCACAGAATAAATTATCAAGTCCTACAACTTTCATCTGATTACTTCTTGGTGCAACTGATAAATATCTAATGGAGTTTCCTTTACCACCTGCATATGGATCTACAAATTTTGCCTCTTCAAGACCTTCAATTTTTCTAAGTTTATCTAAGGGATAATAAGAAGTCATTAACTTAGCATGACCAGTATCTAAAAGTACTATATTTTCCGCAAATTCCTTTAGTGCATATTGTTGACAAACCTTTTGCTTTAACTTATCCGTATTTATATCTTCTGGTGGAACCTTTAATACTACTACTCCTGTTTCATCTAACTGTTTTACTATTTTCTCTGATAAGCTATCCTTCTCCAACTTGCATGATCCACTGAAAGCACCAAATACATCTTCCTGTCTTTCACCTTTTATATCTTCTATACCTGCTCTATAACTAATACTTACTCTTGGTCCAAAGGCTGGGCATCTTAAAATACACATAGAACAACCATTTCCATAGCGTAAGCAATTTCCCATAGGTCCTGTAGAACCAGTAGTTTCTACAAAGGCATCTGCTTCTATATATTCACCATTACTAAGATAAATTCCCTTTATATTAATCCCTTCCATATTTACATCTACTACACGGCTTACAAATCTAACTTTTATTCCCATTTTTTCAATGTGTCTTCTTACCGCTGGCTCTATTCTATTTACATTGTAAAGCCATGCATGTTCATGTCCTGGAAAATCTATATTTTTGTGGAGTGTATTAGCATCAGTTATGTTGATTAAATCTCCAGCTCCTAGAGCTATAAGCTCCTCTGCTGCAGTATACCTTCCATTATTCCTCATAATTCCGCCAACATTTCCAAGTCCTAGTAATAAATCTGTTTTTTCAAATATTTCAACTTCAGCTCCGGCTTTACGTGCAGAAATTGCAGCTGCACAACCAGACCAGCCTCCCCCTATTATAACTATCTTCAATACAATCTTCTCCCTTCAAATATATATTTAGGACTGGTTTGCATCTTACACAGTCTTCTCAATTTTTCATCATCATTCATAATTGTACAGCAACCACAAACCCCTTCCCCACAACACATTTTTGCATTATTGGAACAAGAAAATTCAATATTCTTATCGTAAGCTTCTACTATTTTCATGATTTGATGACTAAGCACATCTGCACTGTCACAATGCACTAAAGCAACATTACCCTTAGTTAAAATTCCTTCTAAAATCTTTCTACACTTACAATCAAGAATTCCACCCATAAGCAGTGTATTGGTTTTAATTATTTCTGTAGCAAATTTTTTCAATTCCTTTTCTATAAATATTGTATCTAAAGTTCCTTCATCAATAATTACTGTAATTGTATTTTCATTATTGTATAATTTCTCCATAACAGGTACCATAGGTGCTTGACCTATACCTCTACATACTAAAACACAATGATTTCTTTTAATGGTATTCACTGAATTAAGTCCTAAAATTCCATTCCAAAAAGGACCTTTAATTAAAACATATTCATTGATATTTACATCTTTAAGTATCTTTGTTTTAAGTCCCTTTAATTCAATAGCCAAGGTAATAACATCATTTCCCGTATCACTATCCATTACACAAATTGGGGTATCAAAGGCTTGTTCACAATCCTCTTTTCTAATAAATACAAAGGAACCAGGACCAACTAATTCGCTAGCTAGTTTTTGAGTAACTTTAATCTTTAATATCATAAGCTTTTCATTTATTAGTTCTTTATCTATAATTTGAAATCTTTGATGTTTCCTTCCTTCCTTTGCCTTAAAATTGTTTTGCATAAATTCCTGATATATACATACTCCATTCCAATTTACGCAATCACAAAAGTCTTTGCCATCTAAGTGAGAACAAAGAATGCAATTTCCTGACTCAGCTAAATGACATGGACAGTATTCACTTCCACAATCTATACAGTTATATGGTTCATAGCCCATTACCTGTGCCTCCAAAATTACTATATTATCAGAATATTTCACAATAAGTTATTTGCTACTATTTCCATGAAAAAAACCAAGGTTTTTACCTTGGTTTATATTATTTATTCTATTCATCTTTATTAATCATGTATTTAATGTAATCCCATATTCCAATTTTTTCAATATCTTCTTTGAGATGAAGGGTTATTGCGTATTTAGAGTTTAATTCATTGGTTATGGTAAGCATTCCTATATCATCTGTAGTTCTAATTGGTGTAGTTAACTCATAATTAGGTAGAACAATATCTTTGACTATTTTTTCTTCATTTCTAACAGGAAAAATTAAATCTTCTTCAGCAACTAATGGTATTCCCTTGTCTTTTCCTTTAACTTTTATATCTCCTATAACTTCACCAGCTTCTATAACTTTTTTATATTCATAATTATCTTTTACATATTCATAAATTCTCTGACTTTCTTTCCATCTTGGAACACAATTTAATGTTACTACAATTATTTCATTTTTATCTAGTTTAAAGGAACTAACAAGACATTTTCCAGCCTGTCCTGTATATCCAGTCTTAACTCCAGTACAATTAGGCTCTGAATATAAAAGTTTATTTATATTATTAAATTGTTTTGTAAATTCTATTCCTTCTTCTCCCGAGATTAATTTAGTAGACACAATTTTATTAAATTCTTCAATCTCCTTAGCTTTTTTAGTTGCTATAGCTAAATCATAGGCTGAAGAGTAATGGGAGTTACTATCTAGACCATGAGGTGATTCAAAATGACTATCTAACAAACCTATTGATACTGCAAATTCATTCATGACTTCACAGAACTTTTCTACAGTCCCACTAGTTCCTTCAGCAATAGCAATGGCACAGTCGTTACCTGACTTGAGCATAAGACCATATAAAAGTTCTCTTATGGTTACCTTATCTCCAGCCTTATATCCTACTTTAGAGCCTCTTATAGATGCTGCATTTTTAGATATTTCCACAACTCTATCTATATCTCCATACTGTAAAGTAACCAGAGCAGTTATTATCTTTGTTGTACTTGCCATAGGTATAACTTTATGGGCATTTTGATCAAATAAAATAGTTCCAGTAGCTGAATCTATAGCTATGGCAGATACTGCATCTACTCTTATTGGAGCTGCATCTACGTTTTTCATAGGAATACTCACTATAATAAATAAAAATATTAATAGGAAACAACATACTCTTCTTTTCATCCTTTTACACTCCCAACTTAAATTTGTGACTTATTCTCAAATAGTTTTATTTTTTTATTTACCATGAATATATAAATCATAGTTGGATAGAATTGCAGATATAAAACTATGGAGGTTTAGTATACTAATGAAATGTTTTTTATGGATTTTAGCCATAGTTACACTGGTCTTATTATTTCCTATTCCAATAAAAATAACACTTATATATGCTAATGAAATTTTTACCTTAAAAATATATAATAAAGTAATAATTCCATCAAAAACTAAAAAAAATAGGGCTAAAAATGAAAACAAATGGAGTGATTATGTAAAAACTCCTAACGAAGAAAAAATTTCAAAATTAAAATTTAAAGATTTGAAAGGAATAATAGAACTCTTTGTTAATTCTAAATTTAAATTTACTATACGCACTAAATTTAGAGTGGATTACTCTATAGAAGATGCTGCTATAAACGCTATTACTTACGGCTTTTTATATCAAATTACAGCATTTATTTCAACAATTTTAAATCTATTTTTTAAAGTTAAAAATTTTACTCCTACTATCAATATTAAATATAATAAAAATTTCTTTAAATTTGAAAGTACTAGTATAATTTTTATAAATATAGCAAAAATTATATACATGGTTATTGTAATTTTTTATCACCTTATCAAAGTACGAAAAACTTCTTCCTTTGATAAAGTGAATTTAAAGGAGGAATTTTAGATGGACGGTCATCCAATAGAAAATTTAATGAAGTCGACTATGGAAAATATTAAAAATATGATTGATGTGGATACAGTTATCGGTAATCCTGTAAGTGCACCTGATGGTACCACAATCATTCCAATTTCAAAGGTATCCTTTGGTTTTGCCTCAGGTGGAAGTGAATTTAAGGATACTAACTTAGATTCCTCTAACAGGCATCCCTTTGCTGGTGGATCTGGTGCTGGAATCTCCTTAAAACCAGTGGGGTTCTTAGTAGTACACAAAAATACCATAAGATTTCTTTCCGTGACTGAGTATAATCCATACGATAAGATAATGGATGCAATGCCTCAAGCCATTGATATGATTTCTGGGCTATTTAACAAAGATAAAGTCAATGGTGATAATTATTCTGAAGTCTATAACCCATGCGACCCTTGTGATTAACTCTAAGAAAAAAGGCTATCTTAAAATAATTCATTAATCTTTTTATAATATTGAGGTGTATTTTAATACTATAAGTACATCCTCAATATTTATTTAAGATTTAGATTTTATTTTAAATATAGCCATAATATTATTAGAACTTCTTTTCTTCAATATCCTTTTCCTCTAATTCTACTAGCTCTTCATCTTCAATAAAATTATCTAAAGATGGTAACTCTCCTAAAGATGTAAAATCAAAATGCTTTAAGAATTCGTCAGTAGTAGCATAAAGATTTGGTCTTCCTATAACACTTTTCTTTCCTGATTCCTTTATAAGTCCTTTTTCTACTAAAGTACTAATAGCTCTATCACTTTTAACTCCTCTTATGTCTTCAATTTCTATTCTAGTTATTGGTTGTTTATAAGCAATTATAGATAGGGTTTCAAGAGCAGCCCTAGATAAGGATTGTCTAATATTTGTCTTTAACAGCATTTGAAGATAATCACTATTTATAGGTTTTGTACCAAGCTGATAAGCCTTATTGATACATATTAGTTTTATCCCCCTAGACTCATCTCTTTCATATACCTTTTCTAAAACCTTTAAAAGTTCTGTAGCAAATTCTACTGAACATTCTAAAATACTTGCTATAGTGTCTACTTCCAATGGGTCTCCAGTTACATATAATAAAGACTCTATTATAGAAAAATATCTTTCATATTTAGATTCATCTATAAGATAATTTAACTGATGTTCTGATTCTTGAAGAACCTCTTCTATTTTATTTCTAGGATCAATATCTATGCTTCCATCTTCTTTATTTACTCTACTTAAAATTTTATCATTAACTTCTACATCTTCATGATTTAAATTAGTATGTTCATTCATCCCCCATCACTCCTTCTAAATATATTTCACCAAAGTTACCATGTTGAACTACTCGTACATCCTTAAGCTTTATTAACTCTAACAAGGCTAAGAAGGTTACAATGATTTCCGTTTTACTTTTGCTCTCCTTTATTATACTAGTGAAGGTAGTATTTTTACTATGCACTAATACGTCTTTTAAGTAATCCATCTTATCTTCTATTTTAAATAACTCAACCTGTACTCTGTCTTCTATGTTGAAGGTTTCATTCATCTTATTTTTATATATTTCCATAAGTTCAATATACATATTATATAAATCCATCATGGTTATGCCCTTAAGTAGCTCTTTGGCATCTTGCTTTTTTTCTCTGGTATCTTCAATTATTTCAGGCCTTTTAGTAAATATAATGCCTGTATTCATTTGTCTCTTGCCCAAAAATTCAGCTATATTTTTAAATTTTTTATATTGAACTAATTTATCTATAAGCTCTTGTGTATCATCAACCTCTTCAATCTCTGGTTCCTTATTTTTAGGAAGTAATACCTTAGATTTTAATTCAATTAATGTAGTAGCCATAACAATAAACTCTGATGCAATATCTAAATCCAATTCCTTCATTTCATTTAGATATCCTATATATTGATTTGTTATATCTAAAATACTTATATTATATATATCCATTTGGTTCTTTTTTATTAAGTGTAATAAAAGGTCAAAGGGCCCCTCAAAGTTTGAAGTTTTAATTGTTAATGCCATGATTTCACCTTCCTTACAACAAATTTATCTGCATACTAAAAACTTCAATATATATTTTAGCATGAAAACACTCATTTTAAATTATACTCTAAATTTAGTTAAATTTACAATAGTAAAAACCACATCTTTCAATTATGACAATTGTTATTTTGGAATCAAAAATTACTGTAGTTCATTTAAAAATAAAAAATCACCCTAAAAATTTTAGAGTGACTTTTTATATCAGCATTATACATTTGGGGTTGTATATTGTAACTGATAACTATAGCATTAAACTGAATTTTAAATTAACCTTTATATATATTTTTTACAGATATTTATTTTTTATTCTATATTATTAATATTTAAAGATTTAATATACTTATATTGAATGATCAAATATATTTGAAAATATATCTTTAACATTTTTAAAGAACTGAGATTGTTTTACTTCCCTATCACTATATAATTCTACTTTTCCTAGTAATTCATCTCCATTATAAACTTCACAATATCCAACAACATCACCAGCATTTATTTTTTTCAGTTCAGGATTAATATTTACTTTCTTTGTTAATTCTTCCTCAGTGCCTTTTTCTATGGTTACTTTTAAATCATCTTTTGCTTTTGCTATAAAGAAAGAATCACCTTTTTTATTTAATGGTATTTGTTGCACATCTACATTTTTAGCTACTATAGTTTTACTTTGGTATTTAGAAAATCCAAAATCCATAAGCTTACTTGCATCTGCATTTCTTTGTTTATATGTAGGTGCTCCCATTATTACTGCAAGCATCCTTACATTGTCTCTAGTTGATGTAGCAGATATACAATACATAGCTTCTTGTGTAAATCCTGTTTTTAGTCCATCACACCCTTTGTAAAATCTCACCAACTTATTATGATTAACTAATTCAATTGGTGTTTTTCTACCTTCTGATATAGTTTCCATATATATAGATGAATATTTTAATATTATTGGGTGTTTTAAAAGCTCTCTAGACATTATGGAAATATCTCTAGCAGTACTTAAATGTCCTGGAGCACTAAGACCTGTAGCATTTTCAAAGTGAGTATTAGTCATTCCAAGTTCCTTAGCTCTTTCATTCATTTTTACTGCAAAAGCTTCTTCACTGCCTTCTAAAAACTCCGCCATTGCAACTGCTGCATCATTTCCTGATGCTATAGCTATACCTTTTAGAATTTCTTCCACAGTTCTTACTTCTCCTGTGTCCAATATCATACTACTACCGCCCATGGATTTAACCTTTTCACTACAAACTATTTTATCTTGAAGAGTTATTCTTCCATCATCTAAGGCTTCCATAGCAAGTAGCATAGTCATTATCTTAGTAACCGAAGCAGGTGCAAACTGTTCATCTGCGTTTTTTTCATAAATAACTTTACCTGAATTAGGCTCTAATAGTATTACAGATTTTGCCTGTGGCTCAAATCCTATTACATTATCTGCAGGCTCATTTTTTATTTCATCATCAGCAAAGGCTGTTGGAAGGATTATAGCCTGCAATGAAAGTAGTACGGATAATAATAAAGTTAAAACAAATTTATTCTTTTTCATAACCGACCTCCAAAACAATTATTATGAGGTTATTTTTACCTCAATCTTAAAAATTATCCTAGAAATTTAGAAATTTTATTTTCTAAATTTCTTCCTATTTAGAGTTCCCTAATATAGAATTTATATCCTCAAGGTGCATATATTACTTTAAAAATAAAATGAAGCTATATAAAATNNATTTTATATAGCTTCATTTTATATTAATATATACTAACTAATTACTTCATGGATTAGTGGTATGTCATTTTTATAGCCTTCAACTATTTCATAGTTTTTTAAGATACCCTCATTAGCTTTTTCAATAAGGCTTTCATTATTACTATGAATATATGCTATGGTGTCACCCTTTTCTACTTTATCACCACGTTTTTTATTTAAAACTATTCCCACTGCTAAATCTATTTTACTTTCTTTAGTGGCCCTTCCTGCTCCAAGTTCCATTGCAACTATTCCTAAGTTTTCAGCATGGATTTTTTTAACCACTCCACTATTTTCTACAATTACCGGTACTACATACTTAGCTTTAGGTAATAAATTTGTATTATCGATACAGTCTATATCTCCACCTTGAGCTTTAACAAACTCTTTGAGTTTTTCTATAGCTGCTCCTGAAGTTATAGTCTCTTTTAACATAGCTTCAGCTTCCTCCGCAGTACTTGCTTTTCCTGCTAACATTACCATACGACTTCCCAAAACTAAAGAAAGTTGTAATAAGTCCTCGGGACCATTTCCCTTTAATGTATTTATGGCTTCTTCTACTTCTAAAGCATTACCTATAGCTAAACCTAATGGTTGGTCCATATCAGAAATTACTGCCATAGTATTACGCCCAATATGTTTTCCTATAGAAACCATTTCTGTAGCCAATTCCTTAGCAGATTCTGTATTTTTCATGAAAGCTCCATCTCCAACCTTAACATCTAAAACTATAGCATCAGCTCCTGAAGCTATTTTTTTGCTCATAATGCTAGATGCAATTAAAGAAACATTATCAACGGTTGCTGTAACATCTCTTAAGGCATATAACTTCTTATCAGCTGGTGCTAAGTCTCCAGTCTGTCCTCCCACAGCAATTTTAATAGTGTTAACATTATTAATGAATTTTTCTGTTGGCATCTCCACTGAAAAACCTTTGAAAGCTTCTAACTTATCTATGGTTCCTCCAGTATGCCCTAGGCCTCTCCCTGACATCTTAGCTACTGGTATCCCCAATGCTGCTACCATAGGTGTAAGCACTAAAGTCGTAGTATCTCCTACTCCACCTGTACTGTGCTTATCTACCTTAACGCCTTGAATTTCACTTAAATCTAACATATCTCCAGAATGTACCATTGCCATTGTTAAGTCTGAAGTTTCTCTCTTATTCATCTTTTGAAAATATATAGCCATCAAAAGAGCTGATACTTGATAATCTGGAATTTCTCCCTTTGTATAGCTCTCTACAAAATAATTTATTTCCTCTGTAGAAAGCTCTCCACCATTTCTCTTTTTTAGAATCAAATCATACATTCTCATAAATCACACCCCGCTCTATACCTTTATATTTAATTTTGTTTGTAATGGCCCACTATTATAATTCTCTAACTATTCCTTTCACTAAAGAAACAAATTTTGATTTTACTTTAGCAGAAGTTTCTATTACTTCTTCATGATTTAATGGTTGGTCTAAGATTCCAGCTGCCATGTTAGTTATGCATGAAATTCCTAGTATTCTAAGACCACAATGATTAGCTGCAAGAACTTCAGGAACTGTTGACATTCCAACTGCATCAGCACCTAGTATTCTTGCCATTCTTACCTCTGCTGGAGTTTCATATACTGGACCTGTAAACATCATATAAACCCCTTCTTTTAATTCTATATTAAGAGATGCTCCAACTTCTTTTGCTAGTTTTAAATATTCTCTATCATAAGCTGTAGACATATCTGGGAATCTTGCTCCTATTTCTTCTTCATTTTTACCTATAAGTGGATTTGTACCTGCAAAGTTTATATGATCTGTAATCATCATTAAATCACCTGGTACAAAGCTAGTATTAACACCACCACAAGCATTAGTTACTATCAAGGACTTAACACCCAAATATTTCATGATATGGATTGGAAGTGCTAATACGCTCATAGGATGGCCTTCGTAATAATGAAATCTACCTTGCATCATGATAACCTTTTTACCTTCTAAAGTTCCGCATACAAATTGTCCTGCATGACCTTGTACTGTAGATACCGGAAGATTAGGTACTTCTGAATACTTTACTACCACCCTATCTTCAACCTTGTCAGCCATATCACCAAGACCAGAGCCTAAGATAATACCTATTTCTGGTTGGAAGCTTAACTTAGCCTTTATGTATTCTACACTCTCATTAATTAATTTAATATCCATTATAATTTCTCCTCTTCTTCACAGTTATATAATTTTATTTAGTTATACTCTATATTATCAGCTTATTAATTTATCTTAATGTTATTTGTTTGACTAGTTAGTTAAATAAATAATATTAACAACAAATTACAATATATTATTACCTTTAAGGAATTTATATATTGTAATTTGTGTATTAAAATTTTTATTATTCTTATTGTCTTTATATTTTTATACTATCTAAAACTCTTTTAAACCTAGATTACTAGCTATACAATTAAATCTTTGAAGCTTTTTCCTACTAAATCATTTTCAATATCAAGTAAATCTAATACAGTTTTACCTATATCGCAGAATCCATTTCTAGTTCCAAGATTTATATCTTCCTTAAGATTTCTTCCATATACAAGTACAGGCACATATTCTCTGGAATGATCTGTACCTTCTGTAGTTGGATCACATCCATGATCTGCAGTAATGATTAATACATCATTATCTCCTAAAGCTTCTTTAATTTCTGGTAATCTATCATCAAATTCTTCTAAAGCCTTAGCATATCCTTCTACATCATTTCTATGTCCAAATTTCATATCAAAATCTACTAAGTTTGTAAATATGAATCCATTAGAATGAGACTTCATCATTTGTAAAGTTTTATCAACCCCATCCATATTGTCCTTTATAGATACTGATTCTGTAACACCTTTTCCTGTAAATATATCTTTAATCTTACCTACAGCTGCCATAGGTAAGCCAGCTTCACTGACATACTCAAGAGCAGTCTTATTAAAAGGCTCTAGTGCATAATCATGTCTATTAGCTGTTCTTACAAACTCACCTTTTTTCATACCTTTAAATGGTCTGGCAATTACTCTACCTACCATCTTATCTCCAACTAACATTTCTCTTGCAATTTTGCACATATTATATAATTCTTCTAAAGGTATTACATCTTCGTTAGCTGCAATTTGGAATACACTATCTGCAGAAGTGTAGATTATAGGGTATCCAGTTCTTATATGTTCTTCCCCTAATTCCTCAATGATGGCTGTACCAGAAGCAACTACATTTCCTAAAGTCTTTCTTCCTATCTTAGCTTCAAATTCATCCATAATTTCTCTTGGAAAACCATTAGGATAAGTTTGAAGAGGTGTTTCTAAAATTACTCCTGCCATTTCCCAATGTCCTGTAATAGTATCCTTTCCTTTTGAAAGTTCACTACATCTTCCATAAATTCCTTCTGGATTTTCGCACTTAATAAGGTTTTCCACGCCTTCTATGGAACCAATTCCTAAAGCTTCTAAGTTTGGAATAGAAAAACCTTTAACATGTTTTGCTATATTACCTAAAGTATTACTACCTTTATCTCCATAAAGCTCTGCATCTGGAAGTTCTCCAATACCAACACTATCAAGCACAACTAAAACTACTTTTCTATCCATGATATACTTCCTTTCTTCTTAGTCACTGATATATTATATTTTACCACAGTTGTTTCAAAATATATAACTAAATAAAATAAATTATGTGTCACTGCTAAACTTCCATCTTTTTTAGCAATGGCACATAATATAATAGTACATTATTATTGAAATATGTCAATTTATTAGTTGAATTTATTTATCTATATTATTCCTTTATCTCAATATGGAATTAAATATATGAATATAATTATATAATATTTCTAAAGGTTTTATTAGTTCATTGCCAACTAAAATACTATTTTCATAAATTCCAGGTTTATAAAAATAATTCAGTACATAATCTAATATATTAGGCAGTACTCCCCCCATGACAAATATAATTATAAAGCACTCTGCGTATATAATTAAGAACTTTTTAATGTCATCTTTCATACTTTTATGCCCCTAACCCCTTTAGTGCAAAATTTATAAGTATAGGCGTTATAAAAGACTCAAATAAAAATCCAATGAACATAACTCCTGTGACAATTAAAAACATCATAGTATAATTTTTTACTGAACCAGTATTAGGTGAATATTTCTTTGTAAATTTTTCTTTTACTATACCTATAGAAAATTCAATAGATAATACTGATAAAAATATTAAACATGGTATATATATAAGGTTTTGTGGTAAAACACCTAAAAGTGATAAGAGTAATCCTTTTTCTTTTAATCCATATATAAAAAAACTAAAAGTAAATCCTAAAGAAAATCCTTTGTAAATATTAATCAAAATAATTATTGGAAGTCCTACCACTGTTAATCCCAAGAACCAAAATCCAATTATAATGGGTATATTATTTTTTAAAGTACCCATTAATATTTCTTTATTAGATAATCCATCTAAGGTCGATGATGATCCAAAAGCAGTTATATAGTTAATTAAGGTACTCTTGTCCACATCCCCCATATATTTAACACAATAGAGACCTAGAATCATCCCAGTGGCAATAAATAATATTGTTAATAAATACATCCAAATATTTTCATAAAAATGTTTATTAAAACTATCTATTATGCTTCTTAATGTCATACATATTCCCCCTTAGTTTATTTAAGAATTAATTTATATTTATGCCTAACCCAAGGGTAATATTCCATTTTGTTTAATTTTTACAAGTATGCTAAAGCTGCAATGGTCTTTCCGTCTATAACTTCTCCACTTTTAACCATTTCTTTAATTTTATCTATACTATATAATTTTACATTTATAAATTCATCATCATCTCTATTAACTTTCCCTTTATATAACTCAGTAGCCTTATATAAATATATATATTCATCTGAAAATCCAGGTGCTGTAGCTATTTTACCTAAGAACTGAAATTTTTTAGCCCTATATCCAGTTTCTTCTTCCAATTCTCTAATGCCACATAGTTTAATATCTTCTCCCTTTTCTATTTTTCCAGCTGGTATTTCTAAAATTGCTCTATCTAATGCTTTTCTAAACTGTTCCACAATAAGTATAGTATCTGAATTCAAATAAGCTACTATACCAACTGCTCCTGGATGTTCTACAAGTTCTCTTTTTCCCACTTTTCCATTAGGAAGTTCCACTTGTTGCACTTTTAAATTTATTACTGTTCCTTTAAACTTATATTCTTCACTAATAGTTTTCTCAAAAAGTTTCATCATCACCACTCCTCACAATATATAATAACCTATCATACATAAAATAGACACCTTCAATTTTTTCAAATTAAAAGATGTCTATAATTTTTAATTATATATTGTTGGTGTAAAAACAATTTGTTGCCTTAGCTTTAATAATTAATCGACTTAAATTTTACTATAAACCTAATAATATTAAACTTCTAGCATACTTTATTTTTAAGTCTTAGCTTGTCTGCTACCATTGCAATGAACTCTGAATTTGTTGGTTTACCCTTTTCATTATGAATAGTGTATCCAAATAACTTATTAATAGTATCAACCTGTCCTCTACCCCATGCAACTTCTATAGCATGTCTTATAGCTCTTTCTACTCTACTTGCAGTAGTATTGTATTTCTTAGCTATTGCTGGATATAGTTCTTTAGTTACTGCTGACAATAATTCTATGTCATTTACCACTAAAGTTATGGCTTCTCTTAAATACATATACCCTTTAATATGAGCTGGTACACCAATTTCATGAATAATATTAGTAATTTCTGATTCTAAATCCATAGATCCACTATTTGATTTGGGTTTAGCATCCATCATTAATGATGAAGAACTAGTTGTATTAGTAACTGGTGTTTTTCTAACTGTATCACTTGAAATTGAATTATTAAACATATCTCTAATTCTATTAGATAATACGTCCATATCAAAAGGCTTAACTACATAATAATCAGCTCCTAAAGATATAGCTCTTTGAGTTATTTTGTCTTGACCTACTGCTGATAATATAATTATTCTAGGCATTGGATTTAAATTCATTGTATTTAATCTCTCAAGAACTCCTAATCCATCTAAATGAGGCATTATAATGTCTAGAACTACTAAATCAGGGTTAGTTTGTTCAATAAGTTCTAAAACCTCTACTCCATCTTTTGCTACACCAACTACGTTGATGTCCTTTTGACTTAAAAAATAATCACTTAAAATATTGCAAAACTCCTTATTATCATCTGCAATTAGCACATTAATGCTTCTTTGCTCCATTCCACAACTCCCCTTTTTGTAATTTTTACCATATCATAGATATATAATTTCGACAAAAGTAATAAAACTCCTTCTACTACCTAAAAAAAAATAAATTTTTTTAAAATTCAACCTTTTCTTATATTATAACATCATTTTGAGTCAAATAAAAACAACCTATTGTAATTTTATATAAATAGATTGTTTTTATTTAATTATTTATGATTATTATATAGCCTTTTGTATTTTTTAAGTGTAATTGATAATATTTATTTATTTCCTAATGTCTGCTTCATTTATCATCCAATCCATATATATTCCATATCCTGTATCAGGCTTATTGACAAGAACATGGGTTACTGCACCTACTATTTTGTTATTTTGAATTATTGGACTTCCACTCATACCTTGAATAATCCCACCTGTTTTCTCTATGCACAATGGATCTGTAACTTTTATTATCATACTTTTACCATTTGGTTCTTGTTGATTTAATAATTTTTCTATTACTATGTCAAATAATTGAGGCTCTTCTCCATCTATAGTTGTAAGAATTTGTGCTTTTCCTACCTTAACTTCATCTTTAAATCCTACCTTCATAGGCTTATTATAATTATTGCATATTAAATTATCATTACCTTCTCCAAATACTCCAACAGGGGTATTTAATCTAATTATTCCTAAGGTCTTATTACTATCTGTAAAAATCCCCCTAAGTTCACCTGGACTACCTTTAGCTCCTTTCCTAACTGACACTATATTAGAATCTACAATTTCACCTTTCCCAACACTCATAATAGTATTGGTATCCATATCTGTTATAGGATGTCCTAGTGCTCCAAACTTCCCACTTTCTTTATGATAAAATGTTAAAGTTCCCACACCTGCCACAGAATCCCTAACCCATAATCCAATTTTATAGTTTTCATCCTTCTTACTGACCACTGGATTAACTACAAAATTCATTTCTTCGCCTTTTCTATTTACTGTAATTTTAACCTGCCCTCCCTTTGCTCTATTTACATAAGTAGCTATATCTTCGGCACTTTTTATTGTTTCATTGTTAATTTTTGTAATACTATCTCCTATAGCTATTCCAGAAATAGCAGCTGGGCTTTGAACCTTATTACCATCTACCTCAATATCTGACAAAGCAATAACAAGGGCTCCTTTTGTATTAATTTTAATTCCTAAAGGTTTTCCTCCTGGGTAAACCATTATGTCGGAGGTTTTAGCATAATTAACCTTTTTTAGACTAGTAGCTTCTGAAAAATTTAATTTATAGTCCATAGCACTTGAATAATTATTTATTGAAGGCACTGCTTCATTAAAATATCTATTAATTATATCAGTATAGCAATTTATAGATATTAGTATGAAGGTTGTAGTAAATATCAAGAATAAAATATTACTAAATTTTTTCATAATGCTTTACCTCCTGTAAAGAATGTTTAACTTTAATTTTCCCCTATGAGAAATTTTTATGTTAGAGTTCTTTTTCTTTTAAACCCAAAAAGATTTCCTAATTGAATTTTTTAGAACATGAAAATAAAACACTATAAACTAAAGTTATACTTAGTTTATAGTGTTAAACATTTTTATAGTATATATTCACATTTTAATTTTTATTTTTTAAAATTTATAATAAAATCTAAGAACTCTGTTTATTGTCTTAAATCACTTTTTATTTCTTTTGCTTTTGAAATCATCTCTCTTGCATTTTCAATAGTTATAGCCGTAACTTCGCTACCACCAATTATTCTAGCTACTTCTTGTTCCACTTCATCATCCTTCAGCTTCTTAACTTTTGTAAACGTATTTACTTCATCGCTGTTTTTTTCAATTAAATAATTCACATCTGCTAGTGCTGCAATTTGAGGTAAATGAGTTATACAAAATACTTGATGAGCTTCAGAAATAAGCACCATTTTTTCTCCTACTCTTTGAGCTATCCTACCACTTATTCCAGTATCTACCTCGTCAAATATTACAGATGGAATTTGGTCTTTATCTACAAACACAGTTTTAAGTGCTAGCATAATCCTTGATAATTCTCCACCCGAAACCACTTCTTCTAAAGGCTGTAATGGCTGTCCAGGGTTAGTGGAAATGTTGAACTGTATCTTGTCTCTACCTTTATAATTAAGATTATCTGTATATGCTACCTCTATTTTAAATCTACTTTTTTCAAGACCTACATAATCTAATTCTTTTTTTATTTCTTTTTCTAGTACTTCACTTATTTCTAATCTTAAATTATGTAATTCCTGTGCTATTCCTTCTAATTTTTCATATAACTTTTTCTTTTGTTTTAATAATTCTTCTATAATCTCTCCACTGTTTATTAATTCGAAATATTGTTCTTCTATATTATTTTTATACACTAGCACATCTTCTAAAGTAGGTCCATATTTCTTTTTACAAGCAGATAATTGATACATTCTAGAATTTATAAATTCCAATTCACCTATATCATAGTCTGTATTATCCTTTAAGTCACTAAGAGTTCTAGTATTATCCTCTAACAAGTAATATGATTCCTCCAGAGAATCTACTATGGATTTAACTTCTTCATGATGAGCTTCAATAGACTTAAGTTCTCTAATAACATACATTAAGGAATCTATAATAGAAATCCTACTTTCATCATTCTCTTTAAGTAGCATATAACTTTTTTCTAACGCCTTTTTGATTTTTTCTCCATTAGATAACATATTAAATTTTTTTGATAACTCTTCATCTTCACCTATTTTAGGTTTTATGCTATTAATTTCATCTATTTGAAACTTTAGAAAATCTATTTTTTTCTCTCTTTCTCCATCGTTTCCTTGAAGTCTATTTATTTTTTCTTCAACTTCACCATATTTTAAATAAAATTTATCGTATTCTTCAAGCTTATTCACCAATAAATCTTGGCCAAATGAGTCTACATAATTTATGTGCTTTGAACTATCTAATAAATTTTGGTTTTCATGTTGACCATGAATATCAATTAAAGTTTCACTAACCTGCTTTATTTTAGATAGCAATAAGGTTTTATTATTTACTTTTGCTATGGTTTTACCTGAGTGAAAGCTTTCCCTACTGAGTATTACTATTCCCTCATCAATAATATCTAATTCTTCTAAAATAGCCTTAGTTCTTTGATTTTCAATAGAAAAAACTGCTTCTACTACAGTTTTATCTTCTCCTACCCTTATTAAATTCTTATTAAATTTACCTCCAAGAACAAAGCTAATAGCATCAATTAATATAGATTTACCTGCTCCTGTTTCTCCTGATAAAACATTAAATCCCTTAGAAAAATCTATGGATAGTTTTTCTATAAGAGCAAAGTTCATAATATTAAGTTGTAAAAGCATTTATACCATTCCTCATTTACTTTATTAATTTTTCTATTTCTAATTTAAGTTCCTCGGCTTTTTCGTCAGTCCTTACCAAGATAAAAATAGTATTATCTCCAGCTATCGTTCCTGCAATTCCTTCTAATTTAAAAGAGTCAATTGCTTCAGCTGCAACTTGAGCTGATGCTGTAATTGTTCTAACAACCAAAATTTTATCTACTTTTTCAACAGATATAGCTGTATTTGAAAATATGTATGCCAATGCACTAATAGTTGAGTTGTTATTTGAATTTACTTGTGCATACTTGTATCTTCCTGTATGAGATAAGGTTTTAATTAAGTTTAATTCCTTTATATCTCTAGATACAGTTGCCTGAGTTACATTTATATTTTTAGCTCTTAATCTATCAGCTAAATCTTCTTGAGTTTCAATATCTTCATTTTTTATTATATCCAATATTATACTATGGCGATTTTCTTTCATATATTTTCTCCTCACAATCCATAGATCTTGAAATTATTTTCGTTCTTAATATTTTAAAATAATCATAATCCTTAAATTGAACAATCTTACACTTATCTTCAATTGTTTCAATTATCATCTCATTGTATTTATCTGATTCTAATTCTAAATGCCCATCACAGGTTAAGAATACGTTATCTTCATTAGTATTTAATATTATTTTTATCTTGTTATGAGGATCTAAAATAATCGTCTTTACTCCATTAGATATAGGACAAATAGGAGTTAAACTTATTAGCTCCATAGTTGGATAGATTATTGGCCCCCCCGCTGATAAAGAATAGGCTGTAGAGCCTGTAGGGGTAGATACTATTAACCCATCAGCTTTATAGCTACTATAAAAGCTTCCATCTACAAATATATTATAAGTCAACATTCTGCTTAGAATCCCTTTGGTTATAACTATATCATTTAAAGCTACATGGACATTTTCACTATCTTTTTTAGGAATAGTAACCTTTATCATCATTCTTTCCATGATTTTAAATTCATTATTTTTAAGTTTTTTAATAGCTTCACTAACTTCTGTTAGTTCTACACTAGTTAAAAAACCTAAATGGCCTATATTAACTCCAAGAATTGGTACTCCATATTTATATATCTTTCTTGCTGCTCTTAAGATAGTTCCATCCCCACCTAAGGTAACGAGTAAATCTAATTTTTTGTTTTCTTCTAGCTCCAATCCCTCAGCATCTTTAAATATGTGTAATTCACTTTCAGGAAATTCTTCCTTTATTAGATCATGAACATAGTTTAGTATTGTATTCTTCTTATCTTTAGATGAATTTATGTTAATACCTATACTCTTCATATATCCTCCACAGTAAGTTTTTCATGAGCATTTTTTACAATGTTTCCTATACTATTGCTGTTAAAATTTCCAATTCTATTAAAATCTTTAGTAAAATTAATCAGATATTCTATATTTCCATTAGGACCCTTAATGCCTGAATAAGTTAAATTTAATATATTAATGTGACTCTCCTTCAAAAAAGTTACTACATTTAAAATAACCTCTTCATGGATTTTACTATCCCTTACTACCCCTTTTTTAGAAACTTTTCCTCTACCAGCTTCAAACTGAGGTTTTATAAGTGCTACCACTTCTCCCACGTCCTTCAAAAGTGGAATAACATGAGGTATTACTTTATCTAATGAAATAAAAGATACATCTATAGATGCAAAATCACAGGATTCACCAATTTGTTCTATTGTAAGATTTCTTACATTTGTGCTTTCCATAGAAACAACTCTTTTATCCCCTTTAAGTTTGTCTGCCAATTGATCTTTACCTACATCTATTGCATATACCTTAATGACTCCACTAGTAAGCATACATTCTGTAAATCCTCCAGTAGATGCTCCTATATCTAAGCATTTAAGCCCTTTAAGATTTATATTAAAATCTTTAAGGGCTTTTTCTAATTTAAGTCCACCTCTACTTACATAGGGAATTACTTCCCCACACATTTCAACTTCAGCAGTTTCTTCAACTTTTAGCCCGCATTTTCTTTCTTCTTTTCCATTGACATATATTTTTCCAGATAAAATATATTCTCTAGCTTTTTCACGAGAAATTGCTAATTGCTTTTTTACTACTAATAAATCTAATCTAACTCTTTCCTTTAACATGCTTACTCCTTAGTTAAAAATTCCTCTACACTACTACAAATTCCTTCTGGGTCTAATTTGTTAAGATTATATAATATATTAACATCTCCATGCTGTATAAATTTATCCTTAAATCCTAATGTTAAAATATTATTCTTAAGTAACCCTTCCCTATTTAAATACTCTAATATCTCACTTCCAAGACCACCAGATATCATATTATCTTCTACAGTAACTAAATCATATCCTGACTGTACTAGTTCTTTTATCAATTCAGTGTCTATAGGTTTTACAAAACAGCTATTTACTATTGTACAATCTATATTTTTCTCCTTTAACATTTCTTTAGCAATAATTACATTCTGAACCATTTTACCTACTGCTATTATTGCCACTTTTCCAGATTTATTACCTAAAACTTCCCACTTACCTTTTCTAAAGAAAGTCATAGGTGAAAGTTTAATATTAGATAAGTCTCCACCCCTTGGATATCTTATAGCTATAGGATAGTTTTGTGTAACTGCAAACTGTAGCATATACCTTAACTCTTCAGTACATTTAGGACTCATTATTGTCATATCTGGTATGTGTGTTAAGTAAGATAAATCAAATACCCCTTGGTGAGTTTCTCCATCTTGACCTACAATACCCGCTCTATCTATAGCAATTACCACTGGCAATTTTTGTATTGCTACATCATGAATAACTTGATCATAGGCTCTTTGAAGAAAAGTAGAATACACTGCAAATACAGGCTTTAATCCTTGTGATGCCATACCTGCTGCCATGGTTACCGCATGTTGCTCTGCTATACCTACGTCAAAAAATCTCTTTGGGAATTCCTTAGAAAATCCCTCAAGTCCTGTTCCCTCTGGCATAGCTGCAGTTATAGCTACTAATTTTCTGTTTTTTTCTGCTAATTTTACCATAGTATCACCAAAAATTTCTGAATAGGATTTGCTAGCCTTTGAAGGTTGCTGTCCATTTTCACAATTAAAAGGTCCTACTCCATGAAATTTATCTGGGAACTCCTCTGCATACTCATAACCTTTACCTTTTTTAGTTATTACATGAATAATTACTGGGCCTTCTACCTGTTGAGCTTTTTTTAGTACCTTACTCATCTCTTTAATATCATGGCCATCTATTGGTCCATAATATTTTAAACCCATATTTTCAAAAAGCATTCCAGGAACCATAAGTTGCTTTACAGAATCCTTCATCTTATTTATAGAATTAATCATACTTTTTCCTACCTTTGGTATCTTCTCCAAAGTAGCATTTACATCACTTTTAACTCTATTATAAGCATTTCCCATCCTTAAATCATTTAGATATGTGGATATTCCTCCAACATTTGGTGAAATAGACATTTGATTATCATTTAATACTACTATCATCTTAGTTTTATTATATCCTATATCATTTAAAGCCTCCATAGCCATTCCGCCAGTAAGGGCTCCATCTCCAATTACAGCTACCACATCATGTTTCTCATTTTTTATGTCTCTAGCCCTTGCCATCCCTGCCGCTGCCGATATAGATGTACTACTATGTCCTGTATTGAACATATCATACTTACTTTCTTCTGTTTTAGGAAATCCACTAAGACCTTTATATTGTCTAAGGGTATCAAATTTTTCTTTACGTCCTGTTAATATTTTATGAACATAAGATTGATGTCCTACATCCCAAATTATCTTATCCTTGTTAAAATCAAATACGTTAAATAAACTCATAGTCAATTCAACTACACCTAAATTAGATGATAAGTGTCCTCCCGTCTTGGAGACTTGAGTGATCAGAAATTGACGTATTTCTTCTGCAAATTCTTCCAATTCATTTATTTTCATGTTTCTTATTTCATTAAAATCTTCATATCTATCTAAATACTTTGACATTTGCCTTAACCTCGTTTTATAAAATATATTACTTTTGCAACTGCATATAATATATTATTACTATTTGTAATTGCGAATTTTTTTCCTATTGCTTTTCCACCAACAGTAGCTCCTGCTATCATTGCACTAATACCAGATGCTATTAATATTTCAGAACCATAAGGGTAAAGTTGCAATATTTTTGCTACTATTACTACACCTACAGCTCCACTTATAATACCACACACATCTCCTACCACGTCGTTACAAAAGTTTGAAACCTTACTTGCATTTCTTATCATCTTCACTGCTATCTTTGCTTCTTTTATCTTCTTTGCAGCCATGGCATGAAATGGAATTTCATTTGCTGCCGTAACCGCTGTACCTATCACATCAAAAATTACGCCTAAAAAAATAATCAACACTAATATGGTAAACGCTAAGGAAGCATTAACCCTTGGAAGTGTAGATTCTGATAAAAGTGAAGCAGTTCCACTAATAATTATAGTATAAATTGTAATTTTAGTTATCCATAATGCTTCTTTTGTATTTTTTTTCTTACATTCTTTGTTTTTGGCTTTTTTATTCCGCCTACTACTATCGCTTTCCAATTTTACCCTCCAAAATAGATAAAGGTGGTAGCATACTAAGTAAAATTTGCGGCTTAGGTCTAGCAGGATTTCCCATAGAGTAATCAAGATGTCGCCATCTTGACGGTTTCCCTTTAATGCTCTATCTATAGTGTTTCCAACTACAGGGCTAGATTACCACTTAGTCCACACTGCAATCCTTAATATGCTTCACATGGAACAGTCTAGGAGATTTCCTCGACAGTTAGGTACTCTCTTATCCTCTTTTGCAACATGGGTTTTAGCAAGCAATAGCCCCATTACCCTGGCCGGGGTAACAAGATTTGTTCTCACCTCTACCCACCTCACTCAAGGCAGGCTACTCTGCACATAGCTCGTTTACCACAATGCAGGTTTAATCCAGTGCCGTACCGTGGGTATCTCTCCCAAAGCACAAACATTGGTCTCCACGATTGTAGGGTCGATGTCGCATGCCTTTGCGGTCGCCCCACAACCTTACTCCCAGCACAAGCCCACAACTGGGCGTTACAGGCCAGCACAAGGAACTTCATCGATGTGCCCTTCAACGGATTTTTAGCCCCGTCCTCAAAAGTACTTACCTGACTAGAATACTGCACCACCTCATTAAATTAATTATAGCATAACTATAATTAATTGACATTACTTTTTTTATTAACAGATTTCTTAGCTTCCTTGAAACTTACTAACAGAATTCTAAGTGTCAATTAATTTGATACTTAGAATTCGTTGTCCTTTAGGAGAAATCGTTATCCAGAGACGTACCAGCTCTTAACTCCCGATTTGAAAAAGATGGGAGTATTAGAGCTGGTAGTCATCGGATAAAGTTAAATGTGCTTAGAGTCATTTGTTTTAGTAGATTAGTATTCTCTCTCCAACAAAAACTTAGTTATATCTTCTAGTTCTTTTGTATCTCTTTCTATGCTACTTAAAAGCTCATAACATTCTTGAGTTAAATTGTTACAAAACTCTTTACACTTATTAATTCCATACATGGTAATAAAATTCGCTTTATCATTTTCTCCATCACTTTGAGTTTTACCTAGTAATTTCGAATCTCCTTCAACATCTAAAATATCATCTTTAATTTGGAATGCAAGACCTAGTTTTTCTCCAAAAGATTTAAGAGTTTCCAAATCTTTTTCTGGAGCCTCTCCCATTGTAGCCCCTGCAATAATAGAAGCTGATATTAGCTGACCTGTTTTATTCTTGTGCATCTCTAAAAGAATTTCTTCATTTATTTTTTGACCTTCACTTCTTATATCTATAATTTGACCCTTTATCATACCATCTATACCTGATGACTTTGAAATAATCGCTGCTGCTCTAATTTTTTTCAATTCCCCACTTAGACATTGTGAAAACATAACATTCATAGCCTCATTTAGTAAACTATCTCCAGCTAAAGTAGCCATAGCTTCTCCATACACCTTATGATTTGTTGGTTTACCTCTTCTTAAATCATCATCATCCATACATGGAAGATCATCGTGTATTAATGAATAGGTGTGTATCATCTCCATAGATGCAGCAAAAGGAAGGATTTCATCTATACTATTATTATACATATTATAAGTACAAATCATAAGAATAGGTCTTATTCTTTTACCCCCAACCTTTAAGCTATATATTATAGGTTCTAACATGGAACTATCACCAACATCTTTAGTTTTAAAATAGTTTTCCATCCAACTTTCTATTTTTTCCTTATAGATATTAATATTCATATTTAATCCCTCACAAAATACAATTAATCTTCCTGATGAAAATCTTCTTCACCTTTATCTGTCAATATCTTTATTTTTCCTTCTGCTTCTTGAAGAGTCTTATATAAATCACTATAAAGCTTCATTCCCTCTTCATATTTACAAATAGCCTCATCTAAAGTAACTTCTCTATTTTCCATTTCAAGCAATATTTCCTCTAACTTGAGGACCTTACTCTCATAAGTTTCTTTTTTCTTAGCCATGTTATTCCTCCACCTGTTCTATTTTAAATAGTCCATGACCATCTTTCATGGTAATCCTTACAACTCCATACTTTTTCAATTTTTCTAAAGATTCTATAGGCTGATTCTCTGGACTTTTTATAATGCTATACCCCTTTTCTAATATGTTTAATGGGTTATTTCCAATTAATCTATGGCTTATAACCTTTAATCTATTTCTTTCCTCTTGAAGCCTTAACTCCATAGTAAACACTAGTTTACTTTTTAGATTATCTAACTTATCATATTGATTTACCACATAATTCTCAGGGCTATATAACAATAATCTATTAAGCATATTATTAAGAATATTAAATTTATCATTAATATTTTTACTTATAGCATATTTTATTTCTTCTCTTAATCCATTTAATTTTTCCTTAAAACCCTCTAAGCTGTATACTGCAATTTCAGCAGCATGGGAAGGAGTGGCTGCCCTTAAATCAGCTGTAAAGTCAGCTATTGTAAAATCTGTTTCGTGTCCTACTCCTGTAATAATCGGAATTTTAGAGGCTTTAATAGCCCTCGCTACCTCTTCCTCGTTAAAGGCCCATAACTCTTCGATTGAGCCACCACCTCTAGCTAAAAGTATCATATCTACATCCTCAATATTATTAAGAGCTTTTATACCAGCAGCTATATCTCTACTGGCATTGATCCCTTGAACTAAGGATGGATATATTAAAATATCAATGTTTGGGTTTCGTCTAGTTGCTACTTTAATTATATCCCTTACTGCTGCACCAGTAGGTGAAGTAATTACTCCTATTCTTCTTGGCATGGATGGAATTGCCTTTTTTAAATTATTATCAAAAAGTCCTTCTTTCTCTAACTTTTCTTTTAATAAATTAAATGCAATAAAGAGTTCTCCTTCCCCTTCTACCTCCATAGTGTTACAGTAAAGTTGGTAGGTTCCTTCTTTCTCATAGATAGATATATTCCCAGACACTACTACATTCATTCCATCCTTAGGTATAAATGTTAAATTCATGGCTCTTGTCTTGAACATTACACATTTAAGCTTTGTAAAACTATCCTTTAATGAAAAGTATATATGACCACTGCTATGGATTTTTACATTAGATAGTTCTCCTTTGATATTAGAATTTTTAAGTATAAAATCATTATCTATTACTTTCTTTATATAGCTATTTACTGCTGTCACTGTTAAAATTTTACTGTACATTTTTTAACCATGCCTCACAGGTATTCTTCATAAGCATAGTTGTTGTCATAGCGCCTACCCCACCAGGTACTGGAGTTACTAAACTAGCCACTTCTAATACTTCTTCAAAGTTTACATCGCCTTTGACCTTACCTTCCACCATAGTAGTTCCTACATCTATAACTATGGCTCCCTCTTTAACAAAATCTTTAGTTACAAAGCCAGGTTTTCCTATGGCAGAAACTAAAATATCTGCTTTTTTACAAACACTTTCTATATCTATAGTTTTTGAATGACATATAGTAATAGTAGCATTTTCTTTAAGAAGTAAAAAAGCTGCTGGCTTTCCAACTATGTTGCTTCGTCCAATTATTACTGCTTCTTTTCCCTTTATATCTACTTGAGATTTAATAAGTTCAATAACACTCCTAGCTGTACATGGCATGAAAGATTTTTTATCTTTATACATCTTTCCTAGATTAAAATCTGTAAGTCCATCTACATCCTTTTCTACATCAACAGCATCTAAAACTCTTTCTTCATTTAATGCTTTTGGAAGAGGTAATTGAATTATTATTCCATCAACATAATTATCTTCATTTAACTCTTTAATTTCATCAATAAGCTTATCTTCCGAAATATTTTCTGAAAACATTTTTGTTTCATACAATATTCCAAGCTCCTCACTTACCTTTTTTTGTCCTCGAGTATATGAAATAGATCCTCCATCTTCACCAACAATTATTGATACTAGCCTTGGAGGTCTTTTCCCTTTTATTACTCTGCTTGCAATTAATTCTTTAATTTCGCTTTTATGTTGAACTGCCAAGTCTTTTCCACTTAATTTTGTTCCCATAAATACACCTACTTTTTAATTAAATTATTTAACACCCCATTTATAAATGATGGTGCATTATCATCTCCATACCTCTTTGCAAGTTCTATAGCTTCATTAATAGTAACTTTGTTTGGAATATCTTCATCAAATAAGATTTCATAAGTTGCCATTTTCAGTATAGCTAAGTTCATCTTTGGTAATCTTTCTAATTTCCATTTTACTAGATACTTAGTAATAGTTTCATTAATTTGAGCTTCATTTTCAGATACTCCCTTTAATACTCTTATTACATATTCAAAGTCTATATCCTCTATTTTTTCCTCTGTATTTTCGCGAAAATTTTCAATAATGTCTACATAACTCTCCTTGTTAATTGACATTTCAAATATTAACCTAGTTGCTATCTCTCTACTTTTTCTTCTATTCATATATATACCTCCATAAAATATCTCTTGTTTGTTATTTATCCTAATAAGTTTTTTGTAACCTTTTATAAATGAATTATCTATATAAAACCACTTAAATGGGAGTTTCTTATGTATAAGCTCCTTATATCTTCTTATTAATATATTATGTTTTTAAAATTGAAATTAAACTCCACATCATGACATGGATAAGTTAATTTTACACATGGAAACACCCTCTTCACTAGAGGGTGTTTAAAATTACTCTATTTCCTCTTCTTTGTTCATCTTAGGAAATATAATATTCTGCACGTTAATATTAACTAATGATACATTTAAACCTGTCATAGTTTCAACAGTGTTCTTAACATTTTTCTGCACCTTTAAACACATATCCGGTATCTTTATACCATACTCCACGGACATATGTAAATCTATTACTGCAGAATCGTTATCCATAGTTACTTTAACGCCCTTTGATATATTCTTTTTACCAGTAAGCTTTTTACTTATATCTTCTACTAATCCAGCACTCATACCTGCAACACCTTCTATTTCTGATGCTGCAAGACTAGCTATTACACCAATAACTTCGTCAGATATTCTTACTATACCAACTTCTTCCTCTGTAGGAACTTCATTTAATATATTTTCTTCCATAATTCACTACCCCCTTACCAGTGTGATTAATAATATTCATATTATATCAGATAACAATTTCTTTTACAAATTTTATAATAGAAATACTCATTATTTTTATATTACCCACTTTTATAAATATTACCCTATAAACATATTAAAAACAGCAGATTTTTACTCTACTGTTTTTAAAACAAAATATGTTTAGTTATTCAGCTACTTTTATTTCTATATCTTTTATATCAGCTTTACTCATAACTACATCTTTAATTTGTCTAACTTGTTGGTCTGAAAGCTCTCCTTCATGTTTAACTACCACTGTAGCCTTTTCCTTATCTAAAGTACAAAGAGCTTCTTCAAATCCTTGAGCTTTAAGTGCTAATTCAATTTTAACTTCTTTATCAGATTGAAGTGCTAAATTCTTATATTCATCAGCAGCCTCTGCCTTTTGATCTTGTGGAGTATTTTCATCATCTAATAAAGCCTTTAAAGTTTGAAGAGTTTTAGTGGCATTGTTATCACGTTGTAATCTTGCTTCTGTAAAATAATTTGCATTAGTTGATGCACTAATTGTAGTTCCATCATTTCCCTTTGTATCATTTACATAAAGTGGTCCATTTACTTGAGTCGCTAAATAACCTGCAAATAAAATTAATACTACTAGTGAAGAAATAATTATAGTTTGTTTTTTATTCATTATAGTTCCCCCCGAATTTTTTATTTATATCACATTTATATGCTACTTTTTCATAGGATATACCTGTACTTTATTATCTGAAAGACCAAATAATTTAATTACTGCTTGGCGTATCCTTAATTCTGTCACTGAATTCCCTGCTCCTTCAGCTACTACACAAATACCTGTAATGGTTGGATTATAAGTTTTTGTTATAAAGGGTTGTTGCTGATTTTCCTTGTTTTCCATAACTACTGTACTCCCATCATTTTCTTGTGTTATCTCCCTTTGTCCCCCACCATTGTCCTTTTCACTAGTAACACTAGTTGAAGTTTCTTCATTAAATACTGGTACCTGTTCTTGTCCACTTTCAAAGTAAATCATAGAGTGGACTTTACCTACACCTTCTATTTTCTCTAATAAACTAATTAATTCTTGTTGCATCTTCTCCTTATAAGCCTTATCTACAGCTGAAGATGTAGTATCTGTATTCTTTTGTATTTCATCACCACCTATTGCCACTACATTAGCAGTTCCACTGTCACTTCCCTTTGGACTATTGTCCTTTGTAAACATACTTCCTACTATTAATAATAAAACTCCAACTAAAAATACTATGGCTAAATTTGTTAATAGATTAGAATTTATCACCTTGGGCTTTTTACCACTTTCTCCTATAGTAGTTTTAGAATCTTTATCTTGCTGTTTGTTCTCACCTCCTTTTCCCTTAAAAATATCTTCAAATATTTTTTTAAGATTATTTGACACTTTTATCCCCCCAAACTTCTATATAAAATTTATGTTTAATTATTATTAAGTTTGTATACATATATATTTTCCTCATCTATATCGTAAGTAGAGCTAATAAAATTTCTAACCTCCATTGATTTTTTATCTGTTGAAGAATCTTGATTGTCTACTTGAACTGACTCATCACCGATTTGTACCTTTTTTACCCTTTCCACTGAACCATCATTAATTCCTATCTCAATTCTTTCAATAAGAAAAATGCTGTTTTCATTGTCATAAGCTGCATTTACCTTTGCACTATACCGATCTCCCTTAAAATTTTTCTCTAAATCAGCTACACATTGTTTTTCTAAATTGTTTTTAAATCTTTCTAATGTACTATTTATGTTAGCCTGTCTATATTCTTCATAATTTCTCTCACCTCTATCATTGAATACTAAGTCTGCAGATTCTTCAATTATTTTGTTCACTTGTAGCTCTTCATTAAATATTTTTAAAATAGGACTTAATATAACTACAAAAACAATTAATCCAAGAACAAAATTACAATACTTTTTTAATGAATTATCTGGTAATATCATTTGTACTGCTGTAGAAAAAAATATTGCCACACATATGGTTATTATCCACTTTCCTAAAGCTTCTATCATTCCATCACCTACTTTTAACATAAATTAATCTAATATCTACATTAGAATAAATCCCTTACCTGTAGCAGCTATTATAGTAATCATTATAAAAAACATTACACTGACACATATAATGCAAGAACCAAGTAGCATCAAAGATCCTCCTGCAGCATCTATAATATTAGTTACCTTATTATCACTTACTGGTTGTAATAATGCAGAAGTTAGTTTATACATGAATCCCATAACAAAAATCTTTATTATAGGAAGTAAAATTATAGATATAAGAATTACCACACCTAATAGACTAACTGAGTTTTTCAAAAGTAAGGTGTAGCTGGCTACTGTTGCAAAGGCATCAGATAAAGTTTTACCTACTACAGGTATAAAACTGTCCATGGCAAATTTAGCTGTTTTTGTGGTCACAACATCAAAACTATTTCCTACAATTCCCCTAATTGTTATAATCCCAACGAAAATTGTTAGAAAAATACCTTGAACCCATAGAGCAAACTTTTTAAGTAAACTAGTTAAATTCTTAACGTTATATTCATTAGATATGTTATTTACAAAGTCTAGGACAAAACTCATACAAATTATAGGTATGATTATAGAAGAATAAAGCTTAGTTCCTAAGGTGCATACACCCATAATAATGGGGTCCATTACCACAGCTTGACTTACACTTCCTACACTTGCCAGTAACATTATAAGCACCGGCATTAGCGCTACCATAAAATCACTTATACTATTTATAACCTGTTGGGTTAATTCCACTCCTATATAAAATCCTCGAGCAATCAGTATAATCATCACAGAGAAGCAAGCAAAATATGCTACATTACACAACTTTTCATTGCTAAAGGCATTTTGAAGATTATTTAATAATGCACAAACTATAGCTATTATGATAAGTTGTCCTATTATTTTAAAAGATACTACTATTTCTTTAAATAAGTATCCCAAAGCCATCTTTAATATTTCTTTTCTTTCTAAGGAGCCTTGTCCATCTTTCATGTAACTTTGCACAAATTCCTTAGGCGACATATCCTTTAGTAATTCAGTTCCAGTATCCAGATTACTTATATAATCATATAGTCCATTTATTTTGCTCATTTGCTCATCATCTATATTTACTTCATCATTACCATAAGCTTTTATAGGAATTAAAAATATGATCATAACTATTAAAACAAATATACTTTTCTTCATATTTACACCTACATTATCTTTAATATTGTTTGCATTACAGCCATTAGTATTGGTATTGCAAGAGTAAGAATTAATATTTTACCAGCAAATTCAACCTTTGATGCAATACTACTCTCACCAGCATCCCTGCAAATTTCACTACAAAAGGATGATAAATATGCAATACCTAAAATTTTAAATACTGTATCCAAGTACACTATGTCTATATTAGCTTTATTAGATAAGGTTTGAAGGAAATTTACTATTATAGTTAGCTTGCTAACTAAAAACATAAATACTATTATGCCTGCTATTAAGCTAATTAAAAGTGCAATATCTGGTCTTTCCCTTTTTACCATTATCACAATAAGAAGAGTTATTAGTGCAAAGGATACTATTTTGATAATATCCATAGTTTCCTCCTAAAAGTAAAATAAAGTTTGTATTGCATTGAATAGCTTTGAAACCAAACTAATCACCAATATTAGTATTATTACTATTCCTGCTAAATTACTAATAACTGCATATTCCTTTTTCCCTCCACTATCTAAAACCTTATCTAAAACTATCATTACAATTCCAACTATACCAATTTTCACTATTATACTTATATCTAACAAAATCCACACGCCTCCTTACATTAAAATAATTCCTATCATGGCACCGAAGGAAAACCCTAGGTACCTATACATTTTCACGTTTTTATCAATGTTATATTCGGCATTCTTAATTGCTTTTCCCAAATTTTCTAGAGTTAGTGCAAACATATCATTATGTCCTTCTATATCCATCTCACCTAGGCTTTTAGTAAAATCTAAAAATATGCCTAGATCATCTTTAGTTAAGGATAATTTGTCCACTCTTTTATCTAGGCTATGAATAAAACAACTATTTACATCACATTCTTCGCTACTAATAATTAATTCTGACGCTTCCTTAAAAATTCCAGCTATGGGTTCTTCACATTTTTCATATACCTTATTAAGAGCCTCTGGAAGTAATGCATGGGTAAAATTTATTTCATTCTTTAATACATATACGCCTCGCTGAAATTCCTTTAACTCCCTAACTCTTTTTTTAAATTTTTCTCCATAAGAAAATCCTAAAATAGTAGATGAAACTACTATAAGAATAAACCCTATTACTTTTATCATTTATTACCACCCCCTTACTTTCTCACCTTTTGTAAAATCATATATATATTCTATGGTTGCAATGCCACACTTATTACTTAAAATTACAGCTCTTTGAAAAACTTTATTTTCTAAAATTTCTTTGAATACTGGTCTATTATAGAGATCCTTTTCACTAAATCCGTGGATAGTCGTTATTACATTTACACCTGAATTTAATGCTGCCACAATACTCTCCATATCTTTATAGGTACCTATTTCGTCACATACTATAAGATGAGGAGCCATACTTCTAATGGCCATGATTATTCCTTGACTTTTCGGGCAGTTATCCAATATATCTGTCCTAATGCCTACATCCATTTGAGGAACCCCTCTATAACATGCTCCAATTTCACTTCTTTCATCAATAATAGCTACATTTTTGCCACTTAACCCATATCTTGATAATCCATTAGATATCTCTCTTGATAAATCTCTTAATATAGTTGTTTTCCCACATTTAGGTGGAGATATTATTATAGTATTTAATATAGAATTATCTTTAATAATAAAAGGTAAGATTCCATCACTACATCCCTTTACCTCTCTAGCAATACGTATATTAATTGAAGATATGTGTTTTATAGTCTTAAGAGAGTTTTCTTCTAAAACACAGGTACCACAAATTCCAACTCTGTGACCACCTTGAATAGTTATATATCCTTGTTTGATTTCTTCCTCAAAGGCGTATATGGAGTAGCTACTTATCTTTTGAATAATTATCTTTATGTCCTCTAGTTTTGTATTATAACTTGTTCTTATCTCCTTATTATTGCTTATAAATATAAGCGGTTTGTTAACTTTCAATCTAATTTCTTGTAGTTTTCCACCATGGTCATAGTTTATAACTTCAGTTCTAATAGAAGGAGATAGTATATCCAAAACATCTTTAGTAATCATGCAACTCACCCTTTCTTACTTAATTGTTATTACCTTTCATAGATAATTATTACTATAATATTTTTATTTTTTTATTTTTTGCAAAAAAATAAGTGCTTCCTATAACGAAATATAATATTTCATTATAGGAAGCACTTATTAAAAACAGTATGTTTTCATATATCTCTGCAACCTATTAAATATGTATTCATAGAGCAAATAAAAACTAGCCTTCAATTATGAAAGCTAGCTCAATATGGACTAAACTCTTTCCATATATTCTCCTGATCTAGTATCAACTCTAATTGTGTCTCCTTCATTTACAAATAGAGGAACTGGAACTATTGCCCCTGTTTCTACTGTAGCTGGTTTTAACACGTTAGTTGCAGTATTTCCTTTAACTGCTGGTTCAGTGTTTGTAATTAATAGTTCAACGAAGTTTGGAGCTTCTACTGAGAAAGCTTCACCCTTGTAGAATTTAATTATTGCAAACATGTTTTCTTTTAAGAACTTTATAGCTTCTTCTACTTTATCGTAGTTTAAAGGAATTTGCTCGAAAGTTTCTTGATCCATGAAGTAGTATAACTCTCCATCAGAATAAAGATACTGCATTTCTTTTCTCTCTATTACTGCTTCTTGGAATTTAGCAGTTGGGTTGAAAGTTGTTTCTGTAACCGCTCCAGTTATAGCATTTTTTAATTTAGTTCTAACGAAGGCAGCACCCTTACCTGGTTTAACATGTAAAAATTCTACAACAGTGTAAACTTGTCCACCATCTTCAAAAGTTGTTCCTTTTCTTAAATCTCCAGCTGATATCATAATGTAACCTCCCAATATATAATAGCCTTTGTTAATAAAATTATTATAACCTATTTAAAGCACTTTAATACCTTATGTAGTTATTAATATGCATACTAAATTTTAGTAATAAATTAATTACCTAATTTAATAATTATAATTACTTACATTTACATTAACAATGATATTTTATCAAAACTATGTATTCTTTGCAAACAAATTATACCTTCATATTAAGAAACTTGCAATAAAAGTTTAAATATATTATTAAAAATACATATTATATCCATATATTCATATCTATTATATACATTTTGATAGATTTAAAACCCTGGAACAATAGCTCCTTTATAATTATCTTCGATGTATTTTTTTACTTCTTCAGAAGTGGCTGCCTTTGTTAAAGCTTTTATTTTATCCTTTTCTTTATCTTCAGTTCTAACAGCAATGATATTAGCATATGGACTATCTGTACCTTCAATTGCTAAAGCATCTTTCAAAGGGTTAAGTCCCCCCTCTAAAGCATAGTTAGTATTTATTACTGCTAATTCTACATCTTTTAGAACCCTTGGTAACTGTTCTGCATCTAGCTCTGTAATCTTAACATTTTTCGGATTTGAAGTAATATCTTTTGCAGTTACTAGATCCCCCTCTGAAATTTCAATTACTCCATTTTTAGCTAAAAGTTTTAAAGCTCTTGCTCCATTAGATGGATCATTAGGAATTGCTATTTCCGCACCATCTTTAATAGCCCCCATACCATCTAATTTTTCTGAATATACTCCCATTGGTTCTAGGTGTACCTTTGTTGTATAAGAAAGTTCATAAGATTTTTCCTTAACTGTAGCTTCTAAAAAAGGTACATGCTGAAAATAGTTTGCATCTATTTCACCTTCTTCAAGGGCAGTATTAGGTAGTACATAATCTGAAAACTCTACTACTTCTACTTTATATCCTTGATTCTCCAATAGTGGCTTTATAGCATTTTCCACTATAGCTTTATGCGGCTCTGGAGATACTCCTATAGCTATAACCTTATCTTCACCCTTAGCCCCTGAGCCTGCTTTCCCCTTAGAACCACAGCCTACTAAAGTCACCCCTAAAGCTAATGTTAACGTTAAACTTAATAATTTCTTTACTGATTTTTTCATGTATATATTCCTCCTTGATTATAAATTTCTAAACTTAAATTTTGAATACTAGCTTAGTTTCTTATATATGTAGTTTCCTAAGCTTTGAATAAGTTGAACAAATATAATTAAAACTACCACTGTAAATATCATAATTGGAGTATTAAATCTATTATATCCATAGGTTATAGCTGCTGCTCCAAGACCGCCTCCACCAATAGATCCAGCCATGGCAGAATAGCCTATAATGCTTATAATAGTTAAAGTAAGACCTGACGCAATAGATGGTAAGGCTTCTTTTATCATTATTTTAAATATTATTTGAGTCTTAGTAGCTCCTAAGGATTGAGCTGCTTCTATAACTCCTTTATCTACTTCCTTTAAAGAAGTTTCAATAATTCTTGCAACAAAAGGAGCTGCAGCTATAGTCAAAGGTACTATGGCCGCTGTAGTTCCTATGGATTTACCTACAATAACTCTAGTAACAGGAACTACTACCACCATCAATATTACGAAAGGTAAACTTCTTAAAGTATTTATAACCCCATCTAATATTTTATATATATATTTATTTTCCATTGGACCTTCTTTGGTTGTTAGTATTAAAGCTATGGCTAAAACCATACCAATAATTACTGCAAAGATCGTAGATATCACTACCATTATTAAAGTTTCTATTAGTGCACTACTAAGGATCCCTATAATTGCTTCTGCTGTCATAACTATAACACCTCCCATTGGAATTTATTCTTTTCTAAGTAACTAGTAACAACTTCCTTCCACTGTTCATCAACTCTTATGACTAATGATCCCAATATATTTTCCCTAAATCTTTCTAACTTGCCCCACACAATAGAAAAATTTACATTCAAATCTCTAGCCATGTTGGTTATAAATGAATTTTCACTTTTATTTGCCGGAAAATATATCTTAATATTGACTCCATCTTGAAATAAAATTTCTTCTTCTTCTCCTAAGAATTTTCTTAGAGAATATCCTGGTCTTAAGAACAGTTCATCTACATTTCCTTCAGCTTTAACTTCTCCTCCTTCTACAAGCACTATTCGCTGGCATATAGACTTTACTACTTCCATCTGATGAGTAACCATTACTATGGTAATCCCCATTTCTTTATTAATTTTAGATAACAGCTCTAATATGTCCTTTGTAGTTTTAGGATCCAGTGCTGAGGTTGCTTCATCACAAAGTAATATTTTAGGTTCTAAAGCCAAAGCTCTTGCAATTGCTACTCTTTGCTTTTCTCCGCCACTTAACTCTTTAGGCATAGACTTTATCTTGTGGAATAATCCAACAATTTTCAACAATTCTTCTACCTTTTTTTCTATATACTCTTTATCATATCCCCATAGTTGTAATGGTAATGCCACATTATTATATACATTAGACCTTTTAAGTAAGTTAAAATTTTGAAATATCATTCCAACATTTTTTCTAAACTCTCTAATATCTCTTTCTGTCATAGAGGAAACTTCTTTTCCCATAACTTTCAAACTGCCTTCATCATAACCTTCTAATCCATTTATACATCTTAACATGGTAGATTTTCCAGCTCCACTGTGACCTATGATTCCATATACTTGTCCCTCTTCTATGGTAAATGATACATTCTTTAGAACTTTTAAACTCTCAAAGCTCTTATTGATATGTGATACCTCTATCATTATCTAGCACCGCCCTTTACTGTAGATATCCTATTTACTTTAAATCTAGATTTAATTATTTGGGGTAAAAAGAAAAGCACTAGAGAATAAATCTCTAGTGCATAAAACTTCATGCATGCCAATTCATTCTCTTATCTTCCAGCTCAAAAAAGCTGCAGGATTTAGCACCATGACGCACATATAAAGATATATGATTCAATATATATACACAGGTTGCTGGGTTTCAAAGGGCCAGTCCCTCCACCGCTCGTGATAAGACAATATTTACTTTTACCTTGGCACTAATTATACATAACAATAAATAAATAGTCAACATAAAAATACCAAATTTTTTAGATTTTTTTGAATACAAGAATAAAGGTGCAAATATCTTCTTCCACCACCAAAGAGTTAATTTCTTTTATTTCATCCATCTTACCTAAATCACTAAGTAAATTTTTAAAAGTAGTAAAATCCCCCTTACACTTGATAGTTACTTCACCCCAAGAGTCATAAACAACAATGTTATTTAAAGAAATATCATTATAACTTCTTAATCTATTTAAAAATTCTCCAAGTTTAAACTCTTCCTTTTTATTTTCTTCTACAAGGTTACTTACAACTAAATTTCTATGATTTTTAGCATTATTTAAATTTATTTGTGTTTTACCATAGGCTATTAAGAGTATTATAGTTGCTATAACTATAGTAATATTAATTAATTTATATTTTCTAGTATCCATTAATCTTTACCCTAGCTGTAAAATATAGCTCTTCCTTCTCTTGAAGAATAGATGAAACTTCAACTATTGAAAACTTTTCTTCTAAAGTTTTAATACACATTGAATAATCTTCCTTATCTTTAATCTTTATATTAAATCCTATATTATTGTCATCTATATTCATAGAATTTATCTCAAGCTCTTCCTTTGAAATTATTTCATAAATATAGTTATATGCAAAGGTTGTAATACTTTTTCTGTCATTATTTAATTCTATGTTTTTGTTATACTTCACTTTACCTACAATATTTAATCTCTTATAATGATTCCCTAATATTCCCATGGAAATAATTATAAATAATATAGAGAAATATATCAAAGTCCTTATTATATTTTTCTTATAGATGTACCTTAAACTCTCTATATACCATTGAGGATAATATCCTTCTTTCATTGTCTCCCTCCCTTTCATAAATTAAGAATTTACAGGAAAACTCCTTTTCATCTCATATAAATTAGCGACCTTAACCTTTTCCTTTTTTTCATTTGTAATGATGTAAATTCCCTTATTATTATTATGTTCTTCTCCATTAATCTCTCTCAAAAATGCTAAGATTTCTATATTTACATTTTCTTTACTTCCATTTATAACTCTATTTGCTCTTATAGTCCCATTTTCTACTTCAATGATATAAACATATTTATTTCTATATATTATTAAAGTGAATTCTCCATTTTTAATCTTTTTGTTGTATTTATTTGTATATAACTGTTGTATAGGTATTATAGAGTTTATATTTGCTCCTAAAAACAATTCTCGATTCATTAAAAGTGAATCCTTTACATTTATGCAGTATATGGCTACCTCTAATTTTCCTCTTTTATTCCTAATAATTTCATAGTTAAATATTATATTTTCTATATCATAAAAAATTTTTATTACTTGATTTCTAACAATTAAATCTAGTTTATTTTTATTTACTTTAGGCACAAAAATATTATGTACAAATATCTCTTCTCCCTCTAAAATTATGTCCAAATTAAGCTTTCTTAAATTTTCCTCAACTGCTACATCAGTGTCTTTATAATTTTTCTTACAGCAATATGTGCAGTAAAAATTCTTATCCTTTTTTAAATCTTTAATCTTTTCTTTTACAAACTTTATTTCTTCTTCACTTATTTCAATCGTACACCTTTTCTTCATAACTCTCCCTTCTACTGTACTAAATTCCCCTTAAAAATATATTTAACTTCACTACCACTAATCTCCATAGCGAACCTATAAACTCTATTTAATCCATTGATTTGAAAATACTTATTACTTAAATCATAGGTTATATAACTATTATCATAGGTTATTAGTTTTTCACCAGCCTTCCTTTCAAAGTATTTCTCTGAAGTCTCTGCATTTATAGTTTCTATATTTTCTAGTACATAACTATTAAAATTAGCTATTAAGTGCTCCTTATAGCTATGGTCCTTATTTTCTTTCAAGTTATATTCCACATAATTTTTAATATAAGAATTTCTATTAATAAAGGACTTCATAGAATAACATATAGTTAGGGAAATAATCATTCCTACAATTACCACATAAGTTAATATCCATCCCCTATGAATTTTTCTATACTTGCTTAACCCTGTTTTATATTTTACCAATTGCTCTCTCTCCACTAATTCCTTTATTCGTAACTATTTTAATGAATAGAACCTTACCATTTTGCCTAACTTTAAATTCTCTCACATCATATAAAAGAGGCTGATTGGTGTGGCCTACTCCATGTTTATTCTTGAAAAAAAACCTAAGTTCATTCCCCTCTAAAGAAACATAACTTTCTCCTACAGATGTAGGTATAATTATATCCCCATCTTTTAAAAAACATCCTTCACCTCTATAATTAACATAATTTTCTATATACATAAGTGCTTCATAAATCCCTGTAATTTCACTAGAATAATATACGTTTTCCTTATAGCTTTTCATCCAAATACTATAACTGCTAATAATAACTGTAATTATTAAGGAGGAAATACTTAAGGCCGCTATTAATTCTAATATGGTAACCCCTTTAGCTTTTCTCATAATTACCCTTGTAAAATACATAATTTATTTCCTTTCCATCTTGAAACTTATATAAAACCTCTATTTTTATAATTTCTTTACCAGTTTCTTCAGTTCCCATTAACATTATAATTGGGTATTGCTTTACTTCATCCTTTATAATATATTTTATATTTATACTACCTAGAGCTTCCTCTGATAAATCACTAGTATTTATAAATCTAGTTTTTTCAACTATCTCTTTTTTAATATCACCATAATCCATATTGCATAAAATAAGCTTTTTAACTGCATCTATCTGAAAAGTGGCCTTCATTTCCTTTTGCTCTTCTTCTTCACACCTTCCCATTACACCATAAAAAGTAAGTGCTCCTATGAGAATAGTAGATATAACTAACATGCTTATTATAGTTTCTAACAGTGTAATTCCTTTATTTCTGCTTACTAACATAATCTGTTCCTACCTTTATGGTTATAACTTCTCTACGTCCATCTGGATCATATATATTTATAGACCTTCCCAAAGATGTATTTCCGTCAATATCTAATGGTATAGTTATACTAGCATCATTAGATATATGTATCCTTAGTGAATCTGGTAATAGATAACTGTGTACTTTTACAGTTCCATGATATAGGTTTAATTCTCTACTTTGGATAACTAATCTAAAGAGTTTCCTATTATCATAATTATTTCTTGCATACATCTTACAGCTATTTATAAATTCAATTGTGCCATTAACCCCATGTTCCATTTCCATGGCTAACTTCTTTTCATCATAGGAGTTTAAATGAGGATATATTATAAATGAACATATAGACAATATACCTAATACCACTATTAATTCTATTAGTGTAAATCCATTTTTCTTCATAGTTTTCTACCTTAATACCTTTTAAAACTTTGTATTGTACATATTAAACAATGGAATCATAATTGCAATAATGATAGATCCTATAAATAGACCTACAAAGACTATTAGTAGTGGCTCTATTAGGGATGTGATCCTATCTAATTTCCCTTCAAGTTCTTCTTCGAAAACTTCATTACAACATTGCAACACCTCTTCAACACTTCCATTAATTTCTCCTATATATATTGTTGATAGAAAATAATTTGAAAAAATATTGCACCTCTTAAGGCCCTCATAAAGGCTATCACCTCTTTCTAATCCTTCTATACATCTATTTAACCGCTCCTTAATGTAAATGGCATTTTCACAATTTCTCAGTAAGATTAAAGAAGATTTTATATCAATACCACTATCTATCATCATTGAAAGGGCCATAGTAAATTTACAACAAAATCTATTTTTCTCTAAATTTCTCGTTAGTGGATTTTTATATTTTAAATTATAGGTTATCCCTTTCCCCTTTAGATAGATATGTATAAAGCTTATGCCTATAAAAATCCCTATGCCTATTGGTACTACAAGTATACCTAGACTATTTATAACTCTAGATAATCCTAAATAAAATCTAGTTATATAAGGAAGTTTCATATTTTCTATATCCATAGAATTAAAAAATGTAGGTACTAACTTGTAAATAGCAATCATGCCCATAATTAATACAAATATAAATAATCCTATAGGATAAGTACTTACGCTAATAATTTTCTTTCGCCTTTTATATTCCTTCATATAGTACTTTTCCATGAAAGTTAGAATCTGCTGCAATCTACCACTTTCTTCTCCAAAATGAATTAATGTTATAAAAAATTCTGGGAATACACTTTTAAACTTCTCTAAGCTTTCTGAAAAAGATAAACCACTTTTTATATTATTTATAACTTTATTTAGAATTTCACATAACCTTTTATCCCCTAAATGCTCTTCTAATAGTTTCAAAGCATTAACTAAAGGAATTCCCGCCTTTAAATTATTCTTTAAATTTCTGCAAAAAGTAGATAAATTCTTTTCTGAAATCCTTCTTTTAAACAAATATGTATTTTCTTTATGCAACTCTTTGTAATTAATACAATATATTTCCTCCTCTTCTAATCTTTCCATTAAACTACAATGATCTTCTACTATAACTTTTCCTGATACAATTTTTCCCTTTACATTTATCCCCTTATACTTATACTCCATAATCCACTCCTAAGGCTTTTTCAATGTTATAAACCTGCATATTTCCATAATACTCTTCCACGGAAGTACTTCCCTCTACAACTAACTCCTTAAAATATTCATTCATAGTAACCATTCCCTCTTCAATCGCTATGTTTCTTAATATATCACTATCCCCACTATCCATAGACTCCTTTAATCTCTTTCCCATAATCATAATCTCATAGGCTACAGTTCTTCCTCTGTATCCAGTGCTATTACATTTAATACATCCAGTTCCTCTATAGCCTTCTTCAATCCTATCCATGGCTAGAAGCTTCTTTTCTTCCTTGGATAATTTATATTTCACCTTACACTTTTCACATATTAATCTTGTTAACCTTTGAGCAATTACAAGAACGAGAGAACTTTTAATTATATCTCCATCTATCCCCATGTTAGTTAGTCTATTTATAGCACTGCTAGCATCGTTAGTATGCAAGGTAGTTAAAACTAAGTGACCTGTTAAAGATGCTCTTATAGCTACTTCAGCAGTTTCCTTATCTATAATTTCACCCACCATTATTACATCAGGATCCTGTCTTAATACTGCCTTTAATATATTTCCATAGGTAGCACTACCATCTCCTATGGAAACTTGATTAATTCCCTCAACTTCACACTCCACCGGCTTTTCTACAGTGACTATATTCCTAGTTTCTTCGTTCAACTCATTTATCATAGAATATAAAGTAGTAGTTTTACCACTTCCTGTAGGACCTGTAATTATGATTAAACCTTGTTTGAACTTTAATATATTTTTTAAGAGTCGATAATCTTTAGGTGTAAAACCTAGCTTATTTATATCTAACAAAGGTGCATTTCTTTGTAATATTCTTATTACAAATTTTTCTCCATGAACAGTAGGCATTGTAGATATTCTTAAATCATAAATATTTTCCTTTACTTCAAGATTTATCTCTCCATCTTCTGGAGTATATTTATTAGTAATATCCATATTTGCCATAACCTTTATTCTTGTGGCTATAACCTCATAAAGATTTTTAGGTAAAGTACTAAAAATATTTAAAACTCCATCTATTCTATATCTTACAGTAATTGTATCCTTCCATGACTCTATATGTATATCACTTGCACCTTTTTCAATACCTTCTCTAAAAATCGAATCCACTAAAGAAATAATGGGTCCTTTTACTTCTTTATCACGCTCCTTTTTAGGATACTCTTCACCTTTAAGTCCCTTAACTATTTGCTTTCTATAAATTTCTTCATAATATTTATCTAAATAAATCTTAAATTGATCTATAGTACATAAGTTAAATACAATTTTTTTCTTTAAAATAAATCTTAATCTATTAATTTCTTCATTGGAATGCTCCGTAAAGGTAGCTAAATAAATCTCATTATTTTTTATGTCATAAGGTAAAATGCTATACTCTTCACACACTTCCTTGGAAAGCATAGACATAGCCTTAGTATTTATTGCTATTGAATCTAAATCTATTTTGTTGATCACCAGTTTATCTCCTTAAACATATTAAAAATATAGATTTCTTTTATCACAACTATAATTGTTACCATTTATTTCAAATATAATTCTATAAATAAATAAAAAAGGGTTTATATTAAAACAAATTTATAAATTGTTTAAATATAAACCCTTAATGTTCACTTATACTGCTATTTCACCCTTAAATACATTCTCCGCTGGCCCCGTCATCATTATTCCATCCTCAGTTATTTCTATAGTTAAAATACCTCCTGGAGCCATAACCTTCACAGATTTATCTACTAAATTTAATTTATTACAAACCACCACCGATGAACAACATCCTGTTCCACAGGCAAGGGTTGGCCCTGCTCCTCTTTCCCAGGTATTAACCTTTATTTCCTCTCTATTCACAACTCTACAAAAGTTAACATTGGTCCCCTGTGGAAATAATTCATGGGTTTCTATGGCTGCACCTTCTTCAACCTTAAACCCGCCCTCTTCAGTTAATAAAACAGTATGGGGAACTCCAAGTAATAATGAAGTTATATTATAGCTTTTTCCATTGGCACATATATCTTTTTTAATAATTTCTTCCTCTCCTAAGGCAGGAATAAACTTTGGATTAAAACTCTCTCTTCCCATATTTATCTTAACAGCTTTTACCTTATTATCTTCTATGAACAGATGACAAACCTTTATACCATCTCCTGTTTCTACGGTAAACTCACTTTTTCTTACCATGTTATTTTCATATACGTATTTTGCAAAGCATCTTATTCCATTTCCACACATACCAGCATAGGAACCATCACTATTTATTATTATCATTTGAATATCAGCAATTTTACTTCTTCTTACTACTAATATTCCATCTCCTCCTATGCCAAAATTTCTATCACATAACTTTTTAGCTAAAGTACCTAAATCATTGTATTTTACTTCCATATCTTCAAAAACCACAAAATTATTTCCTGCTCCCTGCATCTTTGTAAATTTTAAAATTTCCATAATATTCTCCTCTTAAAAGTAATTCTTAAGTATAACAGCTCTTATAGATTCATAATTAATTGTCTTAGGTAACTCTGCCTTTACCTTACTAACCTTATCATAGCCAACTCTTTCACAAACTTCCATGATAATTTTTTCTTCATCTTGGTTAAAAAACTTATTTAAAGGAATAGTAAACTTAGGTCTTCCATACTCCTCTATATACTCTGTAACGTATCCAAGTATAGTTGAAATTGATACCTCAATCTCTTCTGCAATATCCTCAAGTGCAAAGTCTTCATTTAACATGTCTAAAGCTATTTCCTTATTCTTTCTTTCATCTCCATCTATAACTAATCTTCTTTTCTTTTTTTCTTCCCATATAGGAGTTATTCCCTCTTCTTCTATGTATGTATTTACTGCTTCTATTAAAGTCACTCCATATTTTTCTATCTTCTTAGGCCCCATACCTCCTATATCCTTTAGCTCTTCTAAGGTTTTAGGATATCTTCCACTTATCTCTTTTAGAGTATTTTTTGCTATGATATTCTGTTCCATAGCACCTTCTATCCTGCTTAATTCCCTTCGCACTAAAACTAACCTTTCAAATAGTTTTTTATCAGTATTTACATAAAAATCCCCTGATTCCTCATTAATACTTCTACCTTCTTCTGATTTAGTTACACTAGCTTCTTCATAGCTTTTGTCAGGGTTATTCTTTTCCTTAACAGTTAGATTGTTAGCTTCAACATACTCTATAATAGCACCTTGAAATTCCTTACCATACTTACTATACTTAGTTTCTCCCACTCCAGATATCTCTAAAAACTCCTCCTTGTTTGTAGGATGCTTAACACTCATTTCCCTAAGGGTTCCATCACTAAAAATTATATATGGAGGAATTCCAGCAGCCTTTGCCATGCTATATCTAAGTTCTCTTAATATATCAAAGAGTTCATTTCTTACCTCTGCATTTACTTTAACTTTAAATTCTTTAAAGTGAACTACTTCCTGACCTCTAAGTACTTCCATAGACTTATCATTTAATGCAAGGACAGGATAAGTTCCTTCAACTTGATTTATATATCCATGAGAAATTAGTGTGTTTATAAAAGTTTTTAGATTTTCACCTGAATAATCCTTCATTATTCCATAGGTAGATAGCTCTTGAAAATTAAACTGTGTAACCTTTTTATTTTTTGATCCTCTAAGTACATCTATAAGCATAGTTGCACCATAGTTTCGTTTCATCCTATATATACAAGATAGTACCTTTTGAGCATCTACAGTTTTATCAACTATCTCTCCTTGATTTAAACAATTACTACAATTGTTACAGTCATCTTCATAACTTTCTCCAAAGTAATTTAAAATATATTTTCTATAACAATCATTACTATAAACAAAATCCACCATCTGCTGAAGTGCTTTATACTGATTGTTTTTTCTCTCTGGATTTTCTATACTCATCTCTATTAAATACTTTTGAACATGGATATCTCCTGGAGAAAATAATAATATACACTGACTCTTCTCACCATCTCTACCAGCTCTTCCAATCTCTTGGTAATAACCTTCTATATTTTTAGGCATATTATAGTGAACCACATATCTTATATTAGACTTATCTATTCCCATGCCAAAGGCATTAGTTGCCACCATAATCTTAACTCTATCATAAATAAAATCTTCTTGATTCTCTTTTCTTTCCTCATCAGATAAACCCGCATGGTATCTAGCTATATTATATCCCTTACTAGAAAGCTCCCTATAAATATTATCTACTTCCTTTCTAGTAGCTCCATATATAATACCAGAGTTTTCTTTATTGTCTTCCATAAATTTAAGAAGATATTTCTTCTTATTCTCAGATTTAACTATATTTATAGACAAGTTTTCTCTATCAAAGCCAGTAATAAATATTTTAGGACTTTGAAGCTTTAAAAGTTTTACTATATCTTGTCTTACTTCTTTAGAAGCTGTTGCAGTAAAGGCTGTAACTATAGGTCTCACCATAAGCCTTTCTATAAAACCTGCAATTCTTTTATAACTAGCTCTAAAGTCATGACCCCATTGAGATACACAATGGGCCTCATCTATAGCTATCTGGCTAATAGGTATCCTAGAAATTACATTATAAAATTCTATATTATCTAATCTCTCAGGGGCTATATAAAGTATTTTATATTTTTCTTCCTTTATTCCATCTAATACTTCTTTAAAATCTTTACTGCTTAAGGAGCTATTAATATAGCTGCAAGGTATTCCCATGTCCTTAAGTGCATCTACTTGATCCTTCATAAGGGAAATTAAAGGTGAAATTACTATAGTTAATCCCTGAAGGATTAAAGCAGGCACTTGATAACATATAGACTTACCACTACCTGTAGACATTATAGTTAATGCATCCTCTCCCTTTAAAATAGATTCTATAACTGGCTGTTGACCTGTCCTAAAGCTTTTATATCCATAATATTTTTCCAAAATTTCTTTCATTGCTTCTTTCAAAACTACACATCCCTTAGCTTGTTTAATTTAGTAAATTTATCTCAAGTTTAAATTATATCTTTTGTAAAAAAGTTCTTATCATACGTACATATACATCATGACCTATTATAAGTGATTCTTCATTAAAATCAAAATAGGGATTATGATGTGGTGCCACAATAGAAGATGGAATTATAAAATAGATTCCCTTTCCCCCTTGCTTTTCCACCTCTTCTAACATATAAGTTATATCCTCAGAAGCTCCAAAGGAAAATTCTTCAATAATTTCTATAGGTAAACTTCTAAGATTTTTTATTACTATCTTAGAAAATTCATTATCGGTGCTATTATATGCCCTTGCAGAACCAACTACTCTTATATTATATTCCACATTGTAGGAAATTGCTGCACCCTTAACTACTCGACAAACCATATCCATGATTCTATCATTAATTTCGTTAGTATCGCCCCTTGTTTCCAACTGTAAAACTGCTTTATCTGCTATAACATTTTTTCCAGTTCCTCCATGAAGAGTTCCTACGTTAAGTCTTCCTACTCCTTTTCCAAATTGCACTTGGCTATGAAGATTTAAAATACAGCTTGCTCCTGCTAAAAGAGCATTTCTTCCCTCTTCTGGACAAAGACCTGCATGGGCAGATTTACCTAAGAACTCTACCTCCACTTTATTAGTAGCAAGCAAATTTTTAACTTTAACAGCTATGGCATTATTTTTATTAATAAAGCCGATGTGACCAGAGAATAAATAATCTACATCTTTTAAAACTCCAGCTTCTACCATAGACTTAGCCCCTCTAACCTCTTCCTCTGCCGGTTGAAATATGAGCTTTATTTTTCCTGTTAATTTTTCTTTCATCTCTACAATAGTATTTGCAAGCTGAAGGCCCATAGCTATATGAGCATCGTGACCACAACAATGACATATTCCTGGATTTTTAGAAGAAAACCCCTCTTTAAAAGGTCTATGATTTTCCTTAGCTTCCTCAACCTTAAGACCATCTATATCAAATCTAAAAGCCATGGTAGGACCCTGAACTCCTGTATCTATACTTGCTACTACCCCAGTATAGCCTTGTAGAATTTCATCTACATTATAGGACTTGTTTTTAATTGCTCTACTACACTCTATCCTATGATTAGTAAGTATTTCTTCATCAGCCATACCCATTGGATTACTATGTATTTCCTTACCATATTGTAGATTATATCCAAGTTTTTTCAAGTAATCCATTATTTTTATGGTGGTTTCAAATTCTAACCACCCAGCTTCTGCACATCTATGAAATTCCCTTCTTAAGTTAATGATACTTTCCCTTAACTCCATTTATATCCACCCTGCCTTTATAATTTTTTCTATATATTCAACTCTTATGTAAATTCATTCTTATTACTTCTTAAACAACTACAGTTCCTTTAACTTAAATATTCCTTAAATGCAATATTACTTTTATTATATCATCTTCAATTAAGGAAATTATCCTTGTCCTAACTTATTTTGTATTTTATTTATAAAATAATAGTGATATACTGTAAAATATATGCTTAAATGAAAGGATGATTTATATGGCACTAGATGGATTATATTTGCGCTCTCTAGCCAATGAAATAAAAAACACTCTAATAAGCAGTAGAATAGATAAAATAACCCAACCTGAAAAGGATGAAATAATACTGAGCTTTAAAATAAATAGGAAACCTGTTAGACTACTGCTAAACGCTAACGCTTCTTATCCTAGAATAAACTTTATTGATTACTCTAAGGAAAGTCCACTTAAGGCACCTGTATTTTGTATGGTTTTAAGAAAATATCTAAATACTGCAGTTTTAAAAGATGTTACTCAATTAAATAACGACAGAATCCTACTTTTAGATTTTGAAAGTAGTGATGAATTAGGCTTTAACAGTATATATACCCTGATAATTGAAATCATGGGTAGACACAGTAACATTACTTTGATAAGAAAAAGAGATGGACTCATCATGGATTCCATAAAACATATTACACCAGATATAAATAGCTATAGAGTACTCTATCCTGGTATTGAATATGTATATCCTCCTGAAAGTAATAAACTTGATATATTCAACACTACCTTTGAATCATTTCAAGAAAAAACTTTTAGTCTCTATGAAGATGAAGAGCTAAATGAAAAATTCTTTACTAGAGTTTTAGATGGAGTAAGTAATCCTATAGCTAAAGAGATTTCTTTTAGGCTAAATAAAAGAAATATTCCTTTAAGTAAAAATAACCTAAAGGGAATCTATGAATTCTTAATAGAGTTTTTTGCTAAATCCAAAGATAATAATTATGACCTTTATAGCTATTCCATAAATGATGAACTAAAAGATTTCCACTGTATAAAGCTAGAGTATATTTTAGATTATGGTGGACAATGTGAAGAATATTCTTCTCCTAGTAGTCTTCTAGAAAGCTTCTATCATGCAAAGGATAAAATAAGTAGACTTCAAAGTAAAAGTCATGATATGCAAAAGCTAGTTATAAATAACATAGACAGAGTTGAAAAAAAATTAAACATTCTAAAAAAAACTTTAATTGAATGTGAAGAAAAGCAAAAATATAATCTATATGGAGAGCTTATAACTGCAAATATTTATAATATTAAAAAGGGTGATAAAGAGGTTGAAGCATTAAATTATTATAGTGAGGAAGAAGAATATATTAAAATTCCTTTAGATGTAAATAAAACCCCTTCTGAAAATGCTCAAAAGTATTTTAAAAAATACAGTAAATTAAAAGCTGCAGAAGAAAATGCTTATATCCAAATAGAATTAGCCGAAGAAGAGGATGAATATCTTCAATCAGTACTTAGTAATATTGAAAATGCTGATAACTATAAAGATTTAGAGGATATAAAAAATGAGTTAGTGGAAACTGGCTACATTGCTTTCAAAAAGTCTATGAAAAGTAAAAAGACTAAGCCTTCAAAACCACTCCACTTCATATCTAGTGATGGCATTGATATATATGTAGGTAAAAACAATCTAGAAAATGATTATTTAACTCTGAAGTTTGCTCATAACAATGATATTTGGCTTCACATAAAAAATATTCCAGGTTCCCATGTAATCATTAAAAACCTTGGAGAAGTACCTGATTCCACCCTTCTTGAAGCTGCAACCTTAGCCGCCTTCTATAGCAAGGGTAAAAACTCTACAAAGGTACCTATAGACTACACCGAAATTAGAAATGTTAAAAAAATGGCTAAAGGAAAGCCTGGTATGGTAACCTACTCCACAAACAAAACCATCTATGTAGATCCTATAAAACTTGATTTAAAGCAAGCTTAAAACAAAGACTATCTCAAATTTTTTTGAGATAGTCTTTAATTTATTTCTTCGGATTATATTGATAGTAGTAACACTGAATTCTTCCATTATAAAGTTTTCTGTTTTTATCAGCCTTTTTTCCAAATACCTTTTGAAAGTCATCATAGGATGTTAGTACATAGCAAGACCAATCCTCTAGTCCTGCATACACATTAGAAAAAGTTTTGTAGAGATACTTAACCTCATCTTCATCTAAAAGTCTCTCTCCATAAGGTGGATTAGTTATTATCATACCACCTTTTTTTCTATTTCTTACATCCTTCATATCAAGTCTTTGGAAGTTAACATACTTCTCTACACCTGCTTTTTTAGCATTATCCATGGCAGTTCTAAGTACTCTTCCATCTATATCAGAGCCTTGAATAACGAAGTCTTTTTTATTAACACTTCTTTTCGCTCCTTCGCGTACCTGCTCCCAAATTTCTTTGTCAAAGGTAGGCCAAGTTTCACTTACAAAGTGTCTATTAACTCCTGGTGCTATATTTTTAGCTATCAGTGCCGCTTCTATAGGTATAGTTCCTGATCCACAAAATGGGTCTATTAAAAGCTCATCTCCATTGAATTTGGCTATCAAAACTAAGGCTGCTGCTAAGGTTTCCTTCAAAGGAGCCATTCCTGCATTTTCCCTATATCCCCTCTTATGAAGTCCTATTCCAGAGGTATCTACTGCAAGGGTTACCTTATCCTTTAGAATTCCAACTTCTATCTTATATACTGGTCCATCTTCACTAAACCAATTAGTATCATATTTTTCTTTCATTTTTTCTACTACAGCTTTTTTTACTATACCTTGACAGTCAGGTACACTATGTAAAGTAGATTTAACAGATTTTCCTATAACATGCATCTTACCATCAATAGGTATTAAGCTACCCCAGTCAACTTTTTTAGTTCCTTGAAATAATTCTTCAAAGGAGGTAGCTTCAAATTCTGCCATCTCTAGAAAAACTCTCTCTGCAGTTCTTAAATGGATATTACAGATAGCAACATCCATTTCATCTCCTTCAAAGGTTATCTTTCCATTTTCTATTTTTAAGTCTTCATATCCTAAATTCTTTAGCTCCTTGCCTGTAATAGCCTCTATACCAAAGGTAGTAGTTACAATTATTTTATACATAAATTTTTTCTCCTAATTATTCTCGTATAGACTTACAGAGTCCACTCCATCTTTTTCTACTAGTTCAACAGATATATCCTCTTTTCTTGAAGTTGGTATGTTTTTCCCCACATAATCAGCTCTTATTGGCAGCTCTCTATGACCTCTATCTACAAGTACAGCTAACTGAATCATTTCAGGTCTTCCTCTATCTATGATTGCATCTATTGCCGCTCTTACACTTCTTCCTGTAAATAAAACATCATCCACTAGAATTATTCTCTTACCAGTTATGTCTACACCTAATTCTATACTATTATGTTCCTTTAAGTTTTCAGGTTTTTTTAGGTCGTCTCTATATTTAGTTATATCTACACTCCCTACTTCTACCTCTTCACCTTCAAACATGTTGATCAGTTCAGCAATTCTATTAGCTAGTGGCACTCCTCTACTTTTAATTCCTAATATAACTAAGTTTTCTGTACCCTTGTTTTTTTCTATAATTTCATGAGAAATTCTCGTCAGAGTTCTCTTAATTGCTTTATCGTCCATAAGTACTGATTTCAGTTCCATAACAATCCCTCCCTAAACTTCTTTTCTTAATTTATCTAATATATCCTGAAAATATTCTGGAAGTTGTGAATCAAACTCCATATACTCTCCTGTGGTAGGATGTATAAAGCCTAAATTTTTCGCATGAAGTGCTTGACCTTGCAATTTAAACTTCTGTTTTTTATATCCATATACTTGATCTCCAATTAGTGGATGATGTAAATGAGCCATATGAACTCTAATTTGATGTGTTCTACCTGTTTCTAATCTACATTCCACCAAGGTATTACTTTTAAATCGGTCCAGCACTTTATAATTAGTAATAGCTTCTTTTCCATCCTTAACTACAGCCATCTTTATTCTCTCTACAGGATGTCTTCCTATATTGTTTCTAACCGTACCCTCTTCCTCTTTTACTATACCTTCTACTATGGCATAGTAAGTTCTCTTCATGGAGTGGTCCTTTAGCTGCATAGCTAATGAATTATGCGATTTATCATTTTTAGCAACTACTAATACCCCAGAAGTATCTTTATCAATTCTATGCACTATACCAGGTCTTATAACTCCGTTTATACCTGATAAGTCCTTACAATGATAAAGAAGACCATTAACAAGAGTTCCAGTATAATTTCCTGGGGCAGGATGGACTACCATGTCCTGTGGTTTATTTATTACTATAACATCACTGTCCTCATAAATTATATCTAAAGGAATATCTTCAGCCTCTACTTGGAGCTCCACTGGCTCAGCTAGTTCTACTCGAACCTGATCCCCTACTCTTAATTTGTAATTACTTTTTCTTATCTGTCCATTGACTTTCACTTGTTGTTTTTCAATAATTCCCTGGACAAAAGATCTAGACATATCTACTTCATTTTCACTTACAAATAAGTCAAGTCTCTTCCCTACATTTTCTTCTTCTATAATATAATTTTTAAAATCCATTAAATCTCATCCTTCAGTATACATATTAATAGAAAAAATGTTCCTATACAAACTAGCATGTCAGCCACATTAAAGGTTGGAAAATAATATACATCCCTATAATGAACCATAATAAAATCTACTACATAATTATAACTTATTCTATCTATAAGATTACCTATTGCTCCCGCAATTATCATAGCAATAGATACATATACTAATTTAAACTTAGGCTTATACTTTAATAAATAGAATATCATTCCTATAACTACAACTATAGTAATAACAATAAATAACCACTGCTTATTTTGAAGCATTCCAAAAGCAGCTCCACGGTTTTCTAGATAATCAAGAGTAAAGAAATCCTTAATTACAGTTAATCCTTCTGAACCCTTTAATGTACCTATAGCCCACCATTTTGTTCCTCTATCTATTATTAGACCTAATACTACTATTATTATTCCTAAAGTCAAAACCACTCCCCCTTATCTTAACTCGGATAAAATATTTTTAATGGCATTAGACTTATTTATAATTTTTTTTAAATTTTCTACATTAATAGTTTGTCTTGCATCTGATACAGAATTATCAGGATTTACATGACTTTCTATAATTAATCCATCTGCACCAGCTGCCACAGCAGCTAAACTCATAGCTTCAACTAACTCACGCCTTCCAGTTCCATGACTAGGGTCCACAATAACAGGAAGTCTATAATTTTCCTTAATCACTGCTACAGAGTTTAAATCCAAGGTATTTCTAGTGGTAGTCTCAAAGGTTCTTACTCCTCTTTCACAAAGTACTACTTGATTATTACCTTCCTTTAAAACATATTCAGCTGCATAAATCCATTCAGCTACAGTTGCACTTATCCCTCTTTTTAGAAGTACAGGTAATTTAAGCTTTCCTAATTCCTTCAAAAATGTATAGTTATACATATTTCTAGAACCAACCTGTATCATATCTACATAAGGAAGAGAAATTTCTATATCTCTAGCATCCATTACCTCAGATACTACTGGCAAACCAAATTCATTTCCCACTTCTTTAAGTATTTTTAGTCCTTCTATACCGAGACCTTGAAAATCATAGGGAGATGTTCTAGGCTTGAAGGCACCTGCTCTCATCATATGTGCTCCCTGGTCCTTCAAGGCTCTTCCTATCTTTATCATTTTATCATAGTTTTCCACTGCACATGGTCCAGATATAAACACTAAGTCATCTCCACCAATGATTACATCCTTAACCTGTACTGTAATTTTTTCTCCACTATTTTTTTCTGCAAGTATTCTTTTCATATAATATCACCTTATAAAGTTTTTAACATAGAACGTAATATGGTATTTGAATTTTTAACTGATATTTCTTTAAATTTTTCATAGTCCATATGTGCTCCATTATTAGCATTGTCAGAAATTGATCGTATTATAACAAAAGGTTTGTTATTAAGATAAGCTGCATGAGCTATACTTGCTCCTTCCATCTCACAAGATAGCGCATTAAACTCGCTTTTTAACCATCTTATCTTCTCTATATCAGCTATAAATTGATCTCCAGATACTATTCTACCAGTGAAAATATTTATATCTTTTATACCTTCACAAGCACTTTGGGCTTTTTCTACTAATCCCTTATCACATTTAAAGTCAAAGACTTCCATATTAGGAACTTGACCTGGTCTATCTCCAAATTTAGTTGTGTCCATATCATGCTCCACTAAATCTGTTGCAATAACCACATCTCCTGGATATATATCTTCTCCAATACCACCAGCTATACCGACATTTATAACAGCATCCACATTGAAATCATCAACTAAAATTTGTGTACAAACTGCTGCATTTACCTTACCTATTCCACTTCTAACTATTACAACATCCTTATCATAAATAGTTCCATGATTAAATGTCATCATTGCTCTTGTAACTTTTTTCTTTATTTCCATATCAGCTATTAGAGAGCTTACTTCCTCTTCCATAGCTCCTATAATTCCTATCCTCATGCTAAAATCTCCTCTTTTCTTCCTAGGTACAAATAATTCTAGGTACTTTTCTTTAATACAAATTTAGGTCACCAATTATGTTAATACATATCGAAATATAATTTTTCACATTAATTGGGTACAACTACATCTATTATAATATACATGTTCCGGGATATGTCAATAGCTTTCAGCAGATAAAAAAATCTCACCCTAAAGTGAGATTAAAGAGCTGCTACGTCCCTGGATAATAATTTCCCCTAAAGGACAACGAATTATAAGTATGAATAAATTCATACTTATAGTTCTATTAATAACCTTCAGTGGGAGTAAAAACTCTCTCTAAAGCAAAGAATTCTATTTATACATTAATCATATTTACCAAAAATTACACAATATATGTAAATAAAATTTCAATATTACTTATCTACAAAAAAACTTTTTATATCCTCTAATTCAGCTGTATTATATTCAAAGCTTTCTACATCCTTCTCAGAAGCAACTTCTAATACTGGCTCATGTACCTTCTCTTCCATTACAGTTGAAATATTATAATTTTTATCAAAATCTTTTTCTAGCGCTTCAAACATTTCCATTTGTGTAACTATAAAGTTTCTAAACTTGCTCCTAAACTTAGCAAATTCCTGTTTTGTTCTATCGAATTCATCATTGATATTTAAAACATCAGTGTGAGCTTTATCTAAAATTCTTTTAGCACTTTCATTTGCATTTTTAATTATAAGTTCAGCTTCTGATTGAGAACTTTGCTTTGCCTGTTCTGCAGCATTTTGTGCTAATAACAAAGTGCTTTGAATAGTAGTTTCCATCTTTGAATAATGATCTAATTTATCTTGAAAAACATCTAATTTTTCCTTTAAAATAGCATTTTCCTTATACACGGTTTCATAATCCTCAGAAATTTGTTCTAAAAATTCATCCACCTCATCCATGTTATATCCTCTCATGGCTTTTTTAAAATCTTTGTTCATAATGTCCATAGCTGTCATCTTCATATCCTTCACCCCGCATTAAATATATTTACCTATTAATAATTTAATTCGTCCCTTACTAGTTTCTCCTTCAATTGAATTAATTTTATACTTTCCAAATCCCCTTATGGTAATAGTATCCTTCATTTCTATTAATTTATCCTTTCTATTACATTTAAGATAATTTAATAATACAGACCCATTACTTATAAGATCTGTGCCCTTAGCCCTAGACATATTGCAAATACTAGGTACCACATTATCTAGTCTAAGGGATGTAACCATTATAATCTTTTCTTCAAATTCAATCTTTGGGATATCTTCACTATTTATATCTATTCTATCAATAGTACATGGACAATTTCCAATGTTAGTTAAATTATATTGAACATATTGAGAAACTGATCTTGTCATTGGAACAAAGCAAGCATCTCCTTTTACTACTAAGTCTCCAAATAAGCTTCTCTTAACTCCTAAAGCCATTATAGAGCCTAAATAATCTTTATGCTTAAGATCTTTAAACTTTGATTTATTTTTTATCTTTACAATATGAATATCATAGTCCAGAGTTTCATATGTATTAGTAGAAAAACATAACATCTTTCTCTCACAATCCGCAAACACACCAGTACCATGAACAAAAACCCCAAGTTTACTTTGGTTGTTTTTTATATTCATATAGATATCCGGAGTCACAAACTCCTTTGTATATATAGGAATTTCTATGTTCTTACATAGTTCTATGTCCTCATATATACTTGAAATATAATTTTTATCGTGGTCTTTAAATATATCTAAAAATGCCTTCTTCTCCATAGCTTTCCTCTAATTCATTATATATTATTATAATTCCTCTTAATACTGTTCATGTTTTTTAAGCTATATTCTACCACTCAAATATATATAAAATTAACCACGTAATACTTTACTAAGTTCGAGTACTAGACTTATTTGAAGGAACTAAAAATTCCTTTGTTTGTAAGCTCATTTTTTAATTCATTACTAACTTCAATATTAGATGGAGTTAATATAAATACTCCCTTTTCTACAGGTTGAAGTCCTCCCTCTAATGCGTAAATAGCTCCTATTAGGAAATCAAGTATTCTTTGACCTTCCTTAGGCTCTACTCCATTTAAGTTAACAATAACTATTCTTCTAGACTTTAAATTGTCTACAATAATTTTTCCCTCATCATAATTTGAAGGCTTACTAATTACAACCTTTGAGGATGATGCAGTATGAATATTAACTATTTTATTTTGCTTCTTGCTTACGAAAGGTTCAATTTCAATCTCCTCTTCACCTTCATCATAGTTTTCTTCCCTGTTCTCTAATAATTCTTCATCATCTTCTTCATCAAATCCCATCATTCTACTTATTCCTTTGAAAAATTCCATAATAAACCTTCCTCCTACTTTAATTTGTTATAATCTCTTTTCCCAAAAACCCCTTCACCAATTCGAATCATATTTGATCCTACTTTTAAAGCTTCTTTATAATCTCCACTCATTCCCATAGATAAAATCTCCATGGTAATATTTTTATAGCTTTTAGTTTTCAGGGTATCAAATACTTCTTTAGTCTTAGTAAAATAGTAATTACAACTTTCAGTATCTCCTTTTGGAATAGTAGCCATAATACCTTTCACCTTGACGTTTTTACACTGTTCACAAGCATTTATAAGTTCATCTAAATCCTCCATCATAATCCCAGTTTTAGACTCTTCTCTACCTATATTAATTTGAATTAATACATTTGCAATAAGTTCCTTACTTGAAAATTGTTTTTCAATCTCCTGTAAAAGTCTAACACTATCTAAAGAATGTATTAAATAAACTCGTCCAACTAAATATTTAACCTTATTTCTTTGAAGATGACCTATTAAGTGCCACCTAATATCCTTAGGTAAGATTTCTTGCTTTTCCATTAACTCTTGAACTTTATTCTCTCCAAAATTTCTTTCCCCTAAGTCATATACATTTTGTATTTCAGCTATAGATCTAGTTTTTGATACTGAAATCAATGTCACTTCTTCTGGCAACTCATTCTTCAATTTTATAAAATTTTCTTCAATAGACAATTTTATTCCTCCCGTCTCATATACAAACTCTAGCTTATAATGGAAAATATATGCCCATATAATTTATTCTCGATATAATCTAAAAAACCTTTAATATTATTAATTTTTTCTAGTTTTTTATTTTAATTTTAGATACTCACTTTTTAACTCTCCATTATAGGCTGGCAACTTTTCATCATAAACTGATTCAATATCTACATAACAGCCTCTTGCCTTCAAACTCTTAAGTTGATTTTGTTGATTTTCAAGAAAACTATTTATTACATCCTGATTTCCAATAGCTGTAATGTAAAAAGGAGCTATTACTTTTATCCCATCTAACTCTATGGTTGCTCCAGCACAAAGTCCAGCTGTTGAACCTATTATTCTATATCCATTAATAGCTATTGCCTCTGCTCCTGCAGCTCTTAAATCATTAACAACCATTGTTAAATCCGAATCATGAATTAACATATAAAGGGGTACATCTTGCCCTAAAATTGTAGCTTCCGGTGCATCATTTAAAGTAATCTTTACACCATTTCCCACCACTGGAAGCAAACCTAATGCAAGTTTATTTTTGCTTATCTCTCCAATCATCTCTTTTCTAACTTCATCCTCAGATATACTACTTCTTTCATATTTATTAATTTTATCATTAGTTTCAACATATTGGTCTTCTAAATTACTTATTTCATTTTGTAACTTTGTCCTACTATCATATGCCTTTTGATACTGCTCTACATCTAAAAATTTAGTTTTTCCTCCTAAATTTACATTCATAGCTATTAAAATACCAATTATAATGGTAGCTATAAGTAAAAATATATTAGCTTCATTAACTCGCATTTAATTATCTCCTTAATGATGTGTTTTTATTCTATCCATCAATAACCTTCTTATAACAGCAAAGTTTGTAAATATCCTCTGTCCAAATATTATAATTGCTGCAATATATACAGGTATACCCAGCTTATCCCCTAGATAAACCATTCCTGCTGCTAAAAATGCATTTCCAAAGAATCCTGATATAAATATATCTGGTCTAAAATCCTTATTTAAGGTAGCTCTAATAGCCCCAAAAGTGGAGTCTATACAAGCAAATATTGCAACAGATATATATGGTGATAATTTAAGTGGAAAATTTATGTTGAAAGCTATTCCTAATATAATTCCTATTATAAGTCCTATTAATGCAATCATTTCATCACTCCTACTTTTAGTTTTCTTGTACTTCTTTTATGTGTTCATATTTTACTGGTATACTTGCCTTTTTAATTTTAATATTATCCTTTGTTTCCGATGTAACCTCACAGATTCTTTTCACTCTATTAGGAATGAACCATCCCATAGCCCCTTCTAATATAGTCTTATTTCCTATAGCTTTTATAACTATACGCTCCTGTTGTGAAATTCTTTCACCATTAATTCTAATACTATTTCCTGCTATCCTTATACTGCTGTTTCCAATAAGTCTTATATCATTTATAGATACAGCTTCAGCCCCTGCAGCATATAATTCATTAACGATATACAGTAACTCATAATCTTGTATAGGATCATCTTCTACTTGTGGAGTGAATAAACTAGTTTTAGGATCAATATATATTGTAATACCTGGCCCCTCAACATTAGTTAATCCGGCTCTAAGTCTAGTATTATTTAGCTCTTCAAGGAGCCTTTGATTCTTTGTATCTTCTGTTGCTTCCTTTTCGTATTCAGCCGCCTTCACCTCTAGTTCCTCAACAGCCTTTTCCAATTCTTCCTTTTGTTTTTTTAATTGCTCATTTTCTAATAATATTTCTGGACTTTGTGAACCCTCAACTTTATCTGTACTTTGCTCTCCTATAGTATTAAGTTGAGTGATTATAACAAATCCAAACATTAAAAATATAAGTCCGGTACATAGCTTGGAAATAATACTTTTCACTTACCCTACCTCCCAATAAAATCTTTCTTGAACTATGATGCTTTTACTTTTTAATCTTTTGATCTATTTTTCCTTATAAATAACTGGATTGCCTTCAAAACTTACATCCACATATCCCTTCATCTCTCCAAGGGTCCCACTTTCTATTATGCTAAACCCCCTAGCAACTTTGCTATTAATTTTATCAACAGTTCCAAGTTTCATGTGTAAATTATTTACGTATAATTTTAAGTCTACAAAGTCATTAACTTCCAATTTTATTATGTTATATTTTTCAAACAAACTATTTTCTTTTATAAATTTATGAATATTGCAAATTGCCTTTATTTTATCTTCGTCTATATTTTTAATCTGTTCGCCTATTTTTAAACATGTTTCATCAATTCCTTCAATCTTTAAAGCTTCTATACCTTCGATAGATTCCTTTTTTTCCAAAACCACACCCTTATCATCAATCACATAGAAACCTCCTGATATTTCTGTGTAGAAAGCAATCTTTCTCTCATTGATAGCAATAGAGAGTTTGTTAGGGTATTTTCTAATAATGGTTGCTTCTAATATGTAAGGGTTTTTCTCTAACTCTTTTTCTATTTTTTTTGTTTTTATCTTGAATATATTGGTACCCTTTTGAAGCTTTGTAGTTGTTTTAACACCGTCTTCAGATAAATTTACCAACCCACTAACTAAAATCTCTGATAAATTAAAAGTAGGTAAAGTTAAAGCCAAAGTTATTAAAATAGAAATCATTACTACAAGTAGTAACATGGTCTTTTTTAATTTAATTATTTTTTTCTTTCGCTTTAATATCTGTTCTTTATTATCTATTATATAATTACCATAACTCTGTTTAGTTTTTTTTGCCACATCTTCACCACCAAATTACAATATATGAACATGAAAGTAAATTAATACACCTTCTATCATACCATTTTTATATTACAAATTCATTACAAAAATATTAAATATTATGGCTCTGTTGAAAATTACAGTGATAGAATATACATGCTATGAGAATATTGGTGGACGTCCCTTAAAGTTCGTGCTGAAACAAGGCTTTGTGCCCCTAAAAAAATATAGGCGTAGCCTCATATTTTGACTCTATGTATTTAAAAAGAAACATATAATTACTAAGATACTTAGTTGAAACACCTTTATAGGGCCTCATAAAACTTTTTACCTTGCTATGAAGGTTATTAATTCTTTGGATATTATATGAACCTACTCTGCGAGAACCCGTAGGGATTGCTATATGTTTTGATTTACTTATAGGAAGATAGTGTGCTTGTAACAAAACAGTGAATCTGTTACAAGCACACTATCTTTTTTATTACTCTTCCTAGTACTCTTAAAAGATCACTACTTTCTGGACGTCCCATACAGCTAGGCTCAATATTAAAACATCATTCATTGTTTTACTTATTTCTAAAATTAGTTTTAATCTTTCATTTTCTTTTACTTCTCTAGCTAACGCTAACACTTCGTGATAATTTGGCGAACTCATTATCAAACCTCCATAATTAATGTTCCTATAAATCGTCTCCATGATTTATCACTTTAATCAACAACAGAGCCAAAATAATAGGACTGAAGATGCTTTCTATTCTTCAGTCCTATTATTTCTATGAAGTTTTTTTATTGTTCTGCCGAGTTATATTAAGAAGTATTCCCATAAATAGCATATTAATTACTAAGGAAGACCCTCCATAGCTTATGAATGGTAGAGGAACCCCTGTTACTGGCATAGAGCCTGTAACAACAGCAATATTGATTAAACTTTGAATAACTACTACAGAAGTTATTCCTGTAGCTAATAGGGAACCGTACATATCCTTTGCCTTAGATGCTGCAATAACTCCCCTCCATAGAAACAGTATAAACAATATAATTATAAAGGCACAGCCTATAAAACCTAGTTCTTCACCTATAACTGACAATATAAAATCATTATGAGGTTCAGGAATATAAAAACACTTTTGTCTTGATTGACCTATTCCAACACCAATAAGTCCTCCAGAACCTAATGCTAAGAGAGATTGTACCAATTGATATCCATCTCCTTGAGAATCACTCCAAGGATTAGTAAAACTTAAAAGTCTTCTAAGTCTATATTCCTCTGTTAAAATAAAAACAGCACCTAAAACTCCTACAGTTCCTATTAGTCCTCCCATATGAATAACTTTAGTTCCAGCTACAAATAACATTATAAGACTAACCACCATGGTGACTGTGGCAATACTAAGATTCTTTTCAAGAAGAATCATTCCTGCTATAAAACCTGCAAATAAAAGGTTAGGCACTACGCCCTTCCAAAACTTTTTTATATTTTGGGGATTGCTTGATATATATTTTGCTACAAAAAGCACTACCACGTACTTTGCAATCTCCGATGGTTGAAAGGATAGAGGTCCAAGTCTAATCCACCGCTGAGCTCCCTTTACTGGTGGAAATAAAAACACTAAGCAAAGGGCTATAAATGTAAAGATTATTAAAATTCTTGTATACTTTTTATACTTATGGTAATCGATATTCAATGTGATCATCATTCCAATAAGTCCAAGTCCAGCCCACTGAAGCTGTTTCCATAAAAAGAATTCTGCATCATCATATTTAAAGGCTGAAAAATATGAACTAGCACTATATACCATGACAACTCCCACTGTAACTAACATAATAATTACAGCAAAAAGTAGAAAGTCCACATCTCCCAATTTCATTTTGGGTTTTTTCATATTAAATTCCTCCTACGCCATTTTAATAAGTTAGTGCAAGGAATCCTATTAAACATAGTATAACTGTTATGATGGAAAATACTGCTACTATCTTACTTTCATGCCATCCCTTTAATTCAAAGTGATGATGTAGAGGTGCCATCTTAAATACTCTCTTTCCAGTAAGTTTAAAGGAAGCAACCTGAATAATTACTGAAAGAGTTTCTAATAAATAAACTCCACCTACAATTATTACTATAAGCTCTAGCTTTAATATCATAGCAATAGCTGCAACAGCTCCTCCAAGAGCTAATGAACCACCATCTCCCATGAAAATTTGTGCTGGATACGAGTTGTACTTTAAGAATCCAAGAATAGCTCCAGCTAGAATTCCACAGAAAATTGCTAAAGTATAATATGCCATGCCAAAACTTACAAGAGCAAAGAAAGTCATAATTAAAAGGGTAATAGAACTACAAAGCCCATCTAATCCATCTGTAAGATTAACCGCATTAGTTACTGCTGCAAAGTATACTACTATAAAAGGTATAAATAGCACTTTTAAATCCCAAGTTACTGTACCTAGGAAAGGTATCATAATATCCGTTCCTATTTTATCCTTAGCATAATATCCAAAGACTATAGATACTATTACCAAAAGCAACATTTTTTGATAACTTTTTAAGCCTTCATTCTTCTTCTTGATTATCTTTAGACCATCATCTAAAAATCCTATAGCTCCAAAGGCGATAAGGGCATAAAGAGCAAGCATTGCTTCATCATGAGGATTTCTAACCATTAATATCATAGTAATACAAGTAGAAATAATAAATATTATTCCTCCCATGGTTGGAGTTCCCTGTTTTTTTAAATGACTTTGTGGTCCATCTTCTCTAATGTTTTGGCCAAATTTCAACTTGTGTAATCCTGGTATTATAAATGGTGCTATTGCAAAAGATATTATAAATGCTACTAAAATAGAATATATTAACTTATTCATATTCCATCCCTCCCTATATATTTTTCTTTTGTAATTCTTTAATTATATTTTCAAATTTCATAGATCTAGATGCCTTTATTAATAAAATATCATCACTTTTAATAGTTTTCTTTAATTCTGCTATTAGCTCCTCCATGGAATTAAAATCCATAAAATTTTCACTGCCATAGCCCTTTTTAAAGTTCTCATTAAACTCTCCTAGGGTAAATAATAAATCTATGCCCCTTGCCTTTGCATAAGCTCCTACCTGCTCATGAGCTCTAGCAGAATCCTCACCTAGTTCCTTCATGGTTCCAAGTACAGCAATTTTTCTTCCATTATATTGTTTTAAGACCTCTAGAGCAGCCTCCATAGAATCTGGACTTGCATTATAAGCATCATTTATTATAGTATAGTTATCTAAATTTAAAACATCCAATCTCATAGATGTAGCCTGTAAATTTTCTATTCCTCCTTGGATTTCTTCATAGGTAACCTTAAGCTCTCTAGCTACAGCTATTGCCAATAATGAATTAAGCACATTATGTTTTCCTGGTACTGGTACTTTTATAGTAGCATTTACATCCTCACCATTTTCCTTAACACCAAACTCTATACTGTCCTTATTTATAATTATTCTACAACCTTTAAAATTATAATCACTATCTATACCAATTTTTACAATTTTATATTTATCTGTGTAATAATTGTGAAGCATATCATTATCTCCATTTATAATTAACACATTTTCTTCTGTAAAATTATTTGCTATTTCTAGTTTAGCTTTTAAAATATTTTCTCTAGTCTTTAAGTTTTCTAGGTGAGATGTACCTATGTTAGTTATGACCCCTATAGATGGTTTTGCTACTTTTGCCAAGGTATCAATTTCTCCCAAGTCACTCATACCCATCTCTAAAATTGCAACCTGGTAAGTTTTATCTAATTTAAATATCATCAAAGGAAGTCCAATATCATTATTAAAATTCCCTTGGGTTTTAAACACCCTATATTTTTTGCTAAGAGCTGCTGCCATTAAATCCTTTGTGGATGTCTTACCAGTAGAACCAGTAATTCCTACCACATTTATATCTAAAGTACTAATATAGTAGGATGCTAAATCAAGAAGGGCCCTCTTAGTATCCTTAACTAAAATTATAGATAAATCTTTTTCATCTAAATCTTCATATTGTTCTTTTTCATGTACTATACAAAGTTTAGCTCCACTATCTATAGCTCCCTTTACAAATTTATGACCATCAAAGTTTTCTCCCTTGATTGCTATAAAAATATCTCCCAAAGAGACATTTCTACTATCTATGGTTACATTAGAAAACTCTTCTGTAGCTCCACTAATTAATATTTCTCCGGATATAGCCTCAGCTATTTCCTTTAACCTTATAGTTTCCATCTAAAGCTCCAACTCCTCTATCAATTCTAATACAACTTCCTTTTCATCAAAATGAATAGTTTCATTTTTAAGGATTTGGTAAGTTTCATGTCCTTTTCCTGCAATTACTATAATATCATCTTTTTCCCCGAGGAGTAAGGCTGTTTTTATGGCTTCTCTTCTATTTTCAATAAGTTTATAGTTAGATTTCTCAACCCCAGCCTTAATATCTTCTAATATCATATAAGGATCTTCGCTTCTTGGATTATCAGAGGTTATTATGGCTATATCACTGAGTTCTGTTCCTATTTCACCCATGATAGGTCTTTTGGTTCTATCTCTATCACCACCACACCCAAAGATACAAATCAACTTTCCTTTAGTAAGTTCTCTAAGATTTTCTAAGATATTTTTTAAGCTATCTGGAGTATGAGAATAATCTCTAATTACTTGAAAACCTAAGTTCATCCCTAAAGTTAAGTTCTCACATCTTCCAGGCACAGTAACCTTAGAAAGTCCTTCAACAATAGTATCCATATCTATACCTTCATCTAAGGCAGCTCCAATACAACCTAGTGCATTGTAAACATTATATCTACCTGGTATAGGCAACTGAACTTTATATGTTTTTTCATTTCCTTTTAAATTAAATATAATTCCCGTAGATTCTAAATTAATGTCTGTTCCCCTTAAATCACTTTCTTTTTCAATAGAATAAGTTGTTACCCTTGAATTTATTTTTTCAAGAAGCTTAATTCCATAACTATCATCTACATTTACCACAGAATGTTTACAAATTTTAAACAACTTGCTTTTTGCATTGAAGTAGTTTTCAAAGGTTTTATGGAAATCTAAATGGTCTTGAGTTAGATTTGTAAATATCCCTTGTGAAAATTCAATCCCATAAACTCTATCTAAGTCTAAAGAGTGAGATGAAACTTCCATAACACAATAATCTATATCACTGTCTACCATATCCTTAAAAAGCTTTTGCAATTCCAAAGATTCTGGAGTAGTTTTTTCTGTATGAATCTCCTTATCCCCTATATAGTTAGCTATGGTACCTATTAGCCCAACTTTATACCCCTTTGCCTCTAATATTCCCTTTAACATAAAGGCAGAAGTAGTCTTGCCATTGGTACCAGTTATACCTATTATTTTCATCTTTTTGCTTGGATTATCATAAAAGTTTGAAGCTGCTATAGCTAATGCCCTTCTACCATTTTCAACTTTTATAAACGTTATTCCTTCAACAAGAGTCACATCTTTTTCAACCACTACAGCTTTAGCACCATTTTCTATAGCCTTTGATATAAAATTGTGTCCATCTACATTAAATCCTCCTATTGCAAAAAACATATCTTCACATTTTATCTTTCTACTATCATATTGAGGATCATTAATTTCTATACTCTCATCTCCACTTAACACTGTATAGGTTGATCCCTTTAATATCTCTTCTATTTTCATCTTGCTCACATCCTTAAAATACTTTTCTTTCTAATTAAAACATTGTCCAAAATTTAATTTTTATACCTTATAGCATATAAAATCCGGTAGCACAAGTCAACCTGTAACTACCGGATAATCTAATCTACTAAGGTGCCAAGATGGAAGGTTACCGTGGTTCCTTTTTTAATTTCTTGGTTTCCTGCAACACTTTGTTCTACCACTAGACCTTCACCTATAAATTCACTCTTTAATCCTAAATCATTGAAAAGCTTTATGATACTTTCCTTTGTAAATCCCTTTAAATCAGGAATTATAACTGTATCTGCGCTTCCATTACTGCCTCCTGCATATAGGATTATCTCTTTACCTTCCTTAAGAGTAAACCCTGGTTTTGGATTTATATCTGTTATAGTGCCTCCACTACCTTCTACTCTAATAGTTAACCCTGCATCAGTTATTACTTTTTTAGCATCTGCAACTGATAGTCCCCTAACCTCAGGAACAATTACATCTGCTTTTAAACTTTCATCAACTTCCATATAGCTTCCATTAGGCTTCATTTCTGTATAATTAAACAAATCATTAAATAACTTTTGTCCAACTGGGGCAGCAATTTGTCCCGCATAGTACCAAGATGGATTTGGTTCATCAATAGATACAAATACTGTATACTTTGGATTATCAGCAGGAGCCATCCCTGCAAAGGATGATAGATACTTACCATTTGCATATCCACCATTAACAGTGTCTACCTTTTGTGCTGTACCAGTTTTACCAGCAATTCTATATCCATCAATTTTAGCCTTTGATCCTCCACCTGCACCAACTACTTGTTCTAAATGAGACCTCATTTCAGTCATAGCCTCTGGAGTAAAACGTTGTTGCTTTTCTATCTTATAGGTTTCATCAACTACTAGCTCTTTTTTATCATCATAATGATTTATTTCCTTCATTAAATGAGGTGTTATCAAATATCCACCATTGGCAATTGCATTGAAAGCTCTCATAAATTGAACTCCTGTAGTTGTATTGCTTTGTCCAAAGGATATAGTAGCTAAGTCTGTTACAGATATATCTTTTGTGGCTTTAACTATACCAGCTGATTCACCAGGTAAATCAATTCCGGTTTTATGTCCTAACCCAAACTTTTCAATATATTCGTTAAGATTTGCAGCACCTAATCTTTCTCCTAAAACCATAAATCCAACATTACAAGAATTTTTTAATATTTCTTCAAAGGTTTGAGGACCATGACCTGAAGTCTTCCAACAGTGAATATTTCTTCCCCCAATATTAAGGGAGCCTCCACAATTAAAAGCTTCTCCCTCTGTAAGAATCCCTTTTTCTATGGCCGCCGTGGCTGTAACTACCTTAAAAATAGAACCAGGTTCATAGGCATCACTGACTAATCTATTTCTCCACATCTGCTGAATGTCATCATCTGATGTTCCCCCAACCCACGGATTATTAGGATCATAATCTGGCTTATTTGCTAAAGCCAATATTTCTCCTGTATTAGGATCCATAACCATAATTGATACTGCTTTAGCCTCATTATCTGCCAAGGCCTCTTCAGCTAACTTTTCTGCAAAGTTTTGTATATTTTCATCAATGGTAGTAACTACGTTTCTTCCATCAATAGGTTCTGTAAATTCTGAGATTGTATATGGTAATCCCTCACTCTTTTGGTCAATTTCAGCAACTTTAATTCCTGGAACTCCAGATAGATACTTATTATAATACAGTTCTAACCCTGTGAGTCCTTCTCCATCTGAATTAGTATGACCTAATATATGGGCAGCAAAATTACCATTTGGATAATACCTTTTCGTATCAGGTGATATTACTATACCATTTATGTTATTATTTTTACAAAACTCTCTTATGGCATCTGTTGCATCCTTTTCTATTCTTCTCTTTAATATTGCAGAGCCTCTAGGTTTTCCATTGGGAAGAGGATTAGTTAATATGTGTAACACGTCAGCCTGTTCTTCTCCAATTATTCCACTTAGAGTTGTTGCAACTTGTTCCATGGTCATTCCATTATTTTCTATATCTTTTCTTAAAGTGTTCAAATCTAAGTCCGCTCTATAAACATTAGCACTTATTGCTAGCTCATTACCATTTCTATCTAATATCTTACCTCTTTTAGCATTTATCCTAACATCACTGGTCCATTGCTGTTTCGCCAAAGACTTATAGGTTGATTCTTCAACAAACATAACATAACCTAATCTTATACTTAATCCTAGGAAAACTAAGAAGGCTAATAGCATAGCTAACATCATTCTCTTTTTCATTAACACCTTATCAACAAAATATTTCTTTGCCACCTACAATTACCTCACTAACTAATTAAATAATAAGTTTTTAATTTTATTTAATAAACTAACCCCTTTTTCTTCATTAGTGCTACTTGTAGCTATCTCTTTAATTGCATCAATATCACAATAGATTGCATTAGTACTCTTTGGTTCAATCATTTTTAATTCTTTAGTGGCAACTTCTTCTATGTAGGAAAAATTGTTAAACTTAAGTAGTTTTATTCTCAAATCTTCACTCTCTTCTGTTAGCGTTTGTATCTGCTCTTGAAGAACTATTATTTCCTTTTGATTATTATATATAGCACTGTATCTAGATACAATAATAGCCCCAACTAGTCCTACTGCTACTATACTTCCATTAAGCTTTAAAAATTTTGCTATCTTTTGCTTTCTAACTTTTCTTAATTCTTCTTTACTAGGGCCTTGTTTAGTAGGAGTTTTTACCCTTTCTCTAGGTAACGGATTTACCTGAGAAGCTAAAGCTGTATTCCCACTTACCGTATTTTTTCTATTTTCTACTACCATTTTACTACCCCCATCTAGTTTTTAGAACTAAATCTTTTTACATCCCCTTAACTTGGCGCTTTTACTTCTTGAATTATTAGCAAGTTCTTCCTTAGTGGCTTCTATAGGCTTTTTGTTAATCAATTTAATTATTGGCTTTTTCCCACAAACACACATAGGAAGATCCTTAGGACATTTACATGGATCCACTAAATCTCTAAACTTATTTTTTACAATTCTATCTTCTAAAGAATGGAATGTAATTATTGCCATAACTCCATCCTTATTTAAAGCTTCTATGCCATCTCCTATGGCTCTATCTAAAATACTCAATTCGCTGTTTACTTCTATTCTAATACCTTGAAATGTTCTTTTAGCAGGGTGTCCACCCTCCCTTTTAAACTTGGCAGGTATGCACTCATCTATAATTTTTACAAGTTCAAGGGTAGTTTCAACAGGTTTTACTTTTCTTTTTTCTACTATCCTGCTCGCAATTCTTCTTGAAAACTTCTCCTCCCCAAAATCTCTAAGAATTCTAAAGAGTTCATCCTCACTATATTCATTCACTACATTATAGGCTGAAAAAGCTTCTTCCCTATTCATTCTCATATCTAAGGCCGCTTCCTTCATATAACTAAAGCCTCTTTCACCTTGATCCAACTGATAAGATGAAACTCCTAAATCCATGAGTATACCATCAACTTTTTCTATTCCTAAAGACTCCAATATGTCCTTAATATTATAAAAATTATTGTGTACATAGGTAATGTTATTAAAATCCTTTAGCTTTTCCTTTGCAGCCTTAAGAGCATCTAAATCTTGGTCTATTCCTATTAATCTTCCCTTTGGTGAAAGTTTCTTTAAAATTTCCTTTGAATGACCTGCTCCACCTAAAGTGCAATCAACATATATACCATCTTCTTTAATATCTAACATTTCTATGCATTCTTCTAACATTACTGAAAAGTGTTTAAATTCCATTATATATTCTCCTTTGTTTCGTCTATGGTTTATAAAATATAAACTATAGAATCCATTTATACACTTTTCATTGTACCATAAATAATTCTATAAGTTTACATAAATTCCTTTTAAATATTCCCTAAATGAAAAACTTTTTTTAAACAAATTTATAGATATATATAAAGAATCTCCAACTAATTTCAAATATATTACATTTATATAATATAGTTCCTTATTTTTCTACGGTTTTTTCTCTATTACTCTATATAACTTGTAGAATTATTGAAATTCCCTTTTCTGTAGAGTATAATTTAAAAGAATGAAATTTTTAAGTAATAAGCCACATGGTTTACATAGAAAGGACGAGTATTATATGAAATTAGGAATAGTAGGTTTACCTAACGTAGGAAAAAGTACATTATTTAATGCCATTACAAAAGCAGGAGCAGAGTCTGCTAACTATCCCTTTTGTACTATAGAGCCAAATGTAGGAGTTGTTAGTGTACCTGACAACCGTCTTGATGTATTACAAAAATTATATAATTCTAAAAAACAAGTGCATACTGCCATAGAATTCTATGACATAGCAGGATTAGTTAAAGGAGCAAGTAAAGGTGAAGGACTTGGAAACAAGTTTTTATCTCATATAAGAGAAGTAGCTTCAATTGTTCATACTGTTAGATGTTTTAAAGATGATAATGTTGTTCATGTAGAAGGATCTGTATCACCTATAAGAGATATTGAAACTATTAATTTAGAATTAATTTTTTCTGATTTAGAAGTCCTAGAAAGAAGAATGGAAAAGTCTATAAAACTAGTACGCTCAGGGGATAAGACTGCAAAGGTTGAATATGCAATTATGGAAAAAATTAAAAAACATTTAGAAGACAATATGCCAGTTAGAACTTTAGAGTTTACAGATGAAGAAGATGAATTTGTTAAATCTCTTTTCTTAATAACTTCTAAACCTGTATTATATGCATGCAATGTAAGTGAAGAAGACTTAATGGAGTGTGGCGGAGAAAACGAAATGGTAAAAGAAGTAGAAGCCTATGCTGCTAAGGAGAAATCTGAAATTATCATAGTATGTGCTAAATTAGAAGAAGAATTATCTACATTAGATGATGAAGAAAAGAAAGACTTACTTTCAGAGTATGGTCTTGAAGAATCAGGTCTTGATAAACTAATCCATGCAAGTTATAAACTTCTTGGACTAATGAGCTACTTAACTGCTGGTGTTCAAGAGGTAAGAGCTTGGACAATTAAAATAGGTACAAAGGCACCTGCTGCTGCCGGTAAAATTCATACCGACATTGAACGTGGATTTATCCGTGCTGAGGTAATTTCCTTTGATAAGTTAGTTGAATGTGGTTCTGAAGCTGCAGCTAAAGAAAAAGGCTTCTACAGACTTGAAGGAAAAGAATATATAATGCAAGATGGAGATGTAGTAAACTTTAGATTTAATGTATAATTATTCTAAAATTAAATTCTTTATATAATTTGAAAATGTATGAGTGAAATTCACTCATACATTTTTTATATAATGTATTATTCAATTATAAACTTTGAAATCTCAAATTTTAAAGTTTCAGATAATTCATTTAAATTTTGAGTATATCTTGAAATTTCATCCATATTAGCAGTAATTTCTTCTGTAGAAGCTGATATTTCTTCTGTGGCTGAAGCAGTGCTTTCTGAAATTGATGTAACATTTTCTATTTCTTTTACTACATTAATTTTTTCATATTGAATATTCTCAATAGATTTTTTAATTTCACTTATCTTACTTGATAACTCAAGTACACTTCCAGATATGTTTTCAAAAATTTGTGAGGTTTCACTTACCATTTTTCCTTCTTCATCTACCACTTGTTGAGAGTTATTTATAGCAGATACAGCTAACATAGATTTTTCTTCTATCGCTTTAATCATAACATTTATTCTATCAGTTGAACTCTTTGATTGATCTGCTAATCTTCTTATTTCATTAGCTACTACAGCAAATCCCTTACCTGCCTCGCCAGATCTAGCTGCCTCTATAGATGCATTCAAAGATAATAAATTAGTTTGTTCTGTTATATCAGAAATTGTTTTAGATATAAGATTTATTTGATCCATACTTTCATTTACTTCTTTCACTATATTTCCAACAACTTCAAAAGTATCTTTTATTTTCGTTGAACTGTTTATTAGCTCTGAAACTATTTTGCTTCCTTCAATACTATAATTCTTTGTATCTTTAGATATACTATCAATTTCTGTAGAGGAGTTTTCTATATTATCAATTCCTTGGGCTAAATCCTCCATATGGCTTGCACATTGAATAGTACTTTCAGCTTGATTAGATGCACCTGAAGCTATTTCATCCATGGCTATATGCGTTTGTGAAAGGGCAGTAGTAGTTTCATTAGACATTATAGCTAAATCAGCTGCAGTTTTTAATACCACCTGAGATGACTTGTCCACATTTTTCATTAACAGTGCAATTGATTCCATCATATTGTTAAAGTAATCTCCTAATTCTTTAAAGTCATCTTTGGACTTAATTTCTACTTTACCTGTAAAATCTCCTTTGGCAGCTTTAGATATTACGTTCTTAACCTTTTTCATATTTTTAGCGATGCCTTCTCCTAAAATTATGCTTATAATTATTGCAACTATTCCTATTACAATTATCCCTATTATTAAAAAGCTTCTAACTGCATTAGTATCTTTTAATAATTCTATTTCCGGTATAAATGCCACTAATTTTATGTTTTCTAAGGAATTCAAATTATAAACTACAAAATTTCTTTTTCCATTATTACTTAATTCTATAAAACCTGAATTATCATCTACTACAGATTTAAGTTCCTCATCTACCTCTATTAAATTTTTACCTATTAAGCCTTCATCTGTATGAGATATAATATCCCCATTACTACTACATACAACTACAACCCCTTCATCACCTATTTTTATGTTAGATATACTTGAACTAAAAACATCTAAAGATAAATCTAATCCAACAACTCCAACAACCTGTCCATCCTTTACCACTGTCCTAGCCAGTGTAACCGTAGTTTTTTGATCTTCAGCACTAGTATATGGAGATGTAATTATATAGGAGTCCTTATTTGCTGTAGCTAAAGTATACCATTCCTTCTCCTTATGATTATATCCATCTGGAAGATTAATTTTGTGGGAAGTATAAAAATCACCATTCTCTGTTCCATAAAACACTGTACTAATATTAGAATCTGATACTTCTACATTATTCATATGACTTATTATATCTTTAATGCTTTCACTACTATTGTCCAACTCAATAAACTTACTGTTAAGTGTTAGTGAATTTATTTGATTCGCTACTGTATTAAAATAATTTTCTATCCCTCTATTCACCTCTACCAGTGTTTGACCAGTGGAGTACTTTAAGTTATCCTTAAGTAAACTATAACATTCATTATAAACCAATAAGGCTATAAAAATTAAAGGGATAATAGATACTCCTAGCAACGAAATTATAAGTTTACTCTTTAAGCTGTTTAAATTCTTTTTCATATACCCATCCCCATTCAAAATTTATTAATATAAAGTTTTTCAAACTTTATATTTTAATTTTCGAAACATTCATAAAATTCTTTATATAGAATAATTATACTAATATACAATTATTAATTAGGTATGTAGTTGATTGAAGTTATAAAACTAAAATGGATGTTTCGAAGAGCAAAACCTATATAATTAAACTTCTCTTCCAAAGGCAATCGCTCTATTTTAAATAACTTAATTAAATATAAATGGAGGGTATTATTACAACTCATCACCTTAAAAGTTGCATAATACTCTCCACTTTACACTTATTGTATATTTATTCCCTCAATATTGAAAATATATGATATGCTAATACATTCCCATAAAACTAGCTAGTTATATAACAATATACCTATATTACTATTTCACTATATACCTATATTAATTTTTACATATATAAATAGTTATATATGAATATAGTTAACTATTTGTTCTATTCATGGGGGTTTCAAGGAATTTGCACCATTCCTTTACCATCATTTCTTCTCATATTCTATACACTGCTTACTTATTAACTCCATTATATTATCCATAGTAATTTCTTCAGCATCAAATATTAACTCCATGGCATCTTCCACAGTTTCTATAGTATATATTTTAAATTCACCTTCAAAAATTGCTCTCTCAACTTCTCTTGAAAGTACTAAATCATCTTTATTAGATAGAGGAATAACAACTCCCTTTCCTTCCGTATCATCCATGATTTTACACACTTCGAAGAATCCTTCAATTTTTTCATTTACACCACCTATAGGCTGTACTTGACCAAATTGATTTATGGATCCAGTAATTGAAATATTTTGTTTGATAGGAATCTTGCAAAGAGCAGATATTATAGCTAATGCTTCAGCTACTGATGCACTATCACCATCTATAACTCCATATAACTGCTCAAAGCTAAGATTGAAATCTACTGGTAGAGTTTTATATCCTCCATTGATATTATTAATATATCCTTTTAAAATATTAATTCCCTTAGTATGAATTTTACCACTTAGGTTGGATTCCCTTTGAGCATCAATGATTTTTCCTTCTCCCTTAAAACAGGTACAGGTTATTTTAACAGGTTTACCAAAACTTGTATATCCCGTATCAATGACAGAAAGCCCGTTAATTTGCCCCACCTTGCTTCCCGAAACATCTATTAACAATCTTTTTTCATCATATAACTCTAGATATTCTCTTTCTATAGGTTCTTTCCTATAAGCAATGTTCTCTATATTATCTCCATCAATAAACTCCCTTGCCTCTTCTGCTGCTTTATAATTAGCTTGTATTATAAGGTTTGATAATTCATCATGGTCAAAATGTATCTTATTTTTATTTTCTGCCTTTCTAGATAAAAATTTTGCAATTTCTCTTATGCCACTAGATGTTATAGGTTTAATATTATTTTCCTTAGACAATCTATTTATTTCTTTTATTAATACAGTTTTAACCTTATTCTCAGCCTTCAATACTCCTCTATAATCAGCCCTCGTCTTAAATATTGTTCTGAATTCTTTATCATAGTTATACAATGCGTCATAAATATCATAATCCCCAATTATTATTACTTTAGTATTAATTGGCATAGGTACTGGTTTTAAACTACTTAAAGTAAATAGTTCTATATATCCTCTGTTGTAATCCAAGTCTACTTTTTCTGATATTATAGCTCTTTTCAAATAATAATAAGACTGAGAATTACTAAGTAGACTACTGGCTCTAAGAATTAGGCATCCCCCATTAGCTCTTAAATAACTACCTGCTCTTATGGATTTTACAGTAGATACATATATATTATTATGATTTTCATAATCTATAGATCCAAAAAGGTTAGATACACTAGGATCTTCTTCAAAGATTACTGGTGGATATTCAATATCTGAATTATCAACAATTACATTTACATCATATTTATATATAATGTCTCTTATAGCTTCTTCATCATCCTCGTAGCTTATAGAATAGTTTTCCTCAAGTTCACCCTTAATCTCAGTAATTAAGTAATGAATATAAGCCTTAGCCTCACTATCATCATTAAATTCTTCTTCTATTATTACATTTAACTCTTCCATTTCTTCTTTAAAAAAGTTATCCATTATCTCTCTAATTCTATTTATTTCATCATTTTTCATATTTCTTAACTTTTCTAATATGTCATTAGCATTTATCTTTAACTCATCCACTTTATTTAATATTTCAAATTTTTCTTCTTCCTTAAGATTATCGAATTCATCCTCTGTCATTTCTTTTCCATCAACTAGGGGTATAAATGTAAATCCATCCCCACTAGTTTTTATATCAAAACCATATTCTTTAGAAAGTTTAATTAAATCTCCAACTATTTTGCTACGCCTATCTTTAATAGTACTAATAAGGTGCTCTTTTTCTTTATTATCTATACCATTATAAAATTTAAATATACTTTCTGCATAAAATTCTTGAATTTTGTCTACTACCTTTTTAAGCTTATTTCCATATCCATTGTTAACAAACAAAGGAACAGGTTCCTTTACATTTCCTTTTATAACATAACATATATCCTTTGGTGGCTTTCCATCCGTCAATATATGTTTTACATAGCTAATAATATGTTTTACTCTATCCTTGCAAAATTCATCAACTAAGTAAATATTATATCCTTCCCCATTTAAAAGAAGTGAGGTTTTTATTTTATTATATGCATCCTTATATTGTGGCAATATAAATTCGCCTTCTATTTCTCTATCTTCAACAATTTCAAAATCGTACAAAACTTCACTGGGTTTTAAAACTCTTTTCATACTGTCCTCCCAAATAAAATCATTTAGTATATTAATATTCTTATAAAAGGACTTTTGGAACAAAAACATAAAAATTCATATTATAATTTTAAAAAATTCATGATATATTTTTAAAAATTAAACATAAACTTGTTATAACAACTTAATTATTATATAATAATGATATTGTGTAATATTATACACTTGAATACAGTCAGATATTATACGTAGTTATTTATTCTTCATGTAAAGGAGTTATTCATATGGGATTCAAAGACAAATTATCACAAAGTTATTCTAATGCTTTTATAAATAGATATGGTGATAGAATAACACAAGTTCAAGGAAGGGCTTTATCTGTTAAAACAGAGGAGAAATCTTTTCTTGGAATTTTAAATACTATTATTGTTACTATTGTAGTGAAACAAGACAGTGCTAGAACTATAGCAACTTGTGTTTATAAGAAAAAGAGATGGTTTAAAAAGCCAGAATTCATTCCTGTATCTCAAGGCCATTCTTTATTAATCCAAGGTTTAAAACCTGATTATTCTAAAAAGAAAAAGAAGAAAAAGAAAGTTAAGGACTACATAAGCATAATGAACGTTATGAACCTTACTAATAAGAGAGACTTAGTTCCTGTTGAAGGTGGTCAAAAGAAGATACAGAGAGTAAGACAAGATAGAAGATTTAAATAAGTAATGAAGCTCCCTTGGCTGGGGCGTAATTGGAAAACTTAACTTTTTAGTTAGCACAGGATACTATTTGTATCCTGTGTTTTTTGACATACCTATAAAAAAGATGTACAATTCTAAATTGGTAGTACCAATTTAGAAAGGGATGTTTATATGAAGTATTTTCGTCAATTTGGAATTATTTTGGCAGTAACTTTTATTGGAGAAATATTAAAATATATTATTCCATTACCTATTCCTGCTAGTATATATGGTTTAATTCTCATGCTTATAATTTTAAAAACAAAAATAATTTCCCTTGAACAAGTGAAGGAAACTGGAACTTTTTTAATAGAAATTATGCCTCTTATGTTTATACCAGCAGCAGTTGGTTTATTAGTTTCTTGGGATGTACTAAAGAATATTTGGATTCCTGTTATTATAATAACTATTTTAACCACAGTTATTGTAATGATAGTGACAGGTAAGGTTACCCAGTTTATGATTAAGCTAGAGAGGATGAATAGAAATTGAAGGATTTATTATGTAATTCAGCATTTTTCGGAGTAGTGGTCAGTATTCTAGGCTATGAAATAGGGTTGTTTTTAAAAAAGAAATTTAATAATGGGATCTTTAACCCCTTACTTATTTCAATTCTTTTTGTAATGGCAGCTTTAGTTATTTTTAAAGTAGATTTTGAAAGTTACAATAATGGAGCAAAATATTTAAGCTATTTACTAACTCCTGCTACAGTATGTCTAGCAATCCCTCTATATGAGCAACTGGATTTATTAAAAAACAATTTTAAAGCTATTATAATAGGAATTTTTTCAGGAGTAGCAGCCAGTCTTATAAGTGTATTTTTATTCGCCTTGCTTTTTCAGTTTACCCATGAACAGTATGTAACCTTGCTTCCAAAGTCCATTACCACAGCTATAGGAATGGGAATTTCAGAAGAGCTAAATGGAATTGTTACAATTACAGTAGCTGTCATTATTGTAACTGGTATTATTGGTAATATCCTTGCTGAAGTTATTTGTAAGGTATTTCATATCCATGAACCAATTGCTAAAGGAATTGCCATAGGAACCTCTTCCCATGCCATAGGAACTTCAAAGGCAATGGAAATTGGAGAAATAGAAGGTGCTATGAGTGGTCTTGCAATAGCAGTGGCAGGTTTATTCACAGTAATTGGTGCCTCCATATTTGCTAATCTTTTGTAATTGTTGGGCTCTGCTTAAAATTACAGCAATATATTTGTACAAGCTATAAGCATATAAATAGCCAAGGCATCTACAGTGATATGCTTCCCTTATGGTAGACAGTTTAAATAATAAAATTGTCTATTATAAGGATGAGAATATCAGAAAGTACCATGGCTATTTTTCACTTAAAATATTCTTAAGTTCTGTTTCCTACAAAAGTAGCAATGCTATTAATAAAGGATATTATTCCTGAGAAAAATACAATGATTGCCCACTGTCCAATACCTATAGACATGGTATGGAATATACCTTGTAACATAGGAACATATATTACTAATAAAAGTGCTGTCACTGAAATAATAACAGAACCCAATAAATACATATTGGTAAATGGATTGATTTCAAAGAGAGAATACTTTTCACTTCTACATTCAAATACGTGAATTAACTGTGAGCAAATTAAAGTTCCAAGGGCTAAAGTTCTACATACTCCTAATCCATATCCATAATACTTACCCGCTAAGAATGCAAGAACTGTACAAACACCAATTAATGCACCTCTAATTAATATCTTTTCTTTTAATCCCCTTGCAAAAACACTTTCGCCTTTTTTTCTTGGCTTTTCATACATTATATTTTTATTTGGTGGGTCTACTCCAAGAGCTATAGCTGGAAGTCCATCAGTAACTAAATTTACAAATAAAATTTGAATTGGAAGCAGTGGTACTTCTAAATAAAACAATGAAGCTAAGAACATAGTCAATACTTCACCTAAGTTACAGGATAATAGATATCTTATAAATTTTCTAATATTATCATATATAACTCTACCTTCTTCTACTGCAGTTACAATAGTAGCAAAGTTGTCATCTAACAATATCATAGATGCCGCTTCCTTAGTTACATCTGTTCCTGAAATTCCCATAGCTATTCCAATGTCAGCTTCTTTAATAGCAGGGGCATCATTAACTCCATCCCCAGTCATAGCTACAATATTACCTCTACTTTTAAAAGCTTTTACTATTCTTAATTTATGTTTAGGGCTAACCCTTGCAAATATTCTATAATCGTCTATGGATTTTTCAAGTTCTTTATCATTTATTCTATCAAGTTCAGCTCCTGTAATTACTTCCTTGCTTTCATTACATATATTTAGATCTTTCCCTATGGCAAAGGCTGTATTTTTGTGGTCACCTGTAATCATAACCGGTCTTATTCCTGCAACTCTGCACTTTAAAACTGCATCCTTTACTTCTTTTCTTGGTGGGTCTATAATTCCAGCCACCCCTACAAAAATTAAACCATTTTCCACCTTGTCTCCCTTAATTAAGTTATTATCTTTATATGCACCTGCAATGCATCTAAGCGCTCTAAAGGACATATCATCAATAAGCTTTTCTACACTTCTTCTATAAGGTATAGTTAATGGCTCTACCCTTCCATTTACTAATATATGTGAACATCTATCAAGTACTCGCTCTGGAGCTCCTTTAACATAACATACATCCTTCTTAGTAGTTACGTCCTTCACAATTACTGTCATCATTTTTCTTGTAGAATCAAATGGGATATCAAAAATCCTCTCTACTTTACTATTAAATCTTTCTATTTCAGAAACCTTTTTAAAGAAGCCTTTTATTAAAGCAGTCTCTGTTGGGTCTCCCATTAAAGCCTTTTCCATGGAATTAGAAGAATAATTATAGTTACAATCATTACAATATACAAATATCTTTTTTAAAATATCATGGTCAAAACTTTTATCTTCATCAATATCATGAATTTTTCCATTATGAAGAAGTGCTGTTACCGTCATTCTATTTTCTGTTAAAGTTCCTGTTTTATCACTACATATTACAGAGGTACATCCTAGGGTTTCCACTGCTGGTAACTTTCTTACTAGGGCATTTCTCTTAAGCATTCTTGATACCCCTAAAGCAAGGGCAACAGTTACTATAGCTGATAACCCTTCTGGAATAGCAGCAACGGCTAAACTAACCCCAGATAAAAACATGTCATAGACATTTTCACCTCTATAAATACCTAAAAAGGTTACTACTGCACATATAGTTAAGCAAAGAACTACAAGTACTTTTCCAAGGGAATTTAATCTTTCCTTTAGTGGGGATGGTTCATCTTCTATAGAGTGAAGCATATGAGCTATTCTCCCCATTTCTGTATTCATTCCAGTTCCATATACCTTTGCTTTTCCCCTACCTGTCAATACGATAGTTCCCATATATATATTATTATCACTGTCCTCTGGATTCTTGTGCACTCCTACGGATTCACCAGTTAGAAGAGATTCATCCATCATAAGATTATTTCCTTCAACTAAAATACTATCAGCAGGTATCCTATCCCCACTTTCTAATATAACCAAATCTCCTGGTACTAAATATATGGAATTAATAACTTCAATTTTTCCATCCCTTATTACCTTAGCAGTAGGTGATGATAATTTTTTTAACTGTTCTAAGGATTTTTCAGTTTTATATTCTTGTACAAAACCTAAAATTCCATTCATTACTATAATTATTAGAATAGTTATAGCGTCTGCTTTATCCCCCATAAAACCCGATATAACGGTTGCCACCATTAGTATCCAAATAATCAAATCATTAAATTGTGACAAGAATATTTTTATAGGTGACACTTTTTTCTTACTCTGTAACTCATTTAGTCCGTATTCTTTCAGCCTATCTTCTATTTCATTGGTAGATAGCCCTCTATATTCTTTAGCACTCACATTTTTTCCCCCTTACAATTTTTTTATTTATAGTTAGAAATAATCTATCATTAAAATATATGTACCATCCTACCAGTATATGAAAACTTTAACTTTACATAAGGTAAATAAACCTTTAAAATACTAATTATAAATAAGAATAGATATTATAAAGGAAGGTTATTCATGGTAAATAAAGTATACATAACAGGTCATAGAAATCCTGACTCTGATTCTATTTGTGCAGCCATTGCTTATTCAGAGTTTAAAAATAAAACCCAACGAATCAATGCAATTCCAATTAGACTAGGGGAAATTAGTAGAGAAACTCAGTTTATCCTAGATTACTTTGGAGTTCAGCCACCACCGCTTGTTCAAACTGTAAAGCCTCAAATTATAGATTTAAAAATAGATACAGTAGCTCCTATTGCTTCAGACATATCCTTAAAAATGGCTTGGTCTATAATGAAGCAAAAAAACATTAAAACTCTCCCAGTTATATATCCTAATGAAAAATTAGCTGGAATTGTATCTGTATCAAATCTGGCAGCTAGTTATCTAGACATTTGGGATAATTACGTTTTAGCTAAAAGTAAAACAAGTCTAAGTAACATTTTAGAAACTCTATCCGCTAAAATTGTTTACTTATCAGATGAAAACTTAGAACTTAAGGGGAAAGTTGTAGTTTCTATGATGGAACCAAATGATAGAAATTTAATAGAAGCGGAAGATATTTGCATCTGTGGAGACCGTGAGTTAGTTCAAGAATTTGTATTAGATTGTAATGCTAGATTAATGATAATCACTAATAATACAAATCCCTCTGAAAAAATTATTGACCTAGCTAAAGAAAAAGGATGCACTATAATCACTACTCCTTATGACTCTTTTACTGCTGCTAGACTAATACCTCAAAGTATTCCTATAGAATACGTAATGACTAAAAATAATTTAATTACCTTCTCTACTAGTGACTTCATTGAGGAGATTAAAGATATTATGCTAGAAACTAGATATAGAAGTTATCCAGTTTTAGATGAAGATGGTTCCGTGGTTGGAAGCATTTCTAGATATCATTTAATAACCCAACAAAGAAAGAAAGTAATTTTAGTGGATCATAACGAAAAGACTCAGTCTGTAGACGGTCTTGAAGATGCAGACATTTTAGAAATTATCGACCACCATAGAATAGGAGATATTCAAACAGGTCAACCAATATACTTTAGAAATGAGCCTGTAGGAAGTACTTCTACCATTGTTGCTAATATTTTCTTTGAAAATGGAATTAGACCATCTAAGAAAGTAGCTGGATTATTATGTGGAGCTATTATTTCCGATACTCTACTATTAAAATCTCCAACAGCAACTATTGTAGATGAAATCATACTAAAGAGATTAGCTGAAATAGCAAGTATAGATATAGAAAAATTTGCTCAAGAGATGTTTAAAGCTGGAACTTCATTAGAAGGAAAAAGCTCAAAGGAACTTTTATACCAAGATTTCAAAATCTTTAATATGGGTAATTTTAAAGTAGGTGTTGGACAAATAACAACTACTTATATGGATGGATTTACTCCACTAATTAATGATTTAAAAACTGTAATGAATGAAAAAGCAAGTCAAGGAAAGTTTGACCTAATTATTCTTATGGTTACTGACATATTTAAAAGTTCTTCTTTATTCATTGTGTGTGGCGAACACAAAGAAGTATTCTCAAGAGCCTTTAACATTAAGTTAAACAATGGAACAGCATATATTGACCAGGTAGTTTCTAGAAAGAAACAAGTTATTCCACCTCTTACAGAGGTTATAAACCAAATTAAGTAATTCTTTAGCTCCAAAGGAGGCTGTCCCTAAAGACTGCCTCCTTTTGTTTACTGTACCACTAATTTTAGAATTGATCCCTTATTAATAATATAAATCCAAAATATAACAAAGAAAATAAAACACACTCCATATATCACAGTTAAAAAATCCTTAACACATAAATCATCAATCTTTCCTTGATACACCCCATAACTTTTTAGATAATGTACCCCCTTATCTTCTATGTAGTAAAAATTAACTGATTCAATATATGCAGCAAAAATATAAATGTTTAAAAGTGGATTAGTAAATAGATTTTTTAAAAAATCCCCCTTGAAATTAATTTTAAAGGTTTTATTTCTAATAATATAGACAATATATAAGAACATTCCACCTATTAGAGTTGGAATAATATTTAACACATTTAATATACCATTAATAAACTTTAGACTCTCATCGTCACTGATATAATATATTAATGTATATATTACTCCTCCTCCATTACCTATGATTAGAATATAAATTAAGGGTGCTAAAAAACCACAAATCAATGATTTGCTAATTAAGGATAAAGTATTGTAAAACTCCTTTTTTTCAGTGGATTTTTTAATTACTGTTTTTCTTTCACTATTGCTTATCTCAATAACGAAGAAAGCTACAATAGCATTAACAATCTCCCTATTAGATATAAGACTTATAATTATCCCTATGGTAGGTATAAGTATAAAGTATACCCATCGTAAAACTACTTTGCTTCTTATTTTAGCACTAAATTTCTCATTGACTTTTATTGCTAATCTATGTCTATCAAACTTCCAAAATAATATACTTAGCAAACATCCAAATAAATATCCTACCCCATAATATCACCCCTTCTATTTAAAATTTATCCTTTGTTAATGTTATATTATATGTTTGAAAATATAAAAAAAGAATGAAAAACTATGTCTTTCATTCTTTTCTATTTCCATTACTATCTTAAGTTATTTATCATTCCCCACATATCATCTGCAGTTTTTAATGCAGAGGAGCTTAATTGAAAAGCTCTTTGGGCTACAATCATGTCAGTCATCTCAGTAGACATATCTACATTAGATCTTTCCGTAAACCCTTGATAAATATCTCTATCCGTAGTCTCCAATACAGTAGCTCCTTCTATTGGAACAAATAAGCTTTGTCCTGCAGAAATAAAATCTGTATCACCTATGGTCTTATAAGTTTTAATATCTCCAACTTTTATAGAGTTTCCATCATTATCTAAGGATAAAGCCCCATTTGCATCTATAGAAAACTTATCTTTAGCAAAGTTAATTGGACCCCCTGGCACATTTATCTCATTACCATTAGCATCAGTTATAGATAATCTATATCCATTATTATCTACTAAAATTCCTGAAGCATCCACTTTGAAGTTTCCATTTCTAGTATAGGCTGCACTTCCATCTTGTTTATATACTTTAAAGAATCCTTCTCCATCTATAGCTAAATCTGTAGATATCTTTGTATTAGTTAAGCTTCCTTGAGTTTTTATTCTAACTTCATTAGTAGATTTAACCCCTGTACCAACATAAAGTTCAGTATTTGCATTCTTAGACCATGGTACTCCTAGTCTCTCTAATGAACTGGTATAAAGGTCTTGGAATGTAGATGTTACTTTTTTATATCCAATAGTACCGGAATTTGCTATATTATTTGATACTAAGTCTAATTTATTCTGTTGTGCTTCCATTGCACTTCTATTGGTGTAAAACATACCGTACATAAACTCACTCCTCAAATTTTTCTTTCTCTATTAATTCTATCTAGCTTTACCTATTTCATTTACAGCCTTGTCCAAGGTAGAATCTAAAACCTTTAAAATAGTTGCATTACTTTCAAAGTTTCTCATAACAGTCATCATGTTACTAGTTTCTTGAACTACGCTAACATTAGATCCTTCAAGGGATTTATTAACTACATAAGGATTATTAACAAAGGTAGGATTAACTCCTTCATAAAGATTATATGTAAATTCATTTAGATTTTCATATTTACCTTGGTTATCCTTTGGAAAATTAACTACAGCTAATCTGCCAGCGTCTCGTCCATCTACAGATATATTCCCAATATTGTCTGCAGAAATACTTCCTTCACCTATATATATAGGTGCTAATCCATTCCCACTCCTACTAAGTACCCTATCTCCATTAGAGGTCACTAAATATCCTGAAGTGTCTACAGCAAAATGACCATCTCTTGTATAATAATTTGTAGCTCCATTAGCGGTTTGTCTTTGAACTACAAAAAATCCTTCTCCCTGAAGGGCAAAATCAGTTGTTACTCCTGTATCCTTTATAGTTCCTTGTGAGAAATTAGTGGTTCGATCATTTATTTCTACTCCATTACTCATAGCTCCAATGGTTACTCTTTCATTGTTTTTTCCATCTTTATTAGAAATATATACCTCATCAAAACTCTTCATGGACAAAATCTGTGATTTATATCCTGTAGTGTTTATATTTGCTATATTATTCATAATAGCACTTTGATTTTTTTCACTGGTAATTATTCCTGAAGCTACTGTATACAATCCTCTAATCATTGTTTGCACCCGCCTTTATATCAATTTTAATCTGGTCTGGATAGGTCATTCCTAATTTTTTTGCTCTTATTTCAATTTCACCATCGCTAAGTTTATAATCTATTTTTGCAGGGATACTAAAAAATATTCCTAGTATTATGCCAATGCCTATACCAAATAAAATTTTTCTATCACTTAAAACTTTAATAAATTTTTTTATTTTAAATATAATTCCTTTATTAATAAGACCTCACCCTTTCCTATATTCAGCCGTTGTGCTATGCCTTCTTCACTTAAGCCTTCAGCTAATAAGGCTTTTACCTCTTCTACTTTTAAGCTATTACCCTTTATATCTTTTTTAGGATTACTATCTTCTTTTTCTTTTTTAGGATTACCGTCTTTTTCTTCTTCTTTTAAATCGTCCATTAATTCATCCATATTTTCTCCTTGAAGAAGAATATCATCATCTAAGGAATCAATCTTATCTACCAAGGTATTTATGTACTCATCATTACTAATATTTTTATCTGAATCATCCCTTTTTTCTAATAATTCATTTTTAACAAATACAGTATGATTTACTTTTTTTAAGTCATTTATTTCTCTTTGTAATTCTGTAATTGTTTTAGCAAACTCACTTCTTATTTCAACAAGTCTCATGTCTACTTCATCTATATTAGATTCTGCATCTATCATAGCTTTACTAAAGTTATTTTCTTCTCTCATTATAGCCCTTATATTTGTAGCAATTAAAGCCACTCCAATAATAATTAATAAAATATACATATTCTCACCTATCTTCTATGACTTAATATCATATTGGAGTTTCTCAATTTCTTTTCTTAAATTTAAAATAGCTCTACTATGAAGTTGACAAACTCTTGATTCTGATACTTCTAACACTGCTCCTACTTGTTTTAAAGTAAGTTTTTCAAAGTAGTATAGATTTAGTATAAGTCTATCTCTTTCCTTTAGATTATCCAGGCCTCTCCTCAAGTACTCTAGCATTTCTTTTTCTTCCAAAGACTTTTGTGGAGAAGGACTTTTAGTATCCTCTATGGAATTGATTAAAGACATTTCCTCATCATCACCAAATAAAATAGTTTCTAAGGACATCATTGAAATATAGTTTACATAACCTTGTATATCTGTAAGCTCCTTTAAACTTATTTCCATTCTTTCAGCTACTTCAATATCTTTTGGTTCTCTGTAAAGTTTATTTTGTAATTCTTCCACTACCTTATTGTATCTATTAAGCTTATCGATGGCTCTTTTAGATATAGGACTATTTTTTCGTATTTCATCTATAATACTTCCATTTATTCTTATGGCAGCATAGGTGGAAAATTTCATACCCTTAGTGTCATCAAACTTATTTATAGCATCCATAAGCCCAATCATTCCATAACTTATTAAGTCTTCATATTCAACATATTTATTTTTTCCTACGATAATCTTGGAAGCAATATACTTTACAAGAGGTATATTTTTTTTAATTATTTCTTCTCTAACATCTACATCACAAGCTACAGACACATCATTTCCCTCCTACTTTGTTTTCATTAACTTTCTCATATTCTTAAAAATAAACTGTATTATATTTTCCCTTACCTTATCATCAATAAATTGAAATTTTACTCCATATACATATTCATTTTTATTTTGTGTTTCATCTCTAACGATTTTACCTAAGGCTAATATATCTTCGTTATTAATCTTAGTATTCAACATGACTAGTTGCCCTAAATTAAGACTTTCCTTTACCTTTATTCTAATACCTCCACCACTTAAATCTAAAGTTTGTCCTTCCCTATAATCGCAGTTTTCAATATCCCTGAGGACACTTTCATTATACTTATCTATTGGTGAATATTTCATAGCATTTATAAATGGCAATCTTACATAGTCTCTTCTTTGTACCTTATGCAATTCACTTTCTCTTTCCAATGTAATCAAGGCTATTTTATCAAATTTTCTCCCTTTCACCTTAGCTTGAAAATTATATATATTACCTTTTCCATCATTATAATTACACTTAACTGTGTCTCCAGTACTTAAGGGATAGCTTATGCCATTTAGTATAGGTGTAGCTATAGCTATATATATACCATCTTCATCAATATCCTGAATTTTTGATTTTGCTAATTCTCGATTTTTTGTATAAATCTCTATTTTATTATTGATTTCCATCATATTATTAGCTTTCATACTCTCCTCCTATGAAAAAATATTAAGCATTTTTTTAAATATACCCTGGATGCTATTACCCTTATTATAAGATATACCTTCTAACCCCTTTGCAATAGACTCAATGTTTTCACTTACTTCACTTTTAGGGAAAGACAATACCACAGGTCTTTGCATCCTTACAGCTTGCACTAATTTTTTATCTTCAGCGATGTTTCCTAAATGCACTAGATTAGCTCCTAGAAATCTATTTGCTGAACTATTAAGTCTATTAAAAGTATCATTTCCTTCTTCCTTGCTTAAAACCTTATTAACAATAATCTTTGCTCTATTTTTCACATTATGATTACATATGGTTTTTAATAAGCTATATGCATCCGTTAATGCTGTTGGTTCCGGAGTAGTCACAATAAAAACTTCATGACTACACTCTATAAAGGCCATAACTGTTCTATTTATGCCTGCTCCTGTATCAATTAATATATAGTCAAAATCTTTTATTTCTCCTAACTTATTAATTAAAACTTCTCTTTGCGACCTATTTAAGTCATCTAATCTAGAAAGTCCTGTACCTCCACATAAAATTTTTATACCTAAAGGTCCATTTATTACTACCTCATGAACAGATTTATTATTTAATATTATATCAAAAATGGTATATCTAGGTATAGTCCCTATTAAAACATCTACATTGCCCATACCTAAATCTGCATCTAGTACTAAGACCTTTTTCCCTAGTTTTTTAAGAGAAATTGCTAAATTAATTACCATGTTACTCTTACCTACCCCTCCCTTACCGGAAGTTATGGTAAAGATTTTAGTATTATTATTGCCTTCTTCCATAGTATCTTGCTTTTCAAATACCATTTGTCTTAATCTTGAAGCCTGGTCTAACATATACTATTTTCCCCTAACACCAATTTTATTATCTCATCCTCCAATGGTACCTTTATATCATCTGGTACATTCTGGCCTACAGTGATAAATTTAATAGGAACTTGAGTCCTTCTACATATATTTAGTATGGAACCATAAGTTGAAGTCTCATCTAGCTTAGTTAGTATTAGTCCCTTGTAATTTATATTAGAAAATCCATTAGCTATGATGTCCATGTCACCACTCTTAGTAGTAGCACTGACTACTAAATAAGCATTATCCACCTTAGCCCTATCTAGAAAAGCCTTCAATTCTAATACTTGCATAGTATTTTTACTACTCCTTCCAGTAGTATCTAATAAGATCACATCACAGTCTTTCATTGAGTTTATAGCTTCTTCCATCTCAGCTAATGAAAATACCACTTTAAAATCAATATTCATAATATCTGCATAGGTTTTTAACTGTTCTACTGCTCCTATTCTATAGGTGTCTACAGTAATTAAACCTACCTTTTTCTTTTTTACAAGAGCTAGCTCCCCTGCTAGCTTTGCTATAGTTGTAGTTTTTCCTACTCCTGTAGGACCAACTAAAGCTATGGTTCCATTTATTTCACTAGAATCTATTTTTATAATAGCGCCAAGTTCCTCTTTAATTCCATTCATGATTTCATCAACGGAAGACACTTGTTTATTTATTTTTATAGTTTCTATTAATTCTTCAATTATATCTTTAGATATATCTACTTCTCTAAGTCTTTCCTTGGCTTCTTTAAAATAAATTTCACTATTATTAGTCTTTTCTTGTTGCAACTCACTTTCTTCTTTGTTTTTGTTATCTAATTCTTCTAATTTAATTTCTTCATTTATAGAATTATTGCTTTGAGTAGAAAAATAGGAATTTATAAGACTCTTCATTGTTTCAACTTCTTGTCTTAGCTCCACTTCATCATTTTCCACTATATCTACTGGTAAAATACTCTTACTGTTTATTTCTTTATCATCCCAACTTAAATCATTAGATTTAGATTCAACAGCTGCGGTTATCTCCACTACTTTAGGAGAAAACAACCCTTTAATACCAGGCTTTCTTATAGCTCTCTGGCTTATAATTACAGCATCTTTTCCTAACTCCTTACCTATCTTACTTAATGCTTCCTTCATGGTAGAAGCTACATATTTCTTTATAATCATTAGATAGATACAACTCCTTCAGTCCTTATCTCTACATCATTAGGTATTTCATTTAAAGATAACACTACAATGCTTGGAAATACCATTTCTATAAGCTTTCTAAAAGCTGGTCTAATTCTTGGAGAAACTAGAATTATAGGTATATTAGTTGGAAAGTGTGTACTTTCTAACATTCCCTTAATACTATTAAATATTTCTGTTGTAATATCTGGATTTATTGCTGGGAAAGAACCCTGCATAGATTTTTGAATATTACTTCCTATTAGTTTTTCTATATCTGGAGATATGGTTACTGCAGTAATTCTATGTTCATCATCCACTAGATCATTGCAAATAGTTCTACTTAATGAAAATCTTACATATTCCGTTAGCATTTCAATATCCTTAGTATTTCGCGAATTATCAGCAAGACATTCTAATATAGTTACCATGTCTTTTATAGATACCTTCTCTTTTAAAAGTCCTTGTAACACCTTTTGAATTTCTCCTATGGTCATAAGGTCCGGTACAAGTTCCTCTACCACAGTAGGATACTTTTCCTTTACAGAATCTAAAATAACTTTAGTTTCTTGACGTCCAAGAAGTTCATAAGAATGAGCTTTAATAGTTTCTGTAAGATGAGTAACCATAACTGTAGTTGGATCTACCACAGTAAGTCCCTTTATCTCTGCATCTTCTCTTTGATCCTTATTTATCCAAAGAGCTTCTATTCCAAAGGTAGGTTCTATGGTCTTTATTCCTTGAATATTTATATCTTCTCCAGAAGGATTCATACATAGAAACATGCTTGGCATTATGTCCGCTCTAGCTATCACTGTTCCTCTTATCTTTATTACATATTCATTATTTCTAATTTGCAGATTGTCTCTAATTCTAATAGGTTGAACCACAATTCCCATCTCTATAGCACATTGTCTTCTCACTGATGAGATTCTCTGCAATAAATCTCCTCCTGAGGATTCATCAGCCATAGGAATAAGTCCATAGCCTATTTCTACCTCTAATGGCTCAACAGAAATTAAATTCATCACATTTTCTGGCTCTCTACTCTCACTCTCTACAATTTCCTTTTCTTCTATTTCTATCTTCTGCTTAACTTGTTGCTTTTCATCCTTATACATTAGATAAGCACTTGTTCCAGATGCTGCAGATAGAGCAAAGAATACTAGTGTAGGCATCCCTGGAATTATTCCAAGGATAAAAAGTACTAGAGATGCAATTGCTATAACTACTGGGAATGCTGTCAATTGTGATGATACCTGTGCTCCAAAGTTATCATCGCTTCCTGAACGAGTAACTAAGATACCCGAAGCTGTAGAAATTAACAGTGCAGGTAATTGACTTACAAGTCCATCTCCTATGGTGAGTTGTGTAAACTTAGCAGCAGACTCGCCTATGCTCATATCCATCATTACTGCCCCTATAACAATACCACCTAAAATATTTATTATAGTAATTATAATACCTGCTATGGCATCACCTTTAACAAATTTAGATGCACCATCCATAGCTCCATAAAAATCTGCTTCCCTTTGAAGGTCAAGTCTCTTTTTCCTAGCATCTTCTTCTGTAATCATTCCTGCATTTAAATCTGCATCTATACTCATTTGCTTTCCTGGCATTGCATCTAAGGTGAATCTTGCTGAAACCTCAGATACTCTTCCAGCACCACTAGTTATAACTAAAAACTGTATAATAACAATAATTAAAAATATTATTATTCCTACGAAATAGTTTCCACCAATTACGAACTCTCCAAAAGCTTGCACTATCTTTCCTGCATCTGCTTGTCCTAGAATAAGTCTAGTAGATGATACATTTAGTGCTAACCTAAATAGGGTAGTTACAAGTAATAATGTTGGGAATACTGATAGTTGCAATACATTTGTAGTAAACATTGTAAGTAACATTATAACTATAGATATTGAAATATTAATGGCAAAGAAAATATCAAGTATTCCTGGGGGTAATGGTATAATTATCATTAGTACAATAAGAATTACCCCAAATGCTACTATTATATCTAAGTTATTCTTAATACTAAATCCCTTATCTTTAAGCATAATTATCATCCTTTTTACATTATTTCTTCATTTTATAAACTAATACTAATATTTCTGCCACTGCCTTATACATATCAAAGGGAATTTCCTTATCTAAATCCACTTCTTTGAACATGAGTCTAGCTAATGGTTTATTTTCTATAATTGGTACATTATTTTCAATAGCCTTTTCCTTAATCTTTAACGCCACATACTCACTGCCCTTTGCCACAACTATCGGTGCTTTTCCACTATTTTCTTCATATTTCAAAGCCACCGCAATGTGAGTTGGGTTTGTAATTACAACAGTAGCATCTGGTACTGATTGCATCATTCTTCTCATAGCCATTTCTCTTTGCTTTTGTTTTCTTTTTCCCTTAACTATAGGGTCTCCTTCTTGTTGTTTATATTCTTCCTTTATCTCTTGTTTAGTCATTTTTAAATCCTTATTATGTTGGAATTTCTGATATAAAAAATCTATGCATCCTATTATTAATAAGGCTATCCCAACTTTAACAAAAACATTAATTATTAAACTAGCCAATTCTGTAAGTATTGTTCCTGTTTTAAGATTTCCAAAGTTCAAAAGACTATAGTAATTATCTATAACAAACTTATATCCTATATATCCTACAATAGAAACAATACCTAAATTTTTTACTAAATCCACTAAGGATCTTATAGAAAACATTCTTTTAAATCCACTTATAGGATTTAGTTTGCTAAACTTAGGTTTTAATGGATCTCCAGTATATATAAAACCAGTTTGAATTATTGATCCAATTACGCCTATAACCATAATAGGAACTGCCACTGGTATAAATATTTTAAATATATCTATGAATACCTTTATTAAAAGTCCTACTAAACTCTCTTGGCTTAATTGAAAATTTAAGTAACTCCCTAGATACTTTGTCATACTGGAGCTTAATACCTTTAGCACAAAGCTACTTAAGATAGCTATAACTAAAGTAGCTGCTAAAAGAGTTAAGGCAGAAGATAATTCCTTACTTTTAGCTACTTGACCTTTTTTCTTAGCATCTTGAAGTTTTTTAGGAGTAGGTTTTTCCGTTTTATCTCCACTATCATTAGATGCGGAAATTAATATAAAGGGCATCATAGTGAATATTTCCGAGAATATATGCTTAATAGCACCAAAATTTGAAGCTATAATTTTCATAATTAAAGGAATAGAAATTACAAAGGTTGCAAGTCCAACAAAAATCTTGATTGGCATTCCTAGTATCATAGCATTAAGCTGAGGCATAACTCTTGATACCAAGCCCAATACAATTTCCGTCATAAGTATTATAAGCATTATTGGCACTGCAATCTTAATCCCAATAGTAAAAAATTCAAATACAACTTGAATAATATATCCCAAAATTTCTTTATTAAAGGTTACAGTTCCTACAGGAACTGAAGTAAAACTATCTATAAGACACTGCACTAAAATAAGATGTCCATCAACTAACATAAATACAGCAAGACAAATCCAGTACATCAACCTTCCCATTACTGATATGTTTTCACCTGCAACTGGGTCAAATAGGCTCATCATAGAAAAGCCCATGGAAAAATCCATAATTTGTCCTGCCATTTGTACAACACTAAACAGTAAATTTACTATATATCCTAGACATATTCCTATAATTACTTCTTTACCTATAAGCACTATTAAAACAAACATATTACTTATTTCTGGTAATGCTTCAGTACTGATTATGGGAGATAAAATCATGGATATAATAAGTCCTACACCAATCTTTGCTATATTTGGTGTTCCTGTTGGGAAAAAGGTTGGCACTGTAAAAATCAAGGATGTTATCCTCATAAACACCATTAAAAAAGCTATAAACATTAAAATATCTACCAACGTTATCCCACCTAAGCTCCTATATTAGAAATTATTGAAAAAATTCTTTGAGTAAAACCTATCACTGTGTTTCCTATAAATGTGGCAGTAATTATTCCCACTATTGCCACAGCTATTATTTTAGGTACAAAGGTTAAAGTTTGTTCTTGTATCTGAGTTGTGGCTTGAAATATACTTATCAAAAGACCTACTACCGTAGCTGTAAGTAGTATTGGTCCAGCTGCCATTAAAGCTGTCTTCACCATATCCTGTAATATTGCAACCACCATAGTCTGTGTCATATTACATCACCTCTCTAAAATCCTAGTATTAAGGATTGACTTAACAAATTCCATCCATCTACTAATACAAATAAAAGTAATTTAAATGGCAGAGAAATCATAGCTGGCGGTAACATAAACATACCCATAGACATAAGAACACTAGCTGTTACAATGTCCACCAATATAAATGGTATAAATAACAAAAATCCTATTTCAAAGGCTGTTCTTAACTCACTTATAACAAAGGCTGGTACAATTGTATAAAGTGGAACATCATCATAATTATAAGTTTCCTTACCATCTGCATCCTTTTCTACTTTAATAGCGTCCTCTACCTTTCCAGCTTCAAGAAACAACTTTAAATCTTTTACTCTAGTTTGCTTTAACATAAATTCCCTCATGGGCTTTATCCCTTTATCTATAGCAACATCCATTGTTATTTCTTCCTTCATATAAGGCTGAACTGCCTTTTCATTAATTTCTGAAAAGGTAGGTGCCATTACAAAGAAAGTTAAAAATAAGGACAACCCAACAATTATTTGTTTGGGCAGTGATGTAGCTCCTATAGCACTCTTAAAGAAAGAAAGTACTGTTACAATTCTTATAAATCCTGTGGTCATTATAAGGATTGATGGAAGTATTGTAAGTACTGTTAGTACTAATAATAATTTTATATTGTCCACATATTCAGTAGGAGTTTTTGCATCCCCATCACCAAAGGATATATTTATATCTGGAATTGGCATGGTATCTCCAGTAGCATAAGCTACTTTACTACTAATTGAAATAACACAAAACACCAGTAGTATTAGCGTTATGGGTTTTATAAACTTTTTTAGATCAAATTTTTTCATATGTATTATCCCTTTATTCCTAAAATAATATTTTACTTTCTCCATTTAAGATACTTGTCTTTAAAAATTTGTTTTAACTCACTACTATTCTTTAATTTAATCATTTCAATTTCTTTATAATCTTCTCCTGCAACTTCTTCTACAATTTCTATTTTTCCTTGAGCTGAAGTTACTAAATAATATTTATCTCTTATCTTTACAATGAGCAGAGAGTTATCCTTACTAATGGTTAGTCTCTCTACTACTCTCATTGTAGATTTTCTGTTTATGTGACTATATTTCTCAACAGTCTTCCCTAGCCAAAGAATTAATCCTATAACTAATGGGAAAAATATTACAAGTTTTAATAAGGTTAAAATCAATTGACTATCCATAGGTCACCTATTGAACAATTATATCTGTGAAATAAATATTGGTTATCTTACCACTATTTAAAAGTTCATTTGCCTTTACGACTATCTCTTCTTTTAATAAAGCATCTCCCTCTGTTTTGAAATCCGTAGATTTCTTAGCTCTTAATACCTTATTTATACAGTCTCTTATTTGTGGAATCTTTGCTGTAAGTTCTTCTTGCAAATCCTTATTCTCTAAATTCGAACCTAAGGAAATTTTCACCTTTACAAATTTAGACTTTCCCTCATCACTTAAATTTACTAAGAACTCGTCTAAATTTAAGGTAGCTTCCTTTTCTACTACATTACTTTCACTAGTGCCATTATTATTTTTACCTACATTCTTTGTTGCAATGGTATATCCAACAAATACAGCTCCACTTATAAGTGCAAATATTACTATAGCGGTTACTATAATTAGAACTAATTTAGAACTTCCGCCCTTTTCTTTTTCTAACTCATTGCCATTACTATTTTTCTTGCTCATTTCCTTGCTCCTTTACATTAGTTACAACTATAATATTAACTCTTCTATTTTTAGCTCGACCTTCATCCGTATCGTTTTTTGCTATAGGTCTATACTCTCCACATCCCTGAGCTGAAAATCTTTGAGGATTTAAAATCTTTTTACTACCAAGAAAATAATCCAGTACGCTTAATGCTCTAGCAGAAGATAGATGCCAGTTATTTGGCATAGCTGGTGTGTTAATTGGTACATTATCTGTATGACCTTCAATTATAATCTTGTTATCTACCTTTCCAATTAAGTCACTAACCTTATCTAATACGTTTTTACTATCTGACCTTAGTTCTGCCTTTCCAGTATCAAAAAGCACCGAATCCTTCATCTGGATATTAAGACCTTTTTCATCTTCATATATTTGAACATCATTCTCTAAATCATTTTCCTTAATGTAAGTTAATACGTCCTCTAAAATTTCCAAGTCTTCATTTTCTTGAATATCATCCACTGTAAGCTGTGGCTTTCCAACTATAGGTACATCACCACTACTTGAGTTAAATTCAAGTATGGACCTATCAGCCTTACCACTAAAAGCACTTTGCATGGCTACAGCTATCTGCTGAAATTTTTGTGAGTCTATAGTTGATAGTGAATAAAGTAAAACAAAGAAGGTTAATAGCAAAGTAACAGTATCTGCATAAGTAGCTAACCACCCATCAGTTTTTATGTCTTTCTTGGCCATAATTATTCACCTACTCTCCTTGATTAACACTACTTAAATACTTTACTCTATCCTCTGGTGATAAATATACTATCATTTTATCTTCAATTACCCTTGGGTTTACTCCTGATTGTATAGAAAGTACTCCTTCAATCATCATTTCCATTTGGTTTACTTCCTTAGATGTTTTATAATTTAGCTTTCCTGCTATAGGAAGTACAACTAAGTTAGCAAGCATTGATCCATAAAAAGTTGTAATAAGAGCCTTACCCATACCTGATGCTAAGTTGTCTGCATCTGATAGGTTAGCAAGCATTTGAATAAGTCCAATCAATGTTCCAATCATACCCATGGCTGGAGCATATGCTCCCCAAGTTGTGAACATAGATGCTGCATCTTCATGTCTTTTTTCTAATTCTTTAATTTCTAAAGTCATAACTTCTCTAATAGATTCAGGTTCAATACCGTCAACTATCATATTTAAGCCTTTTTTAACAAACTCGTTACTAATCTCTTGTATATCTTCTTCTAAAGAAAGTAGTCCATCTCTTCTAGCTTTTTTAGATAAATTAACAAATAGTGCAATATTATCTACCTTAGATGTTCCATCTTCTTTGAAAGCTTGTGCTGCAACCTTGATAAATCTTTTTATTTCATTCATTGGATAAGACATTAAAAGTGCACCGAAGGACCCTCCTACTGTTATAGCTAAGGATGGTACATCAAAGAATAGCTTTAACGATCCTCCATTTAGCATTCCATAAAATACAAGAACAATTGCAATCACAAAACCTATAGCTGTTAACATATCATTCTTCTTCATTGCTTTCCTCCAACCGTACATTTGCCCAGTATTTTCGTCTAAATTCTATAACCTTATCAACTATTTCTTTAGAACTTTCTTTAACTAAATACTTTTTTCCATTGACTAAGGTAATTACTGTCTCTGGGATTTCTTCAATTTTTTCAATGTGATTACTATTAAGAATAAATTTGTTTCCATTTAAGGGATTAACCTCTATCATATTCTCCTATACCTCCTATGATATAGTAAATTTACTTAAGCTAAGATCAATATAAGCACCGTCCTAGCCTAAGGAAAATCACATTTACATATTTAAATAAATTATCTTTTTAAATTTACAAGTTCTTGTAATATTTCATCTGCAGTAGTGATGATTTTACCGCAAGCCTGGAAAGAACGAGTTGCAACTATCATATCTGTAAACTGTGCAGATAAATCAACATTTGACATCTCTAAGAATCCATTTAAAACTTGTCCATAAGCCTTGCCATTGTCTTCTCTTGCACCTAAAGCAGCTTTATCAGTATATTTACCAACTCTAGCTAATGGATTTCCTGAGTTTGCTGAAGGAGAATACATATTATTTCCCTTTTGCTCAAGACCTTCATTGTTAGTAAATGACGCCATGGCAACTTGTCCAAGAACAGTAGTACTACCATCAGCAAGGACAGCCTTAATTAGTCCATCATTTTCTATAGAGAAACCTTGAATTCTAACATCTTCTCTTCTTCCTGTTGGATTTCCACCAGCATCTACTTCTGGATTTCCATCTTTATCAGTTACCAGCTTAGAAACAGTTTCTGGTATTTTAAGTGCTACTAATTCATTTTGATTAGCATTTAAGTTTTCGGATTCTCCATCTACATAATTAACTATTCCACCTAATGGAGATGTTGCTGTTCCATCACTTATAGCATAACCCATAATTCTATATCCATTAGAATTTAGAAGATTTCCCTTACTATCTACCTTAAATGAACCATCTCTTGTATAAAAGCTCTCTAAGGTTGTAGATTCCATACTTTGATCTGGATTAACTGTTATTGTGCCATTTTCTTTTCCTTTAGCTACTATAAAATATCCTGTTCCATCTACAGCTACATCATAAGGTCTTCCTGTTGGTTGCAGACTTCCTTGAGCCATGTTTGTTACTATACTTTGTATAGAAACTCCCATACCAACTCTAGAAGGGTTAACTCCTCCTAAGTTTAATCCTGGACCTGATGCTCCCTTATAACTTTGATACATACTATCCTGAAAAGTAACTGAAGATGATTTAAAGGAAGTAGTTCCTGAGTTAGCCACGTTATTTCCTATTACATCTAACTTTTTTTGATTTGCTCCTAAACCTGATATCCCTGAGTACATTGAATTTAACATATTATACTATCCCTCCGATTCTCTATTTTTTAATGTAATTTTATTAACCTTTTACTCCAATTACAGAGTCAAATAAGTAATCTCTGATTTCTATTTTTCCATCAACTTCAACTTCAACCTTAAGCTTTATGCCTTCTGCATCCCTATATACTTCTAGAACTTTCCCTGTAATACTCTTAGGCTTTACTGGCTTTTCTTCTTCCTTGCCATCTCCCTTAGGCTTTTCTACAGATGTATCTGCTGGCAATGCTATTTCAACAATTTTACCCATCAATGTTACTGCATTAGAGAAGGTTAAGTTATCCATATTTGGATCTCCCGAATCAATGACATCTGTAACTTGGCTATATTCATAATCTGTATATTTTCCATCTACACCTTCCACAGTAACATAAACGTCTCCCTTATGTTTATACACAGCCCTAACTACGCCACACTGAGGTACTCCATTAGCATCCAATGCATCTAAAGCTACAAATTTTCCAGTTAATCCTTGTGCAGATGAAAGAGTCATTGTAGAATTTAATGAACTCATCTGTTCAAGGGTTGTAAATTGAGCTAACTGTGAGACATATGCAGTAGTATCTTGTGATTGAGTTGGATCCTGATTAGAAAGCTCAGCAGCTAATATTTTAAAGAAAGAATTTTTGTCAAGTTCTGCCCCTGGTTTTACAATAGGCGTACCATTTTTAGTTTTGTTTCCTTCAACCCAAGGTGCTGTTGTATTATTAGTTGATATTGCCATTTCATCATCTCCTAAACTAGTAAATCTATCTCATTAGAGGCTTTCACATTAGCTTCAGGTATAACATCCTCTTCAACTATATTGACCTCTGACCCTTGTCTACCATTCTCACTACCTCTTTGTCCACCATTTTCATATGCTTTGCCTTGGTTGTTTCCATGAGCATAATAGGTAGTATCCTCTTCATAAAGTCCTATATCTACTGATTGTATTTTTATGTTGTTTCCATTTAGCTTTTCATTTATGTCCTTAAGTCCTAAAGCTAACATTTCTACAGTTTCCTTTGATGTAGCCTTAATCATTGCCTTTAAAGCACCTTGTTCCATACTTACAGATATGGATATTTCACCCAACTCTTTAGGATAAATCTTTACAGTTAAATCCTTAACCCCATTTTTATCCATGTATGATAAAGCTTTTATCACATCATTATTAAGATCACTCTTTGTAATAGCTATAGGCTTTTCACTAGATACTTCTCCTGATTTTTGTACACTATTTTCAAAGTATGACATAAAATCAGCAGCTCTTGTAACCTTTGAATCCTTCTCTTCACCATTAATTACTTTATTCAAAATAGCTGTTTCCTTTGAAAACTTACTATCTTTACTACTACTACTTTCTTCATTATCTTCTACTCTAGCTACTACACTACTTTTTTCTATAACATTAGCTTCCAGTTCTATTCTTCTAGGTATATTTAAAGGCTCCTCTTCTTTATTAGCATCTTTCATTGAAACTATTTTTTGTAACTGACTTATTAGATCATCATTATCTATACCTTCTTCTGCTGTTAATAGTTTCATAAGACTTTCACTACTATTGTCTAGCTCAGTAATATCTTCATTAATTAAAGTTAATAACTCTGTAAGTTTATTTTTCATGTCACTATTAATTGATGCTTCACTTAATAATTCTAATAAGCCATTTGCCCTTTTTTCACTTCCTAAAAGGTCTAATAAAGGTTGTAGTTCCACTTTACCTTCATTTCCACTGATAAGATCAGAAGAAACCATTTCATCCTTAGAAGGATCCTTCTTATTCAAAAGAGCTATTATTAGATTTATTAGTGACTGCATATCTTCTGAGGTACTTAGCTTTTCACCTTCATGAACTTCCTCAGAGCTCAATATGTAATCCTTCGAAGGCTCTTTAACTTTTTCTTGCTTAATAGAATTTACTGATTTAGTTTTAGAGCTTTCATTATCTGTACTGTAGTTTTTAAGTTCCTTGGAAAATTCCTTATTAGAATATCCTTTATTTCCTTCAGACTTTTTAACTTTATCACTAGTACTACTACCTTTATACAGGTCATTTCCAACACTAAATTGTGCCATTTCCATCAAATTTATCGCCTCCCACACTCACGTATAAATCCATAAAGTGCAAATTCATCATTTTGAATTTGTTCTATTCGATTTTCTTCTTTTATAAATGCTGCCTGATCCTTATCTTTTAATATGCCTACAATCTTTTTATTTACTTGAGCAGTAACTAATTCTTTCCTAGTGAGCTTCACTCTTTCTTCATCAGTTTTAAGCTTTTCTTGTGTAATATCAATAGTACTATTTAATAGATTTAAGTAATGATGCTGAATTTTTCTTTCAGTTACACTCATGTTATTATTCACAGTAGAGTATCTTTGGAAGCTATCCTCTAGACTTTTAAGTTCTTCTTCTACCCTGTTCTTATCCCTAAGGGCCTCCATAAAAACTATTTTTTTACCATCTTCTTCTTTTTCTCTTAAGTCCAATAACCTTTGTAATTTAAACTTATAAGTTTGTCCCAAAATTTACACCACCTTTATTTAAACATATTAATAAGCATGTCTTTACTAGCTTCAATTTCGCAACCTTCTTTTATCTCTTGAGTTAAAAATCCATTTATACTATCTATATATTCAATGGCCATATCTATTTTAGAATTACTTCCCTTTACATAAGCTCCTAGATTTATTAAATCTTCAGCTTCTTTATAAGAGGCCATTAAATCTCTAGCAAGTGAGGCAGCCTTTATATGGATTTCCTCTGCAATTTCTGGCATAAGTCTAGATACACTTTTAAGTACATCTATGGCTGGATAATGATTTTTAGTAGCTAACTCACGGCTTAAGACAATATGTCCATCTAAAATACCTCTTACCGCATCTGCAATTGGTTCATTAAAGTCATCTCCATCAACAAGGACGGTATAAAAAGCTGTAATAGATCCTTTATCAGACATACCGCTACGCTCAAGAAGTTTAGGTAACATTGCAAAAACCGAAGGAGTATATCCTTTAGTAGCTGGAGGCTCTCCTATAGCAAGACCAATTTCCCTTTGTGCCATAGCAAAACGTGTCACAGAATCCATCATAAGAATAACCTTTAATCCTTTATCTCTAAAGTATTCCGCAATGGCTGTAGCAGTAAATGCACCCTTTAGCCTAACAAGAGCCGGTTGATCAGATGTAGCACATACTACTACAGATTTCTTTAACCCTTCTTGACCTAGATCTTTTTCTATAAAATCTAAAACCTCTCTACCTCTTTCTCCTATTAGGGATATTACATTTACATCAGCCTTAGCTTCTCTAGCAATCATTCCAAGAGTAGTACTTTTTCCTACCCCTGAACCAGCAAAAATACCAATCCTTTGTCCTTCACCACAAGTAAGAAATCCATCAATGGCTCTTACCCCTGTAGGAAGAACTTCTTTAATTCTTCTTCTCTTCAATGGGTCTGGTGGCATAGCTTCCAAGGGATAATTCTTATAAAGTGACAATTCCTTTTCATCTAAAGGATTTCCAATTCCATCTAAAACTCTTCCTAAAAGTTCATCTGAACACTTTATACTTAACTGCTTTCCTGTTCTCTCTACTCTGCATCCAGGAGATATCCCTATTAGGTTTCCAAGGGGCATAAGAATCAAATTTCCATCTTTAAAACCTACTACTTCACAGACTATAGTTTTGTTTTCCTCATTATATATGTGGAAAATTTCCCCTACAAAACCCTTAACTCCTTTTACTTCAATGGTAAGACCTATTATGTTTTTAACTATGCCTTCCATATGATTAAAATTTGTTTTACTAATACTTTTTTCAATGTCTCCTATATTCAAATTAATCATAATACCATCTTCCTCTATGCTTCCATGAGAATTTCCTTTAGTTTCTCTATGCTCCCCTTAATAGTAAAGGTGGTTTTTCCATCATCCTTTTCAACAACTAAGGTTCCATAATCTAAATAATTATCCTGTAAAACCACAACTTCTCCTCTGATGCCCATACTATGCTTGAATTCTTCTATCTTTGTCTCTATTTCTTCTAAATAGTTAGGTGCTACCCTTATAATTATCATCTTGGCATTTTTCTCTTCAGATAGGATGTTGAAAAGTAATCCATTTAGTGCTTCCTTACTTTCAAGCTCCTTTTTAAGCATATTTTCTACGGCATTTACAATAATTTTTCTAATGCCCATCTCCTTAGACTTAAGAAATTTATCATACTCTTCCTTAGCTTGATAAAGAATAAAATTTGCATTTCGAATTATTTCTTCACCTTTTTTTACTCCTTCATCATAAGCCTTGTCATAGCCTTCTTTATAACCAATACTATGGCCTTCTTCATAACCCTTATTAAATCCATCTTCCTTGGCTTCATATAGGATTTCTTCTACTTTTGCATTTGCATTTGCAAGAATAGCTTCCCCTTCTTTATGGGCATTTTCAACTATTTCTTCACCCTTTTTCTTTAGTTTTAGATACTCCTCCATGCTCCTAGGATTAGTATCCTCAAGCTCTATAGTCTCCTCTACTATGGGAGCTGGCTCTATATAAAAGTCTGTATCTATTGCCTTGGTTCCACTTTCACATACATTAACACTTTTTATTACCCTATAAGATGAGTGCATCGTCTCCACCTCTTACAATTGTTATTTCTCCAGCTTCATCTAGTCTTCTAATTAAGGCAACAATTTTTTGTTGAGCTTTTTCAACATCCATAAGTCTTACAGGTCCTAAGAATTCCATATCTTCTTTCAATGTAGCTGCTGCACGTTTTGAAAGGTTTCTTGATATAGTTTCTATTACTTGTTCTGAAGTACCCTTTAGAGCCATACATAGCTCCTTATTATCAACCTCACGTAAAATTCTTTGAATTTCCACATCATTGATAGTAATAATATCCTCAAATACAAACATAGATTCCTTAACTTTATCTGCAAGTTCCATATCTTCCCTTTCAAGACCTTCTGTAATGTTTTTCTCTGTAGTCCTATCAACTTGGTTAAGTATATTAACTAAAGATTGAACTCCTCCTATAACACTACTTTCACTAGTAACCACTGAAGATAACTTACTATTTAATACCTCTTCAATTTCTTTCACTACCACCGGATATATATTACTCATAGTAGCAACTCTAAAAGCAACTTCACTCTGTAATTCAGATGGAAGTGCAGACATTATCTGTCCCGCTTTGTCCGGCTGTAGATGACAAAGTATTAATGCTATAGTCTGAGGATGTTCTCCTGAAATTACATTCATAAGCTGAGTTGCATCGGCTTTTCTAGCAATAGAAAAAGGTCTAAACTGCTGTGAAAACTCTGTAACTCTCTCTAGAATATCGTTGGCCTTTTGAGTTCCTAAAGCTTTAGATAAAACGCTTCTAGCATACTCTACTCCACCTTCAAGAATATAATCCTTAGCCTTATTTAATTCCATAAATTCATCTAAAACAGCTTGTCTGTCCTCAGCTTTAACTGATGACATATTAGCAATCTCATAGGTTATCTTTTGTATATCTCTTTCATTTAATCTTTTTATTATTGCTGCAGATGCATCTGGTCCCAAAGAGATAAATAATATTGCTGCCTTTTGAATACCTGTAAATTTTTCTGTTTTAGCCATTACTATCTCCCTTCTTCATCAGTCATCCATGATTTTATAATATCCGCTACCTGTTCAGGTTTCTTTTCTGCATATTTTTTAACTTCTTTCATAATCTTTTCTCTTTCAGTTTCTGCTTCTAAATCTAAATCTTTGTATAAATCCGCCACTGTTTCTAAAGTTTCATCTCCTATAACTACATCTAGCCCTTCTATAGCCTCTTCATCTTCTTCATCATCTTCTTTTCTCTTACTTCTAATAATAGAAACAACTACAATAATAAGTATAAGTGCTATAACTGCTCCTACTCCTAAAGCAATAAGCTTAATCCTCCTAGATTTTGCTTCTGCTTCCTTCATAGCGTTAATTTCTTCTTCAGCTTGTGTTTTATAATCATCATTAAATGTTAAGCTTTCAACTGAAATTCCATCACCTCGTGCCTCATCAAAACCAATGGCATCAGATACTAAATTTTTTATAGTATTCTTAGTTGCATTATCCATATCTCCATTTACAACAACAGATGTGGTAATTCTCTCCACTTGACCTGGTGCCTTGACAACTGTTTCTTCACTCTTAGTATTATTAAAATTTCTTGTTTCTTCCGAATAGCCTGCTTTTTCAGTATCTTTTTCTGCATCTTGCTCATTAGTCATATTATTATCTACAGTACTTCCTGAAGTATTTTCAGTACCCTTACTATTGTCTTTAATAATATGCTCACTTACTACTGCGGATCCCTTTGGATCATATGTAACATTATTCTGCTTTACAGCGTCAAAATTAAGCTGTGCATTTACAGATACTTTTACATTATCTTTATATATTGGTTCTAATACATTTAAGATTTTCTTTTCATATTCTTTCTCAACTTTTTTAGTTGAATCAATTTGATTTTCTGTACTAGTAGCTTGGGTCCCTTTTTCATTATCAAACAAACCTTCCGTTAATAACTTTAGATTGTCTGATACTATTGTAACGTCTTCCTTATCTAAGTTTTCCACACTACCTGTTACTAAGTGTACAATAGCTTTAACTTGTTCAGGTGAAAGTTCATTTCCTGGCACTAACTTTACCGTTACTGAAGCACTAGCAGGAGTTGGTTTAGTTACAAAGGCTGAGTTGGTTGGTAAAACTAAGTTTACTTTTGCAGCCTCAACTTCTTCAAAACCCTTTATAGTTCTTTCAAGTTCTCCAGAAAGTGCTCTTTGATACATTATTCTTGATTCTTCATCTGTGGCCCCAATGCTACCCTTATCAAAAAGTTCGAAGCCTTGGCTTCCTTCTGTTATTTGAACCTCTGACAGCATTTCCATTCTCAGTTTATCTACTTGAGACTTTTCAACTAAAATGGAATTTCCTTCTATTTTATACTTAGTTCCTTTGCCCTCTAGATTGGCTATAATCTTTCCTGAATCTTGGGAATCCATATTTGAAAATAAAACCGTATACTTTGGTTTAAGTGATACATAAAGTAGTGTTCCTACTGCTATAAAAGTCACCACCGCAATTATCACTAAAGCTATCTTTCTAGTTTTCGACATGGAATTCCACTTATCTTTTATCTTCTTCATTAGCTCCGATAGCTTACTCATCTAATCCTTACCCCCATTATACTTGCATATTATTAAATTCCTTATAAGCATCAACTAGCTTATTTCTTATTTGAATAGCAAGCTCTAGGGACATAGATGCCTCTTCTGTAGCTAATACTACTTCATGGATACTTTTTTCTCCTGCAATATATCCTGTTACATTGTTATCTGCTTCAACTTGTAGATCGTTGACCTTTTGCAATTCATCCTTTATAACAGCTGCAAATCCTGTGCCACCCGAAGTGCTATTCTCTTCAGTATCCTTTTCTTTTACCCCATAAATTTCCCTTAGCTCATTTTGAAAAATTGTTGCATTTGGTATGTAATTGTTCATCATAAAGTACTACTCCCATCTTTTATTTACCTATTTCTAAAGTTTTTAAAAACATACTTTTTTGTGCGTTCATTGCATTGACATTGGCTTCATAAGCTCTACTTGATGCTATTAACTCCACCATTTCATTGGAGATATTTACATTTGGCATAGATACAAATCCTTCTTCATCCGCATCTGGATGACTTGGATTATATACTTTAATAAGTTCTGATTCATCATCTACAATGCCAACTGCTTTAACCCCATTTAACTTGTCCTCTACTTTTCCATTGCTTTTATTGTAGGCTTCCTTTAAGTTCTCTTGAAACATAGCAATCTTTCTTACATAAGGTTTCCCATCTTTTCCTCTAGTAGTTCCTGCATTAACAATATTAGAAGAGATAGTATCCATTCTTAATCTTTCTGCAGTAAGACCACTAGCTGAAATTCTCATTCCTCTAAATGCCTCCACTTTTAGTTCCCTCCTTTTATAACTCTACTTGTACTATTTAGCTTTCCACTGGCAAATCTAACTAAAGATTCATACATCATAGTATTAGCAGCTTGACTTGTCATTTCTGTTTCAATATCCACGTTATTACCATCTTCTCGCATAGATGCACTATCATCTCTTTTAACTTGTACATCTTTGCTTCCAATGCCTATATGTTTTTCATTTGTAGTTTTTAAATTACCATTAGCTGTTGACTCTTCCATAACCTGTTCGAAGGGAACATAATATCTCTTATAGTTTTTTATATTTACATTTGCAATATTATTAGCAATAACCTTATTAGCCTCAACAGTTACATTCATAGATTTTTTTAACAATCCATATACTTCATTTTGTGACATTTTATACCTCCATTTTCCACTTAAACATACTTAATGTTTATAAATTAGACATAAATACTTAAATCCCTTCTTTTTTTTGTTAGTTATACGATTTTTTATTTATTTTATACACTTTAAACTTACTTTAAATAGAAATAAATCTACAAAATTCATCATTAGTAAAAAACAGTATGGTAAAGATTGAATAATAATGGTTACATGTAATCTTATGTAAAATACTCATTGTAAAACATGAACCTGGGTAATCATTTACAATATGGTATATTTTATAAAGCCAATTGCAACTTTTATATGAAAAACTATAAATTTTATATAAAAAAAGCTACTCAAAAAGAGTAGCTTTTAATTACAACAAGGTTAAAATAAAAATATTATTTACTTCTATAATACCTAAAACAAAAAGTATACTTACTCTTTGGCAACTGGCTGGCATACCCTTAGGCTTAGCCCCTATAGCTTTGCGTCACTAACTTTCGTCAATTTTGCCTATTTAATTTTTTCACATATCTGCATTATATACTATATTTTTCTTCCATTCAACCTTTTAAACGTAAATTATTTACTTTTTACTTAAAATTCCTTATTTGCTACACGAAATTACTTTTTCTCTACCTATTAGGATATACATTGCTCAATATTTGTAGAATATCCTGTGGAAATTCATTACTTTGAGCCATCATAGCCATACCTGATTCCACTAAAATTGAGTTTTTAGCATATTCAACCATTTCTAGTGCTATATCAGTACCAGTAATTTCACCTTCTGCTCCTTCAACCTTACCTACTATTTCACTGGTATAATCTGCAGTAGACTCCATTCTATTACTTAGAGCTCCATACTTTCCTCTTCCAGAATTAAGCTTATCTATAGCATCATCTAAGCGTTCTAATCCATCATTCATATTCTCCACACTTATTTTATTGCTACCGTCAGCATTCACAAGTCCTAGTCCTGTAGATGTTAAATTATATGTTGGCAGTTTAGTTACATAGTCACTAGTTGCTCCAATAAGTAGATCCACTGTATCACCTGGATTATTTTTATCGGCTAACAGCTTTACACCATTCATCTCCGTATTATTAGCAGTATAAGTTATATGTTCTAGATTCTCATCTATTTCCTTTTGAATAACTGCTCTATCTTCCGGCGTAGTTGCTCCTCCAGCTTGAACCATAAGTTCTCTAGACCTTTGTAAGGCTTCACTTATACTTTGCATACCACCATCCATGGTTTGCATAAGACTTACACTATCTTGAATATTTCTAGTGGCCATTTGAAGACCTCTAATCTCTAACTTCAACTTATCACTCTTAGCCTTAGCATTAGGATCATCTCTATAGGTCTGTATCTTATTACCTGAACTAATACTACCATAAGCCTTAGATTGAGCTACTAAATTTTTAGTATAGCTATTAAATATCCTCATAGCGGACATATTTCTACTTAATCTCATTATCTCACTCCTCACAAAAATTACCACGGGGTCTGACCCCCAGGAATTTTTTTCCTTGGGGTCTGACCCCATGGAATAAAGTTCCATTTATTTAAACTATGTTGACAACTAAATCCATTTTACTTATCGTCACTTTTTATTAATTACTTTATGATTAGCAAAAGCATTAACAGCTATTTTTAGCCATTAATGCTTTTCCATTCTTTCACAAGTGCCCGTCACCTAGAAAAGATAACTTTCCCTACCCTATCTATATGTTCCTTTAATTCCTTATGCTTTAAATGTGAATAATCAACTATGTCAAAAAGTACGGCATAGGACTTTTTTCTTCCAGTATTGAATTAAGTTTTGATAAAATATCCAAATTTATATTTTCTCCATAGACAGCTATATCAATATCTGAGCCTGGCTTATAATTACCCTTAGCACGGGAACCAAATATAGATGCTTTTTCAATCTCATCAAATCCTCTTATAACACTAACTATATATTCTAAATCTAATTCTCTTAGCCCAAAACTCACTGTAATTCCTCCAATTTAGAATATAATTTTTTAATAATAGGATAATAGGATTTACGAATAAGCTCTACTGCTTCTTCAGCCACTTCTTCATTATAAGTATATGACATTAAGTTTCTCTTTTCCAATGCATCAATCCATATATGTCCATCTTCAATCAACTGAATTTGAAAAACAGTTTTTATCGTTCCCCTTGGACTTTTTACTTCAAATCCTTCTAATTCAAGATAATCTTTCATAGTCTTCCATGCTAATTCAAAAGTATATTCAAAACATTTTATTAAACCTTGAACTTCAAATTTATTAAGGTCACCTTTTTCTATAAACTCCGTTAGTTGTGATGTAGCCTTTTTATAATTAGAAAATCTCTGTTTCCAGCGAATATCATTGTTCATATAAAGCCACCTGTAAAGCCACCTGCTTTTTAATTATTTTTTCTCTTAAAACCATAGTATATTCATCTTCATACTATTTTATTATACCATGTAAAATGCAGGGATTGAACCATTCTTTTACAAATGCCTGTGACCAAATTTAATTGAAAAAATCACCATAGGGTCAGACCCCCAGGAATTCTTTTCCTCGGGGTCTGACCCCGTGGAATATTTATACTGTAAATTTATTGATAATACCTTGTAGTTCATCTATAATATTTACCAATCCTTCACTACCATTGGCTATTTCTTCGATACTTGCTGATTGTTCTTCTATAGCTGCTGAAGCTTCCTCAGTTCCTGCTGCATTTTCTTCTGCTATAGCAGATAGATTTTGCATTAAGTCTACAAGCTTTTCTTTACTTTCATTCATTTTTTCTGATGATTCATTAAGCTTATCTATAACATTATTAGTTATTTCTATAGAATTTGATATTCTATGAAATTTTTCTTCAGTTTTTTCTACACTTTCAGATTGGGAATCAATTATCCCTTTTACTTCTTTCATTCTATTTACTGCATTTTCAGATTTTAATTTTAACTCTTCTATTACAGTTTTGATTTCTCCTGTAAAATTATTAGATTCTTCAGCAAGTTTTCTTATCTCTTCTGCTACTACGGCAAAACCTCTTCCATGCTCGCCTGCTCTCGCTGCTTCAATAGCTGCATTCAAAGCAAGTAGATTTGTTTGTTCCGATATAGACTGAATCATTGTACTTGCCTTTTCTATCTTTTCTGCACTTTCGTTATTACTTAATATAATTTCATACACCTGTTTAGAAGCATTATTACTTTCTCCCGTTTTTAATACTAAATCTTTTAATATAATAAAACCTTCTTCTTTTTCCTTTTCTATATCCTTTGCTGCGTTATTTAATTCCTCTGTATATTCTTTATTCTCTTCTAGTAAACTACCCATTTCTTCTACACTTAAAGCTGCTTCTCCTGTATCTTGAGCTTGGCTACTTGCTCCACTAGCTATATTTTCTATAGTTCTTGATATTTCTTCAGAAGCTATGGCTGACTGTTCTGCTGTTGCTGTTAGTTCCTGGGAAGTTGCCACTACCTTTTCTGCACCTTCTGAAGTTTTTATAACAAAGTCTCTTACATTGTCCTCCATAACCTTCAGAGAATTTGCCATAATTCCTATTTCATTTTTCCTTTTCATATATTTTAATGTTTCATCTTTTTCATTAAACTTAAAGTCTAAATTTGACTGTTTTTTTATAGTATTAGTTAAAGCAACTATAGGTTTTGTAATTGATGCCCCTAAGCTATAGCTTATAGCAACAGATATAAGTAGTCCAATAACAATTACTATAACTACCGATTTTATGGTAGATAATACACCTTCATTATATATATCTAAAATTGATTCTACAGATTTTCCAACATAATAAATACCAATGACTTCATTATTATCACCAAAAATAGGTGCATATTTTGTCATATACTTTTCACCTAATATATCAGCTTCTCCAAAATATTCATTCCCCTTTGAAATCTCTTCATAGGCTTTACCACTAGCATCCAATTTTGTTCCAATAATTCGTTCCCCTTTATCATCTCTAATTGTGGTCAAAACTCTCACATAATCATCACCAGACTTAGCAAAGACAGTAGCAAGTATATCCATACCTTCCGCTAATTCGTCAATAAACTCATAGTCACCATCAATGGGCTTACCATTAGAGTCTATAAGTTTCCCATCATCATTAAGACTTAATGTACCAAACTGCTCCTTAAGATAAATATCTAGCACACTATAACCTGAACCTATTGCATCTTCTGATTGTTTGTTTATAATATTTTTAGTAACACTAAATGACTTAAAAAGTCCCATAAACATCATAGACAACGAAATAATTATAATAATAGTAAGAATAATAGTAGTTATTTTCCATTTTAAGCTTTTCATAAATTTAATCTCCTCTGTCACAAAATTTTAGTAATATATAATTAAAATTAATAATATTATCGATATTTAACATTATAACTTTATGGTTTTTTTTAAACTTTATCACATATAAAAAGCATTAACAGCTATTATTAGCCATTAATGCTTTTTACAATTATCTGTTTACAAAAATAATTCTGGTTCTTTTCTATGTATAAAATTTATTTCTAATTCTTCTTTGTGCTTTAAATATCCAATATCATCAAAATACTTTGCTTCTACAGGACATTTTTTAATACATGCACAACATTTAATACAAATTCCATTAACTTTAGTCACATCTTCAAGATCAACAGAGCCCATGGTACAAACACTAGCACAAAGTTTACAATCTATACAACTATCCTTAGTTTTGGGCTTCACCTTTCTTATATCAATAGGCTCTCCCTTTTCATCCCTAGGCATATAATAATTTCTATAAGGCTTTTGTTCATTTATTAATAGATCCTGTCCATCTTCTCCAGCAGCAATTTTACTATATATTTTATCAGCAAAATTCCTAACTATATCCATATCCTTTTCATCAGGTCTATTCTTAGCTAAGGTTTTAGAAAAAGAATGTTGTCCTATAAATGCAGCCCCCACAATAACCCTAAAGCCATCTAGTTCTAATATATCTCTTAACTCTATCAAAGCATCATCATAATTTCTATTTCCATAAACCACCACTGCGACAGCCAACGCACCATTACCCACAATAGAATTTATATACCTTAAAAGCACATTAGGCACTCGCCCTGCATAAACTGGAACTCCTACAATAACAATATCATCCTTTGAAAAAGATACAGATTTCTCCCTTATCTTTGGTAAGGTAAAATCAATACTATTTATGCTTTCCTTTAGGTTCATAGCTTCCGAAAGTCCTTCTGCTATACCAGATATTACTTTCTTAGTTGTATCTGTAGCACTAAAATATAGTGTGTTTAGTTTATAATGCAAATTTATCACCTCTTAATGAATGAAAGACCAGTATGAATATTCCATAGCATTATGCTGAGTGATATTTGACCTCAACATAATTAGCTCAATTATATATTTTGGGCCATAATATATTCTGCAATTCTAAAATCTAGCTCTGTATCAATATCTATTGAGCTTTCTCTACTCATAATGTATGCTTTGCTTTTCTTTCCGTAGAAATCCCTTTCGCTTAAATATTTTTCAACATTAGATATATATATTGAACCATTTATACGATAATACTTTTTGTCATCTTGCCTTCGAGTTGCACTGTTTTTATTTATAAAACCTTCTAAAGATAAACTATCACTCAATGTATTATATATACTTAAAGAATGTTCAGCCTCACAAACACTTACTACAGAATCTAATTTGTTTTCTATTAATAAATCTAATGATTTTTTTATGTCTAAAGCTTTTCTTAGGGGTGAAGTAGGTTGTAGTAACATAAAATAATCATATACTTTCCCTAACTCCTTTAATCTTTGAATGGTATACACAATCATATCTGTACTACTAGCTATGTCGCTAGCTAATTCATCTGGTCTTAAAAATGGTATACTTGCTCCATATCGTTTAGATATATTGGCATACTCTTCTGAATCAGTAGAAACAACTATATCGGTAAATATATCACTTTCAATAGCAGCTTCAATGGTATATGCTATTAATGGCTTATCATTTAATAATTTTATATTTTTATGCCTTAGCCCCTTAGAACCGCTTCTTGCAGGTATTATTGCTAAGATTCTTTTATTACTATACATTTATACTTTTACCTTTCACATCATATTTATATCGTAAAAAGTTTTTTTTAACTCTATCTCTTTGCTTAACGCTTTTTTTATTTCATATAGTATTTTGTTAGATGTATCTCCATCTCCATATGGATTTTCAATCTTTGATATTTTATCTTTAAATTCTTTACTTAGTCCTCTTTTTATTGCTTTAATAATATCACTTTTAATAGGGTCACAATTGATTACCGTTTTAGCTTGCAATCTTCCCTTTTGTCTATCACCAATATTTATAGTAGGGATATTAAAGGAAGGAGCTTCTATAATTCCACTAGATGAATTCCCTATTACCATACTACAATACTTCATAGCACTTAAATATTTTAGTTGTCCCATAGAAACAAAACCAATATATTTCTCTGGGTTTTTAGATATAAATTCATCTATCTTTCTATTTATTTTTCTCCCCTCATTATCAGAATTAGCTTTTGTAATTATAAATTTCATATCATCAAATTCTTCTAAAGCACCTAATAACTCTGTAATCTGTATCTCTGCTAATCCTTGTTCTAGTGTAACTGGATGAAATGTAACAAGCGCAAATTTTTTATTCAAAACAAAATTTATACTTTTTTCTATCTCTTCCTGGGATAATAATTTTAATACTTTAATATTTTCTATTCCTATAGCTCCAACATTGAAAACTCTATGAGGCTCTTCCCCTAACTGCATTACCCTCTTTCTATAACTTTCAGTACTTGTAAAATGAAGATAACTCAATTTAGTTATGCAGTGCCTAAATACATCATCCTGTGCTCCCTCGGTTATCTCTCCTCCATGTATATGTGCTATAGGAACATTAGCTACCATAGCTGAAATACTTGCAGCCAATATTTCATATCTATCACCAAGTACAATTACCATGTCAGGCTTAGTTCTATTAATATACTCACTAAAGCTAATAATAGCTAATCCCATTGCTTTTGAAGTAGCTACATGTGAATCTGAACTTAGTAATATTTCTATTTTTTCATCAATAACTATGCCATCTTCTTCAATCAATTTATATGTAAGTCCAAATTCTGTTGACATGTGCATTCCTGTAACAACCAATTTTAAATCTATCTCTTTATCATCTATCATTTTCATTATTAACGGCTTCAGTAATCCATATTCAGCTCTTGTTCCAGTAATCACACATATTCTTTTTACCATTGAATTAGATCATCCTTTCTATAATCTTTTTTAGAAACCATACCAATTATAGCGTGCCACATCTTGGGGTTTATTCCACTTGCAGGTCTCTTAACAGTTAAATTTTTTTCTGTGAAAACTTCACCGCATTTTATATCTACACTAGCAACGATACTTTTCCTTACTATCTTCTTATTTTCTTTTTCTACAGTGGTGGGATACTTGATTCCATCTCCAAGAGCCTTTTCTATATTTCTAATAGACTTAATCATCATCCTAAGCTCATCTGGATTTAAACTAGCTAAATGATCAGGTCCTTCCATAGTTTTATCAAGTGTAAAATGTTTCTCTATTACCTTTGCTCCCATTGCTACAGCTGCAATTGAAACCTCTATTCCTTCTGTATGATCAGAGTATCCAACATCAACCTTAAATGCTTCTTTTATTGTCTCCATTGCTTTCAAATTTACATCATTCATATTAGTAGGATAATCTGTATTACAATGTAATACAATAATTTCATTATTACCATTATTTCTTAGAGTGCTTAAAGCAAATTCTATGTCTGATAAATCACTCATTCCTGTAGATAAGATAATCTTTTTACCTATTCTAGCTACCTTTTCAAGGTAAGGTACATTTTCTATTTCTCCAGATGGAATTTTAAATACTTCAATTCCCAAGTTATCTAAAAACTCTATACTTTCTATATCAAATGGTGATGATAAAAACATTATATGTCTCCTTTTACAATATTCTACCAACTCTCTATATTCAGCGTAATCCAATTCTAACTTTTTCAGCATTTCAAACTGCGAAGTCTCTTCGCTTAAATTTCTTACTTGATATTTAGCTTGTTTAGCATTCTTAGTCACTAAATTTTCCGCTTTAAAGGTTTGAAACTTAACTGCATCAGCTCCTGCTATTACTGCTTCATCTATTAACTTTTTTGCTACTTCAACACTTCCATTATGATTAACACCAGCTTCTGCAATAATAAATACCTTATTCATATTCTTTCCCCCTTGCTGGATTTCCATATACTTTAGATACTTTATCTATTGAATTAATTACTACGGATCCTGCTCCAATTACAGTACTTTTGACTACACTTATTCCCTCAATAATAGTAGCATTTGTTCCTACATGACAATACTTTTCTATGGTCACTCCTCCGCTCAGAGTTGCTCCTGGAGCAATATGTACAAAATCTCCAACTAGGCAGTCATGCTCAACTATAGCTCCTGTATTTATAATAGCTTGTTTCCCTATTATAGCTTCTGCATTTACTATAGCACCTTTTCCTACAAAAGTTCCTTCACCTATACCACATTCTTCCGATACAATAGCCGTTTTATCTATTATAGCTGGAAATTTAAATCCTATTTTACTTAGCATATCATATAAAGTAATTCTTAATTTAGGATTTCCAATACTTCCAACTGTAATAAATGCATATTCAACACCTTGATTATGCATATCTTGTAATATATAATCCGTTCCAAGTATCTTAACATTAAGTATCTCCCCTTTGTCAACAGGATCTGTAATACCTACTATTTCAAATTCATTTTTACTTCTTATGGAGTCAATGACACTTTTACAGTGCCCTCCTCCACCTACTAATACAATCTTTTTCATTAACCTTCCTCTAATCTTTTCATCATTTCTTGCATTTCATCTGGTTGTCCCATATCCATCCAAGCTCTCTCTGTTATTGGATAAACTCCAACTTTCATTCCTTTATCCATACATTCTTTTGCTATATCAGGTAAGTGAATAAATGTGTCTTCCTTTATTAATTGTAGTGCCTCAGGCTCTATTATGTACATTCCTGTATTAGTTAAAAATGAATACTCAGGTTTTTCTACCATACTCTGTATATTTCCTTCATTATTTAAATTAACTACACCATAAGGTATTACCATATTTTTAACTGCACATACCATAGTAATAAAGTTTTTATTTTCTTTATGATACTCATACATGGCTTCATAATCACTATCTATTAATATATCACAGTTAGATACAAAAAATGTGCTCTTTATTTTATCTTTAAGAAAATAAAGGCTCCCTCCAGTACCTAGCGGTTTATCTTCTTCTATATAGTATATATTATAATTCTTAACTACTTCTTCAAAATATGCTTTAATCATATTTTTCTTATAATTAACGGTTAAATAATATTCATTACATCCAAATTCCTTAAATCTATTAATTATTCTTTCTACTATAGGTATATCACCAATAGGTATAAGAGGCTTAGGTAAAATTTTAGTGTAAGGATATAACCTAGTGCCTAACCCTCCAGCCATAATTACCACTGGTATATCTAATGAAGGCTTCTTCTCAACACTAGACATATCCAAGTCGTTCCAAAATATTATTGATTTTACTTCCCCTTCAATACTAACTACAGGTATAGAACTAATTGAATATTTCTTCATAAGTCTTTTAGCTTTATATCTCTCTGTTTCTGTTATATATTTAGGCGAATAGTTAGCAATTTCTTTTACAGGTGCCGACAAATCCCCACTCTTTAAAATCCATCTTCTTATATCGCCATCTGTAAGTATAGCCTTTAACTTATTATCTTCTGTTATAAGTAAAACCTGCTTGGCAGTTTTATCTAAAATCTTAGCAGCTTGTCTTATACTTATCTCTTCATTTATTATTATATCCTGAATATTCATAGCTATATCTCCCCATACTTAATAATGCTTTAAATACTATTCAAAACATTAATAACATAATTAACTTCTTCTTCTGTTAAATTGCTACTACATGGAATATTTATCACATTTTCTAAATAATAATTAGCTCTATCTATTTTATAAGCTCTTGATTCTCTATACGGTTTTTGAGTATGAATTAAATTCCATATTGGTCTTACTTGTATATTTTTTTCTTTAAGATACGGAATAATTTCTTTAACTCTTAATGGATATATATCATTATTTATTAATAAAGAATAAAACCAATAATTGGGTTGTATATTATTATTAAAATCAAGCATTGTTAATCCTTTAGTATTTTTCAATCCATTATTATATAACTCATAATTTTTTTTCTTAATTTCTATAAATTTATCTAATTGTTCTAATTGCGCAACCCCTAGTGCTGCTTGTAAATTAGTCATTCGATAATTATATCCTATTTCATCATGTATATAGTAAAGTTCATCATCTTTAGCTTGCGTAGAGAGGTATTTTCCTTTTGCTAAAAGTTCCGGATGATTTGATACTATCATCCCACCTCCACCAGTGGTAATTATTTTATTTCCATTAAACGAGTACACTCCAAAATCACCTATAGTTCCCGCATACTTTCCAATATATTTTCCTGAAATGAATTTAGTTCCTAATGCTTCTGTTGCATCCTCTATAACTTTAAGGTTATATTTTTGTGCAATATCCATTATCCTCTCTATATTTACACTATTACCAAAAACATGAACTACAATTATGGCTTTTATATGCTTCCTATTAAGCTTATTTATTAATTTTCCACCAATAAATTCACACTCTTCTTCACAAAACATTTTTAGTTTATTAGCATCCATTGTTAATGAATCATCACAATCCATAAATATAGGTTCTGCTCCAATATATCTAACAGGATTTACTGCTGCAATAAATGTCAATGTAGGAACTATGACTTCATCTCCAGCATCTACTCCACTTAAAATTAACGATAAATGAATACCAGCAGTTCCACTTTGACAAGCAACGGCAGATTCAACATTAAGATATTTAGCTATGCTATCCTCAAATTCATTTATATATGCTCCACCAGTAGATACCCATTCTTTTTCTACTGCATCTACTACATACTTTAATTCATTTCCTTTTAAATTAGGTACTGAAAGCGGAATAAACTTCTTCACTTAGCCCATCTCCTTTAATTAAATATTATATATGTCAGCTTTATACTTAGCTAAGTTTTCTGGTTTTCTAAACCATTCTATAGTTTCTCTAATTCCTTCTTCAAAAGTATAACTAGGCAACCAATTTGTTAACTTCTTAATTTTTTCATTTGAACCTAATAATCTATTTACTTCACTTTTATCAGGTCTTAATCTTTGATCATCACATACGATTTTTGCATTTGGATTTATTTGTCTTATCATTTCCTCTGCTAATCTTCCTATGGATATTTCATCTTGAGTAGCTATGTTTATCTCTTCGCCTATGGTTCTATCTGATTTAGCAATTTCTATAAATCCTCTTGCTGTATCCTTAACAAAATTAAAGTCTCTTGTAGGTGTTAAAGAACCTAATTTTATTTCAGTTTCTCCAGATAATAATTGGGTAATTATTGTTGGAATAACAGCTCTAGCTGACTGTCTTGGGCCGTATGTATTAAATGGTCTAACAATAGAAATCGGCATATTAAAGCTTCTATAAAAAGATTCAGCTAACCTATCTGCACCTATCTTAGTTGCTGAATAAGGAGATTGACCCTGATATGGGTGCAATTCGTCTATAGGTACGTACTGGGCTGTTCCATAAACTTCTGACGTAGAAGTTACCAGTATCCTTTCAGTCTCCAAGTCTCTTGCAGCTTGTAGCACATTCAGAGTTCCTTTTATATTAGTATCAACATAAGAATCTGGTGAATGATAACTAAAAGGAATTGCAATTAAGGCTGCAAGATGAAATACTTCATCTACTCCTTTCATAGCTTCTCTAACTCCATTAGGATCTCTTATATCTCCTGTAAACACTTCAATTTCCTTTAACTTATCTTTAGACAATGTATCTAACCAGCCCCATGAATTAAATGAATTATAATATGTAAATGCCTTAACATCATAACCTTCTTCTAAAAGTGTTTCTGTAAGGTGACTTCCAATAAATCCATCTGCTCCTGTTATTAATACCTTTTTACTCATCTAATACACCTCATTAACTTAATTGTTCTATAACTTTATTTATTTCTGGTATAATCTCATATTCAAACATATCACTCATTAAGATTAAATCATTGTTTTTTAGGGCTTCTAATATCTCTTTAAGAATTTCATTGAATTTTTCTATATTAATACAATTACTATTTACTTTTATAGCTTCTGTCATGAATATTTGTATATATTCAAGTATACTTTCAAACACTTGAGTATTTATTTTACCCCCATTGTTTCTTGTTTCTTCATTATTTATACTAATAAGTTCTACTAAATTTTCTGCAAATTCCTTAATATTCACTGTAAGTTTCCCCTTTACATATAGATTTTCTTTCATTTTTTATATATTTTAATGCATATTCAGCTTCATTTAACAAGTTTGAATATAGTATTTTACTTTTTTCATATATTTTCTTAGCCTTACTTAACTCCGTATCTTCATTTCCAATTTTATAATCTGGATTATATAAAACGATATTAATAGTATCTGCAAATAAATATTCTATAAATCTAATTTCTTTAGGTATTTCTCTTATAAATTTATCTGTATCTTCTAAAATCTTTAATGAGCTCTTTAATATTTTATGTTTACTAGTAAAATTATCATAATACTTTTCATTATGTTTTATAGCTTCTATTAATTTTATCTCTAACTCTTTTAAATAATTTATAGCACAATCAATTATATCTATAACTTTATCATCGCTTATACATCCAATCATATTTTCATAATTAACAGATATATGATTCTTATCTATTACATTATCAAACATAACTTTATTATCCATAAATTTTTTAATCTGTGTTCCCTTGATATTTGCTCCGCCTTCTGTGGAATTAATAAATTCTATTTGAGAGTTTTCCTTAATAATTTCCTCAAATTCTTCTCTAAAAAAATTTAATGTCATACTTGTTCTTACCTTATTTCCATATATATCTTCCACGTACGGACTAAAGTTATCAGCTACCTTAGTGATATCTTCTTTATCCTTATACTTTTCTTGTACAAATTCAGCATTTTCTGCATGAACCTTATCATCTGTATATGCTAAATCCTGACCTAAAAATATTATAGGATTACATCCCATATACATAGCTAATTTTGTACAAGTATGTGCAACAGATGAATGAGTAAAATTATAATTAGGATTTTCCACTATATCATTTATCCAAGGTGCATAAGGATAGAACACTCTATTTCCTTTATGTAATTTCAGAACTTTATTAGGCAAAATCTCTGAATGTACTAATGTTACCTCTTCTTTATTAATAACTTCATCAACCAATTCATAAGATAATTCATGGGCATCTATTATAGATAGAAAATCCGCCTTTATTCCTTCTTCTATTAGAGTTCTCCATGTTCTTCCTCCAGTAAAAATCACAGCCTTATCTTCAAACTGTTTAAGTTGACTTATGTTCTTGGATAGTGATGGTCCTGCTGATACTATAACTGCTGGTTTACCACTATATGCATTTTTCATATTCACTATATTTTTACTTTTACTTAAATATTTAAGATCAGAAATGGTAGATTCAAACCAAATCTTAGAAAAAAATATATTGGTGTTTCTATTAATAACTCTTCTTCTTGTGACGCTTCTAATAAGCTCATAAATATTATGAACTTCTGCAGGATATGCATTTCTATAATTAGGGTATTCTTGAACTACAAAGGATTTTAAAGCAATGCTTCCAATATACATTTCTAAATACTTTAAAAATTCATCTGTCATAGAAATTATTGCTATGTTTTCATACTTATTTTCTTTTCCATAGATATATTTATTATAAACCTCAATATTAGGTTCGATTATAATCAGCTTATTATCTTCTTTAATTAAAGGCTCTATTTCTTCTATGTACTCTCCAGTTCCTAATCCAATGATTATACTATGTTTATCTCCATTACTTAAAATAAAATCCTTTATTGAATCTATGTCCCTTTGAACAGAATATTTACTTCCTAAATAAATACTTTTTCCCTCAGTAAATATTCTTAGTATTTTTTTATTATCTTTACTTATTTCTTCATATACTTCATATTCTATAGCTTTATCTATATTATTTTGTGTTAATCTATTAATAGCTATATAAATCACTCCTTTTTTATGTCACTTTTCTATATATCACTATTATCGTTGTTTCAAACAAAAACTTAAATACTCTACACAAAAAAGGCACCGATAAATCGGTACCTTTTAAAAATAATCCAGTTCTAAATTATCTTAATAATTGAAGAACTCCTTGTGGTTGTTGGTTAGCTTGAGCAAGCATAGCTTGTGCAGCTTGTTGTAAAATGTTATTTTTAGAGAAATTCATCATTTCTTTAGCCATATCAACATCTCTAACTCTTGATTCTGCAGCTGTTAAGTTTTCTGATGAAGTATTAACATTAGCAATTGTATGCTCTAATCTGTTTTGCATTGCTCCAAGTTTTGCTCTTTCTCCAGAAACAGTATCTATTGCAGTGTTTATAGTATCTATCATTGCTGTAATACTAGCTGCACTAGTAGCAGATGATATAACTATTTTTCCAGCACTTACTCCTAAAGCACTTACTGTCATAGTTGCAATCTTTAAAGTAACAGTTTGTTTTGAGTTAGCTCCAACTTGTAATAATACTGAAGCATTGTTATCAGCTCCTGATAAAGATCCATTGATAAGTTTTTTCTTGTTAAACTCTGTTTGGCTTGCTATTCTGTTGATTTCATTTTGTAATTCTGTAATTTCTTTACCAATTTGAGCTCTATCATCTTGGATATTTGTATCACTTGATGCTTGAACTGCTAATTCTCTCATTCTTTGAAGAATGTTGTGAGTTTCATTTAAAGCACCTTCTGCTGTTTGAATTAAAGAAATACCATCTTGAGAGTTTCTTGAAGCTTGCTCTAATCCTCTGATTTGTCCTCTCATTTTTTCAGAAATTGCTAATCCTGCAGCGTCATCTCCAGCTCTGTTTATTCTTAAACCTGAAGATAATTTCTCCATAGATTTACCTGCTGAAGTAGTGTTGATTCCCATGTTTCTGTGTGCGTTTAACGCATTCATGTTGTGATTAATTATCATAATTAATTCCTCCTTGATTTTAACGGACATCCTTGTCCTTTTATATTTATAACTTCTTTGATAGAAGTATATAACTAGATATGTTTCTCATGAGTTTATTCTAATTTTATCTTCTAATATATTTATCGGTAGGTTCAAGATGAACTTTATACCTTTTTTTATTTTTTTATCAATTTTTCTTTTTTAATTTTATATCTCTTTATTTATAAAATTAATACCATTAAATTTATTTTCATATGCAAAAGCAGCCCTTTTACTTTTTTTTAATTGAAAGATTTCATCCTTTATTTTACTTCTTTCTTCATTAAGAATATTAAAAGCTTCTTTTTCCACAGTTAACAAATTTATTTCTTCTACTACTTTCTTTAATTCTTCTTTTTTTATATTCATACTGTTCATTTCTTCTATTATTTCTGTTCTTTCTTCTAGAAATTTATCGGCTTCTTCATCATTTTTTATAGCTTCAATAAACTTCTCTGTAATTTCTTTATACCTTAAAAGCAATTCCTTTAATTCCATAATATACTACATTCCTAATTGAGATGTAAGATAACTTTGTTGTGCATTAAGCTTATTCATCATAGATTCTATGGTTGCCCATTTAGAATATAGCTGCTGTTCTCTTTTAGCAAAATCCTTCTCCATATCTTCCATCTTTCTATCATATTTTTTTATAGCTTTTGTTATCTCACTATTAACTGATGAAGCTGAACCTTCTATACCAACTTTTTTAATTAAACTTGATGATATACTTACAGTTTCATTATATAGTATGCCTTTTAACCTTTGAGCAACGCCTGTTGATTTATTCTTTTCTAGAGCAGATAAACTATCATCTGATGGTGGAGTTGAAATAAATAATTTCATTACATCTTCTAAATTATTTTCTAAAGCATTAGTAAGTTTATCTTCATCAATAACAAAAGTTCCATTTTTAGTTCCTTGATAGTCTGCAACTGGTTTAATACCAAACTTCTCTAAATTTCCATCTACTCCATCTACAAGACCTCTCATAGCACTCTTCATAGAATTTGCTATTCTTGATACATCAGAATCTTTATATAACTGTCCTTGCTTAACCTTTTCATTCCAAATTTTTATCTCATTCTCTGACATTTCTTTCTTTTGCTCATCTGTTAATGGCATATAGTTTTTATTTCTTTTTTCTATAGTTAAGGTGTTAAGTTTTTCCATAAGCTTATTATAATCGTTAATAAAATTAACAAGCTTATCTTTTACCCCAGCAGCATCATTTTTACCATTTACACTTATCCCTTCTGCTGGTATTTCTCCTGTAAATTTAAAAGTCATTCCATCTAAAGTTAACGTATTAGAAATACCAGTATGGGTAAACACTCCACCTTTATCATCTTTTACTACTATTTCAGCGTCTGTGCCTTGTGATGACATTGTTGTACCATCTAATATACCTACATCAACTTTACCATCTGCTCCAGCTTTGGTAGAAGTAAATATAATCTTACTTGTATCAACTTCATCTAACTTAGCAGTTACCTTTATGTTTTGTTCTTTTAATACCTTATTTAAATATTCTACTTCTTGTCCATCAACTGCTTTAGATAAGTCAATAACATTTCCATTAATAGATATAGTTTTCCCTTTTATATCAGCTGCATTTAAAGTATTAGTAGTATAAGTAGCATTTATTCCACTAGTAAAAGTTCCAGTATTACCACTTATTTTGATATTAGGATCTTCAACTTTACTTCCTAATACTGTGCTACTAAAAGTAATATTTCCACTGTCATCAATTTCCGCAGTTAATTTTTTATCTTTCAATTTACTCTGTAATAACTTCTCTATATCATCATTAACATTTTCAGGTGTAATATCAATAGTTACTATCTCACCATTTACATTTATTTCGCCATTAGCATCTTTTAAATCCTGAACTGTAAAACCAGTTACAGTTGCGGCTGTTGCATCTATTCCCTCTACTATAGTTCCTACTAATGAACTTGTCCCACCTATTGTAAATGTACTATCCTTACCTAAAACTGTAGATTCAAAGATAAATCCACTTTGATTTCCAGCTTCTGTTCCTGCAAAATCACTATATCTAACCGATACATTCATTCCTGCTGCTTTTAATTCTTTATTTAAGTTTTCAGCCCTTGCTTTTGCTGTATCACCTTGTAGCGTAAATTCTTTTCCATTTATCACAAGGCTATTACCTGAATCTAGTCCCTCTGTCACTATTGCCTTAGCTGCTGTGGCTGTATTCCCTGTTACTGTGTAATTTCCCGGCTTTACATCACTACCACCAGTTACAGTTAACACATTCTCATTGGATGATTGAAATTTTACTGTTGACCAATTCTTGCTTAATAGTAAACTATCTGTTTTCGCAACATCAAAATACTTATCATAAAGTTCTTTAGACTCCTTAATTAAGTCTCTGTAAAGTTGTTGTTTTATCTCCATTATGTCTTTTTGTTGCTTCTGTTGTTGAATTTTAATTCTATAGGGCTGCATAGTTTCCTTGACTAATTGGTCCATATCCATTCCTGTGGCAAGTCCTGTTATTCTCATACTTAGTCCTCCTTATCTTTTTCCTTTTGAAACTTCATAAGCTTCCTGCCATGTGTTTCTTACTTCTTCTATAAGTGGCATAACTTCATCTATAATTTTTACATCCTTTTTAATGTTTGCCTGGAAAAGTCTTTCTTTTATAAACTCATATATCTTATACATATTCACTGCCCATTCACCGGCATTTTGATCTAAAGTAATCATAAGCTCTGTAAATATATCTTGAGTTTTCACAAGATTTTCATGACTACCTTTTACATCTTTATCTAATATAGCTTGTCTAGCCATTTTAGCAAATTTTACAGCTCCATCTAAAAGCATTAATAGCAATTGCTCCTTAGAAGCATAATTAACACTATTACTTTTGTACGCGTTATATGCATTAGCACCTGCATTATACATTTTATCTCCTCCAGTTTAGGCCTTTTTGTCTACAAGTATCCCCACCATTTCACACATTTTAGCAACCATATCTAGGATTTTTTTTGGTGGTACTTCGAGTAATACATCCTTGGTTTTATTATCTACTATTTTTATCATTATCTGATTAAATTTATCATGTACCTCATACTCTGCATGGATATCTTCGTCTTCCATAAATTTATTAAGTTTATCAACAGCCTTATGAATCTCTTCTAATTTATAATTTTGATTTTTATCTATAGCTTCCTGTGTCGTTGCATTATTTTGTGATATAGGTTGAACTTCTCTTGCTGGAGTTACACCTTCCATGGCTCTTCCAACATTAACTCTACTAACTTCCATATTAATTCCCCCAAATTATAATATTTTATAATAAATGTTTCGGTAAATTATATTAATTATCTTCCCTGATATATATACTTAACCTCTCAACCCCGCACTATGACAACAACTAGTTAACTATTTAACTAGTTATATAGCTATATAGTTTTATACTTATATAGCTAACTATTTATATAGTCATATAGTTAAAAGTGTGAATATTTAACTATTTGGGGGTTATGTATAAAATTATTTTTTTATTTTAGGTAATAGCTCCATGTTTATTTTAGAAGCATTGATGTTTTCTTCTCCTACTTCTTTATAAAGCTCACTTCTTAATATTTTAACTTCCTTAGGTGCATTGATAGATACCTTAACAGAGTTATCGTCAATTTTAACTATAGTTATCTCTACATTGTCTCCAATTTTAATTCCTTCACCTGGTTTTCTTGTTACCACTAGCATACTATCACTCCTTTATTAAGGGATGTTTAATGCTATAGTTTTCCCTATCTAGAATCATTTGATACCCTAAGTTATTTTTTGAATTTATTATAATAGGAGCCTTTAAATTAGTAGTTATCTTCTTAACATCACTATTAAGAGTAACCGTATTTAAAATCAAAACATCTTCAGGAGCTTCTATCTTAAGAGAATTTATAACAGCCTCTGTTAACTTAACTTCATAATCCACTTTGAAATCAAAGGGAACTATAGTAACAAAGCCAATATTCACATCCTCTGTAGACTTAAGGGTCTTAAAAGGCTCTGACCCTTCTATCTCCTCAAGAACAAAAGTTTTTAAACTCTCAAACCCCGGCAACCCATTATTAAAGGTAATAATATTCTTTTCTTTTTCCTCTACGGCCATAATGACACCTCTTATCTCTATTAATTACTGCTTATCTACTATCAACTTTTATGTGACTTTCTTATATTTGAAAATTCTTTGTAGTGACAAGGATAAGTGGTGCAGAAGCAATAAAATTTGTGATTCTCGAAACTCTTAGTTGTAGCGTTGTGAAATTACCGTAACTCTTGCCACTGACGGCAAGAGCCGAGCTCTGAGCCAGGATGGCCAATAGTGAGGATAGGTAATTTCACAAAAGCGTAGACTTAGAGTTTCTTAATTAAAAATATGCTTCAAACACTTATCATGTCACGGAAAAGAATTTTCATAGCCTACAAGTCTCTATAAAAAGTCTAGAATTGATGGCTGAAGGACTTTGGAGCTAGTTTGTAGGGATGCTACGTAGATGGTTCTTGCTACAGCCATCTCCATACTCTTTTCCATGAAATCTATATCTTCATTACCAGATAGTATTTCTGTAAGGTTTTCATTTTGTGCTGTATTCAGCTCCTTAGCACTTTCCATCCTATTTTGCACAGTACCAACCTTAGCACTTATACTAATCATATTTTCTATTACCTTATCCATCTGATCCAAGTTTTCTCCTACAACCTTAGACTTACCATTTACATCACTCAAGTTATGTAGAAGGTCATCAAAGAATTGTGTAACTTCAATATCATTACCTGCTTTGTCCTTAAACTTTAAAACTTCTACAGCATTTACATTGTAATCCACTTTAACACCAGAAGATATCTCTACTTTTAGAGATTTATTTATAATATTTTCATCTCCTGATATACTTATGGAATTTTCACCTGTTACCCCATCTAAATTTACTTCTACTGGTTTTAAAGCTCCATCTTTACCACCAAAGATATACTTTCCATCAAAGCTAGTATTTAAGATCTGTCCAAATTCTGCTACTCTCTCATTTATCTCTTCTTTAATAGCAGTAAGTTCTGATGAACCATAGGCAGCATTTCCAGAAGATACCATAAGTTCCCTTATTCTTTGAAGACACTTAGTACCATTGCTTAGAGCTGTGTCTGTGGTATCCATCCAGTTTATAGTATCCTTTATATTAGTGTTATATTGTTTATTAGCATTTATTTCTGAATACATCTGCATGGATCTTGCTACTTTAAAAGGGTCATCTGAAGGTTTTGAAAATACCTTACCAGTATTTAATTGCTTTTGTATTTTGTTTAAGCTATTTAAGTTAGTATTCATATCACCTAAAAAGCCACTAACCATTACACCATGAGTTATTCTCATTTTATCACCTCAACTTCTTATCTTTTTATCTAACTAGACCAATTACTACATCAAGGAGTTGATCTACCGTTGTTATTACCTTTGCATTAGCTTGGAAGGCATGTTGGAATTGTACAAGATTTATAGCTTCCTCATCTAAGGATACTCCTGAAGTTGAAAGTCTTCTTTCAAGAAGTCCCTTTAACAAAGTGTTTTGGTTTTTAACAATTCTAGTAGCTTCCTCAGACTGAACTCCTAACTTATTTATAGTATTTTTAAAGAATCCCTCTACCTTGACTCCTCCATCTATAGTATTAAACTTTGGTACCTCTCCTCCAGCAGTAGTACCTAGATGTTCCTCTACAAAAGCTTTATAGTCATATACTGAGCCATCCTTCTTTTTACCACTTTGAATACTATCTATATTAAGGCCAAAATCTCTTAGGCTTGCTAATGCTCCTGCTCTATCTCCATCAGTAGAACCTGAACCCTTACTTGCTCCAGCCTGAATTAACATAACATTTTTTAGGATATCTGAATTCATTGTTATATTTCCTGCTGTAATACCATCGTAATCAAGAGGGTCATTTCCTGAATTAACAAAGAAGGCATACTGTTCACCTGCTGGAACTCCTTCTGTATGAATAGCATTTACTGCAAATGCTAAAGTCTTTGCCAAGGTATTAACTTGTTCGATGTAACTTTCAGCATCTTCGTGAATTGATTGAAGTCCACCTAGTCTTCCTGAGGATGGATTAAATATTTGATCATTATTTAATGCTCCACCTGTAAGATTCACACTTCCATCTTCTTCAGTAACAAGTACTCTTCCATTATTTAAATTTTCATATTGCTCATCAGAAATGGTAACTCCTGTTAATGTAACCTTATTTTTATCTGAAGTCATATCTCCATTTTTATAGTATTCTATATCATAACTTCCATCTGGATTTTTTGTTAGTTTATTTACAAATCCTAATTTATTAATATCTTGAGAATCTTTATTTCTTATTAGATTCATAGAGTCATTATCTTCTGGTTTACAAGTAATTCCATTAAGTATTTGATTTCTAGTATCGATACCAAACTTTGTACTTAGCTCATCTAAAAGTAAATCTCTGCTATCTAATAAGTCATTCGGATTGTTCCCTGCAATGGTAACAGTTATTATTTCTTTATTTATAGAATTTAATTGATCAAGAATAGTGTTTACTTCAAAAAGGTTGTTTTGTATTTCTTTAGCTGCATTATCCTTAGTATCATTTAACTTCTTATAAGTATGATTTAATTCATCTGCTAAAGCTTTTGCCTTTTGAGCTACTACTGTTCTAGCATCAGACTTTTCTGGATTTTTAGAAAGAGTTTGCCAAGCATCGAAAAACTCCGACATAAGTTCTGACATTCCTGTATCAGAAGGTTCATTAAAAATACCTTCAATTTCTGATAAGTAATCTTGTCTAACACCATAATTTCCAAGAAGAGAGCTTTCTTTTCTTATTTGAAAATCAAGAAACTGATTTCTTGTTCTTTCAATAGAACTTACTGTTACTCCTGTACCAATCTGTCCTACGCCCCCTGCTATGGTTTGAGGTCTTGCTGTTTGAAGTACAATATGTTGTCTTGAAAAACCTGGCGTATTAGCATTTGAAATATTATGGCTAGTTACATTGATATATTGCTGTTGAGCAAACATACCGCCCTTTGATGTATTTAATGTTGCAAATAATCCTGACATAACCTTCTCCTTATCTCTTTATTTTTCCATATCCATTATAAACTACCGGCTCTTTTTTAGGACTTATCATAGCTAACATAGAATTTGTATAGCTAAGACTTTGTTTTATTAGTAGTTCATTAGTTTCCTTTTGAATTACTAAAGCGTTAATAGCTTTAACCATCTCATCATATATATGAGTAATTTCCTTTTCATCTACTTCTTCTACTATTTTTTTAATAGATTCTTTACCTGTTAAGCTTCTTCTTAAACCTTCAGCTCTTGCTAAGTTTCTACTACAATCATCAATATCTTTAGTTATAGCTTCTAATTTAAACACATCTTGAAGAACCAATAGTTCATGTTGAGCTTCTAAAATATCTATAAGAGCCTTTATTGCCTTTAGCTCTTCTTCTAATATTCCTTTAAGCTGGTTTTTCATCTATTGTCCACCTTTCCCATATGCCATCATAGCCTTAGCCAAAACCTGTGAATCCACAGTATAGGTTCCTTTAGAAACTCTACTTTTTATCTTTTCTACTTCTTTATCACTGATACCAACACTTTCTTCTTCTAATGCTAATTTATTCAAGCTCTTTCCTAAAGTTGAAAGCTGACAAGTATCCTTAACCATATCCTTGTTTGATTTAGAATTTTCTGCTTTAGCATTTTCTTTAGTCTTATAGCTATTTACATATAGAGCGTGAATATTTCCATTATTAATTTTCATGTTTTCACTCCCAACTACTTCTCTCTACCTTTATACTCGAACCTATTTAATTAAAGTTTATAGGGTTTTTTAGTAAATTTTTTACAAACTTGTTATTGCCTCATTAATAGAAAAAAAGTCTTTACTTAGAAAGACTTTTTACTCTATCCTCTCCACTAGCAATTTCAGTAATTTTAACGCCAAAGTTTTCATCTACTACAACTACTTCACCATGGGCAATTCTTTTACCGTTGATAAAAATGTCTACTGGTTCCTCTGCTAGTTTGTTTAATTCAATTAAAGAACCTCTAGTAAGAGCTAGAATATCTCTTATATTCTTCTTTGTTCTACCAAGCTCTACTGATAATTCTAATGGAACATCTAATATTAAGTCTATATTTTTAGGCATTTCTGCACCTCTAATTTCTTCTAGTTGTCCAAAGGATGCTTGCTTCACGTTAACAGGTTCTTCATGATTTTCTACAATTCCTTGACCTTGAACACTGTAATTATTTTCATTTCTATTAGTGTCTTTTGAAGCTATTTCATTAGCTACAACTTCATTATTCATAGAAATTTCTTTAGGCTCAGCTACAACTTTCACTTCAGTTGATGCCTTTGTAGATTCTGATACTGGTGCACCTTCCTCAGTTCCCATCATAATACTTACAATTTTCTTTGCTGTAGCAATTGGTAATATTTGAACAATATTACTATCTACTAGATCACCTATAGTCATTCTAAAAGAAACATTCACTATTTCTTCGTCTGCAGATATATCTGTAGATATTTCCTCTGAATTTTCATCACAAACAGAAGATATAGGAGGTGATATATTTACCTCTCTACTGAACATAGTTGCCATGGAAGTTGCTGCTGAACCTATCATTTGGTTCATAGCCTCCTGAACAGCACTTATTTCTAATTCAGAAAGTTCATTTGGCGGCTCTACAACACCATCTCCACCCATCATTAAGTTTGCTATAACAGCTGAATCTTCAATATTTATTATAAATAGATTTCCCCCAACTATTCCACTGACAAATTGAACATCTAATACTATATTAGGTGTTTTAAAGCTTTTTTTCAGCTTATCTAATGTACTAAGAGTTATAGTTGGAGTTGTAATATTTACAGGTTTACCAACTACAGCTGAAAGCGCTGTGGCTGCTGTGCCCATAGATATATTTCCTACTTCACCTAATAAATCCTTTTCTAAATCTGATAATTCCTCAGCTGGTTCATTAACTGGTTCAGTTTCCGAAGAACCACCATCTCCATTTAGAAGTGCATCTATTTCCTCTTGTGAAAGAAACGAATTATCCATCATTCTCAACTCCCTTGTCAATATATTCAATTATTTGAACTGCCTTATTCTTACCCTTTAATCCTGGTTTAGCTTTAAATAGAAGTTCATCTTCAACATAAATATCAACTGTACTATCATAACTTCTATCTAGGGTAACAATGTCTCCTGTAAATAAATTCAAGAAGTCATTTACGGAAATCTTCGTTTCTCCAAGGACAGCCTTCATTGCTACATCTACATTTTTTATAGTTTTGTTTATATTTGCTTTTACCTCTTCACCTTGTTCATTATCTATGGTGCTGAACCAATTTTTTATAACCAAGTTGTCTAAAACTTTTTCTATGCTTAAATACGGAATACATATATTTATAAGTAAACTTGTATCAAACATATCTACACTAAAAGTTACTAATGCTACAGGCTCATTAGGAGCTAGAATTTGATTCAATGCTGGATTAGTTTCTATACTATCTAGAATTGGTTCTACTTCCATTACATCTTCCCAAGCTAACTTTAACTTAGAAATCATCTCCTGATTAACATGCTTAATAATGTTTTTTTCTATATCTGTGAGTTCCTTAAATTTAGGCTTTTTGTCTCCACTTCCTCCAGCTAGAACATCAAATATTCTAAGGACAAATTCCTCGTTAGTCTCTAATATTATTTGACCATCAAGGGGAGGCATTCTAAACAAATTAAGCACAGTGGTGCTTGGAATAGAATGTATAAATTCTTCATAGGTTATTTGTTCTACACTTTCTATCTTCACCTTAACATTACTTCTAAGCTGAGCTGTTAAGTAGTTAGATACTATCCTTGCATAATTATCGTGGATAACTTCTACTGCTCTAATAACATCCTTAGAAAACTTTTGTGGTCTTTTAAAATCATAATTTTTAATTTTAACGTTTTCTTCATCTTTTTCAATGTCACTTGGTTCTAAGTCACCAGAAGACAAGGCAGATAAAAGTGCATCTATTTCACTTTGCGATAAGGTTTCTGCCATATTCTACCTCTTTCTACCCAGTGGGTCTATTGTAGTAGTTTATCAATATCAATCATAGTTAATATTCTATTTTCAAGATTTATAAGTCCTTTTATAAAAGGCTTATTTTTATCTTCATGAACTCTTTTAATCATATCTTCTTCCACATTCATGACTTCTTCTACATGGTCTACAGTTATTCCAACCTGCTCACCATCTAAATCTATTACTATAATGTTATTATTGTTTTCATCACTTACATTCATACCTAAAAGAAGATTAATATCTAATACGGAAAGTATACTTCCCCTTAGATTTATAAGTCCTTTAATATATTTTTCCGCTTTGGGAACCTTTGTGATTTTCATTAGTCCGTTTATTCCTTGAACTTTGCTTGTCTCTACTGCGAATTCTTCGTCACCTATTGTAAAAACCACAACTTGCACTAAAATCCCTCCCATATTATCCTAATACTTTTTTTATAGCTTCAAGTACCCTGTCTGCTTGGAATGGTTTAACTATAAAATCCTTTGCTCCAGCCTTTATAGCATCCATAACCATGCTTTGTTGTCCCATTGCACTACACATAACTATCTTTGCACTTGGGTCAAATGCTTTTATTTGTTTAACTGCTTCTATTCCATCCATCTCAGGCATTGTAATATCCATGGTCACTATATCTGGTTTTTCTGCTTTATAGATCTCCACTGCCTTAATTCCGTTATTAGCTTCTCCAATAACTTCATATCCATTCTTCTCTAAAATATCCTTAACCATCATTCTCATAAAAGTCGCATCGTCTACTATTAATACTCTTGCCATTTTCTACATAACCTCCGTTAATTTAATCCTAATGATTCTAATATTCTTTCCAAAGACCCTGGCGCTGGGATAAAATAAAAATCACCTTTTAAGTCTTCATTCTCCTGAGAAAATCCTGTTTCTATATCTAATACATAGTCATTAAATTGACCAGATTCAATGAAAGTTGTGGAAAGCACTGCTGTAAGCATGTCCTTTGCTACTGCCGGTACCGACGGGAATAGCCTTAAATTAGTCATTTGACTTATGGCATTCATATAGGTTGCAAATATTATGTTACCTATTTCTCCAAGGGCTGAATAACCTAGTTCATTTAACTCTTCTCCCTCTTGCTTTCCAACTAGCATTTCTGCAATCTTCATCATTGTAGCTGTATCAAACATAAATAATATATTTCCTGGGGCTTCACCAAGAACTCTTGCAATTACCGCATAAACTACAGTTTCTTCATCTACCCTTTCAAAAATATCCTCTAAGGAAATAACATTTACCCGGGGAACTGATATTTGAATCTCTTTCCCCAAGATTTGCGCCATGGCTGTAGCTGCATTTCCAAGACCTATATTGCCTATCTCTCTCAATGCATCTATTTGTAACTCGGTAAACTCCATAGCTCTCCTCCTAAATAAGTGCTGCTACATCTAAAATTAAGGTTACTAATCCATCACCTAATATGGTAGCTCCAATATATTCTTTTGTGGATTTTAGTATATTTCCAAAGGTTTTAATAACTATTTCCTTTTGTCCTAATAATGAATCAACTAGTAAGGCAACTTCTTTTTCGCCAACCTTTGCAAGTATTACGTATTTTTTCCCATAATCCTTACTTTCTATATCTAATTTATCATTAATTCTTACTAATTTAAACACCTTATCATTATATACCACAATTTCTTTATTATTTGTTCTTTTAATTTCCTCTGGATTATATTCCATAACTCTATCGATAAATCCTAAGGATATAGCCATAGTCTCTGTTCCAATCTTAACAAGTAAGGATTGAATTATTTGTAGAGTTAAAGGCAACTTTATTATAAAGGAGGTTCCTTTTCCTTCTTCACTGAATACATCTACGGTTCCTCCAAGGCTTGAAATTTTTGTTTTTACAACATCCATTCCAACTCCTCTTCCTGATATATCAGTAACTACTTCATTAGTACTAAACCCTTGAGAGAAAATAAGATTTTTTATATCATTATCACTCATCCCTTCAGTATTAATACCAACTTTCTCTGCCTTAGCCTTAACCTTTTCTACATTGATACCACTACCATCATCTTCTACCTTTATAACAGCCTTGGTACCTTCAGAATAGGCAATTAATTTTATCTTTCCTGCTGCTGGCTTACCTTGACTAATTCTTTTTTCTGCTGACTCAACTCCATGGTCTGCAGCATTTCTAAGTAAATGTATTAAAGGTTCACCTATCTCTTCAATTACAGTTCTATCAAGCTCTGTATCCTGTCCTTGAATTTCAAAATCAATCTCTTTATTTAGTTCCATTGATAAATCTCTTATCATTCTTGGGAATCTATTAAATACTACATCTAAAGGTAACATTCTAATCTTCATAACTAAATCTTGAAGATCAGTAGTAGTTCTTGCTACTTCTTCTAAGGTTTCATTTAATTCCACAATCTTATGATTAGCACTTATTTGCTCTAATCTAGTTCTATGAATTACTAGCTCAGATACCATATTCATAAAGTTATCTAATCTTTCTAAATCCACTCTAACAGATTGTCCAACACCTTTATTTTTATGTTTTACTGGTTGTTTTTTATTTTCCTCTTTGGTACTAGGTGCTGTTTCTACAGTTTTTGCCTTAAGATTATTTTTTGAATCCTTCAGCTCTACTACTTTGTTAGAACTTTCTTTGTCTTTAGCAATTTCAGCAGTATTTGTAGCCTTAGTACTAGTAGCTAAAGCTGTGGCAGCAACTTCATTAGCTCCTTTAGCATTGCTAATACTTTTACCATTTTTAACCAAGTAACTTATGTCTCTTACATCAACTTGCCTTATTTCAGATATTCCATTAATAGAATTTCTTATTATGTCTTGAGATGTTTCTGTTACAAATACTAAATCAATATCAAAATCAAAATTTTCACTTTCTAAATCTTCAAGCTTTGGATTTGATTTTAGGATTTCTCCATTCTCCTCTAAAGTCTGAAATAAAATAAATGCTCTAGCAGATTTTAAAATAGTTTTTTCATCAAGTCCAACATGAACATGGAAGGTATTGAAATTATTCTTTAAAGCTTCCTTTAAGGTATCAATATCATATTCATCAAGACCTAAGTCTACAATCTCCTCACTGCCAATTATATCTTGTACCACTTCTTTATCTTTATTCTGAATTACCTCTGATGAATTTTCTTCCTTTTGGATGTTTTCATTTCCCTCTGCTATCTTTACTAGCTGAGTTACAATGTTATTAATCTCTAAGTCTCCATCACCTCCATCAGTAATATCACCTACCATGGATTCTAAAATATCTAAACAATTAAACAATACTGTTACCACTTCATGGGTTACTTTAAGTTGTCCCTCTCTAAACTTAGAAAGTACATCCTCCATCTTATGGGTAAGTTCTGCCATTTTAGTATAACCCATAGTAGCAGCCATTCCTTTAATGGTATGTGCAACTCTGAAAATCTGATTTAATATTTCCATATCTTCCGAATCATTTTCTAATATAAGTAATGACTCATTTAATAGTTGTAGATTATCACTTGACTCTTCTAAAAACATAGATAGATATTGAGAAGTGTCCATGTTACCCCTCCTTAAATTTTCTTATAGATAAATGTTGAAAGTTTCTCAAAACCAAAATTTTTATATCCATATATACTTTCTGTAGCACCTATAAATAATAAACCTCCTGGATTTAATGCTTTAGAAAACCTTTCATAAATTTTTTCTTTTACTTCATTAGTAAAATATATAACCACATTTCTACATACAATTATGTCAAAGCCACCTTCATAGCTATCTAATATAAGATCATGTTTTTTAAAGGTTACTAGATCTTTTACTTCCTGGTTAATTATAAATTTTTCCCCCTCATGTTTAAAATACTTATGAAGCTTAACTTTAGGTATGTTTTTAATATCTCCACTTACATACTCTCCTGCTTTTGCTCTTATTAAGATGTTAGTATCTATATCCGTAGCTAATATCTTATGCCTAACACTAGGAGTCATCTCCTTTAGCATCATAGATATAGAATAAGGTTCTGCACCAATAGAGCAAGCTGCACTCCATATTTTTAGTGGTCTGTTATAGGATAATTCACTTTTCATAAAATTTTCAAGTTCCTGAAATATTTGTGGGTTTCTATAGAACTCTGTTACATTTATCGTAACATAATCCAAAAACTTTTCCCTTATGACCTTATCTTTTTTTATTAATATCATATATTCATCTAAATCTTTAGCTCCAGCTCTAGACATAATAGTAAGTATTCTTCTATGTAACTGAGCTGATTTATAGCCAGACAAATCTAAATTAAACTCTCTTAATATAAAACTTTCAAACTTTGTAAAATCCATTAATTCTTCACATCCCCCAGTACTATATTAGCTATTCTTTTACTAATATCATAAAGTGGAATAACTTCGTCTATCATATTAGTTTCATAAGCTGCTTTAGGCATTCCATATATTATACAAGTAGACTCATCTTCTGATATAGTGGCTCCACCTGCTTTTTTAACTTCTATAATTCCATCAGCCCCATCTCTTCCCATGCCAGTGAGGATAATCCCTAATAAATTCTCTCCATATACCTTAGCTCCTGATATAAACAGCTTGTCTACAGCTGGCCTCACTCCCCACATTGGAGGTTCTAAATTTAAGGTTATAGTTTTGTTTCTACTTATCTCCATATGTTTACCACCAGGTGCTATATATACAACATCCTTTTCTATGGACATACCTTCCCTGGCTTCCACCACCTTAACCTTAGAAAATTTATCAAGTCTTTCAGCAAATGCTTTTGTAAAGCCTTCTGGCATATGCTGAACCACTAATACAGGAACCCCTAATTTTTCTGGAAGATTTGTAATGACATTAAATAATGCCTTAGGACCACCTGTAGATGCCCCCATTACAATTGCTGAGATTTTTTTATTACCTATCTCTTTACTTCTTATAGCTTCAGGCATTGAGTCTCTTTCTCTTATTTTCAATACTGTAGAAACTCTATGTATTTCTCTTTTTTTATCTTCTTTAATGTCAACATCTTTTGTGTTACTAACGGAAGAAGTCTTTCTAACAAATCTGATGCCTCTTATTTTTGAAACTAAAATTTCTCTAACTGCATTAATGTTTAAAGAAATTGAACCTGATGGTTTTGGTACAAAATCTATAGCTCCATTTTCTAAACATTCCATAGTTTCCTCGGCACCATCTTGTGTTAAACTACTAATCATAATAACTTTAGTAGGTATCTTTAACTCCATTATTTTCTTCAAAGCTTCTATTCCATTCATCTTTGGCATTTCAATATCTAAAGTGATAACATCTGGAACCTGCTTTTTTAACTTTTCTAAAAGATCTTCTCCATTTCTTGCAATTGCTATCACTTCCATGTCATCTTCCATATTTATCATGTCTGATATCATCTTTCGCATTAAAGCGGAGTCATCTACAACCATAACTGAAACCTTTTGTACCATATGTAATCACTCCAATCATTAATTTCTATATAATTTTAATACCTTCTCCTACAGTTTTTACATATAACTCCCCTGTTACTGTATCAAAGGTTATTGTTCTTCCTTTAGTTCCTCCAATTTCTTCACTATCTATAGGTATCTTTCTAGCCTTTAATATACCCTTAACTGCTAGGCTATTTCTAGCACCTATATCCATATTAACCTTACTGTCTGCAAAGTTAAACATAGACGCTCCACCAGCAATCTTAGCTCTTAGATCCTTTTCTTTTGCACCATTTTCTACCATTTCTTTAATCAGAATAGGTATTGCAAGATTAGCAAACTTTATTTCATTTGCTATCTTATTAAACTTTTCACTGTCTGGAAGCATAATATGGGCAAGGCCTCCAATTCCACTTTTTTTATCTATTATGGCAATACCAATACAAGAACCTAGCCCAATTGTCATAAGTCTATCTGGACATTTGGCTATTTTATAATCTGCAATGCCTACTTTTATCTCCTTGTATTCCATAGCTTACCTTTCTATTTTCTCCTTTTCATCCTTTGAAAGAAGTTCATTTAAATTTAAAAGTAAAATAATAGTATTTTTGTTCTTGTCTTTTATTATACCCTTCACATATCGCTTCGATATATTAGAAGATATATCTGGTGTGGGTTCTAAATCCTCAACTTTCCTAGATATAACTTCATTAACAGCTTCTACTATAACTCCCATGGCACCATCTTCGTTTCTAGCAACGATTATTGAACCATCCTTTTCTTTATCTTCCAGATTATATATTCCAAATTTTTTAGCTAAACTAATAACTGGTAATATTCCATCTTGATAATTTATAACTCCCTGTAAAAAATCTTGTGAATCTGGAATTTTTGTTGGCTCTTCATAGTTTAGAATACGTTCTACCTCTCTAATATCTGCTGCAAAGCACTGGTCTCCTAATCTAAACACAAGTAATTTAAATTCCTCTGCCACTTTTACCCCTCCTAAATTTTAAACTTATCAACAATTAAATCTCGATTTTTATCTATATATACATGAACATTTTTGCATGTTTCATCCATTATAGTTTCCATATTTCCAACTATAAACTTAGTATTTAAGTAAGCAACATCACAATAAATATGTCCTTCCTTACCTACTACGACCTCCGTCATAACCCCCGAAGGTGAACCTACTACCTTAGCCTTAATTTCACTTTCCGCCTTAACTTTTCCACCTCGAAGCTCGCATTGACCTTCTCCTGTAAAATATATACCCTTTTCTGCGTAAACATTGGATTTATAAATACCTTTTCCATTTATTATCAAGCCCCCAGAGCAAAATACTGTACAATCTTGAATGTACCCTATTGTAGCATCTGAATTAATATCCTTCATAGCTTCTATGGCCTTTATTTTCTCTTCTGCCAAAGTTTTAACCTTAATTAGTTCTTCTACACCACTTATTAACATGTAGTTCTTATTAGCATATTTAATCTTTAACACTCTAAATAATTCATTGTTATTATCATTAATTTCAACCATTGTATTTAATACTTTATTAATTATCTTTGTTATCAAAGGAAATTTACTCTTTATAACAAGGGCTATAATATCACAATCTCTTATATTCCCCTTTATATCTCCACCTTCTTTAACAGCTATTACAGCCTTATACAAGCTATGAAAACTATCCACTATGGCAGATAACTCTTCTAAATATCCTTTAAACTCAGAGAACTCACTTCTAATCTTTATGGTAGATGAAATTGCACTACCAATAATTTGCATATCTCCCTCTGACCAAAGACTACATCTTACTGCATTTCCCTTTATAATTATGGTATTTCCTGATTTAACCTTCATACCTTCTTTAACATCAGCATTAATAATTACATCGCCTATAAAATTAATATCCCCTGTAGTTATATCTACATCACTAAGAACCTCATGAACATTATTAACCTGAAAAATACATCCCTTTACTTGAGGTTTTCCCTCCATTGTAGACACTATAGTATCCTTATCCTTAAATTTGCATCCTGATTTTACCATCATGTCCTTAACTTTTCTTTTCTTTGGTTGGATAGGTTGTGAAAATAGGTTAATACCTATGGTACCTTCTTTTCCTACAGTACGCTTTGCAAGGATATCATCTTTCTTCACACTTGTTATACTACCTATAGATTTAAAATCTACATTACCACTTTGGTCACTTTTAAATCCTTTATGGGTACTAGTATCAAAATATACTTCTAATACATCATCTATAGGTTCAATAGGTTCCTTTCCTCTAGCAACTACAACATTTTCTATCTTGTCCATATTTTTTATGTCATCTAACATCTTATTGTCAATCCCATAAACTATGTTCTTATCTTTAAGTTCTTTTAATAATTCATCTCTTGTATATTTAGGTGGAAATTTCTCTCCTTTTACCTTTGCATTTAATGTAATCATAGGTGCTTCTGGTGTATCTTCTAAAGTATAAATTACTTCTGGACTATAGTTTATTGATATACTAGCTGTCATTTTGTCTTCACTAATATTTATATTCAATTCTCTTATTGCCTTAGATTCATTAAAAATTATATCTATCTTACTTTCAGAGCTAACTCTAGCTCTTCCTTTTACTTCTTGTTCATCTACAAATAAACCAACATCCTTGCCCTTTACAATCCAAGGACCCTCAGAAATATTTTCTTCATCAGTAATAATCAGTTTGCCATCAAGTACTTTTGCAGTTCCCCTTAATGTCTTATTTTCCACATTATCACCCCTAATACATAATACAGATCATTTCCTTCTAAAATACAAAAACAATACTATAATATATTATCGTATTGTTTTTGACATACTTTACTATTTACTTGTTTTATAATTCTTCAAGTTTCTTGTAATTAATTCTTCAAATTTATCTTTTATATCATAAATTCTTTGATAAATTTTATCATATTTTATAATACCTTCAACTTCATTTATAGGTAGCACCTTAGGAGAAGTTCCAGATATAAATAATCCATCTAAATTTTTTATATGTTCATAATGAATATTTTCTTCTCTTACCTTTAAGCCCAATTCTTCACAAGCTTTTATTATCTCACTTCTAGTTATTCCTGGAAGTACCCCTTCTACTGGGGCTGTAATTATTTCATCACCCTTGATCATAAATATATTGGACTTGCTTCCCTCTGTAATGTACCCTTTACTATTTACTAAAATAGCTTCATAACTGCCACTAGCATCTATTTTTTCATTAACTTTTCCCCTAAAGGAATTATCTATAACCTTTGCATTAGGATTATGTCTTTCTCCAAAATAAAGAATAGTCTTTACTCCATTACTATACATATCCTTAGTTGGATAAGAATGCTTTATAAAAAATATAAATAGATTATCCTTATTTATTACAAGCTTTAAATTACCATTTTCAACTCTGTTTAGAGTTATTAACTTTCCTATGTACTCCTTAATCTTATCCATAGATATAAGTTCTTCTTTTTTTTCTAACTTTAAAGAATTTTCAAGCCTAGCTAAATGTTCATCTAAAAATAGAGGAGCTCCATCTATAACCCTAATAACTTCATATATGCACTTACCTTCTACCACATATATATCTTGAAATTCCTCCCTTTCATAAGCTTCATCATTTTTTATAAAGTAATCATTTATACAATTCTCCATAATTATCGCCACCTTAAAATCTCTAATTCATGATTCTTCTTATAATTTATTAAATATCCCTTGCCAACTAACTTCAAAAGAGGTAAATCCGAAAGAGAATCAGAAAACATATAGGAATTTTTAAAATCCACTTCTATATTGTCTTTTATTAATTCCTCCATTAATCTTTTTACCTTTGCTTCACCTTTGCAATTTTCCCCTAAAATTTTAGGATTAAATTTTCCTTCATCAATATGAAACTTAGTTCCAATAACCTTATCTACTTCTTTTATACTATAAAATTCATTAACATAAAACTCAGGAGAGGCAGAAATTAAATATATCTTATAGCCCTTTTCCTTAAAGTCCTTAATTGCTTTAATTGCATCTTCATACAATATACTCTCTATCTTTTCCTTATAAAATCTTTTCACTAGCTTCTTTAAGTCTTCCTCACTGGTTCCTGCTAAAAATCTTAAAAAATTCTCCTTAGTTCTTCCAGCATTATAAACCTTTAAACCATAAAAAATACCAGTTATTATATGTGATGGTAAGTACCTAAGTAACTTCCTATCCTTCTTAAGCATATATTTATATAATTCTATAGAAGTCTCCTTTTTAGTTAATGTATAATCAATATCAAATATAGCTAGTTTTTCCATGTGAAATTGACCTACTTTCATGTTATTCTTAACCATTGATCATCCATTCCATATCCTTCTTAATATATTATTTCCATAGGAGAATATGGAGTAGCTAAGCATAAAAGCCGCTATATAAATAGCGGCTCTTAAAAGTTTAATTAGTTTTCACTATTTTCATTTGCAAGTAATTCTTCGTAATATGCTTTTGCTGCATCATACTCTGAATCTTCTGGTACAACAAGTTCTCCTACTTCATCATCACCAACTACTTTAAATAAGTATATTGAACCATCATCTGGATTTTGTACTAAGGCATATTCATTTTCTTCAAATAAAAATCCATCAACTATTTCACATTGAGTTACATTTCCTTCTTCATCTTCTAACTCAACGAACATTGCTTCGTGCTCTCCGCAGCCACAACCACACTCTTCGTGCTCATGTTCATGGTCGTGTCCTCCACAGCAGCATTCATGACTTTCTTGCTCATGTCCTCCGCAGCATCCTGTTTCTTTTTTATCTTCATTATTTCCACAACAGTTATTTCCCATATTAATAGCCTCCTTAAATAATACTCCTCTTCATTGTACCCTTAATCTTCATATTTTAGAAGTGTTTTATAATATTTTAATACAAAGTTTTTATTTTCATCCAACAATTATCCTAATTTTGCATAAAGAAAAGGGCTGCCCCAAAACGGAGACAACCCTTAAATTATTTAAAACTATTGTTGAGCTGCAAGTTTTTTATAAGATTCTAATCTTTCTTTTGCATCTTGTTCAGTCTTAACAAATAATTCCTCAGCTACTTCTGGGAACATTTTTTGAAGTGATGCATATCTTACTTCGTTTAATAAGAAGTCTCTGAAAGATTCAGTTGGCTCTTTAGAATCTAAGCTAAATGGATTCTTACCTTCTTCTTTAAGAGTTGGGTTGAATCTATATAATCCCCAATATCCGCAAGCAACAGCTTTTTTAGATTCTAATTGAGTATTACCCATTCCTGTCTTAATTCCATGGTTGATACATGGAGCATAAGCAATTATTAAAGATGGACCTGGATATGCCTCTGCTTCTCTTATAGCTTTAAGAGTTTGAGCTTGGTCAGCTCCCATAGCTATTTGAGCAACATATACATAGCCATAGCTCATTGCCATCATTCCAAGATCTTTCTTCTTAGTTCTCTTACCTGAAGCTGCAAATTTAGCAATTGCTGCAGTTGGAGTAGCTTTAGAAGATTGTCCACCAGTGTTAGAGTAAACTTCTGTATCAAATACAAATACATTTACATCTTCTCCTGATGCTAGAACGTGGTCAACACCGCCATATCCAATGTCGTATGCCCAACCGTCTCCACCAAAGATCCATTGAGATCTCTTAACGAAGAAGTCTTTGAATTTATATAACTCTTCCATTGTTTCGCAGCAAGTTTTGTTTGCTTCGATTAATGGAAGTACTTTCTTAGTAGCAGCTTTTGAAGCTTCTGCATTATCTTTATTCTCTAACCATTCATTTAAAGCAGCTTTTAACTCTTCATTACAACTTGTTGATACTGCTTTTTTAACTAAGTCAGTAAGTTTTTCTCTTTGGTGATTAGCACCTAAGAACATACCTAAACCGAACTCAGCGTTATCTTCAAATAATGAGTTAGCCCAAGCTGGTCCTTTACCTTCTTGATTCTTAGTGTATGGAGTTGAAGGAGCACTTCCTCCCCAAATTGAAGAACATCCTGTAGCATTAGCTATCATCATTCTGTCTCCAAATAATTGAGTTATAAGCTTAGCATATGGAGTTTCTCCACAACCTGCACAAGCACCTGAGAACTCTAGAAGTGGAGTCTCAAATTGGCTACCTTTAACTGAAGCAACACCTAATGGATTTTCAGGTTTTTTCATTTTAACTGTGAAATTCCAAGACTCTATTTGATCCTTTTGAGTATCAAGAGGTTTCATAACTAAAGCTTTTTGTTTAGCTGGACAAACTTGTGCACAGTTTCCACAGCCTGTACAATCTTGAACAGCTACAGACATTGTGAATTTTAAGCCTTTAAGTTGTCCGCCTTTTGCATCTGCAAGCTTAATAGCTGCTGGTGCATTAGCAAAATCTTCTTCTGTTCCAATAGATGGTCTTATTGTAGCATGAGGACATACATAAGAACATTGGTTACATTGGATACAATTTTCTGGAATCCATTCTGGTACGTTAACAGCTATTTCTCTCTTTTCATAAGCAGCTGTTCCATGGTCAAAAGTACCATCTTCTCTTCCTTCAAAAGCACTTACAGGAAGTTTGTCTCCTTCTTGTCTATTCATAACTTCAACGATGTTTTTAATGAAGTCAGGAGTATCCTTCTTACATTCATTTTTATCTTCTGCATTTTTCCAAGCTTCTGGAACGTTAACTTTAACTATAGCATTAACTCCAGCATCTATAGCATCGTTGTTCATTTTAACAATTTTTTCACCTTTTTTACCATAAGATGTTTGAACTGCATCTTTAAGGTATTTAATAGCTTCATCTACTGGAATAATTTCAGCTAATTTGAAGAAAGCAGCTTGACAAATCATGTTAATTCTTCCGCCAAGACCAATTTCTTGAGCAACTTTTACAGCATTTATTGTGTAGAAGTTTATGTTATGCTCAGCAATATATCTCTTCATTGATGCTGGTAAATGTTCTTCTAAATCTTTTTCATCCCAAATACAGTTTAATAGGAATGTACCACCATCTTTAATTCCAGCTAATACATCATAGCTATTAACATAAGATTGGTTATGACATCCAATGTAGTTAGCTTGATTGATTAGGTATGGAGATTTAATCTCTTCTTTACCAAATCTTAAGTGAGACATTGTTACTCCACCAGATTTTTTAGAGTCATAAGCAAAGTATGCTTGAGCATACATGTCTGTATGGTCTCCTATAATTTTTATAGCACTCTTATTAGCTCCAACTGTTCCGTCAGATCCTAATCCCCAGAATTTACACTCAACAGTTCCTGCTGGTGTAGTAGCTATAGTTCTTGTAATGTCTAGTGATGTATTTGTAACATCATCAACTATTCCTATAGTGAATCCATTTTTAAGTTCTTTTTCTTTTAAGTGATCGAATACAGTAACTATTTGAGATGGAGTAGTATCTTTTGAACCTAATCCATATCTTCCACCAATAATAACTGGTCTTTCAGCTCTATCATAGAATGCATTTCTAACATCTTGATATAGTGGCTCTCCAGCAGATCCTGGCTCTTTTGTTCTATCTAATACAGCAATCTTTTTAACTGTTGCTGGCATATGTTTAAAGAAGTGTTCTAATGAGAATGGTCTATATAAGTGAACTTTAACTAGTCCAACTTTTTCTCCCTGAGCTGTTAAGTAATCAACTGTTTCCTCAGCAACATCACATACTGAACCCATTGCAACAATTACTCTCTCTGCATATGGTGCTCCATAGTAATTGAATAGGTGGTAATCAGTACCAATTTCTTTATTGATCATTTCCATATATTTTTCTACAACTCCTGGAATTGCATTGTAGAATGGGTTTGAAGCTTCTCTAGCTTGGAAGTATATATCAGGGTTTTGAGCTGTTCCTCTAGTTACAGGATTCTCTGGGTTTAAAGCACTTGCTCTATATGCATCTACTGCATCCCTATTTAAGAATTTTCCTAGAGTTTCATAGTCCCAAGTTTGAATTTTTTGTATTTCATGTGATGTTCTAAATCCATCGAAGAAATGTAAGAATGGAACTCTACCTTCAATAGATGCTAAGTGAGCTACTGGAGCAAGGTCCATAACTTCTTGAACGCTATTAGTAGCAAGTAAAGCAAAACCTGTTTGTCTTGTAGCCATAACGTCTTGATGATCTCCAAATATGGATAAAGCTTGTGCTGCTAATGCTCTAGCACTTACATGTAAAACACCTGGAAGTAATTCTCCAGCAATCTTGTACATGTTTGGAACCATAAGTAATAATCCTTGAGATGCTGTGAAAGTAGTTGTTAATGCACCTGCTTGTAGTGAACCGTGAACTGCTCCAGCTGCGCCTGCCTCTGATTGCATTTCCATTATCTTTAGCTTTTGTCCGAATACATTTTCTCTACCTTGTGCTGCCCACTCATCACAGTGTTCAGCCATTGGTGATGAAGGAGTAATTGGGTATATAGCTGCTACATCAGTATATGCATAGGCTACGTGAGCTGCGGCGGTGTTACCGTCCATAGTTTTCATTTTTCTCATTGTAAGCAACCCTCTTTCTTCTATAAATATTTTATTAGCAAACTCATAATCTTATTTTTTCTTTGTGAAAATGCTATCATGAATTCACTTATATTTAGCTATTTCTCTAAGACATATTAATGCCAAACTAAAGGTTTGGTAATGTTTAACATGACCTTACATTTAAATTATACCTTAATTTTATTAAAATTCAACCCTAAAAATTAACACACTTTGTTAAGTTTTTAATTAATTTCTAAGGGAAATTCATCCAAAAAATCCGGTATAACCACGGAATAATTTTCACTTTTTAATTTATTAGTGAAGGATTCAATATTTTTTCCTTCACCATGAACTAGAAATATTTTCTTAGGTTTTTCCTTCATACTACTTACCCAATTATATAGTCCTGCCTTATCTGCATGACCTGATAGTCCATCCATATAAAAAACTTTTCCTTTAACCTCAATGTTCTCACCTTGGAGTTTAATTCTTTTATTTCCTTTTAACAATTTATTTCCAATGCTCTGGTTCCCTTGATAGGAGGTAATTAATACGCCACACTCTGGTCTAGGAAGATTATTTCTTAGATGGTTAGCTATTCTCCCCCCATCATAAACTCCTCCAGCTACAATAATTATGGATTTTGACTTAACTTCATAAACCTTTTTTCCATCATCACTACTTTCAACAAAATGCAGTCCTTTAAAGTTCAATGGATCATCACCTTTTTCTATAAGAGCCTTAGCCTTCTTATCAAAGTATTCTTCATACTTTCTAAATATTTTGGTAATTCCTGCTGCCAAAGGACTATCTATATATACATTACAGCCCTGCACCTGTCCACTTTCTATAAAAGTATTTAGCATGTATATAATCTCCTGGGTTCTTCCTAAGGAAAAACAAGGAATTATTAAATTTCCGTCACCCTCCATGATATCCTTTACAATTTCTAGGAGTTTTGCATAATTATCTTTTTCTTCATGCATCTTATCTCCATAAGTACTTTCAAGGATTAAAAAATCTCCCTGGAGTTCTTTTTCTGGATTATTTAAAATATCTCTATTAATATTTCCTATATCTCCAGTATATATCAATTTAATCCAACTTTCACCACAATTTTTGATTAAAATTTCACATATTGCAGAACCTAATATATGACCTGCATCTCTAAAAATAACTTTTATATCCTCTTCCAATAGGATTTCCTCATTATATCCGTAGGTATAAAAATTTTTTAGAGCTAGTTCAACATCCTCTTCATCATATAGTGGACTTAAAGCTTTAACTCCCTTACCATGTCTAGAAAGATTTTCAAAATAAGTTTCCTCCTGTTGAATCCTAGCCGCATCCTTAAGTAAATACCCACATAATTCCTTAGTAGGCTCAGTACAAATTACCTTCCCTTGAAATCCTAACTTAAAGAAAAGAGGTATCCTACCACTATGATCCACATGACTATGAGATAACACAATATAATCAATTTCCTTAGGATCCACATTCAATATATCATTACTATAAGACTTCAAATCATTACTTTGAAATAAACCACAATCTAAAAGTATTTTTTTATTATTAACAGTAAGTAAATGACTAGAGCCTGTAACACACTTAGTAGCTCCTAAGAACTTTAACTTTATCTCCATTGAAACTTCTCCTATCTTTCCTATGTTTAATATATTTACTATTATTCACTAATGCTATAGGATTTTATGTATGGACTATTTATATATTTATCATTTTCACTATATAAAAATATCCCTATATAACTATTTATATAGGGAAAATTTTATATATTTAACTATAAAACTATTTAACTAGTTAACTAGTTGTTGTCATAGTGCGGGTTTCAGGGATTTTCTTATTTTCTTTTACAGCTTTCAATTAGATCTATTATTTTTCCAAGGCTGTCCCTTTGTTTGCTTTTGCTCATGTTTTTAATATAAGTTTCTTTATCTCTATTAACTTCATCAATAGCTTCTAAAAGAGTCAATGCATTTAAATTTTCTTCCTCTATAACTTTACTATATCCTGATTTATTAAAAGACTTGGCATTTAAAATTTGATCTCCTCTACTTGCCTTAGCTGATAGGGGTATTAAAATATTTGGTTTCTTTAAAGCTAAAAGCTCAAATATAGTATTAGACCCAGCTCTAGAAACTACGATATCTGCCAATTGCATTAAATCTGATAACTGTTCTTTAATATAATCAAACTGAGCGTATCCCTCAACTACATTTAAACTCTTATCTAAATTACCTTTTCCACATAGATGTATTACATTAAAAGTTTTAAGTAAGTCCTGTAACGCTTCTCTAACACATTCATTTATAATTCTTGAACCTAAGCTGCCACCAGTAACTAAAATTACAGGCTTATCATCTTTAAATTTACAAAATTCCTTAGCCTTTGTTTTGCTGCCCTTAAATAGTTCACTTCTAATTGGTGAACCTGTAAGTACAGCTTTCTTTTTATTAACATGATCCATAGCCTCTTCAAAGGTAACACAAATCTTTGTTGCATAGGGCATGGATATTTTATTTGCTAGACCAGGTGTAATATCTGACTCATGTATTATAATTGGAATTTTATTAAAATAAGCTCCTAACACCACTGGAACTGATACAAATCCTCCCTTTGAAAAAACTATGGCTGGTTTTTCTTTTTTTATAATTGACTTTGCTTCAAAAACCCCTTTAATAACCTTAAAAGGATCTGTAAAGTTCTTTACATCAAAATATCTTCTTAACTTACCACTAGAAATACTATGATATTTAATTTTTTCTGCTTCTATAAGTTTTCTTTCTATTCCATGTTCAGTACCTATATACTGTATTTCATATCCTAGCTCCTTTAGCTTGGGCACAAGTGCGATATTGGGAGTTACATGTCCAGCTGTTCCTCCACCTGTCATAATGATTTTTTTGTTACTCAATTTAAAAGTCCTCCTAAAATTACCTAGTAAAAGCTTTAATAGCTTTGAAATATTTAAAATAAAAATATCTAAGCCTTAGACGAGTATATGTAATCTCGCTAAAGCTAAAAATAATGTTATTACTATATAGATTTTATAGATTTTTATTATAATATGTTTTTTATTATATTAGATATATTATGCTCCTTATTAAGTTATGCCACATATGAAGACAAATGTAAATATAAAATATGAATTTTATATTAAAAACTATTGAATATATACATAAAAAGGTAATTGCTCATAATCTTTCATATGTTTCCACCCATTCTCTTAAATAATCTTCTTATATCCGGGTACAATACTATTATCAAAACAAAGGAGGTGAAAATACATGTCAAACAATAATAATAATTCTAATCAACCAGCAGTACCTCAAGCTAAAGCAGGTTTAAACAAATTTAAAATGGAGGCTGCTCAAGAAGTAGGAGTTAATCTTAAAGAAGGATATAACGGAGACCTAACTTCTAGAGAAGCTGGATCAGTTGGTGGTCAAATGGTTAAAAAAATGGTTGAAGCTTACGAAAAAAATCTTTAATCAAACATTTGTAAGTAGCGTGTGGTAAGTTTATTATTTAAGAAGTTAGCAAAATTTGTTTAAATAATAAGAGGTTCACATTAATATGTTTGTTGACTTCTACTAATTTATTGGAGGAGGAATATAAAATGACAAGCAAAAGTAGATTATTAGTACCAGAAGCTAAAGCAGGTTTAGACAGATTTAAGATGGAAGCAGCTCAAGAAGTTGGAGTTAACCTAAAAGAAGGATATAATGGTGATTTAACTTCTAGAGAAGCTGGATCAATCGGCGGACAAATGGTTAAAAAAATGGTTGAAGCTTACGAAAGAAATTTATAGGATATATTAATATCTGAATAAATTATTTAATAGTAAGTAAACCCTAAATAGGAGATGCACCTTATAGGTGCATCTCTTTATTAATGGGATTTTAACTTTTAATTGACTTTCTTATATAAAACTTTTAATTACCTTTTACATCTTATACTTTTAGTTGCATTTTATATCTTTAAGTTTTAATTGCACACTTCTTCTTCCCATATATTCATTTATATCTGGCTGAAATAATATATTTAGAAATAGACCCTTCGGTCTTATATACCCACTTCCAATATCTCCATATTCATCTCCATAGACATCTTTTAAAATCTTAATAACTTCATCTCTTTTATTGAAATATAAACCATCTATCAGATTATTGGTACTTTCCACATTAAATCTAAATTTAACATGCTGATATTCACTTCCTAAAAATCTTATATCTGCCACTAAAACTCTATTAGCCTTTAGAATTGGCGTTGGATTTCCCTTTCCAAAGGGCTCTAATAACTTGAATTCTTCTACAACCTGTTCTGTTATATAATTTAACTTTATGGGAGAATCTACTCTCATTTTAGAAGCAAGATCTTCCTCACTTAAATAGCAGTTTTCATTTAATAATTGTCTAAACTTTGAAATATTTTTTTCTTCTATGGAAAGTCCTGCTGCCATTGGATGTCCACCAAACTTGCTTAGTAAATCCTTACATTTTAGCATTTCTTCAAACATATTATATTCTTCAATGGACCTACCTGAACCCTTTGGCATATCTTTTCCCTGGGTTAAAATAAAGGTTGGCTTACCATACCTTTCCTTAACTCTGCCTGCTACAATTCCTGCAATACTCTCATGGATATGCTGGTTATATACTACAAGTACTCTATCATTTATCAAAGAAGACCCTTCTATGTCAGCACAAACTTGTTCCACACTTTCTGTGGTAAGGTCTTGCCTTTCCTTATTAAGATTAAAAACCTTTGTAGCTATATCCATAGCCTGACCCATATCTTCACAAAGTAGTAGATCTAAGGATAGCTCAGCAGTTTCTAGCCTTCCTGTAGCATTGATACAAGGACCAATGTTAAAGCCAACATTATAACAAGTTACCTCATCCTTTATATCAATTATATGTTTTAAAGCTTTTATTCCTAAATTTCTTGTATTAGAAAGTATCTTTAGCCCTTCCTTTGCAATGATTCTATTTTCATCCATTAAATCTACCACATCGCATATAGTGCCAATGGCAGCTAATTCTAGAAGATCATCAGTATTTTTATCCTTCATATTCATAGCTCCATATAAAGCTAAAGAAAACTTATAAGCCACACCGGCTCCACATAAAAGTTTAAAGGGATAATTACAATCCTCCTGCTTAGGGTTTATTAAGGCATCACTACTTGGAATTACCATCTTTCTTTCTCCATCTATCTCCTCAAAGGGAAGTTCATGATGATCTGTGATAATAACCTTTAATCCAAGTTCCTTAGCTCTTTTTACCTCTTCTATAGCAGAAATCCCATTATCGCAACTTATTATAAGATTAAAGCCTTCCTCTGCTATGGTCTCTATTCTAGAAATACTCATACCATAGCCTTCATTTTCCCTATGTGGTATGTGATAAGCTACTATTCCACCACAGCTTTTTATAGCCTTATAAAGAATGGCAGTACTAGTAACTCCGTCTGCATCATAATCTCCGTAGACCATAATTTTTTCCTTATTATTTATAGCATCCACCATAATTTCTATGGCCTTATCCATATCCTTCATAAGATAAGGGTTATATAGCTTATTCAAAGAAGAATTTAAAAATTCATCTGCCTTTTCCTTAGTATCTATTCCTCTATTCATAAGCACCCTAAGAGTAATAGGAGTAACCTTTATATCCTTAAGTAGCTCCTTTAAAACCTCCATCGAGCACTGACTATCTTTCCAAACAGTATTCACCAAATCACCTTACCTTTAATTCCTTATGATTCCTATTGTTTCCTTAATAAATACCTTATCTATTACACTAAGGATTTCTTCTTCTGTGCAATTACTTAGGTTATAAAACTCATTTAAAAGTAATTCTCCACCACTGTGCATTATTTCATAGACAGCTAGGTGCATAGATAAAACTATGGATTTCTCTAGAGCTAACATTCTCTTTAAATTTTGACTCTTTATATATTTTTTAAAGAAATCTTCAGTAAATATGCCCTTTAAAGCTTTTACTTTATCAATGTTTTCTTTAATTATCTCTCTAACCAAATCAATATTTTCCTTAGATGTAGATAAAGTTATGGTATATAGTTTTATGCCCTTTTCTCCTTTAACCTTTCCTTGAATATCATATACTAAACCTCTCTTAGTTCTGATTTCATCATAGAGCAATGAGCTAGTGCCCCCTGCAAAATATTCATTAAATAATTGAAGTAAGGTAACTTCCCTTTCACTTAGGTTATGAATGGGAAATATATATTGAACCTTGCATCCATTAATTGAGAGATTCTCTTCAATATACACTCCAGCCTTGGGATTCTCGTAAAGGGAAAAAGTCTTTTCTTCTTGACTTTCCCTTGATGAAACTCTTTCAGAGCTCCTTTGGGTGAAGGATGATTTTACCCCTTCCAGGACTTCTATTTCACAGGTGTTATGCGTTAATAAAGGTTTTGTCTTATTCAAGGATGCTATTTCACCTTCAATAATTTCAATAACCTCACTTAGGTCTAAAGAAGTTACTACAGAAACTACACAGTTATCTAGGATGTAAAACTTCTCATGGTACTCCCTTATCTCTTCTAAGGTTAGAGCCTTTATAGTTTCTTCTCTACCTATGATTAACTCCTTTATTCTTCTTTTTTCAAAGGTTTCATAGAATAAAAAATCTTCACAGTGCTGAACTACATCATCACTCCACTCCTTAAGTTCCTCTATGATAACTGCCATTTCTTCCTTAAAACCTTCTTCTCTAAAGGCCGGATTAAATACTATATCAAAATATATATTAAAGGCATTTTTAAAATCTTCCTTTAAGGAGCTTCCATAATAAACTACATAGGGATAATTAGTCATAGCATTATGAAATCCTAGGTACTCATTGCATATCTCATTGATTTCCTTCTCGCTTTTACTATGGGTACCCTTAAATACCATGTGTTCTACAACATGGGCAATGCCCAGATTATTAGAATGTTCACTATTAGCTCCTGCTTCTAACCCTATGGTAAAAGAAGTTATATTTCCTGGAACTCTTTCATAAAGCAACCTAACTCCATGTTTTAAAAATATCTTATCCATGCTACCCCCACTTTACTTCTATTACTTAATTAGCTCTACCTTTTCTATAAAGTCATCATCCATAAATACAATGACATTTTTACCTCTACCAGCTCTATTTTGAATTGGTAAGGCTCCTAAATCCACTATGTTCTCTTGACCATTTTGGGTAGTTATTTTCAGGTTTTCTTCAAATAAATCTACGCATAATTCATTATTTTTATTTGAAATAGCACCGCTTCTTGCTTTTGCAAAGATAACTTTATCATCATCCTTTAAGCTAATTCCCATAACTCCAGTAGCATTTTTCCCCATGACATTTATAGCTTCTAAATCAAATTTAAGGCACATACCCTTTCTTGTGAAGAGTAACCCTTCTCCTTTGTCAGCTTCAACTTCTACTTTAATTAGCTTATCCTCCGGAGTCTTAAATTTATATGCTGAGATATTAGTAAACTCACCAGCGAATTCTTCTATACTAGTTTTCTTTACTACACCTTTTTCAGTAAAGAAGTAGAAATTTTCTTTAGAGCTTCCTTCATTATCCACAGATATTATTGCGATCACTGGATCCTTAGAATTATAACCTTCAAATAGCTTTTCCAGTTCAATACCTTTTTTATCTATGTTTTGTATCATTAAGGCTGACATTTTAAATAACTCTCCACCAGCTGTAAATAGGAATAACTCACCGTTAGAGTTTGATGTAGTTATAACCGGTTCTCCGCTTCTTCTACTGGAAGTTCTTAAGATCCCCTTTTTATTAACAGTTATATAGAACTCTTTATAATTAAATTCATCTACATAACTACACTGAGTTATACTATCTCCATGGGTTAAATTAACTATAGGTTTTCCAACTATACCTCTATCCACTGGCTCAACCTTAGGCTCCTGTGCAATGAAGTTTAATCCCTTAGCAGTAGTTATTTCAATAAATCTTTCTTCTCTATCTTTATCCACTAATTCAGCACTTATCAATTCTTCATCCTTTTTAAGCTTAATACCTTGAAGTCTTGAATTATTAGTAATAAACTTGCTAAGTTCAGTTTTCTTGATAAGACCTCTAGAGGTCATAAGAAGCACATCCCTAGTAATAGAGAAATCCTGTACTACAAAGGCATTTACTATGAGTTCCTTATCTAAATCTAGAGTTCTAATAAATCCTTGAATTCTCTCACCCTTATCTCTCCACTTAAACTCAATTAAATTTGCAACCTTACATTGATACATATTTCCCTGATTTGTAAAGATACATAGGGTATCTCTGGTATTACATTCAAAGAAGAATCTATTAAAGTCTCCTTCTCTATATTCTATATCCTCAGTATTTTGTGTTGTTCTAATAAAGGATTTTAAAGCAGTTCTCTTAACATATCCATCCTTAGACATGGTTACTACCACATCTTCCTCTACTATAAGTTCTTCTAATTGAATATTAGCATCACTATCATCTTCTAAAATAGTAGTTCTCCTTGGGTCATCATATTTTTCCTTAACCTCTAGAAGCTCCTTTTTAATAACTTTAATAAGCTCCTTTTCACTACTTAATACCTTCTTAAGTCCCCTAATCTTAGTCTCTAATTCCTTATGTTCCTTTTGGAATATCTTAATTTCAAGACCTGTAAGTCTATAAAGCATCAACTCTAAAATAGCTTCTGCTTGAGGGTTAGTAAATCCAAATTTGCTTATTAAATTTTCTCCTGCATCCTTTTTAGATTTAGATGCCCTAATAGTTTTAATTATTTCATCCATGATTCCAATAGCTTTAATAAAGCCTTCTACAATATGGAATCTCTTTTCTGCTATTTCTAGCTCTCTTTTTGTTCTTCTTGTAATAACTTCCTTTTGATGTTCTATATAGTATTTAATTATAGTCCTAAGTCCCATGGTCCTAGGCTTTCCACCAGCTAAAGCCACCATGTTAAAGGATATATTACATTGAAGCTCCGTTCTCTTAAATAGATATTTAAGGACTCTATCCGCCGTTTCCTCTGTAGTGTTTTTCTTAAATTCTACAACGGCTCTAATACCATTTCTATCAGATTCATCTCTAATATCCGCAATGGCTTCCACTGCTTTGCTGTGCTTTTTATCCCCTGTTAAATCAGATATGGCTTGAAGAAGCTTAGCCTTATTTTTTCTATAAGGAAACTCTGAAATAACAAGACCAAGTCTACCACTTTCCAAGGTTTCAAAATGAGTTTTAGCTCTTAAAACCACTTTTCCTTCCCCAGTTTCATAGGCAGCCACTAAAGAATCCTTTCCCATTAATATTCCACCAGTAGGTAAATCCGGTCCCTTTATGTATTCCATAAGTTCTCTAGTGGTTATTTCCTCATTATCTGCATAGGCAATGGCTCCATCAATAACCTCTCCTAAGTTATGGGGTGGAATATTGGTAGCCAATCCTACAGCAATACCAAAGGCTCCATTAACTAAGAGGTTTGGATATTTTGCAGGTAAAACTGTAGGTTCCTTTTCTGTATCAGAGTAGTTATCCATCATATCAACTACATCTTTATCAATATCTTTAAGCATTTCTAAAGCAATGCCAGATAGTCTAGCTTCTGTATAACGCATGGCAGCTGCACTATCTCCATCTATAGATCCCCAGTTTCCATGACCATCTATAAGGGGCTTTCTTGTAGTAAAATCCTGAGATAAAATTACCATGGCATCATAAACTGATGTATCTCCATGGGGATGGTACTTACCTAGAATATCTCCTACTATTCTGGCAGACTTATAATATGGCTTATCTGGGAATGCCTTAAGCATATAAGCTCCATATAAAATTCTTCTATGAACAGGCTTTAGTCCATCCCTTACGTCTGGAAGAGCTCTATCCTTTGATACTTCTACAGCATAGGGAAGATAGTTCTCTGGCATAGCCTCATCTATAGAAACATCTATAATATTATTATCTATTGGAATTGGTTCTTTTTTCTTTGCCATTGTAACACCTCCTAAAATTCACCGTGATTGTACATATAGTTTCTTCTTGGCTCTACCACATCTCCCATGAACAAGGAAATCATCTTTTCAGCCTTAGCAGCATCCTCAATGGTAACCCTTTGAAGAGTTCTAGTAGCCGGATTTAATGTAGTATCCCAAAGTTGGTCTGCATTCATCTCTCCTAACCCTTTGTACCTTTGAATCAATGCACCCTTACCAATTTCCTTCTTAGCCTTATCTAGCTCTTCATCATTATAAACGTACTTACTAACCTCACCATTTTTAGTGATTTTATAAACCTTATAAAGAGGTGGTAATGCAATAAATAAATTTCCATTTTGAATAAGTTGTCTCATATATCTATAAACATAAGTCATCCAAAGGGTTCTGATATGATATCCATCCACATCGGCATCACTTAGTATAATTATCTTTCCATACTTTAATTCCTCTGGTTTAAAGTTTTCTAAAACTCCAGTTCCTATAGCAGTATTAAAGATTCTAAGCTCTTCACTAGCAAGAACATTTTCTAATTTTTGTTTTTCCGTATTCATAATCTTACCCTTAGAAGGCATTATGGTTTGGAATCTTCTATCCCTTGCTTGTTTTGCAGAACCTCCCGCAGAATCTCCCTCCACCACTATAAACTCAGTAAATTCTCTGTCTTTTAAAGTACAGACAGCTATTTTTCCTGCCAGTGGTGCAGTACCATTTCCTATCTTTTTCTTCTCTGCCTCATTTATTTTCTTAATTTTCTCTCTTCTAGCTGCAGCTGAAATGGCATTATTAATAATTACAGTAGCTAGTTCTTTGTTATCCTCTATCCATTCACCTAGCTTAGTATAAGCAAGGTCATTCATTGCAGAATAAGCTTCAACATTTCCTAGCTTAGTTTTAGTTTGACCCTCAAAGACTGGATTGGTAATTCTTACCTTTACAATAGCAGTCATACCTTCTCTAATATCGTCCCCTTCAAAGTCCTTATCCTTTTCCTTTAAAAGATTTAACTTCTTACTACCTTCTTTAAAGGCTCTAGTCATACCAGTCTTAAATCCTGTTTCATGAGTACCAGCTTCCTTTGTGGGAATATTATTTACATAGCTAGCAATATGCTCTGCCGTAGAATCTGTAAACTGTATGCATATTTCTCCCGATACCATAAGTCCATTAATTTCTCTTTCTCCTTGGAAAATTATTGGCTCTTTGTGAAGGACGGTTTTACTTTCATTTAAATAATCTATAAAGTCTAAAAGGCCTCTCTCTGAATGATATACTTTTTCTACAACATCATCTTTCCTTGCATCTCTTAGAATTAAGGTAATCCCTTTATTTTGAAAGGATAGCTCCTTTAATCTTTCATCAATTATTTCAAACTTATAATCTACATTTCCGAAAACTTCACCATCTGCTAAAAAAGTTACTTTAGTACCAGTTTCATTAGACTTTCCTACAATCTTCAAAGGTGTAGCTGGGGTTCCCGGCATGTCCCTTTTAAGTTCTTTGTCATATCCATAGTGAAATTTTTGCAGATAAATATTTCCTTTTTGTTTAACTTCTACCTCTAACCACTTAGACAGAGCATTTACAACAGCAGCTCCAACTCCATGAAGTCCTCCTGAGGTCTTATAGTTATTATTATTGAATTTACCTCCTGTGTGAAGTTCTGTATAAACCATCTCCACCCCAGATTTATTTTTAACAGGATGTATTCCTGTAGGTATTCCTCTTCCATTATCTTCTATAGTAACGGTTTTATCCTTACTTAAAGTAACTATTATCCTGTCTCCAAATCCATTGGCAACTTCATCAATAGAGTTATCTAGTATTTCCCATATACAATGGTGCAGACCCTTAGTACCCGTTGAGCCAATGTACATTCCAGGCCTAACCCTTACTGGCTCTAATTTTTCAAGAGATGTGAGATCTGTAACTTCATAAGTACCTCTATTATTCTCCTTTTGCGCCATATTATCCCTCCTTAAAAGTTGAGTTACATTTGTTATTGTATAACTTTATTCCAAAGGAGTAAAGTTTTTTCTTGAAATTCCAAAACAAACGTTCTTATTTTTGCGGTATTTTTTTATTATTTTTCTAATTACTTGAATAAAATTCTATCCCTTTAATGAACCGCAAAGTTCCTTATTTAAAATATAGTAAATATTAAAATTTTACATGAAAAAGCCTATAATTACTGTTCTGCTATGTTTTCGTAAAATATATTACTAATCTTATATGGAATATATAGCATGTGCTTTAATATTATTGTTAGGGAATAATATTAGTACGTGCTTAAGGTTTATTTAGATTAGTTTATTTTACAAAAGTCTCATAAACATTAATTATAAGCTTTACTTAATATACATATTTTATTCTTCACATTTTAAATTATCTATAAAGCTTTTTAATTCTTCTACTCCTTCATCTATGGAGTTTATCATAAGCTTTTTGTCATATTCATACTTATCAGAGCTGTGAGTATATAGTGGGTCATAGTACCTTACCATAAGTTCCTTAACCACTTCTTCATACTGATCATTATTAACCATATCACAATATATTTCTATGTTTTTTTCACTGATGTGTTTCTTTAATCTTCTTAGTGCATCACAAATTTCTTCATTACAGCTATTATTTTTAGTGTATTCATCAATTATTATCTTACTTCTAAAATCTATTGGAGCATCTACAAATATGTGAAGTCCCCTTTTCATATCAGAATGTATATATTCCGGAATTAAAACCCTTCCTATCCTTCTACTTTCTGCTTCAATGAATACATATTTACCCTTAACAGCCTTTAATTCCTCATAGATATTAGATTCAAACTGCTTTTGGCTAGTACCATCTCCAAGGCCTACAGCACCTAATATGGAGCCTCTATGATTAGCACATCCTTCTAAATCCAATACATCATATCCATCAGCTCTAAGTTTTTTTAAAATCTCAGTTTTTCCAACTCCCGTATTACCATGAAGTACTATATAGGTAACTTTTTCATTAACCTTAGGCAACTCCTCATTTATGAAGGCTCTATAGCCTTTATAACCATCCTTTATTCTGCTAACTCTCATGCCAAGGGCACCTAAAAGATCTGTAATAGATGCACTTCTCATGCCACCTCTAGCACAAAATAATACTACATTTTTATGTTGTTTTTCAAGCTCATGAATTTTATCATATATATAAGGTAGTTTTTTAGATACTGTCTCTACCCCTAATCTCTTTGCTTCCTCAGTACTTTTTCTAGTATATATGGTTCCAATAATTGCTCTTTCTTCATCATTAAAAAGAGGAATACTTACTGCACCGTTAATAGTAGCCTCATTAAATTCTCCTGTACTTCTCACATCAACAAGGACATAGTCTCCAGTTAGATCTTTATATTCTATGGTTTTTGACATAATCATTCCTCCAAATTAAGTAACATCTTTCCATAAGAAGTCATTTGTTTTACAATGGCAAAACTTCCTATAATTTTCTCATAAACAACACTTGCAAACCATAGTAAATTCAAATAACTACAACTCTATCTATTCTATATTGTAATGATTAATATGTCAAACTAGAGATAATCCTACTAATCTAATTATCCCCTTTAACCCAGCTATTTAAACACGCCTTAATATCTTCTGTAACCATATCCCTATTTATTTCATTTAATATTTCATGTCTTCCACCTTCATATAGTTTATAACTTAAATTTTTAATACCTAAACTTTTAAAAGTATCAACTAGAGATAATATTCCCTTGCCATAGTTTCCTACTGGGTCCTTATCACCACTAAACATGGTTATAGATAAGTTCTTTGGTATGCTAGCAAGATTGTCCTTTTTATGTATTGCCTTCATTCCCTTTAAAAAATCATAGAAAAAGGATACCGGAAACACTCCTCCACAATAGGGGTCTAGAATATATTTTTCTACTTCCTCCTCGTCCCTACTTAACCAATCATATTTAGTTTTTTGATTTTCTACTAGCTTATTGTAATTTCCAAAGCCTAAATCATCCATTAACTTTCCACTAGATCTTCTACCCCTAAGATTCATTATAACCTTTGACAAAAATATTCCCATATTCATTGAAGTATTAGGTTTACCACCAGTTCCAGATAAAATTACACCCTTAACAGTGTCTCCATATATCTCCATATACCTTTGTGCTATGAAAGACCCCATACTGTGACTAAAAATATAAATATCTAGTGATGGGTTTTCTTCTTTTATAAAATTATTTATTTCACGTTGATCATGAACCATGTCATGGAATCCATCATTATCGCTAATATATCCTAAAGCACTTAGGCTTTCTGCAGATTTCCCATGGCCTCTATGGTCATCAGCATAAACTATAAAACCATCCTTAACCAATTCCTTTGCAAATCTATCATATCTGCTACCATATTCAGCCATACCATGAATAAGTTGTATAACTCCCTTAGGTTTAACACCTTCATCTAGCTCCCATTTGTATAAATAAATCTCTTTTCCATCTCGCATTTTTAAATTCATTTCTTTATATGTCATAATATACCCCACCCAAAATATTTTATTTAAATAATTTTCAAATAATTCCCTTATAATAAATTATATATAAATTTTTTTCGGCTGACAACAGTTCACTAAAAAAATCGGTATGATAATTGCTAAGCAACACATACCGATACACAAAGAATTATATAACTATTTCTACACTTTCCTTAGAAACTTGATTTACTATATTATTTATCCACTTGTTACTTCTATATCTTCTAACTACAATAATACATTTTACAATTTCCTCTGCTGCAGTAACTGAAACCACCAAATATATTGGTAGATGTAATATAAAAGCTGCCACAAAAGATAATGGGATTCCGATGCCCCATAGAGTTATACCCTGTACAATAGCACCATATTTAGCATCACCGCCTCCTCTTAAGATTCCAACTACCAAAATTACTGTAAATACTCTAAGAGGCATTAGAGCAGAGTATACATATAGAATCCTTAAAGAATTTCTTAGCACTTCCTCAGAAACTTTAAACACAGTTAAAACTATTGGTGAAGTTATAGCTAAAACTACAGCTAATATAACTCCTGTAATCAAAGAAATTACACATAGTCTTCTAGCATAAAGTAATCCTCGCTTTTCTCTTCCAGCTCCAATTTCCTTACCTATAACTACCACCGCCACATTGGCAAGTCCAAAGGTTATAATCATAAATAGATTAAAGATGGTTGTACATATTTGTATAGATGCCGTAGCTTGAGTTCCTATTCTTCCATAAATTACTGCATAGGTTAGGTTCCCCAACCCCCAACAAGCTTCATTTAAAAGCACTGGTATCATAGTTACAAATACACTTTTAGTCAGCTCTCTTGTAATATTAAATAAATCTTTAGCTTTGGCAGCTAAAATATTCTTAGAAGTATAGGTATATAAAACTAAAAGTGCACATTCTGAACCTCTAGCTATTATGGTGGCAATAGCTGCCCCCCTAACTCCCATTGCTGGAAAACCTAATAAACCAAATATAAGGACAGTATTAAGAACTCCATTTACAACTAACCCTAAAAAACTAGCTAGCATTGGAAGTACAGTATTTTCTACACTCCTTAAAGCAGCTGCATAGTTAAAAGATATAGCTGTAAAGATATAACTAAAACAAACTATTTTTAAATAGCTAGCCCCTATCTTAATAACTTGAGGATCTATGTTGAAAATTGAAATTATTTTCTCTGGAAATAATACTCCTACTAAATTAAAAACACTGGTTATAAGAACACTACTTATAATTCCTATACCTAAAACCTTCTGTATATTATTTTTATCTCTCTTCCCCCAAAGTTGAGCTATAAAAACTGCACATCCTGAACTTATTCCCATTATAAATAAGCTAAATATAAAATAAAATTGATTAGCAATACCTACTGCTGCTAACTCAACTTCTCCAACTTTTCCTATCATCAAAGTATCTAGCATATTTACTGAGGATGCTATTAGATTCTGCAATATAATTGGTAAAGCTAGAAATAATACCATCTTATAAAATTTCTTATCATAAAATAATTCTTTTAAAGTTTTCTTAGTCATAGATATTCTCCTTTCCGGCAAAAAAAAATACCACTTTGAAGGTTATCAAAGTGGTTTGCTTCAGCACTTGTATAATTTTAAAAATTACACTTCTATTTAGTTTTACAAAACTTAATTTCCTATAAAATTATAGATAATTTAAACCATACTGTCAACTATTACGAGTTAAAAATTTATCCCTTACAAGTTAAAAATTCATCCTTTTTACTTACACATCATCAAATTAAGGATAACTCTGTCTGCATCAGCCATTCCAACTACCCCTAAATCTGCCATATTCTTTATAGTTCTCTCCACATCCTCATGAACAATTCCATCATGAGATGATACTTCTACCCCTTCCAATGCAAGGGCTGCACATAGCACTGATGTACCTACTGCTGTAGAAATTTTTAGAGCACATCCTGGCTTTGCTCCATCACATACCATACCAGAAACGTCTGCCACCATATTTTTTATAGCTTTATTTATAGCACATAGTTCTCCTCCTAGCATATAAACAATGGCACAACTAGCTCCAATTGAAGCTGCAACTCCACATCCACATAGAGCTGAAAGTCTTCCTATAAAGCTTTTTACATGAATAGTTATAAGATCACTAAGGGCTACGGCTCTAACTAAAGTATCATCACTAACTCCTAGTTTTTCTGCCGCTGCAATTACAGGTAAAGTAGCTGTTAATCCTTGGTTTCCACTACCTGCTGTACTCATTACTGGCAGTGTACATCCATCCATTCTAGCATCAACGCCTGCAGCAGTTAATCCCATGGCATAGGTTTGAAGTGAATCTGCAAACATTTTACTGTTCTTTCCATCTAATAAAATTTTTCCTGCTTTAAGTCCATATTCTTCTTTTCTTCCAGCCTCTGAAACTCTACGATTCATTTCTATACCTTCCATTAAGAACTCTATATCCTCATAGGGTACAGTTTTTATGAATTCATATATATCTTTAACAGATAACTGTTCCTCGTCTCCATTATCCTCTGTAGCTACAGTTTTAACCTCTTCGATTTCAAACAATATCTCTTCATTTCTAGTAATTAAAACTATATTGTTATGTTTATTTTTAATTATTACAGAAGAGCTATCATGGCCCTTATGTCCAATAACCTCTACATAAAGTTTTTCCGGCGCTTTAGTAAGGTCTATTGTAACCTTGCCCTCTGCTAAATATTCCTTTGATTTATCAATATCTGACTTAGTAACATCCTTTAAAACCTCTAATCCTGCCTCTGCATTGCCACCAATAGCTCCAAGGGCTGCTGCAATATTTAAACCAACCATTCCTGTACCAGGTATTCCTACTCCCATACCATTTTTTAGAATATTACAGCTAACAAGAACCGTAACCCTATCTGGAACTCCTCCTAAAGCTTGACTACATTTCGCCGTTGCAAGGGCTAGAGCTATGGGCTCTGTACATCCTAAGGCTGGTATAACTTCTCTCTTAAGAATATTTATGTATGTATTTTTCATTATTAACATCCTTCCTTAATAGACTGTTTTTAATTTAAACAGCTCTTTAATTTAAATAGTACATTAATATTTAGGCTCTGTTGAAATTAGGTAATGGTTTACATTATGTGCTAACCTTCTCCATTAGGTTTTAAAGTTTTTTAACATCCTAATTATATCAAAGGGAGGGCTTTATTTCAATATTATTAAAGCCCTCTAAAATATTCTGGTTTAAAGTTATTTTGTCCTGCTAAAAAACCTTCTATATCTGAAAGTAATCTTTCCTTTTCTTTACCTAATACTGCAGCTAGTGGTGCATAGTTTGATGCATGATTGCTTCTAAATATGCAGTTTGTAAGATCTAGTTCTTTAACAAGGTGATAAACCTCCTCCATTACTTCCCTAGGATTTAAAAGCATAAGAGCTCCTCTTTTTATTTCTTCATATATAGGTGCATCTTCAGGAGTCATAAGAGTTAAAAGGCCTAGATAATCTGGATTTATGGCATTAATAACCTTTGCTGAGTTTAAAGCATGATTTTTCCAGTTTTCTAACCCACCTAAGCCACTTATTAGAGTGCAAGATAGTTTTATTCCACTATCCTTAATTTTTCTTCCAGCCTCAATAAGTTCCTTTGAGGTTGCTCCCTTATTCACTTTAAGCAGAACCTCATCATCTCCGCTTTCTATACCTAGATATACCATTTCCAAACCCTTACTTTTTAAAAGCTTTAGTTCTTCTGGAGTTTTAAGTAAAATAGACTTGGGACTAGCATATACAGTAATGCTTTTACATTCTGAAAATAATTCTTTAATTTTATCCAAAATTGTAATAAGTCTTTCTGTAGGCATAATAAGAGCATCACCATCAGCTATAAATATTTTTTCTATATATCCATACCTCTCCCTAGCCCAAACTAAATCCTCAATTACTTCTTCTAAATCCCTCATTCTAAACTGCTTTGCCTTATACATATTACAAAAACTACATTTGTTGTGAGAACAACCAATGGTAGCTTGAACTATTAAACTTCTTCCTTCACTAGGTGGTCTATAAACTGCACCTTCATATCTCATAAATTTTCCTCCTTCATATATAGAAATCCTTATCCTAGGATATAGAAGCTCTTTCCTCCACCTTTAAATAAGATGGGAATACTAGAGCTGGTAGTCATGGAATAAAAAAGGAATACATCAAAATTTAACTAACCTTAATAGTTAGCATTTAATTCTGATGGATCCCTTAATTTTTTAACAAATAGTCATGGTATACACTACTAATCATTAATATGTTCATGATTTTTCAAGTGATTCATGCAATATTCCTTATGTCCACTACATTTTGAACAATATCTAAACTCCATATTAGGGTCATCTCTTTCAGTTATTCCACATACAGTACATCTATGACGTACATAATCTTTCATCTCTATGACTTTAAATTTTTCCTTATTCCTCTTAACTTTCTTCTTAGTTTTAAATAACTCTATAAAGTCTTTTCCAAAGAAAATAAAGTAGTTAGCTAAGGATGCAAGGATCATGAGTTTTATTCCAACTCCACCCATTATAAACTGTTGTGCCAAAAGCACTGCATTTAAAATTCCTAAATACTTAACTTTAACTGGTAAAATGAAAAATAGTAAAACTTCATGGTTAGGATATATGGATGCAAAGGCTAAAAATAAAGTTAGATTTATAAATACCCCTGTAGCAGGACTACCTCCAATTAAAGATACAATTATGGTAGCAATCATCCCTACTAAATAATATATATTAAATTTAAAGCTTCCCCAAGCCTGTTCTAACCCCATACCTATAATATAATAGAAATAAAGGGTAAAGAGTATCCAAAAGGCACTAGTTGCTGGTGGAATTAAAATAAAGGTAACTAACCTCCACACTTGACCTGCCATTACTGCCTGAGGTATTAACATTAGGTTTGCCTCTAACCCTGGATTTATAACCTCTAATAAAAATACAGCCAAATTAGCTGCTACAATGTATTTCATCAATCCACTAATGGCATCCCTGCCATATTTTCTCTCTAATTTATTTAACCACTTCAATATAATCACTCCTATAAAAATGCAATGAAATTTATCAGCTTTCTTACATTTTACCATATTTTCTCTCTATAGCCTATTCCCTAATAAAATCTTTCATGTAAACATATTATTAAGTTTGTAATTAGTATTGGCTATGAAAAAAGGTATGGAATATAACATTTTTTATATTATATCTCATACCTTAATAATATACCATAATCTATTATTATATACTAAATTTATTTTAACATTCCAAGGAAGTTATCAGCAAATTCATCTGCTAGCTTAAGTTCTTCTTCACTTGGTACAAAGTTAAATTTAAAACCTGGATCAATTACATTAAATTTAAGGCTCTTTAATCTCTCTGAAAGCATAGGCACACTTTCTCCACTCCAACCATAAGATCCAAAAGCTCCAGCAATTTTACCTCTATTTACAATAGCACTAACATGAGCAAGTAAATTCCAAGCTGGCTCCACTGCATCTTGATTTATAGTAGGAGAACCTACTAATATACCACTTGACTTTTCTACAAGAGATACAAGTTCCTCTAAAGGTGTAGTTGTAATTTCATGAACTCCAGCCTTAATTCCTCTTTTTTCAATGGCATCCTTTAAATGATTTGCAACCTTTTCTGTATTTCCATAGGCAGAAACATAGAATATTTGGATGTTTTTTTCTTCAATAGCAGCTTCCTTAGCCCAAGTTTTATATAAATTTTTATAATACTCTCTATCATCAATATGAATTGGACCATGGCTAGGAGCAATAATTTCAGTTTCTATATTTTCAATCTTATCAAGGGCCGTATTAATAAATTTTTTGAAAGGTCCCATGATAACATCAAAATAATACTTCATTTCAGTTTCATAGTTTCCAGAACAACTATCAGTAATGCACCCACTTGGTGAATAGTGACATCCCATAAAATCACATGTAAATAATATCTTTTCATCTGCTAAGTAAGTAAATATACTGTCAGGCCAATGAAGATTTGGTGCATTTACGAATCTTAATGTCTTCTTTCCTATAGATAGCTCTCCTGAAGCATCTATAGACTTAAATTCCATGTTTATAATTCCTCTAAGATATCTTACTGCAGCCTTTGATCCAACAACCTGAGCTTCTGGATATTCCTTTAATAGTTCCTTTAATGAACCACTATGATCAAGTTCTGTATGCTGAACTACAATATAATCTATTTTTTTATCACCAATAATAGATTTAATATTCTTTAAATATTGTTCAAAGTATCCATCCTTAACTGTGTCAACAATAGTGATTTTTTCATCTTCAATTAAATAGGAATTATATGTAGTTCCCATTTTTGTTTCCATTATTATGTCAAATACTCTAAGTTCAGGATTATTAACCCCAACCCAATGAACTGAATTAGTTAATTTTAAAGGTTCCATTTCATTACCTCCGCATTCATATTATCTTCCATACTTACATATTAACAAACAATTATTATCTATTGCAAGATATTCTGCATTATTTTAAAATTTTTTTATAATACAGAAAGAATATATTCAAACCATTTAAATCTCTTATCTTTTGATAATATATATTATTCTGTTTTAATTATCAACTAATACAGTATATCAATATCCTGTATATTTCTCCCTTGTATATTTCCCTTATATATATTGTTCCTCTTTCACTATATATTATAAGAAAACATATAAATATAAAATTAAAATTTTAATCCAGATATTTTTATTCAAATATTTTGTTCAGATATTTTTTATCCAAATATCTCAATTGTATATTTACACAAACTAATGTTTGTGTTAAAATTTTTTTATCAGTTATATTTCCACTTTTTCAAAAAAATGCATATATATTATTAAAGTATTTTAGGGGGTTATATCTATGGATTATTCCAATTTAAAGAATCTTATATTAAAAGCAAAAAATAAAGACCAAAGTGCAATGGAAGAATTGATTAATGAATACAAATACCTAATAATTAAAGAAGCTTCAAAGGTTCATGTCCGAGGCTATGAAATGGAAGACTTAATTCAAATGGGAAACATAACCTTAATGCGTTGCCTTGAAAAATACACTCCGGAAAAAGGCAATTTTACAGCTTATATATCCTATGCAATAAAAAATAACTTTAATTACCTAATAAGGCAAAGAGCAAAAGATAATGAAGTACAAACCATCGAAGCTCCAATTGAAACTAACCTTAGAATAGAGGATACTTTAATAGCTGATGCATCAACTGAAGATAGTTTTATAGAAAAAGAAATGTATAAACTTATAAAAAGAGAAGTGGACAACCTCCAAGATAACTTAAGAGATCTAATAACCTTCATATACATAAATTGTGAAGGCAACCTAAAAGATTATTCAAAATCCAGAAACCTTAACTATTCAACAGCAGCAAAAAGAAGAACCGTAGCTCTTAACAAGCTAAGGTCCTCACTTAATTCTTTATGTGTATAAATACTTTCAAAATAATAAGCAATTTAAATAATTCCTATTGAAAATTCTTATTCATGACAAGTTAATCATTTGAAACCAAAATTTAATGGTTTCTGCATTGATTAACTTTTGTCATTTCTAAGAATTTTCATCTATATCACAAAACTACAATATTATTATGCATATCTACTTTAGCATATCTACTATGTGTATCCACTTTAGTATATCCTACTTAAATATCTCCTTTAAACCTTCGCTGATAGTCTTGGCTACTTTTTCATTTCCAGCTTCATTTAGATTCATATTATCTACAGTATAATCAGCTATGTTTTCTGCTTCTATGCCACTTTCATTAAATAAGTCTATTACTGGTATAGAATTTTTATTACATACTTCTTTAATTGCCATGGAGTAATCCTCTAGACCAAGATCAATATTGTTTTTATCAGGATAGCTTGGCTGTCCTTCAATATATCCATGCTTTAATGGAGTTAAAAATACAAGTTTTGCCTCAGGCTTAGCCTTTTGTGTTGTATTTATAACCGCTTGCACATCTCCGTAAAAAGATTCAACTTCTCCCCCATCATCTTTAGTTCCTAGAGCTCTTCCTTTAGTGTAGTCATTAGTACCTACCATAATAATTATAATATCTATATCCTTGAGGGCTTCTCCATTAATTAAGTTAAGCATACTACTCATAACTAAGCCATTATTAGAGTTATTTGTTACACTTTTTAAATTCAAAAGAGTTTTTACCTTTTCTTGATATGTACTTCCTTTTGAAACTCCATCTCCAAGAGAAAGTAGAGTTTTTCCTTCCAAAATGAACTTTTCTTCACTTCCTTTGGTTTCTCTCTTAACATTACCTTCTTTTTTCTCTTCTTCCAGTTTAGATGTTAGATTTATTGAGCTTTCATATAGTTTCTTACTTTCTAAAATCTTTTCTTTTTCCTTCTTAGATCTATTTATACCTAAAGCTAAAGTAGCAATTAACGCAACGGATAATACTATGCATAATATGGTTTGTATCCTATCTTTTCTCATATATTCCCCTCCTTACCAGTATATTATATCCTATATTTGTATGTTTTCAAAGTAATATTGAAATTTAGAACTCCTATCTTCAATTTCTATAGGTTTAAGCTTCATTAGTTAACAACTTAAGCCTAATTTTTTTGATTGTTTAAGTTAAAAAATTAGTATTATTTGTATAAAATATTTTAATTCTGTTGTTTTATAGGATAATTTGTTATAATATGAATTGGAATACAAACTACATATTTTGCAATATTTATTTTTAAAGTAACCTATTTACACTATGTTGCATCTAGCATGTTATAAATATCTACTCTTAAGTAGTAGTTATTAAAACCAAAATCTATAGATTAATTAAATGGAGGGATGAAAATGAAAAATCTAAAAAACTTTAAAAGGAAGTTTAAAATAAAAAGTATTAAAACAAAATTAGTTATCTACTTCTCTGTGCTAATTTTATTATCATCAATTTCATTAGAGATGATTTCTACGCAAAATATTAATATTGCTCTTACAAAAGAAGCAGAAAAATCTCTAGTTTCACTAGCAGCCGAAGGAGCACGAGTAACAGAGAGTAGAAGTGAGACTCAAGAACAGTGCTTAAAAACAATAGCTCTATTAGACAAAATTAAGAGCATGGATTGGACATTACAACAACCTATACTACAAAGACAAGTAGAAGGACTAAATTTTCTTGATATTGCTGTGGTTGATCCTGATGGTACTGCCCGTTATTCAAATGGATCAACTAACCAATTAGGTGATAGAGAATATGTAAAAAAGGCTTTAAATGGCGAAGTGAATGTATCCGACTTATTAATTAGTCGTGTAACCAATGAAATTGTTTTAATGTATGCAGCCCCTATTGAGAGAGAGGGTAAAGTTATAGGTGCTTTAATAGGGCGTAGAGACGGAAATGCTTTAAGTGAAATTATAGATGATATTGGATATGGTGATGAAGGATATAGCTATATTATTAATAGTAATGGAACAATAATTGCTCATCCAGACAGGGAAAAAGTATTAAATCAGTTTAATCCGTCTGAAGAAATGAAAAAAGATAAAAGTCTAACCTCAATGTCTACGCTACTTCAGAAAGCATTGAAAGATAAGAAAGGAGTTAGCACCTATTCCCTTGAAGGTAATGATTTATATGCTGGATTTGCTCCTATTGAAGGTACTGATTGGATATTTATTACTACTGCCAACAAGAGTGAGGTTTTATCTGCAATTCCTAGGCTACAAAGAACAATTATAATAGTTACTTCTATAATTTTATTTATTAGTATTGCTATTACATATTTAATTGGTAAGTCCATTACTAAACCTATTATAAAAACAATAAAACATTCAGAAAAAATAGCTAATTTAGATATTACAGAAGATATTTCTGAAGACTATCTTAAAAAAAATGATGAAATTGGAGCCTTAGCCCAAGCTCTACAAGGCATAATTAAAAATCTTAGGGATATTATTGACAAAGTCAGTGATTCTTCTGAACAAGTTACTGCTGCTTCAGAGGAGTTGATGGCTACTTCACAACAATCAGCCATAGCTGTAGACGAAGTATCAAAAACAGTAGAAGAAATAGCAATGGAAGCCTCTGAACAATCACTAATTACAGAAGAAGGTTCTTCAAAAGCTACTATATTAGGAGAAATTATTGAAAAAGATCAGAAAAATGTGAGAAATTTAAATACTGCTTCAATGAAGGTAACAGAAGTGGTTAATGAGGGTTTAAATGACATTGATACCCTATCAAAAATAACAGAAGAAAGCAATGATGCAACAAAAGAGATATATGAAGTTATATTAAAAACTAATGATAGTTCTAATAAAATTGGACAAGCAAGTAATGTCATTGCCTCTATAGCAGAACAGACTAATTTATTAGCATTAAACGCAGCAATAGAAGCAGCAAGAGCCGGGGAAGCAGGTAGAGGTTTTACAGTGGTAGCAGATGAAATCAGAAAATTAGCCGAACAATCTTCAACTTCTACAAAAGAGATTGATGGAATGGTTAATGAATTGCAAAAAAATGCTAAAAATGCTGTAAATACAATGGAAAGGCTATCTAATATATCTAAAGAACAAGCTAGTAGTGTAATTAATACTAGAGATAAGTATATGTTAATTGCTGAATCAATGAAAGAATCTGGAAAAGTAGTTAAACAGTTAAATGTTTCAGGAGAAAATATGGAAAAAACAAAATATGAAATACTAGATATTTTAGAAAAGCTTTCATCCCTTGCTGAAGAAAGTGCTGCTGCAACTGAAGAAGCAACAGCATCCATGGAAGAACAAGTTGCCTCTATAGAAGAAATTGCAAATTCTAGTGAAAACCTATCAAATTTAGCACAAAACTTACAAACAATTATTATGAAATTTAAAGTTTAAAAAACAAAATTTATAAAATTTTTAAACATGAACTTCTGGTTTCTTTTGCCTCACAGCTCAGCATACATACTAATGATTTACACATAACAAAAGCTGGTGTGAAATACCACACCAGCTTTATATTCGAGTCTAAGAAATAGTAGTATCCTCCATACTTGGACTCTATTACTTAATTACTGTTGAATGCAACTTTTTAAAGAATTTACTGCTTTATCTGCAATTCCGCCACCAGTTCTTATGATTATATTTCCAAATCTCTTATCTAGTACAGTTTTTTGTTCTGTTGTTAAGTCATCATCTGATAAAACCACTGGTGATCCATTAAGGGCTGCAACTGGACCTGCTGCTAGAGCATCTATTAATTCATATCCTTTTGCTATATAAGTTTTATTTACAACACTTCCATAGAATTTATCTATAACCATGGCATTAGTTGCATATCTATCTTTGCCACCTAATCTATTCTTTGTTATATTTCCTGAAGTGATTCCATTAACCTTACTTAGTACATTATCAGAAACTACCCCAGTACCACCTATGATATAGGCATTTTGTAGAGATTCTGATTGTAACCAACTATAAACTTTCGTTGGAATTGTATCCTTTTCTACTAAAACTATTGCCATCTTATCTCTACCTGCTACGGAAGCTATGGATAGAGCGTCTGCTTCACCATGTCCATTACTTATAACTACTTTACTTACTTCATAGCAATTTTTATCAATATACTTAGCAATCTCTAAAGATGTCTCATATCTATCTTTTCCACCAATTCTCTCCACGTTAGTTACACCTAGTGCTTTTAAATCCTTTATTACACTGTCATTAACTACTCCACTTCCACCTACAATAATAGCATTTTTTGCACCTAATCTCTTTATTTCACCTTTAGTTCCTTCTGGGAGACTACTTGCTTCTGTTAAAAGTAAAGGTGCTTTTTTAAAGGTTGCTAGTGGTGTAGCAGCTAATCCATCTGCTAAAGCTCCACCATTTGCTATCATTACAGTGTTTGCAGTTGTAAATTGACCCTTACTTAGTCTAACTGCTGTATCGTATCTATCAGTACCTATTAATGCATTAATTTGTACATTTCTAGCAACAACATTAATAACTCTAGGTATACTTACCTTGTTTCCATCGCTATCTGTTACTGTATAAGTTAAAGTGTATTTACCTACTTTATTTGTATTTATGGTTCCACTAACAGCTATTTTTGAAGTTAAGCTTCCGTCTTCAAGATCTGCAGCTGTAACTCCAGCTTTTGTATCAAACACATTTCCAACTGTTACATTCTTAGCTGTAACTCCTGAAATAACTGGTTTCTGTCCTTTATATGCCACTCCAGTTGAAGCAAAACTATTCTTTATTACAGTGATCTCATTAGATCCTTTTCCATATAAGTCAGCTGCTGCTTGTACAAGGCAGTATGCTGCTTGTTGAAAATTAGTATCCGCATGCATGTACTGAGTTAATGCTCTGTAATATATCCTTGCAGTCTTATCCATTCCTATATTACTAGCTATATTATATGCTGCTTTATTTGGAATCCCTGAGTTAATATGAACTCCTCCCCAATCTTCATCTTTTGTATCAGCAAGCTCATAGTACTCAGTCATATGTGCTGGTTGACCATATAGGGTAGGGTCTTTTAAACTTCTTAAAGCATCACCTTGAATGTTAGGAGTATAAATATCATCTCCTACAACCCAATCAGCTGAGTCAAACTTCCAAGTTCCTCTATTAGCAACATTATACTTATCATAAGTTGAAATAAGTACTCCAAACACATCAGCCATAGATTCATTTAATGCACCCGATTGATTATGATATGCAAGGTCAGCTGTATACTCTATTACTCCATGAGTCATTTCATGGCCAACCACATCTAAATCTCCGCTAAGATATGTAAATTCTTCTCCATCTCCATCTCCATAAATCATTACACCACCACTCCAAAAGGCATTATTATAATTCAAGTCAAAGTGTGTAAAAGAGTGAACATCCATTCCATTGTTATCTAGACTATCTCTTTGAAATACATTTTTATAGAAGCTAATTACCTTACCCGCATTATGATGTGCGCTAACTGGCGACTTATCAGCTTCAGTTGTAAACTTTCCAGTAGTATTTGAAACTAAATCTCCATCACTAATGCCATTCTTTGCATCATAGGTATATATGCTACCCTTATTTGTTAAATCAATCATTTGATATTGATCTCCAGATTGATTCAAATTTAACTCTCTAGTTTTTCCAAGAACATCAATGCCTGTTCCAGTTACTGGATTATTATATCTAATCTTATCTTCTATTTTAATTACCTTACCAGAATTTACTTCAACAAAAACATCATAATTTCCTATGGTAGGCTCCATAAAGAAAATATTTATCTTGTAAACTTCATAGTTCACACCATCTTCAGTTATTACTAACTTTTCAGCCTTTGGCGTCTTTTTTAATTTTTTAATTTCAAATTGACTTTTTGCTATTTCAATAGCTTCCTCAGGAGAAATAACCTTACTACCAAGAGTAGTGATTTCTTTATTTTCTTCAAGGTTACCGTTAACACTAACTATAACTCCGTTTTTATCATAGTGCACATTTATTATGCTGTTATCAACTTCTGTTCCCTCAATAACTTGTGCAAACTTTACAAAAGTATCTCCTATGTCATCTTTATTTACTTCAACAACCTTTAGTTCCTCTTTTGTATTGTCAATTCCAAAGAGCTCTTTGTTTTCCTCTAAAAATTTAGTTGCTGAACCCTCGCCTGGAACTTCTTTATCAGAAAGCTCTCCTGATAAAAAGACTTGTCCATCATTTTCCTTTAGTTCCACTGTTTCATCACTTAGCTTTTCAAGTTTCTCTATAGCTTGTACTTTTTTTGTTTCTTTATCTACCTCTAATTCTGCAGCAAAGGCAGGTGCCGAAACAGTACAAGTTAATGATAAGCCTAAAATAAGTGAAATTAGTTTTTTTCCCATAATTATCCCCTCATTTCTCTAGCGAATGGTCTGACTTTAATAATTCAGTCAACCCCTATTTATCATATTACCATAAATATTAAAAAATTGTAACTATTTTGCTATAATTTATAGGTTGTTTTTAGGATATTTTGCATTTTTTAGGCTAATTTAAAAATCTTTTAGACTTTATTGACCTTTATAGCCTGATATATAGATCTATATCTAGTATGAATTTCACAAAAATTTCAGCATATCAAGCTAATAAATAATAATTTAATTGGTTACTCTATATATGGAGGTGAAATTTATGAAAGTAAAAGAAATCATGTCAAAAGATGTTGCTTGTTTAACCCCAGAGGATTCTATTGAAAAAGCTGCTCAACTTATGAAACAATATAATGTTGGCTCCATACCAGTATGTAGTAACAAAATGATAAATGGTATTGTTACTGATCGTGATATTGCTTTAAGGTCTGTAGCCTCAGGTCAGGATTCAGCTCAAACAAAAGTGAGAAATATCATGACTTCAAACCCTACTGTAGGGAACCCAGAAATGGATGTTCATGATGCTGCTGAAATAATGAGTAGAGAACAGATACGTAGACTTCCAATCGTAGAAAATAATAGTCTTGTAGGTATTGTTTCACTAGGAGATATTTCCCTTGAACCTATTCTTTCTGACAATGCCCAAGATGCTCTTAAGAGTATATCTGAACCAACAGGTAACCAAATGTAATTAAAAATCGGGGTCAGACTTTCTCCCATTTTATGGAATAAATCTGACCCCATAGTAAACTAACGCTATTCTACCCCTGATTTATTAGGTATATAATTTTCTGTTGCTAATAAATAACTTCCAAAAGCACATAAGGCTATAACATCATAGAGCATATCAATATCTATTCCACTATCTTTAATTAATTTCATAATATCATCCATTATTATTGTCATCTCATTATAATCTTCTATGTTTATTTTATCATGATTATAAGCTTTATCTATATATTTTAATGTTTCTCCTTTAATTTCCTTTAATCTCCTCTAATTTCCTTTAATTTGATAAATTCAAACCCTGGTGAGGAAGCAAAATTCTTTCTACCTACCGGCTCACCATAAATGCTCGTTGTAGAGAAAAAAGAGTTCCTGGAATTAAATGGGCTCCGTTATGCTGCATCCACTTACTATAAGTACAACAATAATTATGAACAAGCCGTGAATATGTCTTATTTTGCCTCAGCAGGCTTAGGGAGTTACTTTTGTACCTAAATTGTTTACTATTTCTACAATAAATGATACAATTGTTAATGGAATTTATACAATATTTTAATTTTAAGGGGGATATATACATGTTTTGTTCAAAATGCGGGAAATCAATTCCTGACAATGCCATCTACTGTCCTGAATGTGGCAATAATACAAATCCAACTAGCCAACAACAATCAATGGGAAATATTCAAAATACATATAACAATGGGCAACCAATTGTTAACGATGAGCCAAACACCCTTGCAAACATAGCAAGTTGTTGTTTTCCAATAGTTGGACTAGTACTTTATTTAGTTTGGAAGGATACAAAACCAAAGAGTTCAAGTGCAGTTTGCAAATGGGCCATCGGTGGGGTTATTGCCGTAGCTATTATATACATACTCTGTATTATATTAGGCTTAGCTGGAAGTTCATTTTCTTCTTACTAGAATAACTGTAAACTTTTAATTATTTTTTATATTATAATGTTTTGATTAAAGTAGTAGCTTAATATATTAGCTACTACTTTAATCAAAATCCGCATAAAATCATAATTGTATACATATTATTCATTGTGTTTAGGCTAGCAACTAATGGGTTTTAATGAGAAAGGAAAAAATCAAAATATGAAAATACTTGACTATCTTTTTATATGTCACAAGCTACCTGAGCGTTCATTCTTTTATAAAGGAAAGCAGTTTCCTATTTGTGCTCGTTGCACTGGTATATTAATTGGATACTTAATAGCATTACTAATGGCATTTTTCATAGAAATACCCTTGATGTTTAGTTTTGTTCTATTGATACCTATCGGAATTGATGGTATAGGACAATACTTAGGAAAGTGGACAAGTACAAATACAAGAAGGCTAATCACAGGTATTTTAGCTGGCATTGCTACAATATATATTATTATTTTTATTGGAAAACTTGGTTATAGTCATGGAGTTAAATTACAAAAAATTTTGAGAGGCCTATAATATATGCCTCATTGGAGGAATTAAATAGAATGATTAATTATGATAAAAAATCCATTAATACTAAAAAAATAATTTGTCTTGCCATTGCCACTTCTATAGCTATAATTACATCTCTAATTATAGCTTTTGTACCTTTTAATGATGTACTTTATGAAGTTATATTATGCTTTCTCTTAGCAATTCTAGTGTTTATAGGGTATGCTTCCTCTAACATCTTAGACGTGGGATTAAGTGCTTGCATTTTTTTATTTCTAGGTCCAATTTTAGCTATACCCATAAATATGTTCAAAAATGATATTAGCATAGATAATGTGCCATTCTTATTATTAGAATTATGTTATTACGGAATATATATTATTACGATTCTAATATCATACTTGATAAGTTCATATTTCAAAAATAAATCTAGAACTATTGACTTAGTTATACAAATATTATTAATAAACCTTGGAATTATAACATCATTTTCATTATACTCTTTTATCAGATGTTTTGTATTGAGTATGACTTTTAATGATAATTATTTTACTGGCTTGGGTGATTTCATTTTTGGAAACCTTAAGTATTCTCCAATACTTATATTGTTCGTTTCATTAACTTTATTTATTAGTAAATTGATATTTAAAAAGAGAGTTATCACAACTTCTATAAACTTTAATGAAAAACTTGTACTAGATAATCTCGATAATATTTGTAGAAACTGTAAAACCCCACTTAACCCTGACAGTAAATTCTGCACAACTTGTGGTACTCCTATAGTGAGTGATACAAATACCATTTCAAATATGGATGAAAATGAAACTCTTTGTAATAATTGCAAAAAAGTAATAAGTGTTGATGCTAAATTCTGTATACACTGTGGTAACCCAAAAGCAAATAAAAAACTAACTTAAATTTTAAGGAGGATTCGCATATGTATTGTTCTAAATGTGGAAAAGAAATTCTAGATAACGTCACCTTCTGTCCTGAATGTGGCAATGCTACAAATCCAAATAACCAGCAATCAATGAATAATAATTCATATAATTATGGCCATCCAATAGTAAAAGATGAGCCTGACACCATTGCAAATATAATAGCTTGTTGCTTTCCTATAGTTGGAATAATAGTTTATTTTATGTGGAAGGATAATAAACCAAGAAGTTCAGATGCTATAGGTAAATGGTCATTGTTTGGATTCATAGCTTCAATCATTTTTACCGTTGCTATATATATATTCTTCTTTATAATTGCACTAGCATGTAGTACGCCTTACTAATAATATAATAAAATGTAATGGGGTCAGACCTCATTACATTTTATTATATTTAACTATTTAAAATTTTCCTTAGGAAACTATATAAATATAAAGCTATAAACCTAGTTAACTTTATCCATATTTAACTATAAAACTATATAACTAGTTAACTAGTTGTTTACGTAGCAAGGGTTTGCGAGATTTCAGCTATTGGGGATACCCCGTAATCTAATCCCATAGGGTAGTAAGTAGGAACCTTTTCTTGCATTAATTTTATAATTTCTTCTTTAGACATATTGTCCACATTTTTAAATTCTTTTATAGATATTTCTATAAAGGTTATATTTGCTTCTTTAGGTTTTTCTACAAAGATTTTATCGTGTTCTGTAGAAGTTAAGGCAACTTCATCCATGAGTAGTTCTTCATAAAGTTTTTCTCCTGGTCTTAGTCCTATATACTCTATCTTTATATCAACCTCTGGTTTATAACCTGAAAGAGCTATTAATTCCTTAGCTAGGTCCACCATCTTCACTGGTTTACCCATATCAAGGACAAAGATTTCTCCACCCTCTGCAAAGCCTCCTGCTTGAATTACAAGCTGAGCTGCTTCTGGTATAGTCATGAAGAACCTAGTTATCTCTGGATGTGTAACTGTGACAGGTCCACCTTTTTCAATCTGCCTTTTAAATAGTGGTATCACAGAACCATTACTTCCTAAAACATTTCCAAATCTCACAGCTACAAAATCAGTTTTACTAACTTCATTAAAAGCTTGTACTATAAGTTCACAAAACCTCTTAGTAGCTCCCATTATATTAGTAGGATTCACAGCTTTATCTGTACTTATTAATACAAACTTATCTACTACATACTTATGGGCGCACTTAACAACATTATATGTGCCTATTATGTTGTTTTTAATTGCATCAGCCATATTCTCTTCCATCAGAGGAACATGCTTATGAGCAGCAGCATGAAATACCACATCAGGTCTATACTGACAAAACACCTGATCCATTCTCACTAAATCCCTCACTGAAGTAATTATCACACTTTTACACAGCTGGGGACAGTCTCTATTAAGCTCCATTTGTAAATCATAAGCATTGTTTTCATATATATCTAAAATAAGAATTTTCTTTGGTGAAAATTTAGTTATTTGCCTAATTATCTCTGAACCAATACTTCCTCCACCGCCGGTTACAAGAATAACCTTATCCTTGATATATCTATCAATATGGTCTGATTTAAGTTGTATTGCATCCCTACCTAATAAATTTCTAATATCTATATCCTTCATATTTCAATCTCCTAGTATTTAAAGACTATTTTGAAGCAGCAACTTCCTCTAATGTTTCAGCTTCTTGGACAGAAGTGCCTAGACCCTCCAAAATATCTGCTATTCTCTTACTTGCAAAACCATCACCATATGGATTACTTGCATGGCTCATTTTTTCATATTCTAATTTATCCTCAAGTAATAACTTAAATGTATTATAAATAATCTCTTCATCAGTTCCCACTAATTTTAACGTACCAGCGGCTATTCCTTCAGGTCTCTCTGTGGTATCACGCATAACAAGCACAGGCTTACCTAAACTTGGAGCTTCTTCTTGAATTCCACCACTATCAGTTAAAATCAAATGAGACCTAGAAAGGAAATTATGAAAATCTAATACATCAAGCGGCTCAATTATTCTAATCCTATCACAATCTCCAAGAATTTCATTTGCAGCTTGTCTTACTACAGGATTCATATGAATAGGATAAATAGCTTTAATATCTGGTGTTTCATCTACTATCCTTTTAATAGCCCTAAACATATTTCTCATAGGCTCACCTAGATTCTCTCTTCTATGAGCAGTTATCATAATAAGTCTACCACCTTCTGCCCATTTAAGTTGGTCATGAGTATAATCTTCCCTAACAGTAGTTTTTAAGGCATCTATGGCAGTATTTCCAGTAACATAGATATATTGGTATTTTTTACCTTCTTTAAGTAAATTTTCTTTTGATAACTCAGTGGGAGAAAAATTATACTTTGCTATAATACCAACAGCCTGTCTGTTAAATTCTTCTGGATATGGTGAATATATATTATAGGTTCTGAGTCCAGCTTCAACATGTCCAATTGGAATCTGTAAGTAAAAACAAGCTAAAGCTGTAACAAAAGTTGTAGATGTATCTCCATGAACTAACACCACATCTGGTTTTACTGCTTCTAATACTTCTTTAATTCTGTTTAAAATATTAGTTGTTACATCAAAAAGAGTTTGTTTATCTTTCATTATAGATAAATCATAATCAGGAGCAACATCAAAAGCTTCAAGTACCTGATCAAGCATTTGGCGATGCTGCCCAGTAACACAAACAATTGTCTTAATGTTTTTTCGTGTCTTCAGTTCATTTACCAAAGGACACATCTTTATTGCCTCTGGTCGTGTACCAAAGACGAGCATTACTTTTTTCATTACAACTTTCACTTCTTTTCTTCACTTTATATTTTTTCTCGTAACACCTATATAACTTTTAGTTAAATGTAAAATTTTATTATTAATTCTCTCCTTTAAAAATACTATAAAATTCTTCTAAAAAACTAGCTTCAATTTCTATAATTTTATCAGAAACATTATAGTTACAATTTAATCTACAATATTTTTCATTTGCGTTTTCTGGAGTTATTTGGGGTAGAAAAAGAACATTTTCTTCAACTCCTACTAGATTTGAAAATCCAAATACTTTACCTTTTTTATCATCATAATCAATTGCTAAAGTCGGTTTATCTAAAGAATTACTGAATACTACTGAATGAAACCTCATGCCTATTACTTTATACGCTAATTTAAAAATTTTATAAGTTTCATCAAAACTATAGTCTTCATTATAAAATTTAATATTAGAATTCATTTTATAACGCTTTGATAAATCATAAAAAAATAATCTATCATCATTACCTATAAAATATGTGTGCATAGGGAAAAACCTTACTTCCTTATTCTCATCAGTTGAAATTCTTATCAATTCATCAACTGCATTAACAAGCCTTTCCTTGTAGCTAGATACTTCTCTAGAATCAGAGCAATATACCTCCGGCAATTCCCTAATACAGAATAGGTTATACTTTTTTTGTTCTTCATCGAAACTAGCTTCATAATTTGCTACATACATTGCAGCTGGATCAATAAAAATAGAATACTGTATATCTTTTAACAATTCTCCATAATTTCTTACGGATTGCTCATCTCTTAAAAAAACATAATCAGCAAGTTCAAGTATTTGTCTTGTTGTTTTCTTATGTCTTTCTGTATGAATTGGCCCCAAACCACATCCATATATAACGTTTGTTTTACTATTTATCTTACCTATTATAAATGCATGCAAAACATTGTACATTTCATCAATGTCCATTAAAGGACCGCCTCCCATGACAACAACATCTGAACATTTTATATGGCACTTAGTAGTAAGAATTGTCCTATCTACAACAGTTATATTCTCATCATATTTGTTGTAGTTTCTTACAGTTTGCTCTGAAAAATATGGAACTATTGATGATAAAATAAACTTTGTATCTTTTCTTAAAGCCTTGAAAGTATCAAAAATATGGTACAAAATAGCCTTGTCGCCTGTAGTTTCAGTTCCATACCAGCCTGTTATAAAAACAGTAGAAGGATTCTTTTTTATGTTTTTTTTATTTCTTAATAATGGCACTACTACTCTTGCCAGCATTCTAATATAAAGATACTTTATAGGATAAATTAAAATATATTTCAAACTCTCAAAATAATAGCCAAATACTAATGTTGGAGATGGCACACCCTCATAATCATGAACACAATTATCACAATTCTTCAACATGTTATTAAACTGTTCCTTTGAATTGTAATATGCTTTTACTATATCTTGCTTCAAGCAGTTGCATAGTTTTTCACTTTTAGTAAAACAATAATACAAGTTACCACCTGGATCAAGTGAAACACCTTGATTTTTCCACACACATCCAGAAGTTCTCTTTTTACCATTTACCAACTGGTCTATAAGAGATTTATAGAACAATCGCTTTACAAGGCTTTTTTCATAGTACCTGTAAAGTGACTCTAAAAATTTAGCAGTTTTGCATCGCTGATCAGCATCAAGACAAAACTCTTCAACAATGCTGTCATTATACAGTCTTTTAATTTGTGCAGCCACTCTAAATGAAATATGTACATCCCTATTCTTTGCATAATTTAACAAGTCCATCAAACCATCAACATTATCCTTTACAACAGTAGCACATAGATTATATTTTATGTTATTCACTTTTAGTTCATTAAGAAGTTCTTCCAGTTGAGCAAAAGTTCCTTTTCTCCTTCTCACCTTGTCATGTAATTCACCAACTCCATCTATTGAAAAAGATATGGAGACATTAACGCCTCTGCTTCTACACAGTTCCACAATCTTAGGATAACTCTTCAATATTCGGTCTTTCAAAGTTCCATTTGAAATTATTGATACACTCTCAACTGTTTTACACCCATCCAATATAGCTTTTACAACCTCTACTATATCCGTTCTTGTAAATGGCTCTCCACCACTGAGCCCCACATGCTTCAGATTTGAAAATAACTTATTTGAAAAAATGCTTTGTATTTCTTCAGTAGTAAGAAGTTCTTTCTCTTTATGTTCATCTTTCCAAACATTACACATCTTACATCGGCAGTTACAAACATTTGTAATAGGGAAATTGATTACTGTTGGCTTTCTTTGTATTTTAAACGCTAGAATTAACTGATTATATAAACTTTTAGCAAGTAATAGCAAAGGTAAAAGAAGCTTTTTTAAAATTCTCTTCATTATTAACTCTCCTTGGTTTGTATTTTTAAAAAAATTTTTTTAATAATATTTGCATTTTCTTTCATCATACTACTGAACAATAATGTATTTATTATTATGAAAATAATTAAAACCACCATACCGATTATGCATCCTAATCCAAAAATTTTCATATAAGAACCATGGTTAAAATTAATATTAACCCCTACTACAGTCAATATAGAAAATAATGCAAAATTAATTGACATAACCTTGATGGAATCAATTATCTTAGTTTCAGTTACCTTTGTGCAATTATAGTATATATTTGCTGGCACAAGAACCAAATATGATATTAAAGTCGCAATCAAAACTCCCTTTATATTATAAATCGGAGCTAAAATCAATGAAAGTACTAAATTAATTATTGTCGATATAGTTGTAGTAATCTTTTGTAGCTTGAAATTGCCGCTCAAGTTGATCATTGCACCACTCGGCTTATTAATGCAATTCAGCATGATTACAACTGCAAACAGTAATGCAACTTTAGAATCTACATAATTTGCATCCTTAACATTTCTTGTATAAATACTTATGAACGGTATTGCAATTATTGCAACAGATGTTATTATCACTGAAGAAATAAATATTATGTCAAATTCGTATAACTTATAAGCTTTTTTTATTTCATCTTTAGAACCCTTAGAATATATCTGCCCTAATCCATTAAATGGCGCTAAACTAACAGAATCTATTACCATTCTTCCAAAATTGAAAAGCATATTATATATAGCATATATACTTGAATATACTGCTAATGTCATACCTGTCAATACAACCATATCCAAACTTTGGTTTACTGTAGCTGCTATCTTTTGTATAAAAATGTCTCCCGAACCCTTAACTACACCTTTATCAATAATATCATTTTTTTTGATTTTAGGAAAAGCATTTCTTCGCTTTAAGGAAATTAAAAAAACGTTTATCATAGTTCCAAGCAAAATAATGCTTTTTATAACAATAATATTAGTATTAAAAAAAGTTGATGTTATATAAATTGATATCATAACTCCTATACTACAAACTGAATTCAAGGTTTTTAACTTATATTCTGTTTGAGTAGATTCAAAAATAACAGAGTTTCTTAGTTGAACTGCAATTATGCACAAACTGTTTGATATTGACAAAAGAAATACTAAAAAAATAGTAAGCTTATCAACATTACTTTTTATGTTTAAGGTATAAATTAAGCTTGCTATAGTTGATAACGCAGCAAAAACTATAGCCACTCTTTTTAAGTAACTGGATACTGTTGAATAAATAACATTAATTCTCTCTTGATTTTTCAGCCTCATTGGTTCATAAAGAGAAACAACAGCTGACAACACAAATCCTCCTTCTATCAAAGAGAACATATTTACAAACTGATTTGCTGTCTGATGTATTCCATTAATTTCGGAACCTAATTTTGTCATAATTATGTTAGTTGTTATTATTGCTGAAATTGCACTTATAAAAGTTAGGAAAATTCCAGTCACTGCATTTATTATTGTCTTTTTTAACAATAATGTTCACCACTTTCGTTTTACTTTTTTAATAAAGCTAATTCTTCATAAATTTTTAGTAAGTCCGCAAGATTTTTAGTTTTATCATGTGTTTTTAATGCCCTTTTTTTAGCATTGGAAGATAGTTTTAATGCTATATCATCATTTGTAAATACATCATAAATCGCTTTAGCAAGCATTGCTGCATCATTAAATGGATATAATATACATTCATCATCTTTAACTATAGATGGAACACCTCCAACGTATGATGCAATAGATGGTACCCCTATAATCATGGCTTCCCCTAACGAGTTAGGACTATTTTCAATTGATGATGGAACTACAAAAACATGGGATTTCTGTAGTTGTGTGGCCACTTGTTGTGCATTTAAAGTTCCTAAGAATTCAATTTTATCCTCCAATCCATATCTCTCAATGAGTTTTTTTACATATTTACTATATCCCGTATCTTTTATCTTGGACGTTAATGATTTTATATTATTCCCAAATATATTCGAACCAGCAACTTTTACATTACATTCTATATTTTTCTGTTTAAGAATAGCCACAGCTTCTATTAATTTGTGGAATCCTTTAATAGGATAAGTTGCTTGAGATATAAATATGGCATTATTTTCCTTTTTGTCTATGGACCATTTTTCGCATTCATAAAATTCTTTTCTAAGACTTTCATTATTAGTACGGTATTGTGCATTATGGTTCATCTCAAAAGCATGTGCCTTATCCCACTGAGTTCGTCCAACAATCATGTCGCAATTTGCAAATATATCCCTTTCTAACTTACCACGTTTCTCCATTTCATTTTTACATGCAAAAATACCTGTTTTTCTAATTAAATCTTTTAATGTGTAATTTGCAATTATGTCTTTTACACTTATACCAGCATAATATTCCTCTGCATATGGTCCTATTAATCCTTGAATTGAAACCATTGCAGGGATGAGCCCTTTATTTTTTAAAATAGTCAAAGTATGCGCGTATTCACTTCCATGACAATGTATTATATCTGGCTTGAAATCATCAATTACATTTTTCCATTCTTTATTAAAACATTCCCTTACTTTATGCTTGGATTTTTCTCCACCAGGTACAAGATAATATCTTACATTATTATGTTCTTCTATAAGAACATTTTCACACTGGAATGGTGTAGCAACAGCCATATCAATATTAGTTTCATCTAAAATAGCTTCAAGCAAAGACTGCATCCATCCTCCACCATAAATTCCTTTAATAGAACGTGACTTGCATACATCAGGTAAAGGTACATTTACAATCCATAAAACTCTCACTTAAATAATCATTCCTTTCATAAAGCATTAATATAACTAAATCAAGAATTCAATAACCTTCTTTGTGTATTCTGGAGTGTTTTTGTAAAAGTTTTGTTTAGTATTTTCAAACGCCATTCTTTTGTATGCATTGTTTTTACAAAACTCTTCCAATTGTTTTGTAGCTTCTATAATGTCAGTTTTCTCAAAAATGTTTACTCCATTTTTATATCTATCTATATATTCCACAACCGGATCGTTTTCATTTTTTACAATATTTAGTATAGGTAATCCTGTAGCCATATATTCGAATAACTTGCAAGGTACTTGTTCACTTATTACATTGCAAATATTCACAAGTATGCCTGCATTATTAATTTTATTCCTAATCTCACGCTGTGTAACTTGTCCGTGATATATTACTTTCCCATTGCTTTTTTTTGAATATTTATCTATTATATCCAAACAATCTCCACTTCCATATATATTAAATTCAATTGGAATATTACTATTGCTAATTATCTTAAATAAAAACTCTGGGTTTCTTATGTCTTTATATAAAAAACCAGCATAGATAATATTGATATTCTTACTATCGCTAACTGTCTCATTATTAAATTCAGACTGAATTAAAGATGGTATTCCTATTGATTTCATTTTTTCTTTATAGTTAGAAAATATATTTACATATTTTTTATACAATTCTAAGTCATATAAAATAGCATCAGCATATTTAAAAACCAGTTCCTGTTTCTTTTTTATATTCATAATAGTTGACTTAGTTTTTAAATATATAAAGTTCTCACTTGGCATAGGATCATTAAAATATGCTATCCATTTAATTTGGGGATATTTTTGCTTGATACGTGTACCTACAGTTTGAACTAAAAAATCTCCAGACGACGTTATGATAGCGTCATACTTTCTTTCATAAATAAGTTCTATTGCTTTTTTTTGGTATGATCTTAAATTTATTATTGTAAAATCAGGCCATATAAACATCACTATCAATTTATTCATAACTCTTTTAAATAAAAAATTAACTGTATTCATTTTGAATTTATTTTTTGAATACATCTTATTATAATTACTTTTCATTTTACATTTAACTCTATAAATGTTAATACCATCAATATTTTCACTTAATGGCAAATTATCTTGCCCTGAAAAAGTTAATACATCAACAATATTACCTTTTTTTAATTCATTAACCACATTTACAACACAGCTCGAATTTGCAGAAAACTCAGGTAAATATTCACTTATTAAAAGTAAAATTTTCTTCATGCTTTATTCCTCCTCTCGGCAATAAATACATCCATTACAGCACAAATCATGATTAAAATTGAACCATTAATAAATCCTGATATAGTTCCTTGACTTCCACCCCTAGGCATTAATAATAACTGAAATAATATATAAATGTTCCACAAACTTAATACTTGTGATTTTCTAAAGAAAGAACAGAACATTCCTGATATTAATCCAATAACTAAACCATGAAGGCATGCAAAATATGTTCCATATAGCATTATACCTTCTCCTAAAATTGATGGTAAAAACACACTAAAACCACTTTGTCCATATTGTATTCCAGTTATAAATGTAGTGAAATCGTAATTAATAAGCATTATATGATTAACTGCAATTAGTTTTTTAGGTATTATCAAAGTAAATAACCATATGAAATAATTTATGGGCGACACAGAATTTGAAAATAGCTCAGCCTCATCATATAGTTTGGGAAAAGCAAACTCGATTTTAAGCAATTCGCTTATTTTTTCACTGGCATTTACATTTGATGCCGATACTCCAAGCCTCATGTTCTGATAGTCAAAAAGCAATGGTAGAAAAAAAATTGTAATCATAATTATAATTGCGAAAACTTTAATAAATTTTTTATACATTATAATATCTTCTTTTTTTTTGTTTGAATTTTCATGTAATGATACTTTTTTATTTTTCAAAACCATATTAAAGTTGTACTTTTTATTATACTTTTTAAAAACAAATATAAAAAGTATCATCAATACATTAACTATCAGACCTGATCTGCCTATATATCCACTTATTACTACCCCAATATAAATCTCTAATACTATTAATAGAATCGCTTTATATTTTGATTTCATTTTGTATAAGAATATATAATAAAATGGACGAATAACTAGCAAAACTAACCCCATTATATATACTACTGTATTAGAACGATTGGCTATCTGATTTGCAAAAACATCATTAACACTAATGCTAATATTGAATAAATATGATAACCTATTATTGGGATAAACTAATCTGACAAGTATGATTACCCAATATAATAGAGTTGATAAATTTATAATCCAGCGATTGCTTGTAGTTAACGAATTTATAAATCTATACTCTTTATTAGCATTAAACAATTTAAATCCTATAATCATTCCTAGTAACAATAAAATGATAAATGAAATATACGAAAAAATATATTTTTTTGCTACTTCTTCAAAGGCAATTCCTGCACCTGAATATATAAATGTAAAAATAGATATAAAAATAATATAAAATTTTTCTATAGTACTATTTACATATTTCAAACTCACTTTTATAACTAAAAAAGTGACTAGTGCAAGTACTGCTGCAATCAAATAATTAAACTGATCCATACTATACCTCACCATCTATACGAGAATTATTATTTAATAACTCCAAAAGTTTTACTTCTTCATTACTCCAATTATTATCATTTAAAAATAATTTTAGGTTTTTTTGATAATAATTATAATTTAACAAAATATTTGAAATAGCATAATTGATGTTATTATTACAACAACCAATCTTATACTTAGATATCATTGCAGATAATCCATAATTATTTGGTGCTAAGACTACTAAGCCATTATGGGCATAATCAAAAACTTTATTTGGACAACAAAAAATATTGTTAAAATCAGTATTAGGATATGACACATATCCTATATGATAATTGCTCAATATTAAATCTAATTGTGAATTTAAATAGGAACCCATTATTTTCATAAAACTATACTCTTCTTTTGCAGCCATAATTGTTAACTCATTTAACAATGGTCCATATCCATAAATATCTAAAATTATTTTTTTTTCATATTTATTTTCCTTAATTGAACATACTAACTCCAAAATTGACCTATCATAGGCTAGATATCCTGCATAAACAATTTTAACAATATGGCTATTACAAATTTGCTTTTTAGGCACATCTTCGTATAAATCATCTTTTGCCATATTCCCAATAACAGTGGGTATCTTTCTTAAGTTATAATGTCCTGCCATAATAAGTGCTCTCTCATTATTAGCACATACTACTTCATCTGCACTTTTAATAGCCTTTTTCTCGAAGAAGTAAAAAAAACTATCACGCATTGAAAAAGGATTTTTGCCAGCTGGATAATATAACTCATAAGCATCATAGATTAATTTTTTCCTTCCGAGTTTACTTATTATGATTGCTGGCAGACACGTAAAATAATTATGCGCATATATGGTATCAAACTTTAATTTTTTCGAAGCTTTTATTACTTTATATGTAAATTCAAAATAACGAAAAATGGGATTTCTATTTTTTAATTTCAAGCAAATTCGTTTATTATCAAAATACTCCCTATCATCAACATCAATAATAAAAACTTCATGCTTTTTACTTACAGAATTATAACAACGATTAAACCGACCTTCTTTTTCTTTTGCTAAGAACGAAATCATTAGAATATTCAATACACCAACTCCTATACAATCTATAGACTTTTATTACATAATGACTCAAATAAACTTAAATATTCCATATATTTAACTTTCTTATCAAAGCATTGTTTTACATGATTTATGCAACTAATTTGGTATTTAATTTTACCCTTTGATTTTACTTCACAAATATAATTATACATATCCATTATATCATTTTTTTTCGACACGAAGCCACACGAATCTGTTAAAAGTTCAGGATTAGCTGTTGAATTTATAGATACTGCTGGTGTTCCGCATGCCATTGCTTCTGCAGTGACAAGCCCGAATGTTTCCTCACTTGACATATTTACAAATACATCTGCAACTGAATATATTTCTGCAAGTTCTTCTACACTATTAGTCCTTTTGATTCCAATAATGTTTTGAGGTAGTTTATTTAACTGCTTATTATTTAATCCAACCAAAACTACTTTATAGGTACTATCAATACATTTTGATAATTCAAGAAAATATTTTAATCCTTTTCTTTCATCCCACATACTTGCTACACCTAATATTATAAATTTATTTTCTAAGTTATATTTCTTTCTAAAATCACTTTTTGTTGGTTTAAATACATCCAAATCTATTCCATTATTTATTACCTCAACATCATACTTACTTAAAAATGATTGTTTTACTAAACCTGCAAGCCACTTAGATGGTGTAACTATAGTCATATTTTTTATACCAGTAAACAATCCTTCTTTTCTTTCATAATTATATTTTGAGTTATCTATAAATAAACTTCTTGGATACGCATTTCTTTCTGAACACCTATCACAACCCACTTTCCATTTATCACAACCAATATAGTCAAAATATGCACAGTGTCCTGTAAAAGTCCAACAATCATGAAGTGTCCAAACTACCGGCTTGTTAGCTTCTTTTAAATAATTAAATAACAATTCTATATTAATGTAATAACCATGAATATTATGCAAATGAACAACATCTGGATCGTACTCTTTAGCCTTTTTTATAAATTCTTTTGTGACTTTCGTTGACCCAAACCCATGCTTATCTAATAATCTTGTTTTTGTTACATGCATATAGTTATCAAAATTCGTACCTATCTTAATAGAATTTATTCCTTTTGGAGCAGTACCTCGACCATAGGCTATTAAACACTCATGCCCTTTTTCTTCTAAAATCTTATAAATATCTGTAGCTATTCTACCCGTACTTCCATAGCCACAAACAGAATTTATCTGTAAGATTTTCATATTACTTCCCCCAAACCACTCTATTCACATAATCTGTATAAGACAATATTATCCTAAGCACCTTATCAGATACATTAGGCATACTATAATCTGCTACACGCCTTAGAGTACTTATTTCTTGTGTTTCAAGTACCTCTAACCCTTGCAATATTCTCTCTTTCATAAGTCCAACCATCATAACTGAAGCCTCTTCCATCGCCTCTGGTCTTTCATGAGCTTGTCTTATATTAAGAGCTCTAAATCCTAAGATTGAAGATTCTTCACTTATTGTTCCACTATCACTTAATACTACTTTAGCCTTAGTTTGAAGCTTTACATAATCATTAAATCCAAGTGGTTTCATAAGTGATATTAAAGGATTAAATTCTATACCTTTTGTATCTATCATTTTTCGAGTTCTAGGATGAGTACTTACTATTACAGGCATATTATACTTTTTTGCCACTGCATTTAAACTCTCTACTAAATTTAAGAAGTTTGTTTCTGAACTTATATTTTCTTCCCTATGGGCTGATACTACAAAATAATGTCCTTCTTTTAAGTTTAATCTCTCTATAACATCTGATTTTTCTATATCATCTTTTCTTGAATTAATTACTTCAAACATTGGACTTCCAGTCTTAATTATTCTATCTGCTGGTAATCCTTCTCTTAATAAATACTCTCTTGCAATATCACTATAAGTTAAATTTATATCTGATGTATGATCTACAATCTTTCTATTAGTTTCTTCTGGAACCCTTGCATCAAAGCATCTATTTCCTGCTTCCATATGAAATATTGGAATGTGTCTTCTCTTAGCTGCTATTGCTGTAAGACAACTGTTTGTATCTCCAAGTACTAAGAAAGCATCTGGTTTTACTTCTTCCATAATTGGATCTATTTTAACAAGTATATTTCCTATAGTTTCTACTGCTGTTCCAGTAGCTGCATTTAGAAAATAATCTGGTTTTTTCAATTTAAAATCATTAAAAAACACTTCATTTAATTCATAGTCATAATTTTGACCAGTATGAACTAAAATGTGTTCAATGGCTTCTGATTCTTCTAATTTATTAATAACAGCAGATAATCTAATTATTTCTGGTCTTGTACCAACTACTGTCATTACCTTAAGTTTCTTCATTATTATACCTCCAAGAAATACGTATCTGGTTTTACAGGATTAAATGCTTCATTTGCCCACATTACAGTAACCATATCAGTATCTCCAATATTTACAATAGAATGAGTATAGCCTGTTGGTATATCTACCACTTGAAGCTTTTCTCCACTTACTTTATATTCTATAATTTCATCTGAATCTATTTTTCTAAAACGGATAAGTCCAGTGCCACTTACTACTAAAAACTTTTCATTCTTTGTATGGTGCCAGTGATTTCCCTTTGTTATTCCTGACTTTGCAACATTTACCGAAACTTGTCCTCTCTCTGGGGTTCTAATAAATTCAGTAAATGAACCTCTATTATCACAGTTCATTTTTAAATCATAAGAAAATTCATCTTCTGGTAGAAAGCTTAAATATGTACTATAAAGTTTTTTAGTTAGTTCATCTTCCATATTAGCAATACTTAAATCTTTTCTACTTTCTTTAAAACTTCTTATTCTATCTGCTAAATCCCCTAATTTAATCTTATGGATTACTGGAACACAACAGTACTTACCATTTACAGTTTCATTACCTTCAAGTGCTCTTATAAATTCTTCTAAAACATCATCTATATAGCATAATGTAAGCTCTGCATCTTCATTATTTACTTGTATGTCTAAGCCCCTAGCTATGTTATGACAATAAGTTGCTACTACAGTATTATAATTTGGCCTACTCCACTTACCAAAAAGATTTGGTAATCTATATACTAAAGCTTTGGCTCCCGATTCCTTACTATAGTTAAATAGCAATTCTTCACCAGCTCTTTTACTATTCCCATAAAGGTTATCCTTTTCCGCTTGAATTGAAGAAGTAATTAAAATTGAAGATTTATTATTATGTTTTTTCAAAAGTTCTAAAAGCTCTGAAGTAAATCCAAAATTACCTTCCATAAATTCTTTTTCATTTTTAGGTCTATTTACACCTGCTAAATGAAATACAAATTCACACTTCTCAGCATATTCATTTAATAAAGTCTTGTCTGTGTCTATATCAAATTTATATATGTCATTAAAACCCCTATTATTAAGCTCTGCTATAAGGTTTCTACCTACAAACCCATTTGCTCCGGTAACAAGTATTTTCATAATCGTTCCTACCTTTCTTTAGAGTAAATTATTTAGTAACATCAGCTTCATTTAAAGTTTGCCAGAATTCCAACTCTTCTTTAATATAATCTAGTGTTAAAAGTTTTGCTTTTACTTCTTCTACATTTAAAAGTTCCGTATTATTAGAGTTATATTCTTCAAGTTGTGTTCTTCCTTCATTTCCATCAGTAAAGTACTTATCATAATTTAAATCTCTTTTATCTGCTGGTACTCTATAGAAATCTCCCATATCCATAGCATTTGCACATTCCTCATTGGTTAAAAGCGTTTCATACATCTTTTCTCCATGACGAATACCTATTATTTTCGTTTCAGATTCTACTTCAAATAACTCCTTTACCGCTTGAGCTAAAACTTCAATTGTGCAAGCTGGTGCCTTTTGAACCATGATGTCTCCACTTTCTGCATTTTCAAAAGCAAAGGCAACTAACTCCACAGCCTCTTCTAAACTCATTATATATCTTGTCATCTTTGGTTCTGTTATTGTAAGTGGCTTTCCACTCTTTATTTGCTCTATAAATAGAGGAACAACTGAACCTCTTGAACATAGAACATTTCCATATCTAGTTCCACAAACTAAAGTTTTCTTTGGTGAAACTGTTCTTGATTTAGCTACAAAAACTTTTTCCATCATAGCTTTAGAAGTTCCCATAGCATTTACAGGATAAGCTGCTTTATCTGTAGATAGACATATTACCTTTTTTACTCCTGCTTCTATGGCTGCTGTAAGTACATTATCAGTTCCTATAACATTTGTTTTTACTGCTTCTAAAGGGAAGAATTCACAACTAGGAACTTGTTTTAATGCAGCTGCATGAAATACATAATCTACATCATACATGGCAGCTTTAATACTTTGTAAATCTCTCACATCTCCTATGTAAAATTTTATTTTATCATTTTTATAAACTTTCCTCATATCATCTTGTTTTTTTTCATCACGAGAAAAAATACGAATTTCTTTAATATCTGTATTTAGAAATCTTTTTAGTACTGCATTTCCAAAAGAACCAGTACCTCCAGTTATTAGTAAACTTTTATCTTTGAACATATTAATTCCTCCACTTATATCAATAATTTCAAATAATCTTCTAGAATTTTTATTGAATGTTCAACTCTAAAATTATCTTCAATATACCTTCTTCCATTATCACCCATCCGAGACAATTCTACATTGCCAGCCATTGCCTTAATCTTATTTACAAATTTACAAGCATCACCAGACCATACCCATTCACCACATTGAGCATCTTCAATTAATTCTTTAATATCAGTTACTCTATCAGTAGCCGCCAATATAGGCTTTGCATACTCCATATATGATAAAATACGTGATGGATAGTTAGGTATTGTAAATCTAGGATCTAATACAATTAATCCTACATTACATTCTTTTGTTATCTGTTCATAGTCATTTCTAGGTAAGTTTTCAATTACAAGAGCATTATTAATGTTATTGTTTTTAATTGTTTTCTCAAGCTTATATCTATCTGTTCCTCTACCAACAAAAATGAAATATATATTTTCTTCATTTTTACATTCTTCAATAGCCCTACATAGAAGTTCTATATACTGTGGTCTTCCCATGTTACCTCCAAAAAGAAAGACACAAGCTTCTTTAGGAATATTATAAAAGTCACGCATAGGATATTGATCATATCTAAAAGCATTAGTTATACTCTTAGTATTTGGAAAAATGTTCAACTTTCTAGTATTTAACCATTGATTATGATTAATTATATAGTTTTTATTGGCAACAGACATACATCCTATAATATCTGCTGTTTTATAGAGCCTTTTTTCTTTTAATTGAAAATATTTAAATAATAATCCATTATATTTAATTATTCCCAAGTCTACAGCATTTTGAGGAAATATATCCTTAAGCATTAAATATGCTGGGCAATTAAATTTTTTTTTAGCCCATGCTACTAAACCTGCATTTGTAACTGGAGGTGCTTCAAATAAAATCATATCAAATATCTTATCACTTAAGTATTTATTTATGCCCCTTCGCATTAAAACAGGAATTTTCAATGTAGTGATTCCTTTTTCAATAAATCCTACATCATAGTAATTTCCAGTAGCAATACGTAATACATCAAAACCACGTTCTTTTTTTATTTCAGTACACTTTTTATTTTTAGTTTGTTCAGATACTGCTACTGTAATATCATGGCCCGCTACAAATAGTCCTTCAGCTAAATCTGTATATATTGTTGAGCCTATATTCGGCTCTGGAAATGATGTTGAAATATACAATATTTTCACCTTATTTTGTTCTCCTTAAATTAAAATTGGAATTAAGTATTATAATAATTATTCAAAACTATTTCCTAGTTGCAGCTACCTCTTCATTAACTGCTCCATCCATATTATTCAGCATGAAATTAGGCCAATAATGGTAAACAGATCTCAATTCTTTAACTCTAAATCCATTTTTAATATAAAAATTAATAGCCTTAGTATTGTTGCTTTGAGTTCCAACTTGAAGTACTTCTAAGTCGCTGAAATTATGCATCAAAAAACTTTCTAAGCGATACATCATACTACTTCCAATTTTTTTATTTTTCACATTTTCTTCAACAGATATCAATTCTATAATAGCCTTTTTATTTTCATTATCTATACTAAATAAAATATAGCCTAAAATATTTGAACCTTCATTATAATAAAGAAAATACTTACTTTCATTTAAAAATGCAGATTCAACCCAATGTGAATATATATTTTCTGATTTTTCCTTATCTAAGAATGGATCATTAAAAAATCTTGAATATTTATAAGATTTTTTACTTATATCAACAATTTTTTCACTATACTCCATACTATTCTTAATTACAATATTACCACTTTCTTCAATTTTCGCATTTTCATCATTTTTAATTTTTTTAATAAACTGAAAGTTAATATCTGTTAAAAATACCCCTAAAAGATTTGATATAAAAAAGTTGTTTGTTGAATCATTATTTATATTATCAATTACTACAAAATCATTCTCTACAATTAAATTTCTAATTTTCACCCATTCATTTCTATTTATCTTATCTTTTAAAGCTACTCTTGCACTCTTTACGCCAAAATAATTTGTATCCCATTCTAGTTTTCTATATTCATATATGTTATGTTGCTCTATAGATGTTGTCTTGTGAAACTGATTTTGCAGCTGTCTTTCCATTATATACCCCTCTTCTTAAAGTAATAATAAATATTGTTCTAAATAGTATTTTAAAGTCCACCATAAAACTTATATGATCTACGTAATATACATCATTTTTTAGTCTTTCTTTCCATATAACAGCATTTCTATGATATGCTTGATTATATCCACTTACACCAGGTAATACTTCTAATTTTCTTACCTCATCTTTCTCATAACAATATAAATGTTCAGGTAAGTCCGGCCTTGGTCCTATAAAACTCATATACCCTTTTAAAATATTTATTATTTGTGGCAATTCATCAATACTTGTCTTTCTAATGAACTTACCAATCTTAGTTAATCTCGGGTCATCTGCAGCATTGTATGTTGAACCATCTTTATTTCTTATATCAGGAGCGTTTACCTTCATAGATCTTAATTTAAACATTTTGAATATTTTCTCATTTCTTCCCAGTCTTTCTCCAAAATAAAATATTGGTCCACCATCTTCAATTTTGATTAGTATTCCAAATACTAATATTATAGGTAGTATTAAAGCCATTAATAATAGCGAAAATATAATATCAAATAACCTTTTTATATAATTCTTATACAAACTAACCCCTTCCCCTCATGTTATATTATTTCTTTAATTTTTTTAGAAACATATTCTACATCTTCATTACTCAATAAAGTATGTAGTGGTAATGTAACCTCATTTTTATATGTGTTAAATGCATTAGGGTAGTCTTTTATATCAAACCCTAACTTTTTATATGCTGTATGCATTGGTAGTGGTTTATAATGTACATTAGTTGCAATCCCGTATTTGGCCATTTTTTCTATAAACTCATTTCGAAACTTTTCATCTTTACCAATTAGTCTAACTAAATATAAATGACCACTTGAAGAATAATTGCTATCATAATGTTTAAATGGTTGTACATTTGTATTTTCTAAAAATTTATCATACATATTAATAATTTCTTTTCTTCTTCTTAAAATTTTGTCATAGCGTTTAAGTTGTCCCAGCCCTAAAGATGCCATAATATCTGTCATATTACATTTAAATGCAGGAGAAATAATGTCATATTCCCATGCACTTAATTTTGTTTTTGCAAGGGCATCTTTCGATTGCCCATGCAGTGTTAATATCATAAACTGTCTATATATTTCTTCATTATCTATACCATCAATATCATTCCAAGTAACCGCTCCACCTTCTGCAGTAGTTAAGTTCTTAACTGCATGAAATGAAAAACTTGTAAAATCTGCTACTGAACCAGATATTCTTCCTTTATAAGAAGCTCCAAATGAATGTGCCGCATCAGCTAAAACAATTACCCTTCCAATTGCTTCTTGAACTCTATTAGAAGGTGTAAACAAATTCTTTTTACTATTTATAACTTGGTATATCTTTTCATAATCACACATTACACCTGCTATATCTACTGAAATAATTGCTTTTGTCCTCTCTGTTATAGCTTCTCTTATAGCATCATAATCTATGTGAAATGAATCTTTACCTGAATCTACAAGTACTATTTTAGCTCCAACATGTTCTATTACACTAGCTGAAGCTGTATATGTATATGCTGAAGTTATTACTTCATCTCCCTCACCTACGCCAAGTAATCTCAAGGTCATTTCCATACATGCTGTAGCTGAGTTTAAGCAAGCCACTTTTGATGTATTACAATAACTTGCTATTTCTTTTTCAAATAACTTAGTTTTTGGTCCTGTAGTAATCCAACCAGACTTTAAGGTATCTACTACTTCATTAATTTCAATATCAGTTATGTCTGGTGGTGAAAACGATATGTTTCTTAGTTCACTATTCATTATTTACTTCACCTCACTTTGGTACGATAAGCTCTAACTCTCTTTATTTTTTCTTTAATTAAGACTGCCCACCAATTCTTAATTTATAAAACCAGATAAAAATAACCCACCGCTATCTTTCACTAACTCATATACCATAAATTTCCCCTTCAAACTTATAGTTACCCCGAATTAATAAGATAAAGGTGGGTTGCGCTACTAACTCCCTGTAGTCCAAGCGCCCAAGTACAGACTACAGTTCATAATTCCCTTTAAATTTAAGTTATTTATGTCAAATTTTATTTAACCCCTATCGATTCTAAAAAGTTCCCCCAATTTCCCGACTTTTATATAACCGATACACCCAGTTTAAATTTACGTATATTGAACAATGTTCAACTTATCTTCTAAATATATTAAAAATCCCACCTTGTTTTCTAATTCTTTCTCCTCTAAATTCAACCTTATTATTCATTAAGATTTCCTGAGAAATGTTCTCCATCTCCCTTGCATATCCAGGGTTTATTTTTTCTATAGCTTTTATCCCCTCTGTCATATCTGTGGTTCTAACTTGGGATCTATGACCATCGGAACCTATAGTGCTATATATTTTATGTTTTACAAATAATTTAGCAGTTTTTTTAACTCCACCACCAAAATCTCCTGTTATGCTCCCTGTGTTTAGTTGAAATAAAAACCCCTCTTCAATAAACTTATTTATAAGTTGAGGGGCTTCTATAAATGTTTTATACCGCTCAGGATGAGCGATGATAGGTACAACTCCATTTAATTGAAGTTCATAGATGTCATTTATAACTTCATCCACAGAAAACTCTCTTAAAGGAAATTCTATTAACATATATCTACTGTTTTCTATGGTACCTATATCACCACATTGAAAGCTTTCTAGAATTCTACTAGTATAGTAAACCTCTTGCCCACAATATATTTCTATATCTATATCCTTATTTTTAGCTAAAATTTTCAATTTAGCTACTTCTCTTTTAATTTCTTCATAAGGTACTTGAAACCTACCCCTAAAAAAATGGGGAGTGGCAACAATTCCTGTGGTTCCTGACTTTTTTGCTAATTTAAGCATGTCTACAGTCATATCTTCATCTTTAGATCCATCATCCACTCCATGAAGTATATGGCTATGAAAATCTATCATAAGCACTCCTCCAACCTTTAAGTGAAATTTTATATATTATTTATCACCATAATAGTAATAATAGCTGTTTCTTTTAGTGTCTACTCCATTTAATATAGTACCGATGATATTTGCATTAACCTTTTTTAAAAGATTAATAGAATTTACAACAGAATCTTTTTTTGTTTTTTCTGCTCTAATGACAAGCAATGTTCCATCGGCTCTAGTAGATAGTATTTGCGCATCAGTAACGGCTTGTACTGGTGGCGTATCTAATATTACATAATCAAAAACCTTTTTTAAGGCATCTATGAGAGCCTTCATGGATTTTGAACCTAACATCTCAGATGGATTAGGTGGAATCTTACCTGAGGTCAATACGGTAAGATTATTATTATATCTATGTCCTACTACAGAAATACTCTCCTTCCCAACTATTACATCAGAAAGTCCTGCAGTATTAGATATTTCAAATTTTTTATGTAGTGATGGTTTTCTTAAGTCACAATCTATAAGTACCACCTTTTTATCTCCTTCAGCTATGGATAATGCTAAGTTTCCTGCTGTAGTACTCTTTCCTTCTCCTGGTTCTGCACTAGTTACTACTATTACTTTATATTCCTCATCAAAGGATGAATATTGCAAATTTGTTCTTAGAGTCCTATAACTTTCTGAAGCTATAGACCTGGGATCTTTTTCTACTATAAACATTAATTTCTCTCCTTAAGTAAAAATCTATTAAGATTATCTGCTGTAACTTTCTACTGCTCAGTGTGAGGTATAGTTCCTATTACAGGAATATCTAATTCCTTTTCTAATTGTTCCCTATTTTTATATGTATTATCTAAAAACTCAAGTAAAAAGCTTACTCCTACACTTACCATTAATCCTAATAAAAAGGCTATAGCTATATTCATTTTTTTATTAGGGCTCACTGGCATTTCTGGAACTTTTACTGATTCTATAACTTTTATATTACCATTTGGCACCAAAACCTTAGATGTAGTTACAAACTCATTGGTTATAGCTTGTACCATAGTTGCTGCCATATTAGGATTTTTATCATCAATTTTAATTTGAAGGATTTGTGTATCAGCTACAGTTACCACTGTAAGCTTCTTAAGAACTTCATCTTCTGTTAGATTACTGTTTGCAACCTTTATAGCTCTACCAACTAAATCTCTAGTTTTTATGGCTTCAGAATAGGTCTTCATTAACTTTTGATACATAGCTATCTCACTTTGATCATAACCTGCCTCTGCTCCTGCTTCTTTACCTATAAATAACTTAGTACTTGCTTCATACTTAGGACTTATTAAGAAAAAGCTTACCAACCCTGATACTAAAGTCGCTAATAAAGTTACTATTAGTATCAACTTCCACCTTTTCTTTAACACTTCTAGAATTTCTCCAAGGCTAATTACTTGTTCTTCCAAAATTATTATTCCTCCGTTTCCATCTTGTGTTAATCATCCTACTTAAGATTTTATAGGTCTATCTTTGGTATTATTCCTAAAACTGGTATGTTTAATTCTTCTTCTAGCCTATCTTTATTTTTATAGGTGTTATCCATAAACTCTATAAGGAAGATAACTCCTATTCCTATAAACACTCCCAATACTATAGCTATTATAAGCCCCATACTCTTGTTAGGACTTACTGCTCTTAATGGAAATCTAGGTTCTTCTAGGACTTGTACATTTCCATTAGGAACTAATTCTGTTGATAATTTAACAAATTCATCTTTTATAGCAGATACTAACTTTACAGCTTCTTCTGGTGAGCTGCTTTTATACTTTATTTCAATAATTTGTGTATCAGCTAGGGATACCACTGTTAAATTTTCAACTGCTTCTTTAGGGTTTATTTCGAATCCTGTTTTATCTATAGCTTTTTTTACCAAATCTTCAGTTTTAATAATTTCAGCATAGGTCTTTAATAATTTTTGATACATTTGTATATCTAAAATATTATATCCTTCCTGCTGACTTTCTTCTTTACCTATAAATACCTTAGTGGTTGATTCATATTGTGGAGTTATTAGTAAAAATAATGCTATTGATGCTACTAAAGTAGAGGTCAAAGCAAATACTAATATAATTTTCCACTTTCTTTTTAAAATTTCGAAGATGTCATTTAAACTAATAATATTCTCTTCCAAATTAATTCTCCTTACAAAATCAATTTATACATATTACAACATCTTATGTATATTTTTACCATATAAAAATATAATTTGAATACCTAGTTGTAACATCCGTATAATAGTACATATTTCTTTATATTTCAATTGCATACATAACTGTCACATTTGTATAATATCATATTTCCAGTAACATTACTAGTAAAAAACTAATGTTACTAGTAATATTATGTATAATTATGAATAATAACCTAATGTATTCTACAATATCCTTGATTTTGCGCCTATATATACTATTATTTTTATTATTAGTTCATAATTATATCATCGTATCATGTTCATAAAAATTTATAATAAACTTCATGGAATAATCAACCATTATGCATTTCTTTATATTTACACCTTTAACATATGGTGATAGAATTAGGTACAGAGAGGAGTGTAACTATGTCACAAAACACAATTGATCCTGAAAAAAAGAAAAATAAAAGAAGAAAAAAGAAGAAAAAGTCCCTGGGATTTAAAATTTCAATGGGAATTCTAGGAGTGTTGATATTTATAATAGCTATTGGAGGAGGATATTTTTATTCATTATATAATAAGATGGATAAAGTAAAGATTGACAAATCTAAGTTAGGTATTGCTTCTAAGGATGCCTTTAAAGAATACGACAACCATGAATCCATAAAAAATATAGCTTTATATGGTATTGATGCAGAAGAAGGACAAGCTGGTCGTTCTGACTCCATAATGATAGCTACCATTGATTCCGCTCATAATAAGGTTAAAGTAACATCTATTATGAGGGACTCTTATGTTAATATCCCAGACCATGGTATGGATAAAATAAATCATGCCTATGCCTTTGGAGGGCCAACCTTAGCTTTAAGAACCTTAAATGAAAACTTTGGACTTAATGTAGAGGATTTTGTATCAGTAAACTTTTCTTCATTGCCAGAAATCATTGATATCCTTGGTGGAATTACAATAGATATTACTGAAGAAGAAATATCTCATATTCCTGGAGTAAGTTCTACAGGCCCTACCTTATTAACAGGTAAGCAAGCTCTAGCCTATTCTAGAATAAGATATGCTAGTGGTGGAGATTATGAAAGAACCCACAGACATAGAAATGTAATGTCTGCAGTGTTTAATAAAGCTCTTGCTGCATCTCCTACATCTTATCCTAGTATTCTAAATAACATCCTTCCTTTAGTTCAAACTAACCTAAGTTCTGGTGATTTTATATCTCTAGCAACTAAGGTAGCCGGTTTAGGAAATGGGAATTTAGAGCAAGAAAGATTCCCAAGGGATGGAGATGGAGCTGGTGATATGAGCACTGGAATATACTACCTAAAGTTTGATATTGAAACTGTTAAAAAACAAATGAGAGATTATATATTTGCCGATAAAAAATAAATCGAGTAGGAGGAAAATAAT
>NZ_DIGW01000001.1:0-175497 GCF_002419845.1 Clostridium sp. UBA5712 | reverse complement strand
ACGCCCATGCTGGGCGCACTAGTAAAAAGCCAGTGCTTATGATTTTAAATTAAGCATTGGCTTTATAATTTTTAAATAAAAATCTATTGAATTTGAGTTTCACGAATATTTTTAGATAGTGTGGGAAATATAGGTGGATAGAAAGGGGTAGATAGTAGATGATAATAGATGAAGTTGATAAAAAAGATAAAGATATAGAGAGTTTTTTTAATTTATCTCGGGAAGGATATATGTTTATAAAAAATAGAATGGATCAGTTTAAGACTAATATTTTTGAGACTCGACTATTAGGGAAAAAAGTTATTTGCATTAGTGGGGGAGAAGGAGCAAAAATATTTTATGACCAAGAACGATTTAAAAAAAATAATGCATTACCCAAACGAATCCAAAAAACATTATTTGGTATGAATGCCATTCAAACAATGGATGGAGAAGAACATCTTCATAGAAAGAAACTTTTCATGGCCTTAATGACACCATTTCATGGGGAACAATTAGCAAAACTTGTATCAGAGGATTTGGAAGCTAGTATTGATAAGTGGAAAGTCAATGATGAAGTCATACTTTTTCAAGAATCTAAAGAGATTTTATGTAGAGTTGCATGCAAGTGGGCTGGAGTTCCGCTAATAGAATCTGATGTTAAAGAGAGAGCTGAGGATTTTAGTGCAATGGTTGATGCATTTGGAGCAGTTGGACCACGTCACTGGAAAGGCAGAATTGCAAGAAACAAATCTGAAGAGTGGATAGTTGGTATAATAAAAGATGTACGATCTTACAAGCTAAAGGTAGAAGAAGATTCAGCACTTTATTCAATGGCTTTTCATAAAGATCTTCATGGTAAAGAACTTAGTGACGAAATGGCAGCAATAGAACTTATAAACGTACTAAGACCCATTGTTGCTATTTCAACTTTTATTACATTTACAGCTTTAGCTCTATATAAACATCCAGAATATAAAGAAAAGCTATTAAAAGGTGGTAGTGATTATCTTGAAATGTTCATACAAGAAGTGCGCCGCTACTATCCATTTACACCTTTTCTTGGTGGGATAGTAAAAAAGGATTTCAATTGGAGTAATTATGAATTTAAAGAAGGAATGCTTGTATTACTTGATGTATATGGCACGAATCACGATTCTAGAATTTGGGATAAACCCTATGAGTTTTGCCCAGAGCGTTTTAAGGAATGGGAGGATAACTTATTTAATTTCATACCTCAAGGTGGAGGTAATCCCTTTAAGGGACATCGCTGCCCTGGGGAGAATATCACTATGGAAATAATGAAAGCATACCTTGATTTTCTTGTTAACAAAATTGAGTTTGAAACTCCTGATCAAGATTTAACTTATAGTTTAGTAAGAATGCCTACATTACCTAAAAGTGGATTTGTAATTAAGAATGTGCGAAGAAAATCATAGGATTTTAATAAATATTGAGCATGTACTAGCAATAATACTAAATTACATGCTCAACACTTTATAAAGAATAGTGAATGATTTTAAGACTAAATATATAAGTTGTTTACAGATATCAAGGTGTTAACAAATACTTTTTTATTAAGAAATTTTATGAGGTAATAAAGCTATCTTTACAACTACTAAAATATTGCATGGTTTTTACTAAGAAAACTATACCAAAAATAAATAACCCTAACACATATAAGATATTTATTACAGGTATAAATATTACTATAAAAGCTAATATACTTGCAATAGTTAATGCTTTATATTGATTCCACCTATCATCAGCTTCTTCAGCTAACATATGTTTATCATGATTGTTAAGCATTTCTTTCATACCCATGAATAAATTGTATATTACATATAAGGTTAATATTAAGGAAGCTAATCCTACTAGAATACCAAATGGTCCTAAAATTCCAAAGGTGATACCACCGTTATTGTTTTTAACTTCATATATTGAAAAAATAGAAAGTATTAGGGTAAAGATATTTAATGTTGAAGCCTTTGAAAAATGCTCGCTATGCTCTTTAAGCTGACTAAATGCCATAGCAAATAGTATAAATCCAATTACATCGGGGAGTATATCAAAACCACAAATTCTAAAGTTTAAAGATATAAACAAGAATCCCCAAAAAAAATTATTTAATCCCTTTTCTATCATTTTATGCACCCCTTATTATTTCTTATTAACTATAGCTGTACCCCTTTCTATTTCCATAAGCATATGGAAATATTCTCTTACTTATATTAAATCATATGCAATATAGTATGTAAATAATGTTTAAGATTACATTATTAACCATAGAATTCGTATATGATTTATATTAATGTCTACAGCTAGTTGTAATATGGTATAATATTAAAGCAAGTTTACATAAGGCTTAAGTGAAAAGCCTGTTTATAACCTAGGTCTAGGAATAAGTTAATAGTAACCAGGGGGAACAAAATGAACATAAAGTTAAAGGATTTATTTGAGAAAGAAATTAATAGAGATATAAAAGGTGTAATTAAGGTAGGTCAATGTGACCAGGAGAATATAAAGCAGGAACTTGAAGAATACGTGATTACGGATGAGCTACGTAGTAATTTTAATGAGTTTTTTGAGGCATACAGCAGAGACATATTAGATAGTACTGATAGGATTGGAGTATGGATTTCAGGATTTTTCGGTAGCGGTAAATCTCATTTTTTAAAGATTTTATCCTATGTTTTATCTAATGAAACCATAGGAAATAAAAGTACTTTAGACTATTTTTATAGTAAGGAACTACAGGATTCTACCCTAAGGAATATGGAGCTTATAAATAACCAATCTACAGATACTATCCTTTTTAATATAGATTCTAAGTCTGACCGGGCTTCAGAATCCCATAGGGATGCTATTGTTAATGTACTTAATAGGGTTTTCAATGAAATGCAGGGTTTTTGTGGATCTATGCCTTGGATTGCTGATATGGAAAGACAGATGACTGAAGATGGGGTATATGAAGATTTTAAAGAAGTGTTTCATCATATATCAGGAAAACCTTGGACTCAGGGTAGGGAAGATTTTTATTATGAAGAGGATGCCTTAATAGAGGCTTTATCAAAGGCTACTAAGATGAGTGAAGATGCTGCAAGAAACTGGTATAGTAAATGTGAAGAAAATTATTCCTTAACTATAGATAAGTTTTCTTCTAGGGTTAGGGAGTATTGTGATTTAAAGGGAAATAATCATCATGTGGTATTTTTAATAGATGAAATTGGCCAATATTTAGGAGAAGATACTCAGCTTATGCTAAATCTTCAGACAGTGGTGGAGGATTTAGGTAGCAAATGTGAAGGTAGATGCTGGGTTATTGTTACATCTCAAGAGGATTTAGATGTGTTTACTTTAGGTAAAGGCAATGACTTTTCTAAGATTCAAGGAAGGTTTAATACAAGATTGTCATTATCTTCTGCTAATGTGGATGAAGTAATTAAAAAACGTATTTTGAGAAAAAAAACTCAGGCAATGGAGATGCTACAAAGTCTATATGAGGAGAGAGAATCTTTTATTAGAAATCTTTTAACCTTCACCACAGATACTGTGGACATGAAATTATATAAGGACATGGATAATTTTGCACAGGTTTATCCCTTTGTACCTTATCAGTTTAACTTATTACAACATGTTTTTAATGGCATAAGAAGCCATGGAGTAGCTGGAAGAAGCTTGTCTAAAGGCGAGAGAAGTTTACTGGGAGCGTATAAGCAAGTGGCAGTTGAGTATATGGACAAAAACATAGGAACCTTAATTCCATTCTCAGCTTTTTATAATACTATAGAGACTTTTTTAGACCCTTCTATTAGAACAGTTATTGGTTATGCTGAAAATAATGAAAAGCTAAATAGCTATGATGTTAAAGTCCTTAAATTACTATTCCTTATAAAATATGCTAGGGGAATAAAGGGTAATATTGAGAACTTATCTACTCTTTTAATAGATAATATAGAAGCCTCAAAGAAAGAAGTTAAGGAGCAGGTGCAAGAGTCATTAAGTAAACTTATCAGAGAAACTCTGGTTGAAAAAAATGGTGATGAATTTGTATTTTTAACAATTCAGGAACAAGAGGTAAATAAAGAGATAAAAAATATGACAATTGATAGTGGAGAGATTGCTCAAAGGATAGGTGAGATAGTTTTTGAACATATATATGAAAATTCTAAGTTTGCCTATTCTAAAATTTATTCTTTTAGTTTTAATAAGTTAATAGATGAAAAGGTAAGAGGGTCTAAAAAAAATCCTGTAGGAATTAGGATTATAACTGCTAATTATAATTTAGTAGAAGGGGTTAGTAAAAATTATCTTAAGGAATTATCTGATAGAGAAAATAATGTGATAATTGATATATCAAACCAGGATAATTATATAGAGGAAATTGAAAATATACTTAAAATAGAGGGTTATATAAGGCTTAAAGGTACCCTAATATCAACTATTCACATGGAGGATATTAAGATAAAAAAAACTAAGGAAAGAGAACTCAGGTTAAAAAGGGCTAAATTCTTAATAGAGGAAGCTTTAAGGTGGTCAGATATATATGTAAGTGGCTCTCTTTTAAACATTAAGGTAAAAGGTTTAGTGAGTAGAATCAATGAGGGATTAAGAACCCTTGTAGATTCAAGGTTTAACAAAATAAACTACATTACAGAGTTTATATATAATAGTAGGGAACTATATAATATAGTGGAAGCTGATACTCGTCAAAGAAGTATAGAAGATAATGAGGCAAATAAATTAGCCTTGGAGGAAGTAAATAATTATATATTAACTAGTACCATGAGAAGTATTAAATTAACGGTGAAAAGCATATTAGCTAGATTTACAAGTCCACCCTATGGTTGGAAGGACCTAGATATTCAAGGGATACTCCTGAAGCTATTTAAAAAGCAATATATAAGTATTATATATGCTAATGAGGTAGTGTCTTCTAATAGCAATGATATAGTAGATTACCTAGTTAAGGGAGAGTATGAAGAAAAGGTTATAGTTATTAGTAGAGAAAAGGTACCTAGTAAATATATAGATGCAGCTAGGGAGTTAATTAAAGAACTCTTTGGAGGAGGCTCTATACCTAATGATGAAGAACTTCTAATGAAGTATTTCAAAGAATTAGGCAAAGAAGAACTTAAGAAAATTAAGGATATGAATTTTAATTATTCAATAAATAAAGATTATCCTGGAAAAGAAATAGTATTTCTAGGTGAAAAGTTATTTGAAGGTCTACTTAATATAGATGACATCCAAGAATTTTTTAAGTATGTCTATGATTTAGAAGAAGAATTCCTAGACTATATAGATTATGTTGATAATATAAAGGGATTTTTTTATAGAAAAGAAAACAATACAGTTGACTTAAATGTAAGAGGAGAGCAGAGAATAATCTTTGATGCGGCTACAGACATCCTTAATTCCTTTGAAGAAAATAAGGAATTTATATATGATTCTGAAATAGAAGGACTAGTAGAAGAACTATATGGTATTTTAAGGATGAAAGAGCCATATAACAGGATTCCTCAGCTACCAACACTTATAGAAAAGTATAATAATAGGGTGTTAGATCTATTAAATAAAGATATAACTCCAGCAATAGAATTTATTAAAGCTTGTAAGGATGAAATTATAGAAAACTTGAAGGGCTATGATTTCTATAATGAATTTGAAGCTAAAATTAATGAAGACTTTGAAAACCTTACTAAGAAAACTCTATGTTCAAAGAGTTTTCCAGTTATATTATCAATGTATAAACTTGGAGAGAAACTAAAGTTAAGGTGGTTAAATGAAATTACTTTAGAAACTGGAAGAGAAAACATTGCTAAAGTACTTAGTGTGATGGAATTGGTTAAGGATGAAAAGGCTATAAAAAATCATGAGGACATAGAATTATTATTAGAAAACTTAAGAAAGCGATTAAAAGAAGAGTTGAAGGAAGATACAACAATAAGATTAGTTTAAACCATAATTTAAATAAAAGATTATATTTTCAGAAATATTTTCAATAAAAAAACTGAAATCAAATCTTGATTTCAGTTTTTTTGATAGGACAATCACAAAATAGAGTTATCTATTTTGCGAAAGCCCCTTTATTTTATCTATGACACTTGCTAGCCTGGGAACAGCCTGAGCAACCACAGCCACAACCGTCACCTTTAGAGTGTTTTTTTAATTGTTTTACTGATACTAATATCATAGCACCTATAACTACAGCACCTATTAAAAATGTTGCCATAGTAACACCTCCTTTATAAAAAGATTAAGCGTCCAACTTGATATATTATTAAGGAAACCACATAGGCTAAACCTGTTTGATATCCTATAGCGATAAATGTCCATTTCCAAGAACCCATTTCACGTTTAATAGCGCCTATAGCCGCAAAGCATGGAGCAGCTAGTAGGGTGAATGCCATGAAAGAGTAAGCACTAACTACATTAAATAGTTGTCCCATAGTTGAAACTAGGTTAGGGTCACTTTCTGTTAGTTCAGCACCAAGTCCGAATAGGACACCAAAGGTAGCAACTACATTTTCTTTAGCTAAGAATCCTGTTACAGTAGCAACGGCAGATTGCCAGTTACCAAAGCCTAGAGGTGCAAATATCGGAGCTATTACATTTCCAATGGAAGCTAATATACTATCTTGTGCGTCTACCATTTGTAAAGACCAGCTAAAGGATTGTAAAAACCAGATAAGACCTGAAGCTACAAAGATAATGGTACCAGCTTTTATGATAAAGGCTTTTCCTCTGTCCCACATGTGGATAAGAAGTCCTTTTAAGCTAGGTATTCTGTATTGTGGCAGTTCCATAACAAAAGGAGCTGGATCACCTTTGAATAGCTTAGTTTTCTTAAGGATTATTCCTGAAAGTATAACCATGGCTATACCTAAGAAGTACATTGATGGTGCTGCCCAAGGTTGACTAGGGAAGAAGGCACCAGCTAGTAGTGCAAATACTGGTAGTTTAGCACTACATGGAATAAATGGAGTAAGCATTATAGTCATTTTTCTATCTCTATCATTTTCAATGGTTCTACTTGCCATAACAGCAGGAACACTACAACCAGAACCTATTAACATAGGTATAAAAGATTTACCGGAAAGTCCAAACCTACGGAAGATCCTGTCCATGATAAAAGCTACACGAGCCATATATCCACAGTCTTCTAGTAAAGATATTAAGAAGAATAATACCATTATTTGTGGTACAAATCCGAGAACTGCACCAACACCACCGATAATACCATCTACAATTAGTCCATGTAACCAGTCAGCTACCTGCATATTCATTAACCAGTTAGAAACATTTCCTTGAATGAGCTCGGCAAAAAGGGTGTCATTTACCCAATCAGTGGCTATGGTTCCAATGGTAGTAACGGCAATATAATATATACCTAGCATTACTAGTGCAAAAATCGGAAGGGCAAGCCATCTGTTAGTAACAACTTTGTCTATTTTATCTGAAGTAGATAAATTAGAATTATTTTTCTTCTTAACACAGGAGGTAATTATTTTACCTATGTAGTCATAACGTTCAGTGGTAATAATACTTTCCGCATCGTCATCAAGAGATTCCTCATAGTTATTAATTAAATTATCTAATTTATCTTTTGTATTGTTATCTAGTTTTAAATATTCTAGAACTTTTTCATCTCTTTCAAAGAGTTTAATATAAAACCAACGTGGATTTTTTATTAAAGAATTTCCTTTTAATAGTTTTTCTATGTTACTTATAACTTCTTCTGTATCCTTACTAAAGGTATTTAATAAGGTAACATTTGGAGTACTTTTACCAATTTCTACAGCCTTATCAGATAATTCCTTTAGACCTTTTCCCTTAAGGGCAGAGGTTTCTAATACTTCACATCCAAGTGATTTAGAAAGCTTTGAAGTGTTTATTATGTCTCCATTTTTATTTACTACGTCCATCATATTTAAGGCTATAACTACAGGAATTCCAAGTTCTACGAGTTGAGTTGTTAAATAAAGATTTCTTTCAATATTTGATCCATCAACTATATTAATAATCACATCTGGTCTTTCATCAATCAAGAAATTACGAGTTACAACTTCTTCTAAGGTATAAGGTGATAATGAATAAATCCCTGGTAAATCAACGATAGTTACATCCTTGTGTCCTTTTAATTTTCCTTCTTTCTTTTCTACAGTTACTCCAGGCCAGTTTCCTACATATTGGGAACTCCCTGTAAGTTCATTGAAAATTGTGGTCTTACCACAGTTTGGGTTTCCAGCAAGAGCTATTTTTATACCCATTTTAATCCCCCCTAAATGTTAGCCAATGCTAACTTACTAATGAAAAATATACAGAGATTTAACTCTATGAAAATTTTAGAATCAAAAACTATTCAACTAATATTTTTTCAGCATCAGATTTTCTAATAGAAAGTTCATATCCTCGAATAGTTATCTCAATAGGATCTCCTAAGGGAGCTATCTTCCTAAGATGAATAGAAGAGCCTTTAGTAACTCCCATGTCCATAATCCTACGTTTCACAGCACCTTCTCCTTGAATTTTAAGTACTGTAACAGTCTGTCCTGGCTTTACATCCTTTAATGTATTCATAATTACCTCCTAAAATAATTCCTATATAATAATCTTATTTGCCATAGATTTATCTATAGCAATACGGCTATCTTTAACATTAATAATTATATTTCCACCTAACTCTGAAATAAGAGTTATACTTTCACCTACAATAAATCCTAGGCTTTTTAAAAATCTCACCGTTTCTTCTTTACCATTAATTTTCTTTATAAAAACTTTTTCTCCAGATTTGGCCATAGTAAGTGGCATATAAATCCCTCCTTTAAGTATGCACAAGCTAACTAATATTGAAAAACATAAGTTAGCTTTAACTAACCTATATTTTGATTTTACTATAAATGATTTATGATGTCAACTGAAAATGAGAATAATTTTCATATATTGGGTTATTTTAAATAAGTAAAGAATAATTTTGGAAAGTTGAATGAAAATTTAACCTATGATAAAATAGGTTAAAAGAAACTATATAGGAGATTATTATGAAAATACATGAATCCGGAGAAAATTATTTAGAAACTATTTTATTGCTTCAGAGAAAAAAGGGCTCTGTACGTTCTATAGATATAGCAAATGAATTAGGTTATACAAAGGCTAGCATTAGCAGAGCCATGGGCATACTGAAAAAAGCTGAGTTTATAACCATGGAACAAGGAGGGGAGATAACTCTCACAGAAAAAGGCATGAAAAAAGCCAGTGAAATATATGAAAGACATACTCTCATCACTAAATATCTTATGGACACTTTAAAAGTATCTAAAGAAGTAGCTGATGGAGATGCCTGCCGCATAGAACACATTCTAAGTAATGAAGCCTTTGAAAAAATGAAGGAATTATATAAATAAAAAAATTGAGCATCCACTTATATTAAAGTGCATGCTCAATTTTTGTGAGAGATAAATTAATCTAGTAGGAAGTTTCATAGAGATAGTGTTTTTAAAAGTCTCTATGAAATATTTCAGTTTTATTTTCATCTTTGTAATCTTCTATGGTGAATATGCCAATGGCATCTAAGATTCCATTCATTACTGGGCTATCGTAGGCAACTTTATATTTAGAGTTATCTGCAAAGGTATCTACGGCAATTTTAGAATTATCTTTAGGGACAATAGCTTTTGGCCCACCAACGCATCCACCTACACATCCCATTCCTTCAATGAAGTTTCCTTTTATAATACCTTTTTGAAGATCTTGTAATATTTCCTTACATTCTTTTATTCCGTTACCTTGAATAGGAGTTACAAGTTTATATTTTTCAGGGAACATTCTTTCTATGCAATCTTCAATGGCAATTGAAACTCCACCGGTACGTGCATAAAGCCTTCCACCTCGTGATGCATATTCCATGGAGGTAGTGCCTTCAAGGGTTTCTGGAACTACATTAAAGGCTTCAAAAATCTCTTGTAATTCTGCAAAAGTAAGAACAAAATCAATGTCACCAATCAAGTCAGGAGATTTAACTTCTGCCTTTTTTGCTACACATGGTCCTATAAATACTACCTTTACATCTGGGTTTAATTTTTTTAACACCCTACCAGCTGCAATCATTGGAGATACAGTAGGAGATGTATGTGGCAATAAATCCTTATATACTTTTTTTATCATGCCAACCCACATAGGACAGCAGCAAGATGTAATCATAAAATCTGATTTAGTTTTAACATGAGCATCAAATTCAATGGTTTCTTTAAGGGTAAGCATATCTGCAAAGAATGCTACTTCCACCATATCAGTAAATCCAAGAGATTTAAAGGCAGTTCTAAGTTGTTCAATGGTGCTATCTCCAAATTGACCCATTATAGCAGGGGCTACAGCAGCTACTACAGGAGTATTTTCCTTTAAAAGTTTAGCAAGAGGCATAAATTCAACAGTATCTAGAATGCTTCCAGTTGGACATCCTTCCACACAGAACCCACAATCAGTACATTTATCATTATCTATATAAGTACACTTAGTTTTTTCATCATATAAAATAGCATCAAAGGGGCAGCTTTCTTGACATTTTGTCTTTCCATCACAATCTACTTTACACTCCATTTTACATAGTTTAATTTTATTAACAATTTTATGATCTGATTCATAATTATTTATGGCTTTTTTTAAATCTTCTATGTAATTATTACTAAAGGACAAATTCACTCCACAGAGAGAAGAAATTTCTCCCGCTAAGGCTTCTTTATCAACTATATTATCCTTTAATAATTCTTCAATAACATTCTCTAATTTATCATTATAGTAGGCATTGATAAGGATTTTAAATAATTCACTATGTTGTTTTTTCATAACAGCACATCCAATCTTAAAATATTTTAGTCTTCATATATTTTATAATAATCATCACCCCAATATTTTGCTATAAACTCATCTCTTCCAGATATACTTCTATCCTTTTTATATTCTGTAGGATGGGTTTTATAAAATTCTTGATGATATTCTTCTGCTTCATAGAAGGTTGATGCCGGAAGAATCCTAGTAACTATTTCTTCAGGGAATCTACCTGAATCATTTAGAACTTTTTTAGATTTTTCAGCAATTATTCTTTGATTCTCATCCATGTAGAAGATAGCAGAAATATAGGAAGAACCTCTATCTTGAAATTGACCTTCATCATCCGTTGGATCTATCTGTCTCCAAAAGGCATCTAAGAGCTTTTCATAGGAGATGATAGTAGAATCATATATAATTTTAATAGCTTCATAATGACCTGTACCTTGAGATTTTACATCTTTATAGGTAGGGCTTTTAAGTTCACCTCCAGTATACCCAGAAGTAACACTTATAATTCCATCTAATACATCAAAAGGGGATACCATGCACCAAAAGCAGCCACCAGCAAATATAGCAGTTTTGTAATTTTCACTATTAATATTCTGCATTTTCAATTGCCTCCTAAATTTTGTTTTTAATTATATATTACCATATTTTAAAGAAATATATAGTAATTATAGTCCATATGAAATATAAATAATATGACAATATATGAAAGTTAATCATTTATTAATTTAGATTTATATCCATATATGGTAAAATTGAATATGGATGCGTAGAGCTTATCTTATGTTTAGGAGGGAATATGGATTACAACAAATTTAACATAGAAGAAAAATATGATAATTATAATAATATAACCAAGGTAGAAGCTGAAAAGATACTGTTAAAATTAGATAGTGTGATAGATCATGATAAAGGATATGATTATTACATATTAAAGGGAAAGATGCTCCTTAAGCTGGATAGAATGAAGGATGCTTTTCATACCTTAGAAAAGGCTATGACCTTTAATAAAACTGATGAAGTTTATGACCTTTTATCCTTTGCATATTACGAGGAGGAAGATTATGAAAAAGCACTTTATTATATAAATTTATCCTTTGGAATAACAGTAGATGAGTTTATTTATAATCATAAAGGAAAAACTTTAGAAAGATTAGATAGGTTTGAAGAAGCTTTCGAAACCTATTATGAAGGACTTAATTATGCTCTCTCTAGTTATAGTAGTTATGGAGATGTAGAGATATTTGGTGAAAATTTAGCTAGACTAGGGGGAATTTTAAAAAATCAATATTTAGATAACATAAAGAAATTTATAAATATAAGAGATTATTATAATCTTTATGAAAACTATATGAAACTTCTTCAAGTTATTCTTAAGGAGGAAGAAAATGATCACTATCATAGTAGTTCTGAATATGTAAGTGTAAAATATCTAGAGTTAGTTGAAGAAGGAAAATATATTTTAATTGATAATGATTACTTTTTAGGGATGATTAATATATATAAAATTCTATATCAAATAGAAAGCAATTCAGAGTATGAGGATAGGGAGTACATTAATAAAACCTATATAGATAATAAGGTGAGGGACTTTATTGATGCTGTTATGGAAAGAACTTCACTTACTAAGGATGTAGATATAATTTTAACGGTTTTAAATGAAGTTATAGGCATTAAAAATAGAGATTACTATGATTACTTGTATCATAAAGGTTTTATTTTTATGAAACTAAAAAGATATGATGAGGCATTAGAGGTATTAGATGGCATAACTAGAGATAAGAAATCACCTTATAATATAAAAGTTCAAAGCTATGAGTGTATAATTAAAAAAATGTATGAAGCTGAAGATATATATAAGGGAAATTATGATGAGTATAAAAAAAGTATGTCAGATCTCCTTAGAGATGAAATTCATAGGATAAAGGAAGATGAATATTTAACTTTAGATGATAGATGTGACAGAATAATACACAACTGTAAGAGGGCTATTAATTTAGAACTAGATAATGATTTTTGGTATGATTATATAGAAGTGTTATCTTTGGAATTAGGTGAGGAATATGAAGTTATTGTAAAAAACCAATCAGTATACAAAGTGATACAAAATTATAATAAAGCCATAAATATATATGATAGGCTCATTGAGGTGAAAAGTGATGGTCCCCATGGGTATTATAGAAAAGGAAGGGCAATTGTATTAGTGTTGAGACTTTTAAATAGTTCTAAAACCTCCTTAAAGGATTTAGTTGGAGTTCATAATTTAGACTGTTTTTCTTATTCAGAGGTTATATATAATCTTAATAAGGCTATTAGTTTAAAAAGTGACAATGGTAAATACTTTAACCTTTTAGCAAGAACTCATTTTGAGATTGGGGAATATGAGAAGTCCATGGGATATATCGAACAAGCACTTACCCTAGCACCTAATGATTTATATATGAATTTAAATAAGGTGTGTATTTATATTAGAAGATATAAGTACACAGAAGCAGTGGATTATTTATTTAAGATGTCCTATAAAGATATGAATAGAGGTACCGTAAGAAAAACTTTTCTTTCAAGAAAGGAAATTCTTAGTTTCTTAATGGGTATATTTAATTTATATACAAGGCAAGATAAAATTTACTATATAATAGCCTATTATTTTTATGCTATAGTTGATTTTCAATATGATAAAGCCTTAACCTTTATTAATAATGCTATTGAGATGTCTGATGATGAAAGATACTACTTGCTTAAAGCTAAAATATACTTTAAAGATGGAAAGTTTAAAGAATCATTAAAGTGTGCAGAAGAAGCTATAGTTATTGACGATCATTATGATGAAGCTTTTCTTATAAGAGAAAAATGTAATGAAAAATTAACAGATAATTAGTATATAAATATTGTAAACATCTAGGATTGAAATAAAGCCTAGGTGTTTTTATTTATGAAGAAAATATATTTATAATTATAAAAATATAAAATATTGTATAAAAATGTATTTAATGGATAACATAGTTTATGTACATAAATTGTTACATAAATTCTTAAATGAAAAAAGAAAGGAGGAATAGTGTGAATAAGAAAATTAATAGATCTAAGAAAAAGGGATTTACCTTAATTGAGTTACTAGTAGTTTTAGGGATAATAGGTGTATTAGCCTTAGCAGTAGCACCAACAATGGTATCTAAGGTTAGTGAAGCTAAAGAAAAAACAGATGTTTCAAATGCTAATGCCATAGCTATGGCAGTTAAAACCGAGATAATAGAGGGAGATATAAAAGCTTCAGGACCTATTGATGAAAGTGATATAACGGAAATAGGTAGTAAATATTTTGATGGTAAATTTCCAACATCACAATCTTTAAAAACTAATTTTACTGTAGCTTTAACTAATAATGTAATTACTGTTACAGCTGGAAAAGGAACACAATTTTACCCTGAGTATATATTAGGAGCGGATGATAAATATACAGAATAATAGATATATAACCTAGTAAATTAATCTTAAAATATATCTAGATAATACATAATTAATGATCTGAACCTTAATAAAAAGATATATTTTACAAACTTCTATAATATAAAATATAAGAGAGTGGATTTTAAACATTTTTCCTATTAGCTATTCCTGAAAGTAGTTCATAGGAAGGTGATGCAATTATTTTCCGCTCTTTTTTATTGGCATAAGTTACGAAATTAAATCTTTATATTAAAATTTATTTATGCAATATATGTTATAATACAATATATATTCTACTATATACTAAATTAAACTTAAAGAGAGCATACAACCAATTTGTAATTGAACTTAAGCACATAGGAGGAATAAAAATGAATATTATTAAAGCAGAAGATTATGAAAGTATGAGTAGAAAAGCTGCCAATATAATTTCTGCTCAAGTTATACTTTACCCAAACTCTGTATTAGGACTTGCCACTGGTTCTACTCCGTTAGGAGTATACAAGCAGTTAATTGATATATATAATGATAGAGAATTGGATTTTTCAAAGGTACATAGTGTAAATTTAGATGAATACTATGGTTTGGCACCAGACCATAATCAAAGTTACCATTCTTATATGAAGGAAAATTTCTTTAAACATATTAATATGCCGTCAAATAATATTAATATACCTAATGGACTCGCTTCTAATATTGATTTAGAGTGTAGTAGATATGATAAATTAATTTCAGATTTTAGAGGCATTGATCTTCAGCTTTTAGGTATAGGTCATAATGGTCATATAGGGTTTAATGAACCGGGAGAAGTCTTTGAAAAGAACACTCATAAGGTTAAGTTAAATAAAAGGACTATTGATGCTAATTCAAGATTCTTTAATAGTATTGAAGAAGTGCCTAAGTATGCTATTACTATGGGAATAAAGGATATTATGCAGTCAAAAGGAATTCTTTTAGTAGTAAATGGAATTAGTAAGGCGGACATTTTGTATGAAGCTCTTTTAGGAGCAATTACACCAAAAGTTCCTGCTTCAATATTACAATTACATCCTAATTTAACTGTTATCGCAGATAAAGATGCTCTTTCTACCATTGAAAAAAAGGCGAAAATTTAATTTATAAAAGGAGTGATTTTTTATTTAAAATCACTCCTTTTAATATAGGCAAATTAAATTGTTAATACTATTTTGTTATGAAAGCATATTTTGGAAGACCGTTTTCGTATTGAATTTTTGGTTCTCCCATGATTAGAGGTAGTGTATACTCATAAGCTTCTTTAGTTACATTGTTACCTTCTTCATTGATCCATTCCTTAGGGAAATATTTTATTGAGTTTGCTACTTTTGAAGTGTGCACTGCAAAGGTTTCTGATTTATATGGAGCATTAGAAACTCTCTCAATACCTATCATATAACCGCTTTCACCTTCTGCAGAGTATTTTAATGCAGCAAATCCACAATTAAAGGCTTCATCAATATCAGTTTGAGAAGCAAAGTGCATTGCGCAACGTTGCATAGTTGAAAGTTCTATAGCTCTTACTTTTTTGCAAACTCCATTTTCAGTGATTACATTTTTGATATAACTACAAACACCACCTAATTGAGCGTGACCAAATTTATCTAGACCAGTACCACCCATTTCACCAAGGAAAGTACCATCTGCAGTTCTTATTCCTTCAGAAACTACTATAATTACAGAATTTTTTTCTTCTAATTTTTTAGCCACATCTTTTAAAAACTTAGCTTCATCAAAGGCAACTTCAGGAAGATAAATTAAATCTACCACTGGTTCTCCATTTAATGTAGCAATACAAGAACTAGCAGCTAGCCATCCTGTATCACGTCCCATTGCCTCTATAACAAATACATTTTTTGCAGTATAAACACTAGCATCTAGTTTGTTTTCTAGAGCTATAGTTGATATAAACTTAGCAGCACTTCCAAAACCAGGAGTATGATCCATTACTGGAAGGTCATTATCTATAGTTTTAGGAACTCCAAAGAATTTTACAGGAAGGTTATGCTCCTTTGCATAGTTACTTAGTTTATGAACTGTATCCATAGAATCATTTCCACCAATGTAAAAGAAAGTATCAATTTCATACTTTTTAAAAATCTCAAAAAGTTTTATGTATTCTTCTTTGTTATCTTCATAGGTTTTTAATTTGTATCTGCAAGATCCAAGTCCTGAAGATGGTGTATAAATTAATCTGTCAATAACTTCACTGTCAATCTGAGAAAGATTTATTATATTTTCATTTAAAATTCCCTCAATACCGTTAATTCCTGCATATACATTGTCAAAATAGTGTAGTTCTTCATTTGCTTTAAATACTCCCATAGCGCTGGCATTTATTACAGATGTAGGACCACCAGATTGAGCTACTATACAATTTTTCATATATTTAACACTCCTTTGTATTGTGTAGAGATACCTACACTTATTATTACATCTTTTTAATTATAATATAAATTATAATTACTAACAATTAGTATAATTAAATAGACATTGTATTAATAATATATAAGGTATGAGATAATAGTTTTTAAATAGTTAAATATATAGAATAGGTTATCTTTAATTAGGTTAACATAAGACTTTTTATTCGTATAAATGGTATAATATTCATATATTTAAAAAGCAAAGGAGAAAAGATTATGAAAATGTATCCCGTTGAATTAGATAATAAATATGGTTATATAGATGAAAATGGAAAAACTATAGTTCCTTTTATTTTTGATTTTGCCGATGAATTTGAGGATGAAATGGGCTTTATAGAGGTGGATGGATTATGTGGTTTTATCAATAGACAAGGAGATTACATAATAGCTCCTAAATATGATGATATAAATTATTTTAATGAAGGCATGGCTTTAGTTGAGTTAAACCATAGATATGGATATATAGACTTACAAGGCAATGAGGTAATAAAAGTAAAATATGAAGAAGGAAAAGGATTCACTGAAGGACTTGCAGCAGTGAAAATATTAGGAAAGTGGGGATATATCAATAGACATGGCAAAATGATTATATCACCTACCTTTGATGAAGCTAATGAGTTTGAAGAGAATGGCCTCGCTATAGTTAGAAAAGGTGAGAACTATGGATATATAAATGGGGAAGGTCAGTGTATTAGCGGATTTATATATGAATATGCTAACAATTTTAATGAGGGTTTAGCCAATGTGGGATTAGAAGGTAAAAATGTATATGTGGATGAAACCTTTAATATAAAGATTGAAGGAAATTTTGATTTTACTAGCGAATTTCTTAATGGACTTGCAGCTGTATCCCAAGATAATATATGGGGATATATTAATAATTCTGGTGACTTTGTTATTGAAAAAACATATAGCTGGGCAGATAATTTCAATACAGATTATGCAGCAGTTTCCATAGAAGATAAATATGGATTTATAGATAGAAGTGGGAACATAATAATACCTATAGAGTATGATAATGTTTTAGAGTACAGTGAAGGTTTATTTTCTGTTGAAATTAACGAGAAGTGGGGTTTTGTAGATTTAAAAGGTCATATAGTTATAGAACCTAAATTTCATGAAGTAGATAACTTTTATAATGGAATATGTAAGGTTATAATAGATGAAAAAGAAGGATATATAAATAAAGAAGGAGAATTTATAATATAGATAATAGGGATAGAATTTTAATATTTATGGTTATAAATAACTTGTAAATTCGTAATTTAATAGAAGATATAGTCTTAGAATTAAGGGGGATATAGTATGAGTATAATTGATTTGCATTGTGATACAATTTGTCATTTAATAGATAATAAGGATATGGAATTAAAGAGAAATCATCTAGCTATTGATTTAGAAAAGTTAACAAAAGGTAATTCCTTAGCACAATTTTTTGCCTTGTTTATTGATCTTAATGAGCATCCTAAGGCATTTAATAGAGCCATGGATATGCTTAATAAATTTTATGAAGAGTTAGAAAAAAATAATCATGAAATATCTGTAGCAAAAAATTATGAGGATTTTGAAGTGAATAAGGAGGAGGATAAAATATCAGCTTTCTTGACCATTGAAGAAGGTGAAGCTATAGAAGGCTCTCTTAAGAATTTAAGAAATTTTTATGACCTAGGAGTTAGACTTATGACATTAACCTGGAATTATGAAAATAGTATAGGTTATCCAAATTGCAGAGAAGAGTTTCGAAATAAAGGGTTAAAAACCTTTGGATTAGAAACCCTCGAAGAAATGAATAGGCTAGGCATGATTATTGACGTTTCACACCTATCCGATGGAGGGTTCTATGATGTGGCAAGATATAGTAAGAAACCTTTTGTAGCATCACATTCAAACAGTAGAGCTGTATGTAATCACAGCAGAAATTTAACTGATGATATGATTAGAACTCTCAGTGAAAAGGGGGGCATAACTGGCATCAACTTTGAAAAATCTTTCTTAATAGAAGGCGGAAGTAAAAGTGCTGTTACAGATATGGTTAAACATATAAATCATATCTGTAATGTTGGGGGTATAGATGTATTATCCCTTGGTAGTGATTTTGATGGAATAAATCCTAAAAATCTAGAAATTAGTAACATGGGAGAGATAGATAAACTCATAACTGCATTACAAAAAGAAGGATATCATGAAAGTCATATAGAAAAAATATTATATAGGAATGCTTTGAGAGTAATAAAAGAAGTTATGTAGTACAATATAATTTATAGAAACCTTTATATTAAATTATATGACTATGGCTAAGTACCTAGATAATAATTTATCCTTCAGAGGGAGGTAAAACTCCTTCTGAAGCAAATGTAGATAACATAAAAGGAGTGAGGTTATGGAATATGAAAAGTTACAGAACAATATTTCTAAGGGAGAAATATTGTTAAAAAAGGTAGATATAGACGGTAATATTTGTGGAGAGTTTGTTGAATTTACAATTAGCCATGTTTATGAAAATATTGGTGAAGATGATGTAAAAGGAATTTATACCTTCCCTATACCAGATACTGCTGTTATATCAGGTTTTGAAGCTAATATAGGTGGCAGTGTTATAAAAGGTAAAGTAGAAGATAAAAAAGAAATAGAGAAAATTTATGAAAATATTGGAGAAGATTCAGGAAGTAAACTTATATTAGAAGAACTAAATAACAACTATTTTAAAATGTCAATTGGAACAATCTTAAAAGGTGAAACTGTAGTTATAAAGATTTCTTATATTGAAGAGCTAGTATATGAACATTCTAAGCTTAAGTTAATTATTCCTAAGATTGTACTTCCGGAAAATCCATATAATGAAGAACAAAGTCAACAAGAAGACTATAAATTATCTTTAAATCTATTAGTAGAGACCTTTGAAAGTGCTAAATTTTCTTGTAATACCCATAAAATTCAGGTAGAAGAAGAAGAGGATGATGAGAGCAATTTATACAAAATAACCCTTCATGGTGAAGAGCAAATCCTGGATAGTGCTATGACAATTTATTTAGAAGAAAATTCCAGCGAAACAAGTGGAATTATATATGAGAATTATAGCGAAGACAATGGAATTGTTTATTTGAGGTTTCTACCTGAAATTGAAGAGGATGTAGAAGAGAAAAGTGGTAACTATATATTCCTTATAGACATATCAGAATCTATGGAAGGAGATAAGTTAAAGGAGGCTAAAACTGCTTTACACTTATGTCTTAGAAATTTATATAAAGGTGATACCTTTAACATAGTTGCTATGGGTGACACCCTAAAGCATTTTTCAGAGAGTAGAAGAGTTGAATTTAATGATGAAAATTTAAAGGAAGCATCTAAGTGGATAGATAAGTTAACTTGTGAAAATGATGCTAATATATTTGATGGAATAAAATATGCCTTTTTAAATGAAGATAAGGGAGAAGAAAATACTATAATTTTATTTACTGATGACGTAGTGGATGATGAGAAAGATATCCTTGATTATGTAGAAAAAACTTGCGTAGGAAGCAGAATTTTTCCTTTTGGAATAGATGCCTCTGTTAATACCTATTTCATCAATAAAATAGCAAGAATTACCTTTGGAAAAGCAGAATTTATTAATAGAAGTATTAGAATAGAAGATGTAATCTTAAATCAGTTCAATAGAATAAGAGGACTACAAATAACAGATATTGAAATTGATTGGGGTGGAATGAAGGTTGAGAAAACTTACCCTAGAACCATAGAATATATGTATGATGGAGAACCATTTTCAATATTTGCTAAGATGGATGGGAATCTAGAAGGTATTGTTACTCTTAATGGTATGGTTGGAGATAGAAGAATACAACGAAGAATAGTTCTAACTAAATTAGACTTAGAGGTTAATGCAAATTTAATTGAAAAGGTTTGGTATAAGAAAAGGATAGAATCTTTAGAGAATAGAATCGTCTATGAACGTGGAGAAGTTCATGAGGCTATGAAAAATAAGATTATAGAGTTATCTACTGACATTGGAATTATAAGTGATGAGACATCATTTATTTTAATAGAAGAAATTTATGAACCTGTACTGGGAGGAGTTATGAGAAAATTCTTACCAGTTAACATAGATTTCAATAAGGGTGATACAAATATAATCTCTCCAAAGTTTTATTATAGTCAAAGTCTAGATGAATTGCAGTTAGAAAATTTAATGGATGAGGGTATAGATAAATCAGAGTTCTTACGTGTGCTAGCAACACAGCAATTAGCAAGTGGTGCCTTTGGTAAATCTGTAGAAGATGATAAAATAGATAAGGTTATATATACTGCTAGAAGTATAGTAGCCTTTACTCACCACGGTGAAGGTATAGAAATGTATAAAAATCTATTAACTAAAGCTGTAGTATATCTTGTGGAAAATTATGAAGAATTTGTAGAGAATGAAGATGTACTAATCTCCACATATGTTGCTCTTAAATCTTTTGCAGATAAGGTAATAGTTAAAGATAATAAAAAGACAAGGCTTTTAAATGCAATAAATTCCTTAGAAAGTCATATTGAAGAATTAAATATTGATATAAGTAAGATTAATGAGGAAATTTTAAGTAGTATAGAAGGCGCAAAAGAAAAAGATCAATTAAGCAGACTTATATATAAATCAATAAAATATTAAGTTAGTTTGTGTTAAAATGCTCTAAATATTAGATAAGCGCTGAGCATGTAATATAATTATAATGCATGCTCAGCATTTTTATAGAAAAATCTATTTAAGGAAGGTAGTACATACTTAATGATTGACACTGAAGTTAACAAAAATGATAAAGTGAATATGAGAGATTTTATAAAGAAAGATTTTTGCAGAAGACATAAACTTAATGTGCTAAATTCTCTAGATATTTTGACATTAGAAAACATTTCTAACCTTATAGATATATACGATGGTTATGTATTAAAGGGGTATTTAGTAAATGCTATACCAAAGGGTATTAAAGTATCCTTATCCAATAGGATGACTTCAAGTGGCGGAAAGACTATCTTTTCAAAAAGAGGAAGAGAATGTACCTATGAGATTAGAATAAGTAATAGAGTCATGAAAGAATATATAGAAGATAATAGAAGTAAAGTTGTATGTGGAATAGAAGCTAAGGATGCACTAGAAGCTCTTATGCTTATTTTAGAGCATGAGCTTTGCCATGTCATAGAATTTAGTGATTATGGAAGCTCTAATTGTAAAGGTGAAAGATTTAAGAATCTAGCCTTTAATTTATTTGGACATACAAGTAGTTATCATGAAATATTAAAGAGTAAAGATGCCTTCAATAAAACCATAAATAACTCATTTGTTAAAGGACAAGTTATTCAATTTAAATACAAAGGTGTATTGTATGAAGGAATAATTAGAAATATTAATAAAAGAGCTACAGTGATGGTGAAGGATATAAAGGGTGAATATAGAGATAACCATGGATTTAGTTATTCAAAATGGTACGTACCACTAAAATTACTTATAAATAAGGAGTAGAAAGATATGATTAAAGCAATACTGTTTGACCTAGATGGTACAATAATAGATACCAATGAATTAATATTGACTTCCTTTAATTATGTATTAAATAATTATTTAGGATTAAATATAGGAAAGGAGGAAATTGTAGAATCCTTTGGTATACCACTTAAAGATGTATTGAGTGAATATGATAAGGATAGAGCTGATGAATTAGTTGATGAATACATAAGATACTGTCTTAATTGCCATGATAAATACATAAAGTCTTATGATCACGTGGAAGATGGACTATTAAAGCTGAAAGATAAGGGATTAAAATTAGCAATAGTTACATCTAAGAAAAGGGGAACGGCTTTAAGAGGACTTAATTGTTTTGACTTAGAGAAATATTTTGATGTAATAATTACTCCAGAAGATAGTAGGAAACATAAACCAGATGGTGAACCAGTGTTAAAAGCTTGTGAAGTCTTAAAAGTTAATCCTAATGAAACTATAATGGTAGGAGATAGCCATAATGATATATTATGCGGAAAGAATGCAGGAGCAAAAACTTGTCTAGTAAATTATACTGCACTAAATATAGAAAAGATTAAAGTACAATATAATAGATAAAATTGAAGACATTATAAAGTTTATTTAGTATTTTAGGTGTTTACCGAAAAAAAATTATCATAAGTATTATTGTCATAATTGAGAATGATAAAATAAAAAAGTATAAAATTTAAATTTAACTTATTATGATAAATAAAATTATTTAGTAAATAGAAAACACCTACATATATAAAATTACAAATATTTACACAAAAAAAAGATTCCCTATGATTAATATTAACATAGGGAATCTTTAAAGCTATCTATATATACGATTTCTTTTTTTTCTACGTTTTTTGTTTATTTTAGATATTATTAGTATTACTAAAGATGCTATTATTATTAATACTAATAGAGCTAATACATAATAAAGGATATTACTTTTTATTATATCCATATTGGATAGTCCAGAATATATATCATATTGTTTTTCATATCCCTTTATATTAACAGTAGCTTTACCAATAGATTTATCTTTACTTAAAGTCCAAATATTTATCTTACCTACTTCAGAATTAAATTCTGGTTCTAAGTCTGTTGGATATAATGAAATATCCTCATGAATAGTAACTGGAACTTTAATTGCTTTTTTAGGTCCTATAAGAGGTAAAATTTTATATTCCATAGTAACTTCTGAAATTTCAGTGTTCTTAGCTTTGAAGACTTCTTTTTCTGCATTGAAGCCATAATTGGCTAAGTTTGTAGTATCTTCAAAAACCTGAGTGTCTACTGGAAAATTATAATCTGAGCCTAATACCACCGTTGCTAAAGTATGTCCATTCCTTTGATATAAAGCTGCTAAGCATCTTCCAGACTTTTCTGTATAACCAGTTTTTCCACCAATGTTTCCATCTACACCTATAAGTTTATTTCTATTTTCAACTATTGATGATGGTCCATTAGTAGATTTTACTTCTGATTCCTTTTTAGACATAGTTTCTCTAATCCACTCATTACCGTAAGCTGCATTTAATAATAGGGATAAATCATATGCTGTAGTATAGTGATCATCAGTGTTATCATCAAGGCCATTAGGTGTTACAAAATTAGTATTGGTCATACCTAAAGCTTTAGCTTTTTCATTCATCATTGTAATGAACTTTTCCTTTGTTCCACCAACATTTTCAGCAACCATATAAGCAATATCATTACCTGAATAAAGAAGTAGTATGTCCATAGCATCTTTACCGGTAAATGTATCTCCAGGAGTTACTGGATGAACATTAAGTCCATAAGAATAAGGCTCTTCTTTTAAGGCTGCAGCTGGATAAGTAAGTAAATCGGTTTTACTTTTATTTTCAGCTAATAGTAAAGCAGTCATCAGCTTAGTAATACTGGCTGGTTGTTTCTTTTCATCGATATTTTTAGAATAGATTATTTCCTTTGTTTCTAAGTCCATAACAATAGCAGAAGTACCAACGATTTCAGGTTGAGTTTCTGCAATGGCTATAGTTGAGAAAGAAAAGGTAAATACTAAAGTAAAAAATACCCATAATGATAAAATTCTCTTTTTCACAAGTCATCTCTCCAATTTTATATTTTAGAATTAAATAAGTCCTATCTAGTATAACATTTACTGTAATTTTCAACAAGGACAAAGAAAAAATATGTTATTAATAATATGTTATATTTTTATTATCTAATATTGTGGTATGCTATATATAAGATATTTAGAAGGAGCAGTGAACTGATGACAAATATAAATATTGATAGAATAAATGATATTTTTAAAGATAGGGAGTCCACATCTATACAACCTATGAAAAAAGCAGCAGTGATGATTCTTTTACAGGTTATAGACGATGAGGTTTATATAATTTTTCAAGTTAGAGCTAAAAAATTAAATAGTCAGCCTGGTGATGTTTGTCTACCTGGTGGAAAGGTTGAAGAAGGAGAGTCTTTTAGAGATGCTGCAATAAGAGAAACCATGGAAGAGATGAATATTAAAAAAGAAGATTTTGAAGTTATTGGTGAAATGGATTATTTCTTATCACCATACCTCATGATAATGCGTCCCTATATCGCTAAACTTAATACAAATAATATTAAGTTTAATACAAGTGAAGTTGATCATATATTTAAGGTACCAATAAAATTTTTTATTGATACAGAACCATTACTATATAAAATGGATATTGGCCCAATAAATCAAGATGGATTTCCCTTTCATTTAATAAACGGAGGTAAGGATTATAAATTTTCAAAGGGGGTATTAGATGAATACTTTTATCAGTGGAATAATTATGTAATTTGGGGTTTTACAGCTCATATTATAAAATCTTTCATTGATATCATAAAATAGTAATTACATCCATATAAATAAGTAAAGAAAATATTTAACTGCCTTAGGAGGTGTAATATGTATGGTAAATAGAACTTCTGTAAGCATATTAATACAAGATATGATGAATAAACTTGAGGAAATTGGTATTCACAGTATTCTTGTCAGATCTAAGGAAGAAGCTAAAAATTTTATTATGTATCATATAGATATTGGAACTCAAGTAAGAATAGATGATTGTTTAGAGTTAAATGATTTAAACTTAGAAAAAGCTGTCATAGAAAAAGGTGGTACCATATTAAACAAAGAAGTAGGGGCTTTAGATTTCAAAGAGGGCAAAAAAAGATCCTCAACTATATCCCAACTAGATTTATATGGTTGTAGCCACTTATTGGACGAGTTTACTGAATTTTCTCATTATATCACTGACAATGAAGATTTGTTAAGTTGTATTTATGGAATAAAAAAAATAGCAGTCATTAATATAGGCTTAAATAATAAGATTCCTAATGAGCTACTTCCTATATATGAAAAAATAATGAATATTGATAGTGAAAAGATTATTAACCTTAAAAATCATATAGCAAAAAAAGAAGATAGTAACTTGAATATCCATAATACTCAAAGAAATGTAGGACATAAAAATATAAGTATTGACATAAGTGTAGTTTTCATAGGATAAATTTATATATATATTTTAGTAATTGTAGTACAACTCCATCTTTTTTTAAAATATTATAATTATATTTTAAATATATTCGAAAATTCTTAAATATAGAAAACCTCTCAATAAATCCACTAAAAATACTTTATTTTGTGAAAATTCTCATTTATAATTTAGGGTATTAAATGTGTATTTATTGGGGGTGGTATGCTTGGTTAAGTGTGATTTTTTATCAACTTATGATGAGTATGTAGAGTGTTCAAAGGACTGTGTCCTTTATAATTGGGCTGAAAATAATAATAAGTGCCCCTTTAAAGAGCTTAGTAGCAAGGGGAGCAAAATAAAAAATCTCTATGATTATGATTTGTACAAGGAGGATAAGTCGTTGCCTATATCTCTTTTATACAAAGACAGCTACTTATAATTAAATTATTTTTAATATGGATTTTTTATAACATAATATCTATATTAAGCTCCAACCAGATTAAACTAATCCAAGTGTGTTATTAGTATATTTCAATAAACATATAAATCTCCCAGCCTAGGCTAGGAGATTTTTTATTAACTATTTTGATTTCATGCTACATCCTGAACATGATGTGCAATACTTTGACTTTGATCCACATCCACCACATCCACCGCATCCCTTAGATTTATTAGTAAACGAAGGTATTGCCTTTAGGTAGAGAGAATCTTTCTTTAGTACAATAATTATTTCATTAAAATTACTAGATAAATCTTCACTATAAGCAATATTTAACCCCTGTATATCTTCAATAACATTGTAGTTAATGGTATTATCTAAAATTATATCAACCTTAGAATTTTTACAACATCCACCATTTTCAGGTTCCTTTAATGCTATACAATCATATTCATCATGAAATTCCAGTAGTTTAATAATAAAATCAAAGGCATCATTAGAAATTTTTATTTTAAGTTTCTTATTCAATAGATATCATACCCTTCATAGATAGTATATTAATATTATTCTTCATATATTGAAGAGTATTCGTGTAATAATGATTCTTTTAAATTCCATAAGTTTTTAGATAAGTCTACATAGTATTGATGAGGATTTTGTAATCTTCTTATCTCTGACCATAGACTAGCTTTTTCCTTACCACAAAATTCTCTTATCTCCATTACAGAAGGACTTTCATAAGTACATTTACCCTTATCAAATATTTGTACCATGAGATTTTTTATATTATAATTTTTAATTCTTTTTTTCTTCCAAGTGTAGTTAGGGTCAAACAACTGCAAAGGCTTATTATTATCGAAATTCTCATCATTTAAAGCAATTAAATCTGCAATAGCTTTATTGGTTTTCTTATCATAAACTCTATAAAGAGATTTAAACCCTGGATTTGTGATTTTTTCTACATTTTCACTTATCTTAATTTTAGGGATAATTGTTCCATTTTTTTCTATAGCAACAAGCTTATAAACACCACCAAATACAGGCTCACTTCTTGCAGTGATCAATCTTTCACCAACACCAAAACTATCTATTTTAGCACCATTTTCAAGAACAGCTTTAATTATAAATTCATCTAAGGAGTTTGAAATTGTGATTTTTACATCCTCATAGCCAGCTTCATCTAGCATTTTTCTAGTTTCTATAGAAAGATATGCAATATCACCACTATCTATTCTTACAGCCTTAGGTCTTTTACCCATAGGTTTTAAGATTTCATCAAAAACCTTTATAGCATTTGGAATACCTGATTTTAGAACATTATATGTATCTACTAAAAGTACAGTATTATCTGGATAAGTTTTAGCCCATGCTGCAAAAGCTTCATATTCACTATCAAAAAGCTGAATCCAAGAGTGTGCCATAGTTCCAGTTACAGGCACATTGAATAATTCATCTGCCATAGTACAAGCAGTAGCATTACATCCACCGATAATTGCAGCTCTAGCTCCATATAAGGCACCATCATAACCTTGAGCTCGTCTAGAACCAAACTCCATTACAGGTCTACCACTAGCAGCTTCACAAATTCTTGCAGCTTTAGTAGCAATTAGAGTTTGATGATTTATTGTTAGTAGTATCATAGTTTCTATAAACTGAGCTTCCATAACTGGACCCCTTACAGTTACAAGTGGTTCATTAGGGAATACTGGGGTACCTTCTGGAATAGCCCATACATCACAACTAAACTTAAAGTTAGCTAAATAATTTAAAAATTCTTTACTAAATAAAGCTTTACTTCTTAGATATTCTATATCTTCATCAGTAAATTTAAGATTGGTTAAATATTCAATTAATTGTTGAACTCCTGCCATTATGCAGTAGCCACCACCATCAGGAATTTTCCTAAAAAACATGTCAAAATAAGCTATGGTATCATCTGCTTCAGTATTTAAATAACCATTAGCCATTGTAAGCTCATAAAAATCTACTAACATGGTAAGATTTCTTTGGCTTCTTAGGTCAAGTCTAGTAATTGTATCCATTTTTAGTTCTCCTCACTTATATAAACCATAAAATTTTATAAAATCTCCATAGGTTAACATTTACATCCTATATATCGTACCATAAGAAAACTTTCATTTCTATAGTATATGGACAAATAATATGGTAATATTATTAAATTGAAAGTATGTAAAAGGAAAGATTTATATTATGATAAGAAACAAAAATAACACTTTAAGTGAAGAACAGTTAATAGCCATTAACTGTTCAAATGAAAATATAATAGTCAGTGCAGGTCCTGGAAGTGGGAAAACTGTAGTTATTGTAAATAGAGTTTATGAGCTTATAAAGCATAAAAACATATCACCTAAAAATATAGTTATAATAACCTTCACCAAGGCAGCAGCAACTAATATGAGAAATAGGTTCCTAGCCATAGATAAGAATAAGGTAAGTCCTTTCTTTGGAACCTTTCATGGACTTTGCTATAAAATACTAAAGTCCTATTATGGAGAAATTAATATAATAGAGCCCTTTGAAAGCTATAGAGTAGTAAAAAACTTTTTAACTGCCTATGTGGAGGATGTTAGTGAAGATAGAGTTAAGGAATATGTAAATGCCATATCCATCTATAAATGCAAGGGAGAATATAATAGAGATGGAAATAATCAAATCGATAAAGAACTTTTAAAAAACTGTGTAAATTTCTATGAATCCTATAAAAAGGAAAAATCCCTCCTTGACTTTGAAGATCTACAGTTAATGTGTAGAGATTTATTTATTAAGAATAGCTCCATATTAAATTCATATCAAAATCAATTTAAACATATATTAGTTGATGAATTTCAAGATAGTGATGATGTACAAGTGGACATATTAAAGCTTTTAAATAAGGGGAATAACTTATTTGTAGTAGGGGATGAGGATCAATGCATCTATAGTTTTAGAGGAGCTAATCCAACCTATATAGTAAACTTTAAAGATATATTTAAAGAAGGTAAAACCTTATATCTATCTACAAATTATAGGTCAAAGCAGAATATAGTAAGATTATCTATGAAGTCTATAAAAAATAATAAGATTAGAACTTCAAAGAATATCAGAGCCAGTAAAACTGATGATGGAATAATAAAGGCTCAAGGGGTTCGTGATGAAACAGCTCAAGGTACATATATAAGTGATTATATTCTTAAGGTAAGGGAAAGTGAAGATAATAACTTTAATAACTTTGCAGTGCTTTATAGAACTAATATAGAAAGTAGAAGTATAATTGATAGTTTTATTAGAAAAAAAATTCCCTTTACCTTACTAGATAGACAATATAATTTTTTCTCTCACTTCATATGCCAAGACATATTAGCTTATCTAAAGTTAAGCATATATCCTCTAAACATGGATAGCTTTACTAGAATAATAAATAAACCCTATAGGTATATAAGTAAAAATAGTATAGAAGAAGTTAAAAAGAGCAATAGCTTAGGCAGTATCTTTACTAAATTAAAAAACTTAGATAGTACTCCAGTGTTTCAATTAAAAATATTAGATAATCTCGAAAGGGATATTTCTAGCTTAAATAGAATTTCACTACCTTCTGCCGTAGAATTTATTATAGGAGACTTAATGTATCATAAACATCTGGTGGAATATGCACAGAAATATAAATTTTCCATAGAAGATTTAGAAAATGTGTTAAATGAGTTTAAAGAAAGCGTGAAGGGATTTAAAACTATTAAAGACTTCTTAGAACATGTAAATACTGTAGAAGAGGAAACAAAGAAAGCTAGCTCTAGAAATAAGGATAAAAATGAAGGCGTAATTCTTAGTACTATTCACGGTGTTAAGGGAATGGAATTTGATACGGTATTTATGATTAACACAGTAGATGGAGCTATTCCCTATAAAAATAATGATATAGAGGAAGAGAGAAGACTATTTTATGTAGGAGTTACTAGAGCTATTAACAACTTAATATTTCTTTTCCCCCAATTTATAAGAGGTGAAAAGAAAAATAAATCTCAATTTCTATGTGAGTGCCAGCTAGAAGAAGAGATACTAGAAAGAGTTAAATTTAAGGTTGGAACAACTGTAACCCATAAATTCTATGGAACAGGAACTATAACAGCCTTAGAAGAAAGTAATATCTCTATTAAATTTTCTGATTTGGAGAGAAAATTTGACTTTGATGTCCTTGTAACCAATGGGCTTATAGAGGTTTTGGAGGAATAGTTCATCCTTTTCTAATGTATATAGACATAGTTTCAGTGAAATGGATAGGTTATGGTAATACACCCCAAAGCCTCACTATGAGTACAACTAGTTAACTAGTTAAATAGTTATATAGTTTAATATTAATATAGGTATATATTTAACTAGTTTCCTAGTGAAAATTATCCATAGTCATATATATAATGTTACATATATTCATAGTTATAGACTATAAGAAGGATTATAAATATTGTGGAGAATCACCTAGGAGGTTTTACACAGCTGAAACATATTTGACTATAATATTGAAAGGAAAGCTTTTCTGTTATATAATGGTTTGAAGTACAATATAGTTAAGACTTCTCTTAAATAGACTTCAAGTCTATTATTTTTTTGTATATTTGTATATAATATATAATTATCAGTAAGGAGGTTTCAGATGAACTTTATCCATGAAGCTAAACAAATAAGTGAAGAATTAATTTATATAAGAAGAGAATTCCATAAAAATCCAGAGTTAGATTTTGATTTATATAAAACTTCTGATAGAATAAAAAATTTCTTGAGGAATGAGAATATAGAATTTTATTCTTGTGCAGGTACAGGTGTTGTGGCTACTATATATGGAGAAGCAGGTAGTAGTAATGGAAAAACTATAGCTATAAGGTGTGATATGGATGCACTACCTCTCCATGAAAAAAATAGTCACTGCTATATTTCTAAGATGGATGGAAAAATGCATGCCTGTGGCCATGATGCTCATATGACAATGGTACTTGGAGCAGCTAGACTTTTAAATAACCATAGGAAAGAGTTAAAAGGAAACGTAAAGTTTATTTTTGAACCTGCAGAAGAAACTACTGGTGGAGCTAAGATTATGATAGAAGAAGGAGCATTAGAAGCTCCTCATGTGGATGCAATAATTGGATGTCATGTAGATGAAAGTCTTGAGGTGGGAACTATTGGACTTAAGCAAGGGGTAGCTTATGCTGCTTCTAATCCTTTTACCATTACTATTTGTGGTAAAAGTTCTCATGGTGCAAGTCCCCATAAAGGCATAGACCCTATAGTAATTGCAGCTCAGGTTATAAATGCTTTACAGTTATTAGTAAGTAGAGAGACTAATCCAGTATCACCAGGGGTAATAACTATAGGAACTATAAATGGAGGTACAGCAGCCAATATTATACCAGATAAGGTTACTATAACTGGTATAATTAGAACTATGAACCTAGAGGATAGGGAATACATGAAAAAAAGATTAAAAGAATTGGTAACCATGCAGGTAGAAAGTTTAAGAGGTACCTGTGAAATTACTATTGATGAGAGTTATCCATGTTTATATAATGACGACGCTATGTATAATATATTTTATGATAATAGTGTAGATCTATTAGGGAAAGATAAGGTTAAAATATTACGAGAACCTACTATGGGTGTAGAAAGTTTTGCATACTTTTCCCTTAAGGTTCCAGCTATGTTTTATCAATTAGGATGTGGAAACCTTGAAAAAGGAATAATATATCCTCTGCATAGTAGTAAATTTGATATAGATGAGGAATGTCTACAAATAGGAGTAGCAGTTCATTGTAATATGGCTGTAAACTATCTTAACAAACTATAAGAAAGAAATATTGGAGGACAATATGAATAATATACAAATAGGTTCAAATGAAGCCGGTCAAAGATGCGATAAATTCCTTAGAAAGTTACTGAAGGATGTACCATTAAGTGCTATATATAAGGCATTTAGAAAAGGTGACATTAGAGTAAATGGTAAAAAAATAAAAGAACAATATGTTTTAGAAGAGGGAGACACCATAGAAATAAGATATATAAAGACTAGTGGTGAAAAAAAGAAGTTTGAAAGAATAGAAAATAATCTTAAAATTACCTATGAGGATGAAAATATACTTATGGTAGAAAAGTGGCCCAATTTATTAGTTCATAGTGACACAAAGAATGGAGAACCAACTTTAACAGACTATGCCTTATCCTATCTATATGACAAGGGTGATTATGAACCTGAAAAAGAAGTAACTTTTACTCCTGCTCCATGCAATAGATTAGATAGAAATACCTCTGGGGTAGTTATATTCGGAAAAAATTTCAAATATCTAAAGGCTCTTAATGAAGCTATAAGAGAAAGAAGTATTGAAAAATACTATATGGCTCTAGTACAAGGAAGAATAAAGGATGGAACTTATACAGGATATATCTTAAAAAATGAAGATGCAAATATTTCTAAGGTATATAGCACTGAAGTTCCAAACAGTAAAGAAATTGCTATGGAAGTTACAACTATTCAAAGTTGTGGTACTTTTTCCCTAATAGAAATTAATTTACTTACTGGAAGAAGTCATCAATTAAGAGCTCACTTATCAGAGCTAGGAAATCCTATAGTTGGAGATTCTAAATATGGAGATAAAAAGCTTAATAGCTTCTTTGTAAATAGATATGGTTTAGATTTTCAATTCCTATATGCATATAAAGTAATATTTAAATCAAACTCAGGGGAGCTTGAATATATGAAAAATAAAACTATAGCAGAATCTTTACCACCAGTATTAAAGAAGATAAAGAATGATGTGTTTAAGTTTTAATGGAGGGGTAATATGAATGACAGAACTGAGGGGGCTCAGCACTCTGTAGCTAAAGGCTTTATGGTACTCACCATATCTATGATGTCAGTAAAGGTGTTATCGGTAGTTTATACACCTTTACTTAGGCAGATTTTAGGATCAACAGGTTGGTCAGTATACTATTCTACATATACAATTTTTTCTTATATATACATTATAGCTAATGCAGGTATACCTGTAGCCATTGCAAAGTTAGTATCGGAACTTGAAGCAAAGGGAAACTACAAAGATGCAATAAAAACCTTTAGAGCATCTAGGACTTTACTTTTACTCTTGGGGCTTATCCTATCCGTATTCATGTTTATATGGGCAAAACCCTTAAGTATGGCTTTTAATAGTCCTGAATCAATATTAGCTACTAGATGGCTTGCACCGGCATTATTATTTACTTCAATAATGGGTGCATACAAAGGTTATTTTCAGGGTATTGGAAATATGACTACCACTGCAGTATCCCAAGTAGGCGAACAAATTCTAAATATAATATTTAGTTTATTATTTGCTTACTTACTCATGGGAAAAGGTGTATCCTATGGAGCTGCTGGAGGAACTATAGGTACAGTGGTTGGAGCTATTGGAGCATCTTTATACTTTATATTAGCATATAAAATGTATGGATCTAATCATTCCCCCAAAAAGAACAAAGCAGGGGTAAGTAGACTAAGTAATAAAACTATTATTAAATCCATATTAAAATATGCATTTCCAATAACTATAGCTTCTGCACTGCAGAACTCAGGAACTATAGTAGACTTAAAAATTGTAAAGTCTAGACTTTTATCTACAGGATTAAGTCAGAAAACTGTTGATATTCAATGGGGATATTTAGGTCTTTACAACACTCTTATGTCAATTCCTATGGCAATTATAGGAGCTTTAGCTATTGCTCTTGTTCCTGCCATATCTAGAATCCATGCCCTAGATAATAAAAAAGGTCTAAGATTTAATATTAAATCTTCCTATAGAGTTACTTTTATGATAGCTATACCTTGTGCTGTGGGATTAGGAGTTCTATCTATGCCTATTTTAAGAATACTAGGCTATGATAAAGAGGTATCACCCTTATTAATATGGGGAGCTTGGGTTTTAATCTTATATGCTATCACATTAGTTCAAACTTCTATTTTGCAGGGAATGGGTAAGGTAAACGTAGTAACTATATTTTCTGTAGTTGGAATTTTAGCTAAAGTTGTTGTGAATTATATATTAATAGCAATGCCTTCCTTTGGAATCCTTGGAGCTATTTGGGGTAATGCAGCCTGTTATTTAGTAATGCTTATATTATTCCAGTGGCAAATAAATGACTCTATTGATGGAAGGATACACTTGATTCCTTGTTATATAAAACCTTTAATAGCTGGATTAGCTATGGGGATAGTAACATTTTTCTCATATAAGATATTTAATGGAGTTCTAGGATTAATTTTCGGTGGTTACATATTAAACTTATTTGCATCATTAATAAGTATAGCATTATCTGCTGGAGCCTACGGATTAGTGCTAGTAACTATAGGTGGTGTTAAAAAGTCTGATTTAAATTCACTGCCAAATAAAATTACAAAACTTATACCTAGAAGAATATATAAAAAGTTAAAGTAAATATTATTAATTTATTTTAAAATAGAACCTAGAACTTAGTATCTAAAAAACTAAGTCCTAGGTTCTATTTTATGAGCTTTTTCGTATTAAAAAACTTGATACAAAGAATAATGAAAAAGCAACTACAATGATAGTTATAATTTTAGGAATGATAAAGGTATTAGGAATTATAGAACTTATGATGGTTGTTACTAAGTATACTAAAACTGTTAGTAACACTAGGATTAATATTTCCCAAATAGGAAAAGATAGCTCTATCACTTGTCCAATATAATACAGATTTATTAAAAGGCCTATAATAGAGGTTACAATTAAGGAAATTCCATATCCATAGATATTTATGCTAGGAATACCTATAAGTATAAATATTAGAACTAACTCAATCAAAGCTGTAGCAATGGAGCTTAAAAGGATAACTTTTTGTTTCCCTATACCATTTAAAATACTATAGGTACAGTAGTGACAATACATAAATGGAGCTGCAAGGGAAGCTATCTTTATAAAGCTACCTAAGTCACTTCTATCAAAGAATACTTCACCTAATAAATTAGGACATACATAGCAAATAATTACTGTAGAAACCCCTAACATAAAACAAATTTTAATTACTTCATTTACTCTAGAATTTATATTAGAAAAATCCTTTTGACTTATCTTTTTAGATATATCTGGAATTATTACTGTAGACAAAGATACAACTATAACTAATGGGAAGTACACGATAGCAAGAGCCATACCATTAAATTTACCTATTATCTCAAGGGCACCTATATGATCAAAACCCGCAGCGACTAACCTTATGGGTACTAAAAGTGTAGATACACTTTGAAGCGCTGTAGTTAAAAAACCATTTATAGCTAAAGGGACAGCAATAATTAGTATGTTAAATAACAATTGAAAGCTGTTATCTGGTCTTACACTATTGGTATAAGGAATCTTTTTAATACTTCTTTTATAGAAAATATATAGAAATACGAAACTTATTATTTCACCAATAGTAAATGAAAGATAGGTTGCCGCTACTGTATTTTCGATGGTTTTAAGAGATAAATAGTAGATTACTCCTACTAATATCACCATTCTAACAGCTTTTTCTAATATATCTATAACTGAAGGGGTTATTACTTGACTTACTCCATAGAAATAACCTTTATATACGCAGGATATAGCAATAAAAACAATAGCAGGAGAAGCTATCCATAAGGAACGTATGGCTCTAGGGTCTTTAATAATATAATTACAGATTATCGGACTAAGTATAAACATAATACCTGCTATAAAAATTGACCAAAGTACTATAAAAACTAGGGAAGCATTAACAGTTTTATGTAAATCTTCAAATCTACTAGTACCCAGGTAAGCAGAAGTTTCTCGTGAAATTGCAGCAATTATTCCTCCACATACTAAACAACAAAATAAATCATATATAGGCATTATCAAACCATAAAGTCCAACTCCCTCTGGTCCTAACTGTCTTGATAGTATAATAGAAAACATAAATCTCAATACACCCATGGCTAAATTAGAAAGAGTTAACACAAAGGTATCTCTATAAAAAGTATCTTTACTCATCTTTATTACCTCCAATTAGGCATCTGAAAATAAATAACAAATCAAAGATGAGAAGTATATTTTGAGTTAGACAAGGAAACAGGTTCCGCAGATAGTAGCACTATCTAAGGGTTCTGTTGACGCAGTATAACACAAAATAAACGAGCATTCTGACTTATTTATTTTTTGAAGATGCCTTAATATAATAATACTTATGAAGGTAGATTAAAGATTATTCTCTAACCATATATTTTTATCTTATATTTCATTTAATGTAATTTAATTAAGAATATTTAAATATATATTAGTGTAAATAATATTTAAATGGAGGAACTATGAAAAAAATAATTGGATGGATTCTGCTTATAATATTAGCTATTAGTTCTTTATTAATAGTAAAAGATAAAAATAATATATATAATATAGGGGTTAAAGACTCAGAAGTTGAGATGAAAATTAGATATAAGGGATTAAAGAATGCCATAGATTTTACTAGTAATGATAAAGGATTATATGTTGCCTTTGAAAATAAAATAATGGCTATTCCATCAACTGGAGAGCCCTATACTTTAATTGAAGACAAAAACTATAACATTACCACCCTTGAATGTAATGGAGATAAACTATACTTCCTTACTAATAATGAAATACTCAGCTTGGATATAAACAATGGGAAGTTAGAACAATGCTTATCAAACATACCTAATAAAGGAGATTATAGCAATGTTTTAATAAGAGGATATAAGGACTATTTATTTATTTCAATTGGAGCTGCAACTAATTCAGCTGTAGTTGGAAGTGATAACCAATGGATAGATAAAAATCCAACTGGTTATGATATATCACCTTTTAATATAGTATTAAATAAAAATGAAAAAGGAGCCTTTGTACCACAGGGAGCTTCTAATGAAGACAACGAGGTTATAAAGGGTGAGTCCATAGGCAATTCATCTCTGCTAATTTATAATATTAACACCAAAGCTATTGAAACCTATGCATGGGGAATAAGAAATATTGAGGGACTAGATATAACTCTTGATGGTAGAATCTTTGCTACCATAGGAGGCTATGAAAACAGAGGATTAAGACCAGTAGAAAATGACAGTGATTATATCTATGAACTAAAAAAAGGTTATTGGTATGGATTCCCAGATTTTTCTGGAGGGGATCCTCTAGATTCACCAAGATTTCAAGGTGAATCTAATATAAAAAATCCTCCATTGTTAAAAAAACATCCTATGTCACCACCAGCACCTGCTTATCAACATAATGATTTAAATAGTTTAAAATGGATTGCAATAGATGATACAGGGAAAATTAATGGACAAAATACCTTGCAACTATATTTTTATGATTGTAATAAAAATAATATAATGTGTAGCGCTGTAAATGGTGTTCCAAATAAATTAATAACTTTAAAGGAAAATTGCACGGTATCTAATATGAAGGTTTTAAAAGATGAGCTATATATATTAGATGGTAACCATGGATTTATATTTACCTTAGCTATTAGAAAATAGGCTACTATATATAATTTCCATATAAATACTACGTTAAATTTAATAGATAATAAAATAATATGGTTAAATTGGAGTATAATAATATATATCTCAATGATTATTTTATTATTCTTAAAGAATCGTAGGTGTATTACATGAAGAAAATGGAAAGAACTTATAATAGAACTATGACAGCCTTTATAAAAGTTGCAAATCCTATAAAAAAGAGAATAAAAAAGACTGAATGTATAGTCCATAAATTTATAAATAAAGAAGCTCTACGTTTATTAAAGCAGGAGGGCTATATTGATGAATATCATTTTTTTGTTAAACATTTGTTAGATTTGAATAAAGGTGTAAAATGGGCTGATGCAGATTTGAAAAGTACTAATCATTTCTATCATCATGAGAAGGGAATCGGTCTATATGGATTTTCAAATGCTAAAGTAGAATGTGTAAAGTATTATAAGGCATCTGTGTTTTACGGTGCAAATTCTGATATGAATAAAGCTCTATTTTTATTAGGTGCTGCTTGTCATTTAGTACAAGACTCCACAGTGCCAGCTCATGCTATGAAAAACTTGAAAAAACATAAACCTCTGGAAAGTTTCATAATAGATAAAGTTATTAATGGATATAAAATTCCTTTAAAAGATCCTATAATCACTTATGGAAGTCCTGAAAAATATGTTATTGAAAACACAAAGTTTGCTGTTAAAACCGCTAAGTCCTTTGAAAGTATAAGAATCAAAGAAAATCGGTTTAATGAAATTGCAGATGTGATATTACTTAGAGCTTGCACAACAACAGCAGGATTACTCATTGATTTTTATAACACCTTAAAGATTATAGAATCTAAAAGTGAAGATTAGAGCTATATATAATGTAAGAACTACCACGAAAATATATTGGTAGTTCTTTTTTTTGGGTACTATAACTGTAATTTTCAACATAATCTTATTTTTTCTTATGCAATAGTAAAAATAAAGGAATTTACAAAATTAAAAAGAATATTATCAATAATATAAAAATATGGAGGTGTGAAATGGAGAGCTTATTTGTAAGTTTAGAAAAAGAGGTTTTTAGAGGTAACGTATTGGATATTACTTATGGAAACCAGGGTATAATATATAAGGCTAATAAATATTATGATAATTTTATAGATGTTAATTATTTGGAGAATGCACCTTCTAAATCCTGTGATAATGAAGGGTATTATGATAGCTGTATAGTATTTTTTACCTTAAATAAAATTAAAACCCATAGACAAAAGCTAAAGCTTTTTGATAGTATATATAGATTAATGAAAAATAATGGATATGTTTATATTTGGGATGTGGAAAAGGAGCCATTAAAGACATTACAAAAAAATATAAGGGTATCATTACCTGATAAAAGTATGAAGAATTTTCAAATAAACTTACTTAACCTATTTACTGATAATACTTCATCAAAAATTATAGACGGACTAAAGAATTATTTTGATATTGTAGAAGCAGTATCTTCCAATGGTACCTTTAGGATTGTGGGCAGAAAGAAAGGATGTTAATAAAAATGAAAGTAGTTTTAGTTGCAGTAAATTCAAAGTATATACACAGCAATTTAGCAGTAAGATATTTAAAAGCATATACAAAGGATTTAGATTATAATTGTCACACTATGGAGTTTTCTATAAATGATAGAGAAGAAAGAATAGTTGAAGAAATACTATATGAAAAACCAAATATAATAGGATTTTCCTGTTATATTTGGAATATTGAGTTTGTTAAAAAGGTATCAACTTTAATAAAGCTTATAGACAGTAATATTGAAATTATATATGGAGGCCCAGAAACTTCTTATAATCCTATTGAGTTTTTAACAGAAAATGTAGGTGAATATTTAATTGAAGGAGAAGGTGAAGAAACCTATAGAGAATTAATTAATTTTAAAATAAATATTGAAGTTAATGGAGATAATAATAATTGTGAAAATATTAAGGGATTATACTACAAAAGTAAGGAAGGCATTATATATGGAGGTAATAGACCATTAATGGATATGAACAATATAGTATTTCCTTATGAGACTGATGACGACTTAAAAAATAAAATTGTATATTATGAAGCTTCTAGAGGATGTCCTTTTAATTGTAAGTACTGTTTATCTTCAACTACCCATGGAGTAAGATTCTTAAACATAGATAGAGTGTTAAAAGAACTACAATATTTTATAGATAAAAAAGTTAAATTAGTTAAATTTGTTGATAGAACCTTTAATTGTAATAAAGCTTTTGCAAATGCTATATGGAGTTATCTAATTGAAAATGGAGAGAATACCTGTTTCCACTTTGAAGTATCTGCAGATCTATTTAGTAGTGAATCAATAGATATACTTAGTAAAGCACCTAGTGGCATGTTTCAATTTGAGGTAGGTGTTCAAACCACCAATAATGAAATATTAAGAAATATTAATAGAACTATAGAATTTTCAACTATTAAAGAAAAAGTATTAGAGCTAAATAAACTAAAGAATATTAAGCAACATCTAGATTTAATTGCAGGGTTACCTGGTGAAGATTTTAACTCCTTCAGAAAATCCTTTAATGAAGTATATGAGATTAGTCCAGAGGAGTTACAATTAGGATTTTTAAAGCTTTTAAAAGGTTCTCAAATGAGGGAAGAAAGTGAAAAATGGGGGATGGTTTATTCACCTTATCCACCTTATGAAATTCTAAAAACAAAAAATATAAGTTATGATGAATTAATTATACTAAAGAAAATTGAGCATATGGTCGATAAGTATTTAAATAGTGGTAAGTTTTATACTATATTAAATTTCTTTAAAAAAAGTAATAAATTCAAAGATATATTCGAATTCTACTATGAACTATCTAAATTTTATGATGTCAAGGGATACTTTAGACGCAGCATAGCATCTGTAGATTATTACTCTCTCTTTGTTGAATTTAATGACTTTATCAAAGCTGGTGAGAAAGAATTATTATTAGACATAATAAGATATGAGTATTTCTCATATAATAACACAAAGTGGATACCTGACTTTCTAAGAATAGAAATGAGTAAAGCTGAAGAGAGAAATATAAAAGAATACATTATGAATAAAAATTCTATAGATAATATAAATAAAATAAGTGTGTTTAAATTCAATCATAATATACAAAGTTTTATTGAATGTGGAGAAATAAAGAAAACCCTAAATTATGTTGCCTTTATAAATAATCACGTTAAGGAAAGAATATTTATACAGGAAAGTGAATTAAAAGTTCAATAAAATGTCAAGTAAAATCTTTGTTATTTTAAAAAGTACAATATATTAATTTTTTGTATTGATATATTGTACTTTTTAAGAAAACTGATATAATAGATTTTAATATATCTTTTAAAGAGTTGAGCTAATCCATGTTATAAGTTATCCAATACCACTTAATTATTATGTTTACATAAGTACAGAAAGCAGACTTAATATAAGTGGTTATATATATAATTAATACTTAAAAGGTGGTGATATTTTGGCGCTAGAAGCAATTAGTAAAATTCAACAAGCCGAATCTACTGCAAAGAATATATTAGATAAAGCAGTAGAAAATAGCAAACAAATAATTAGTGATGCTCAAGTTAAAGGCAATGAAGAGTACCATGCTATCATTGAAGATGCTACAGAAAAAGCAAAAAAAATGAAAGAAGATGCTCTTAATAAAGGAAATGAGGAGTCACAACCAACCTTAGCTAAAGGGGATGAAGAAGTTAAAAATATAATTAATACTTCTAAGGAAAAGATTGATTTAGCTATTAATTTAGTAATTGAGAGGATAGTGAAGTTCAATGGCAATAGTTAAAATGAATAAATTTATGCTCTTAGCCTTTGAAAATCAAAAAAAATCTTTGCTTGAGAAACTGCAATCCTTCCAAAATGTACAATTCCTAGATTTAAGTAAAAATGAAAGTAGTGAATTGAATCAATTAAAAAGTGATAGTGCAAGCAGTGAAATTTCTGAAGTAGAAGGTGAATTATCAAAAGTAAAATTTATCATTGAGCTTTTGAGCACATTTAGTGAAAAGCCTAAACTACTAAAAGACCTAAAGGAAGGAAAAAAGAGCTATAGCTATGATGTGTTAGAGCAGATTACAAGTACCTCTCATTGGCATGAGGTATATAGTGACCTAAAACAAAAAGATAATAAAATAAACATGAATCATAATTATATAACTAAATTAAAGGCCAATATAGAAGAGCTAAAACCATGGGAATCTTTAGACACCTCAGTAGAAAGCATAAATGTACTAAAAAAATCTAAGGCTATACTAGGTGAAATTCCACAAGGGAATGTAGATTCTTTAAGGCTTAAGTTAGAGGAAACAACTAAAAACTACTACTTTGAAGTTATTAGCAGCATAGGTAGAAACAGCTACATAATGGTGATAGCTCACAATGATGACTTAGCTGATATAGAACAACTGCTCAAATCTTCAAGTTTCAGTAAGATTGATATTCAATGTGATGGGGTACCTAAAGAAGTTATAAAAGAGTACAAAAAAACCATTGAATCAATAAATACAGAAAATAATTTTATTCAAGAAGGTATGAAAGAACATGTTAATAAACTAGAAGAATATAAAGTAGTTTACGAATACTACAGTTCTTTATTATTAAGATTAAAATCTACCGAAAATTTCCTGAAGAGTAAAAACATTGTGGCTATAGAAGGATACTATCCTTCTGAATTGCATAATGACTTTCAAAGCACATTGAAAAGTATTTTAGGTGATGATTATTATTTAGAATCAGAATCCGCAGAAGGTGACGATGTACCTGTTAAATTAAAAAACAATAAAGTCTTTGAATCCTTTGAAAATATTACTTCTATGTACAGTGTACCTAAGTATAAGGAGATTGATCCAACACCACTGTTAGCACCTTTTTACATATTCTTCTTTGGAATGATGCTATCAGATGCTGGATATGGCCTTGTGATGTTTGTAGGTACTTTAATTGCACTTACTACTTTTAATTTAGATGAGGACACGAGAAAATCTATAAAGATGTTTTTCTTATTAAGTATTTCTACTATATTCTGGGGCATCATGTATGGTAGTTATTTTGGGGATTTTATCAAGATAGCTCCTCTATGGATGAAACCGGATAGTAATGTAGGATTACTAATGATTGTCTCTGTAGTAATGGGACTAATTCAAATTTATGTAGGTCTTGGAATTAAAGCATACATGCAAATAAGAGATAAAGATTACTTTGGAGCCTTTGCAGACGTTGGATTATGGTATATTACCTTAACTGGTGCTATTATTTGGGCATTAAGTGCTTTTGTAGATTTAGCTTCTCTTGGAGTTCCAGCTGTAATAATTGCTATAGCAAAATATGGTACTATTGCTGGAATGGTAGGAATTGTACTTACTAACGGACGCCAAGAAAGTTCTATAGGTGGTAAGTTAGGCCAAGGATTCTATGCTCTATATGGAATAACATCCTATGTAGGTGATTTGGTTTCTTATACTAGACTTGCAGCTTTAGGACTTGCAACAGGATTTATCGCTTATGCATTTAATATTATGGTAAGTATGGTATCAACTTCATGGGCTACAATTATATTTGGTATAGCAATATTCGTAGTGGGCCATGTATTTAACTTATTTATCAACGCATTAGGTGCCTATGTTCACACCTGTAGATTACAATACCTTGAATATTTCGGAAAATTTTATGAAGGTGGAGGTACATCCTTTGAGCCTTTAAAATATAATTCTAAATATTTTAAAATATCAAAATAGATAAATTAGGAGGAAAAAATATTATGATGGATTTTTTAATGGGAAACGGTGGAATAATTATAGCAGCTATAGGAGTTGCTCTTGCAGCAGCATTACCAGGGATAGGATCAGCAAAGGGTGTTGGTATAGTTGGTGAAGCAGCAAGTGGACTTTTAGCAGAAGAACCAGAGAAGTTTGGTAAAGCCTTAATTCTTGAATTACTTCCAGGTACTCAAGGATTATATGGATTTGTTATAGCACTTTTAGTATCTTTACAATTATCACCAGATATGTCTTTTGGTCAAGGGTTTTATCTATTTGCAGCTTGTCTTCCAATAGCTATAGCAGGATGGAAATCAGCTATATCTCAAGCGAAAACAGCAGCTTCAGCAGTTCAAATTTTAGCTAAGAGACCAGAGCACAACACAAAAGGTATTATATTAACTGTTATGGTTGAAACTTATGCACTTTTAGGATTTGTAATGTCTCTTCTACTAGTAATGAGTGGTAACTTTTAATTAAGGAAGTGAATAATATGTCTAATTTGGATAATCTTACTTCTAAAATTATAAAGGATGCAGAAGTAAAAAAAATTGAAATTTTAAATGAAGCTACCGTTAAAGCTGATGAAATAATTAAAAAGAAAACAGAAGATGCCAATAAAAAAGCTTCTTCTATTTTACAAAAAGCTGAAATGGAAAGTAAAACTATAAAAGAAAGAATTATCTCAAAAACTGATTTAGAAATAAGAAATAAAAAATTATTAGCAAAACAACAAGTTATTGAGAAAGTGTTTGAAGCAGCTAAGGAAAAACTAAAAGCTATGAATGCAGAAGAATTCACTAAATTTATAAAGAACTCTATTATGGCTTTAGACATCCATGGAGATGAAGAAATAATTATAAACCCAGTAGATAGAGATAAGCTTCCTGAAAAGTTCTTAGCCGAGGTAAATAAGGCCTTAATATCTAAGGGCAAATTAGGAAATTTAAAATTCAACGTTAAAACTCATGAAATTGATGGTGGGTTTATCCTTAGTAAAAATGGAATTGAGATAAATAATTCCTTTGATGAACTTGTGAACTCACTTAAATATGAATTAGAGTATGAAGTTGGGAAAATATTGTTTACAGAATAGTGAGGAGGTATTTAAATGGACAGAATGGATTTTACCCATGCTGTAGCTCGATTAAGGGTAATGGAAAAAAGACTCCTTGATAAAAATAAAATTGAAAGATTATTGGATAGTGATGGACCACAGGAAGTTTTAAAGATATTACAAGAAACTACTTATGGTGAACTTATTAATAATATAGATTCAGTTTATGATTATGAAAAAATCCTTAAGGAAGAGCTAGTGAATCTTTACAGCACTTTATATAAAATATCTCCTGTAAAAGAAATTATAGATATTATGAGTTTAAGATATGATTATCATAATATTAAAGTTTTATTAAAGGCAAAAGCCTTGGGCAAGGATTTATCTAATATTTTAATACCAATAGGAACAATTCCTTTAGATACTCTTAAAAACTGTATTTTATCTGATGAGCTAAAATCCTTAGATAAGCAAATTCAAAAAGTTATCATTAAGGTAGAAAAAGAGTTTGAGGTTAATTCAGATCCTCAAGTAATAGACACTCTTTTAGATAAATACATGTTTGAAGGTATGATAGAAAAAGCAAGGAATATAGATGTTCAGTATATAACTAGATATGTAAATGAGTCTATAGATATTACTAATATAAAGACTATGCTTAGAGTTAAAAAGCAAAATAAAGATGGTAGATTCCTTGAAGGTGTATTAATACCTGGTGGAACTATAAAGCATAACTTTTTTATAGAAGGAATAAATGAATCCCTAGAAATCTTTACTAGTAAAATATCTAGAACCCCTTACTCAAAGGTACTACATACCATCTTAGAAGAATACATGGCTACAGGTAGCATTTCATCCTTAGATGTACTCTATGATAATTATATTATGGATCATGCAAAGGAAGCTAAGAGAGTTAACTTCGGACCAGAGCCTATCATTGCATATATAATTGCTAAAGAAACTGAAATTAAAATAATTAGAATTATTATGGTAGGAAAGATTAATAAGGTTGCTACTGAAGTTATCAGAGAAAGGTTGCGTGAACTATATGTATAAGATAGGTGTAGTTGGAGATAAAGATTCAATACTAGCATTTAAGGCCTTAGGAATTGATGTTTATCCAGCAGTTGAAGCTGAAGAAGCAAGAAAAATTGTAGATAAAATGGCTTTTGAAAATTATGCTGTAATATTTTTAACTGAGCAATTAGCTCAGCATTTAGAAGAAACTATTGAAAGGTATAATAAGAAGCTTATACCTGCAATTATACTTATACCAAGCAATCAAGGCACACTAAATATTGGTAAACAAAAAATCAGCGATTATGTAGAAAAAGCTGTTGGAGTAAATATCTTATAGAAAGGTAGGTAAAAAACTTGAAGAATGGTACTATTGTTAAAGTTTCAGGTCCATTAGTAGTTGCTAAGGACATGGATAATGCTAATATATTTGACGTTGTAAAAGTTGGTGAAAAGGGACTTATTGGTGAAATCATTGAAATGAGAGGCGATAAAGCTTCCATTCAGGTTTATGAGGAAACCTCTGGTATAGGACCTGGAGACCCAGTAATTACAACAGGAGAGCCACTAAGTATAGAACTTGGACCAGGATTAATCGAAGCTATGTTTGATGGTATTCAAAGACCTCTTAATGCTTTGCAAGAAGCTGCAAATTCTCACTTCCTTAAAAAAGGTGTTGCAGTTAAATCTCTAGACAGAACAAAAGTTTGGGAATTTAATGCTACAGCAAAGGTTGGAGATGAGGTAGAAGCTGGAGATATTATTGGAACAGTTCAAGAAACTGCCGTAGTTCTTCACAAGATAATGGTTCCTTATGGAGTAAAAGGAAAGATTAAAGAAATAAAATCAGGTAACTTTACTATAGTTGAAACTGTTTGTATCGTAGAAACCGAAAAGGGTGATAAAGAGTTAACCCTAATGCAAAAATGGCCAGCTAGAAAAGGAAGACCTTATGCTAGCAAGCTAAAACCTATTGAGCCAATGATTACAGGACAAAGAGTTATAGATACATTTTTCCCAGTAGCTAAAGGTGGAGCTGCAGCGGTACCAGGACCTTTCGGAGCTGGTAAAACAGTAGTTCAACACCAGATAGCTAAATGGGGAGATACTGAAATTGTTGTTTATGTTGGATGTGGTGAACGTGGTAATGAAATGACAGACGTTCTTAATGAATTCCCAGAACTTAAAGACCCAAAAACTGGTGAAAGCTTAATGAAGAGAACAGTACTTATTGCTAATACTTCAAATATGCCAGTTGCAGCCCGTGAAGCTTGTATCTATACTGGTATAACTATAGCAGAATACTTTAGAGATATGGGATACTCAGTTTCTATAATGGCAGACTCTACTTCAAGATGGGCTGAGGCTCTAAGAGAAATGTCCGGTAGACTTGAAGAGATGCCTGGTGATGAAGGATATCCAGCTTACCTAGGATCAAGACTTGCAGATTATTATGAAAGAGCTGGTAAGGTTGTATGTTTAGGAAAAGATGGTAGACAAGGAGCAGTTACTGCTATTGGAGCCGTATCTCCTCCAGGTGGAGACTTATCTGAACCAGTTACTCAATCTACTTTAAGAATAGTTAAGGTTTTCTGGGGACTAGATGCTCAATTAGCTTATAAGCGTCACTTCCCTTCAATAAACTGGTTAAGTTCATACTCATTATACTTAGATAGTATAGGTCAATGGATGGATGATGAAGTAGCATCAGATTGGTCTCAATTAAGAATTGAAGCTATGACACTACTACAAGAAGAAGCTAGCCTTGATGAAATTGTTAGATTAGTAGGTATAGATGCACTATCTGAAAAAGATAGATTAAAATTAGAAGTTGCAAAGTCTCTTAGAGAAGACTATTTACAACAAAATGCTTTCCATGAAATAGACACTTATGCTTCACTTGGCAAACAACATAAAATGCTAAAATTAATTCTATTATTTAGAAAAGAAGCTGAACGTGCTTTAGAAGCTGGAGTTTATCTAAACAATATATTAAATTTACCTATGAGAGATAAAATTGCAAGAAGTAAATATATTGCCGAAGATAATATTGACACTATCAATAACATCGCTGAGGAATTAGTAGTAGAAATTAATAGATTAATTAGCGAAGGAGGGGTTCTAGATGCTTAAAGAATACAGAACTGTTACAGAAGTTGTAGGACCTTTGATGGTTGTTGAAGGTGTTGAAGGCGTTAAATATGACGAATTAGTTGAAATAGAATTACAAACTGGAGAAAAGAGAAGAGGTAAAGTTCTAGAAGTTAATGGTTCTAAAGCAATGGTTCAACTTTTCGAAGGTTCATCTGGAATAAACTTAAAAGGTACTAAAGCTAAATTTCTAGGAAGACCTCTAGAACTTGGTGTATCTGAGGATATGTTAGGAAGAATATTTGATGGTATGGGAAATCCAAACGATGATGGTCCTAGTATTATAGCTGAAAAAAGAGTAGATATAAACGGTGAGCCAATTAACCCAGTATCAAGAGATTATCCATCTGAATTTATTCAAACTGGAATTTCTGCTATAGATGGGCTTAATACATTAGTTAGAGGTCAAAAACTACCTGTATTTTCAGGTTCAGGACTTCCACATGCACAATTGGCTGCTCAAATAGCACGTCAAGCTCAAGTTCTTAACTCAGATTCTAAGTTTGCCGTTGTATTTGGAGCTATAGGTATAACTTTTGAAGAAGCCCAATTCTTCGTAGATGAGTTTAAAAAGACTGGTGCTATAGATAAATCAGTACTATTCATGAACTTAGCTTCAGACCCAGCTATCGAGAGAATAGCTACCCCAAGAATGGCTCTTACTACAGCTGAGTATTTAGCTTATGAAAAAGGAATGCACGTACTTGTTATATTGACTGATATAACAAACTATGCAGAAGCTTTAAGAGAAGTATCAGCTGCTAGAAAGGAAGTTCCAGGTAGACGTGGATATCCAGGATATCTTTATACGGACCTATCTACTCTTTATGAAAGAGCTGGAAGATTAAAAGGTATAGAAGGATCTATCACTCAAATTCCGATTCTTACAATGCCAGAGGATGATAAGACTCACCCAATTCCAGACTTAACTGGATATATAACAGAAGGACAAATTATTCTATCTAGAGAATTATATCAAAAGGGTATAATGCCTCCAATAGATGTATTACCTTCACTATCAAGACTTAAAGATAAAGGAATAGGTAAGGGTAAAACTAGAGAAGACCATGCAGATACTATGAACCAATTATTTTCAGCATATGCACAAGGTAAGCAAGCAAAAGAATTATCAGCAATTCTAGGTGAATCTGCTCTTTCAGATGCAGATAAAAAATATGCTAAGTTTGCTGAGGCTTTTGAAAATGAATATGTTTCTCAAGGATTTAATACAAATAGAAGCATAGAAGAAACTTTATCTCTTGGATGGAAGCTTCTAACCATACTTCCTACTACAGAGCTTAAGAGAATTAGAGATGAATACCTTGAAAAGTATATGCCTAAGGGAGATGAGGCATAGCATATGGCAAGATTAAATGTCAATCCTACTAGAATGGAGCTATCCAAATTAAAGAAAAGACTAGCTACAGCAACTAGAGGGCATAAACTTCTTAAAGATAAACAAGATGAATTAATGAGAAGGTTCATAGATCTAATAAAATACAACAATAAGTTACGTGGTGAAGTTGAAGATAAGCTTCAAGGTGCCTTTAAGGATTTCCTAATGGCATCAGCAGCTATATCACCTGAGTTCTTGGAAGAAGCTATTTCTTATCCTAAGGAAAGCATATCTTTAGAGCTAGCAGAAAAAAACATAATGAGTGTAAATGTACCTGTTATGAACTTTGTACGTAAGCTAGAAGGAGATTCAGGTAGTATATATCCTTATGGATTTTACAGTACTTCCTCAGAACTTGATAATTCAATTGAACAGCTTTATTTAATTCTTCCTAAGCTTCTAGAACTTGCAGAAGTAGAAAAGTCTTGTCAGCTTATGGCCGATGAGATTGAGAAGACAAGAAGAAGGGTAAACGCTCTAGAATATATGACAATTCCTCAGCTTCAAGAAACAATTAAGTATATTAAAATGAAACTGGATGAAAATGAAAGAGGTGCTTTAAGCCGTCTAATGAAGGTAAAAGATATGATGGAAAAAGCACAAGCTGCAGCTGAGCAGATGTAAAAGAGGTAACCTCCGGGTTACCTCTTATTTTAATTTCTGTTTACTTAAGTTCACTTACATAAAAATTTGTTAGTATCACTAAGGATTCTTCGCCCACTTTCATAGGTTAATAAGCTCTTAGCTTCCTCATAATTACACCATCTATAGTCCTCAATTTCTTCTACTTGAATTTTAATTAAACTATTATCAGCTTCTCCTAAAAACAATACCACTTCTTTTTCAATAAAATTATCAATATTATATTTATCTGTAGCTCGAAATCCATCTATTAAGTTAACTTTCAGTCCACATTCCTCAAAAACTTCTCTTAAAGCTGTTTCTTCTTCTGTTTCTGAATATTCCATATGGCCTTTAGGGAATCCCCAATAACTATCAAGGCCAATACTATTTAAAAGCAAATATTTAATTCCTTTATTTGAGGTTTTATATACTACTGCTCCACATGATTTTTCATAGCTCATATTCTCATCAATATTATTAATTAAAATATCCATTATTTTATCTCCTTAGTCAAATAATATACCTAAAGGCTTTTCAAAAATCACAACCTCTATGAAAATAATTAATTTGAAAATATATAAATATTATACACTAACTTCAATATTATTATTATAAATTTATGAATTATATTTATATAAATGGTATAATATAACTACTATTTTAAAATATATTCAATAAAAAAATATGATTAAAAAGGAAATATGTTATGAATATTGTTAAATGCCAAAAACAAGATCTGTTAAGTATTTTTGATATAATTTCTAAGTGTAAAACTCATATGGAAAGCCATAATATCTATCAATGGAATGAATTTTATCCCAGCTTAGATATTATAGAAACTGATATTATTAGTGGTAATTGCTATTTGTTAAAAGACAATGGACTATCTATAGCATATTTCGCTTTAGATGAAGAGCAACCATCAGAGTACAATAACATAAATTGGATTACTCAAGATGAAAAAGTATTGGTTATTCATAGGTTAGCTATACTTCCTGAATATCAAGGTATGGGAATTGCAAAGAAAATGTTAAAATTCATTGAAGAGTTTGCTGATGAAAACGTATATACATCTATCAGATTAGATGCTTATAGCGAAAATAGAAAAGCACTTAAATTATATGAGAATCATGGATATAAAAGAGTAGGTAAATTATATTTTCCTAATAGAGAAGGTCACTTTTATTGCTATGAGAAGAAGGTAAAAAACACGCCCATTCCAGAGATTTTAATTCCTATGTTAAATGAATATGATAAATCCCTAAGAGAAAACTTTCCTAATAAGATATTTGGTATATATATTTATAATTCAGTAGCACTAGGTTGTTTTAGTGAGAAAACAAGCGATATAGATTTTATAACAATATTAAATGAGGAATTTGAAAATGAAGATATTGGTACCGTAGAAAAAGTCCATAGGAAAATAAGTGAAGCTTTTGAATATGGTAATAGGATGGAAGGCATGTATATAACTAAGGATAAAGTAGGTAAGCTTAATTCAGAAATAAGTCCTTATATATACTTTTGTGATAATATTCTTCATTACTATGGCTATTACGATATTAATTATATTACTTGGTGGACATTAAAGTATTTTGGCATACCTATAAATTGCTCTGATGTTAACAGTTTATCTATAGAAGTAGATTGGTGTAGTATTATAGATAATATGAACTACAATTTAAATAATTATTGGAAAGATAAATTAAGTGAAAATCATATATTTCTTCAGGATGAATGGATTGAATTCGCAGTTGCAACCCTATGTAGAATACTATATACCTTAGAAAATAAAGCTATAACTTCTAAAGATAAAGCTTTAGAATATACAATAACTACTATACCTAAGGAGTACAGTTTAATCATAAAAGAATGTTTAAGACTTAGGAAGAGAAATTCTGATTCATCCTTTTACAGATCAACATTTGAAAGAGAACACTCAGTTAAAGACTTCATCAAATTTATCATAGAGATCTGTAATGAAAAGTATGAGTTGTAGGAAAGGAATTGTATAAAATGCAAAATATAAAAACCATATTAGATAGTATAGTAGAAAGCTATAAGACCATATTAAAGGATAACCTGATAGGAATCTATATTCATGGTTCTTTAGCTATGGATTGTTTTAACCCTGATATAAGTGATATAGATTTTTTAGTAGTAGTAAAAGAAAACCTAAATGCCAATGATAAAAGAAAACTTGTAGATATTTTATTAGGACTATCTAAAGATGGACCAGGAAAAGGTTTGGAAATGAGTGTGCTTTTAGAAAAGGATGTTAAGAACTTTAAGCATCCAACTCCATATATACTTCACTATTCTAATGCATATAAAGCAACTTATGAAGCTAATCATAGCTATTTATGTGAAGATGGAGAAGATCCTGATTTAGCTGCTCATATTACAATAACAAGAGCTAGAGGGATTTGTATATATGGTAGTTCCATAGAAGATATCTTTTCGCCTGTACCAAGAAAAGACTATTTAAAATCAATTTATTTTGACATATCAAATTCTAGAGAAGAAATTATAGAGTTGCCTATGTATACTATTCTTAATCTTTGTAGAGTTTTATATTATCTTAAAGAAGACGTTATTTGTTCAAAAAAAGAGGGTGGACAATGGGCATGCTCTAATCTTCCGAAGGAGTATATAAAGACTGTGGAAAAAGCTTTAAACTGCTATGAAAAAGGAGAAGAAGCTAATTTTAATGAGAAAGGTCTAGTGAACCTTGCAGATTTTATTATGAACAATATAGATAACTATTTTAATAGTGAGGTGAAATAATGAATTATATCAAAGAACATATATTAAAGTTAGAGAATAATTTACTAAAATCAGAAGTAAGAAAATCAGCACAAAAGATAAATGATATATTAACAGATGATTTTATCGAATTTTGTAGCTCAGGAAGAGAATATTATTATGAAAACGGAGATGTATATCAAGATCAAGCTGATGATACTACATTACAGTGGGAAATTTTAGATTTTAATATAAAAGAATTATCAAAGGATTGTATATTAGCCATGTATAAAGTAATAAAGCATAATGAAACTGATGAAAATAAAAAATATTCTCTTCGTAGTTCCATATGGAAATATTGTGATGGAAAATGGAAAATGTTTTTTCATCAAGGAACTTTATCATGTAAATCTGAAATTGAAAATAGATTATTACACAATTAAAATAGTGAGTGAGGTGAAATAATGAATTATTTAAATCGTGCTATAGAATTACATAAAGAAGCTGAAGATATAATTTATAAAGAAGGTATTGACTCTATTCTAAAGAAATATGGACAAATTAATTATACTGGTAGTTATAGATTTAATTTAATGGCCTGGGAAGATATTGATATGAACATGGTAATGAATGGAGAAGAATTTTCTTTAGATAATTTCTTTAAAATGGGGAGTGAACTTGCAAAGATAAAGAACATTAAACTAATGAAATTTCAAGACTTTGTTAATTACCCTAAGAAAGGGCTTCCAAAGGGATTTTATTGGGGAATTCATTATGAAAGTAAGATCACCGATAAAACTTGGAAAATGGATTTGTGGATTGTAGATAAAGAAAGTTTTGAATTTAATAAAAACTATACCTCTAAAGTAATTAAAAATTTAAATGAAGAAAACAGGAGCTTAATCTTAAATTTAAAAAACTCCATTATAAATAAAGAAGGAAGAACTCCATTTACAAGTGGATATTACATTTATGAGGCAATATTATTCAAAGGATTAAAAGATAAAGAACATATAATCAATTATTTAAAAGAAAAGGGCATTAAAATATAGATTAAAGCTTTAATAAATATATAATATGAGAAGGAGTGAGATAGTTGTTTAAATTAGTTAAACCCTCATTATCTATGGAGAAAGAATATATAGACTATATTACTGAATGGGAAGCTACTGAAGAGAAGATTGTTCCAAATGCATCTAAACGAGATAGCATGAGTTTCAAAGAGTTAGTAAATAAGTGGAAAGAATATGAGTCAGAAAGGATGTATGAGAAAGGATTAGTACCTTCTTCCATATATTTTTTAATGGATGAAGACAAAAAAATTTATGGAGCTATAGATATTAGGCATGAGCTAAATGATTACTTATTACGATATGGAGGACATATTGGATATGGAATAAGACCTTCTCAGAGGAGAAAAGGTTATGCTTCTCAAATGTTAACTCTAGCACTACCCATAGCTAAAGAATTAGGAATAAATAAGGCATTAATTACTTGTGACAAAAGTAATGTAGGTTCAGCTAAAACCATTATGAATAATGGTGGAATTCTAGAAAATGAAGTTATAAATGGAGATGAAATAACTCAAAGGTATTGGATAACTCTTAGTTAATTTGATATCTAATAGAATATAATTACTTCTTTGAATATCATTTATACATCATACCTAATAAGGTACATTAAATATTTAAGTTTCATTAAAAAAAGCTGTTGCGGTATAAGTATTGCATCAGCTTTTTTTAATTTAATTGACTAATTAACTTTTATATTTAGTTGATTTAATATTTTATTTGTATTTTATTTCTATTGCTGTTTATTAAATTAGCCAGATAAGGTTCTAGTGTTCCTAAATTTGATAAAAAAGACAAAGGCATTATTTATATAAAAAATGACGAATGATGCAATAATGATACAATTATGATATAAAATAAAGAAATAAGGGTATTTTATATTCCATAAGGAGATGAATGTATGATTAAAATATTAACAGTTGAAGATGAAAAACCAATTTCTAATTTAATAAGGATAAATCTTTTAGATGCTGGCTATGATTGCGAATGTGCCTTTGATGGAGAACAAGCTATTGAAATGATTGAAAAAAATAATTATGATTTAATTCTTTTAGATATTATGCTACCTAAGGTAGATGGATATGAACTATTTGAATATATAAAACCCCTAGAAATTCCAGTTATATTTTTAACAGCAAAATCTGATGTAAAAGATATGGTAAAAGGCTTAAAGCTTGGAGCCGAAGATTACCTTACAAAACCCTTTGAAATAATGGAATTACTTGCAAGAGTGGAGAGAGTACTTCGACGCTTTAATAAGCTTCAAGATCATCTTTATCTATTTGATATAGAGATAGATACTTTATCTAGAATAGTAAAAAAGAAGAGTGAAATTATAAATTTAACTGCTAAAGAGTATGATTTATTATTGCTTTTCATCCAGAACAAAAATATTGCTCTATTTAGAAAGCAGATATACATGAGAGTTTGGGGCGACGATTATATGGGAAATACTCGAACTGTAGATTTGCATGTACAAAGAATGAGAAAAAAATTAGATTTAGAGGATAAAATCGTGGCAGTATACAAAATAGGATATAGACTGGAGGTATAGTCTTTGAAGATATTTTGGAAAATTTTTTTTGCAACTATCATAATATCTATTAGCTGTTTTAGTATTGGAAGCTATATTTTAATTAACAGCAATTTTAAGTCTTCACTAAAAAGAGAAATTGATACAACTTATATAGAAAATGATATTTTAAATTTTACTTTATCCCAAGAACTTGATGACATCAGTGAATCGTTTATTGAATTTTCAAATAGTAATAGTGATGAGGCAAATTACACTAAATCCCAATGGATAGCTCAAATTGCCCCTACAGTGAATATTGGTACTGTTCAAGGCAAGATGAATTTTCGAATAAGCAATGATAACGGTAAAGTTATTTATGAAAACTTGGAAGACAAGTTTGGTAATGAAATTATAAAAAAGCTTGATAAAAATACAAAAGCTCATGAAATCGTACATATAAATAATAAATACTACATACATGCTATAGTTCCAATGCAAACTTTGGAAGAAACCTTCTATGTACAAAATTTTACTGATATCTCTCACGTATTTGATAGTCTAAACAACCAATACAAAACCTTTATATATATAGTTATTATAATGATAGCTATAAGCGGAATGGTATCATTTTTTGTTTCATGGCTAATTTTAAAACCTATATATAGGTTATCAAAGGCAACTCAAGAAATTGCAATGGGGAATTTTGAACAAAGAGTATATACAAAATCTAAGGATGAAACCGGAGACCTTGCAGATAATTTTAATTTGATGGCAGAGAACTTAGATACAACAGTGAAAGAACTTAAAGATTTAAATGTTAGGCAGGAGTCATTTATAGGAAGCTTTGCCCATGAAACAAAAACTCCTTTAACATCTATGATTGGATATGCAGATATGCTTCGCTCAAAAAAATTGTCACAAGAAGAAATAATGCTTTCAGCTAATTATATCTTTGAGGAGGGTAAAAGAATTGAAGCTTTATCTATGAAGCTTTTAGATTTAATTATTTTAAAGAAGAGAGAATTTAAAATGTACTATATATCAACAGGTGAGTTTTTTGAAGAGATAAATGGAATTATGCATCCTTCCTTTAGAAAACATAATATAGAATTTTCACTTAATGTAGATAAAGAAAAAATATATATAGAGCCCGATTTCCTAAAGACGGTATTTATAAATCTAATAGACAATTCTGTTAAGGCTATTAATGCTGGACAGCATAATGAATGTGGTAGAATATCTTTATTAGGAAGAAGACAAGGTGAAGATTATATAGTTACTATAGAAGACAACGGTAAGGGCATGGAAGAAAGTGAACTATCAAGAATTACAGAGGCCTTTTATATGGTAGATAAATCAAGGGCAAGGAGTCAAGGTGGAGCTGGTCTTGGACTTGCAGTATGCGTAGAAATTATAAAACTTCATAATGGGGAAATTCTATTTCATAGTAAGCTAAATGAAGGAACTAAAGTTATAGTAAAGTTAAGGGGTGAAATACAATATGAGAAAAGATAAAATTAAATACGAAAATATTATAATTGGTATAATATTTTTCAGCATTATAGCAGCCTTTGCTTCTTTGCCTCTAATTTTATCTTACGTTCAACAGAACTACCTTGTAGGCAAAGTTGAGACTTCTGCTATAAATAGTGATAATAATATCAACAGTTCTGAAACATCTATTATTGATAAATTATCTATGGTATGTGGCTATGGAAATATGAATAAAGATATTATTCTAATTGATAAAAAACAACTATTTGAACCCAAAATGAACAATATAAGAATACCAGATTCAATAGTTAATGAAATTAAGAAGCTACAAGATAAAGAGATTTTTCCAAAGGTTAATTTAGATAATAACTTAAGGATTACAAATTTTTCTCTTAAAACATATATAGATTCAAAGAATTTAAAAACCAAAGTTAAAATCTGGGATATTAGCTTAAGTACTGATGAGTGTGACCTTAACATAATAATTGATGTAGAAACCAATATAATTTATGGATTTAGTATTTCGTCTTTTATGAATAATGGAGATATTAAATTAGTAACTAATCCTAATGAATTTGCTAATTATTTAGGTATCAAATGGTCGAGTGTGGAAAACTATGGATATTCTAATGATACAACTTATTCAATAGTAGAAAAACAAATATTTTATAGATATAGTGTATCAGATAGCTATATAGGATTTAATATAATAAATTATTAAAAAAACTATAATCATGATAAATATCATGATTATAGTTTTTTTACAAAGTATGCAACTTTGATGGAAAAATGATATAGTTTTTAAACATTCCTTTTATATTATAGATTCATAGAAGGAGTGATTTACATGAATAAAACATCTAAAGATAAAAGAGTATCAAGAAAGAGAAAGAGAAAAAGAAATTTAATTTTAATATATTGCATAGTTTTTTTCACATTTTCTACATTGGTTTTCAAAATTTCAAAAAATGCTGTTACTAAAGTACGGAAATCCGCTAGTATGTTAGCACTAGGAAATAAAACTCAATCCAATTTATCTAATCAAGAAAATTTAAAAGAAAAAAACAATCTATCTTCACAAGATAAAAAAGGTTGGAACTTAATTTTAGCAAATCCTTCAACCGTTTTACCAGAAGACTTTAGTGTAGATTTGGCACAACTTAGCAATGGCCACCAGATTAATAGTCGTGCATATAATGACTTACAAAATATGATGGATGATGCACGTAAGGAAGGCTTAGCTCCTATGATTTGCTCTTCTTATAGAACCATGGATTTTCAACAACAGATATTTAATCAAGAGGTTAGTAAATATATGGGACAAAATTATTCTCAAGAAGAAGCTAAAAAGAAGGCTGCTCAATGGATAGCAATACCAGGAACAAGTGAACACCAAACTGGACTTGCATTAGATATTGTTTCATCTAGTTATCAGTTACTAAATAAGGAACAGGAAAATACACCGGAGCAAAAGTGGTTAATAGAAAACTCTTATAAATATGGATTTATATTAAGATATCCCTCTGATAAAACTAATATTACTGGAATAGAGTATGAACCTTGGCATTATAGATATGTAGGAAAAGAAACAGCAAAAGAAATTACTGAAAGAGGAATTTGTCTAGAGGAATATTTAAAATAAAGATTGATTAGAGGTGTATTTATGGGAGAAAAAAATGTGAAAAGTGAATATACATATAAAGTTAATAGTAGTAAATATAAAAAGAATAGAAAGAAACGTAATTTTAAAGTCATAGGTATTATCCTAATAGTTTTTGTTGTCATTGGAATTAAACAGTTAAACATCTTCAAAAGTAATGCTATCACATTAGTCGGAAGGAAAGACACTAAAACACAAGAAGTCCTAAAGTATCCTGATAGACCTATAGTTTGTATTGATGCTGGTCATGGAGGTTATGACGTTGGAACTATGACAGACTCTAGTATATATGAAAAAGATATTACAATAAAGGTAGCCCTTGAAATCGGTAAAATATTAGAGGAAAATCAGATAAATGTTGTTTACACAAGAACCAGTGATGAAGTTCCATGGCCCAGTAATGAAAGTGATGATCTTCTTAAACGTATAGATATATCAAATTCAAAAAATGCCGATGTATTTGTATCTATACATTGTAATTCCTTTGAAGATTCAAGTGTTAAAGGTGTAGAAAGCTGGTGTAGATTTCCAAGTAGTGAAGGGGAATCCTTAGCAAAGAATATTCAAAATAAATTAGCAAGTGTTAACTATACTACAGATAGAAGAATAAAATATGAGTCTGACAGTGAAATTAAGGTAATTAGACTAAATAATGCTGTTTCCACATTAGTTGAGCTAGGATACTTAACTAATGACTCTGATACTGAATTTCTCTTGTCAACACAGGGACAAGCTAAGTGTGCAAAAGCCATCGCTGATGGAATTCTAGAGTATATTTCTTAAACTTTTATATTATATAAGTCTCTGTTTTGTTATGTGTTTATAAATTTATAAAGAAATGGTAGGTGATGAAATGAATAAGAAGGTAAACATAATAATTTTAATAGCTCTATTAATTATAGTATTTATTGGAATACTTGAGTATGAAATAAGTGAAAATGCATCAATAAAAAGTGATTATACAACTGAGGAAGAAATTAATCAAGAAACTACTACTGCTAATGAGAAAAAGGATTCTTTAAATAAAATAATTAATACCTCATCTTTAGATAATGAAAAAACAGCTTGGTGGTTTAATCCAAATAAAGATCATACAACACCTGGAATAAATGACAATTTAAATTATGACTTACATGAATATGATGCTCATTATGTTATGGATACAGATAGAAAAGTATTGCATTTAACTTTTGATGTAGGTTACGAAAATGGATATACTTCTCAAATATTAGATATTCTTAAAGTTAATGATGTAAAGGCAACGTTTTTTGCTACACTTCCTTATTTAAATGAGAATCCTAAAATCATTAAAAGGATGGTAGATGAAGGCCATAGGGTAGGAAATCATACAAGTAGTCATTTATCCATGCCATCCTTAGCTGATGATGAAAAAAAATTTATCGAAGAAATTAAGGATGTTGAAAATAAATTTAAAGACATTACTGGTAAGGATATTCCACCATATTTTAGACCACCTATGGGGGAATATTCCCAAAAGTCTTTAGCTATGACTAAAAATTTAGGATATAAGTCTATATTTTGGAGTTTTGCTTACGCTGATTGGGACCCTAATAATCAACCTAACCCAATAGAAGCAAAGAAAATAATTCTAAATGGACTCCATAATGGAGCAATATTACTTATTCATGCAGTATCTAAAACTAATACTGAAATACTGGATTCAGTTATAAAAGACGTCAAAAATCAAGGGTACGAGTTTGAATTATTATATTAATTTAACTCTTGATAATTAGTGAGATTTTCTTTATTTAATAAGTGAATAATCCATTAAAGAAAAACAGATAGAAAATATATTGTAAAAACACTATATTTTCTATCTGTTTTTCTGTTTATGGTATTTTAAAATAATCTCTTACTTATTATATTATAATTCTACAGCCTTTAATTCAGCAGTAACTATAACTCCCTCATCATCAATTTCTATAACGCCTATATATTTCCCCTTAGCCCATGGAGAAGGCTTAGGGATACTGCCAGGATTCATAAATATAGTATTTCTATATTCTTCTTTAAGGGGTATATGGGTATGACCAAAGAGTACCACATCAGCACCAATACTCTCTGCTTTTATAGCTATACTATTCATGGTACTTTTAACATTATACAAATCACCATGGGTAAAAAAAATTTTTACTCCATTAATAGTAATAGTATTTTCTTTAGGATATGTATTAGAAAAATCACAGTTTCCAGCCACTGCATATATTTCACCTTTGAAAGTTTTTTCTAAGAGTTTTACGTCTTCTATGCAATCTCCCAAATGAATAACTATATCAGATTTTAAATCATTTATATATTTTGAAGCTACTTTTAAAGCTCTTTCATTATGATGAGTATCACCAATAAAAGCAATTTTCATGTTATCCCTCCAATAAGTATATATTTCTGAAAATATTATACCATTATTCTTAGGTATGGAGGATAAATGAGTCTATTTAATTCTAATATTCCAATGACATATCCTCTGAAATCCCCATGAACAGTACAACTATTTAACTATTTCTATTTTTTCATAGTTTCATAGTTTCCTACATAAAAATAGAAATAGTTCCATATATAAATATTTACATATAGAACTATTTCTTAATATTAAAGATACTATTTTTTATTGAGACAATATAAAAATCTAATCATATTTATGCCTGCTAGTCCTACTAATATATATATTGCTCTAACTAGCATATCTGAAAAGCTAAAGATGAAATGAACAAGATCAAAATTGAAGAGTCCAAATATTCCCCAATTAATTGCGCCTATAATAACAAGTACAAATGATATTTTGTCTAATAAACTAATTTTGCACATAAAAACTTCCCCCCATTTTTATTATATTATGATATGTTTAAATCTATTAATATATTTTTATGTTTAATATATATGATATATTTGGGTAAAATAGAACAATGAGAATAACCTATTGTTATAAATAACACGAATTTTAAATAGACTTATGCTTATATAATATGCTATAATAGTGAATGATATTAGACAAAAAATCATTTTTGTACGGAGGTTACTATGAGAGATACATATAATTCACCATTAAATTCTAGATATGCATCTAAGGAAATGAGCTATATTTTTTCTGAGGAAATGAAATTTAAAACTTGGAGAAAACTTTGGGTTGCATTAGCTGAGGGAGAACAAGAATTAGGATTAAATATTACTGATGAACAAATAAAAGAGCTTAGAGACAATATTGAAAACATTGACTATGAATTAGCTACTGCTAGAGAAAAAGAGGTTAGACATGATGTAATGAGTCATGTGTATGCTTATGGGGTTGTAGCTCCATCTGCTAAAGGAATAATACATCTAGGAGCTACTAGCTGTTATGTAGGTGACAATACGGACCTACTTATTATGAGAGATGCTCTTATATTAATTAGAAAAAAAGTAATAAATGTGTTAGATCAACTAAGCAAGTTTGCTTTAAAATATAAAGACGTTCCAACTCTTGGATTTACACATCTTCAACCGGCTCAGCTTACAACTGTAGGAAAGAGAGCTACTCTTTGGATGCAAGAGTTATTAATGGATTTAGAAAACCTTGATTTTGCAATTGATAAAATGAAATTTAGAGGAGTTAAGGGAACAACAGGAACTCAAGCTAGCTTTATGTCTTTATTTAACAATGATGAAGAAAAAGTTAAAGAACTTGATAAAATTATATGTAAAAAAATGGGCTTTGAAAAAGCATATCCTGTTACTGGCCAAACTTACTCTAGAAAATTAGATTCTATAATATTAAATACATTATCTGAAGTAGCACAAAGTGCATACAAATTTAGTAATGATATGAGACTTCTTCAAAACATGAAGGAAATGGAAGAACCTTTTGAAAAGCATCAGATAGGATCTTCAGCTATGGCATATAAGAGAAATCCTATGAGAAGTGAAAGAATTAGTGCACTTTCAAGATATATAATTGTAAACTCTCTTAACCCGGCGATTACTGCTGCAACTCAATGGTTTGAAAGAACACTAGATGATTCTGCTAATAAACGTATATCCGTTGCAGAAGCTTTCTTAGCTCTTGATGGAGTACTTAACCTGTATATAAACATAACTTCTAATATGGTTGTATATGAAAAGGTAATAGCTGCCCATGTTAATAGTGAGTTACCATTTATGGCTACAGAAAATATTATGATGGAAGCTGTTAAGCGTGGAGGGGATAGACAAGAACTTCATGAAAAAATAAGAGTACATTCTTTAGCTGCTGCAAGACAAGTAAAAGAGTTTGGAGAAAAGAATGATTTAATAGAAAGAATATTAGCTGATGAATCCTTTGGATTATCAAAAGAAGAGATTCTATCTATAATAGATCCAAGTAAGTTTACTGGAAGATCTAGTGGGCAGGTAGTTGATTTTATAGAGGAATATATAAACCCTATATTAGAAGCTCATAAAAATGAATTAGGTGAAGAAGTAGAAATAAACGTATAATAAAATAAGCTGGAATGCTAATGCATTTCAGCTTATTTTTATGATGCCAAAGAGGATAAATCCCACAGTGTTTATAGCTAAATTGGCAGACATATGAACTATCCAAGAGACATAAATATTATTAAACCTTTCATTAAGGTAATTAAAAAGAAGTCCAGCTATAAATAGTGAAACTATAAGCAAAATGAACAGTGGGGGAGTAAACCAATTATTCATAATAGCCACATGATAAATTGCAAAGGCTAAAGCACTAAAAATATAAGCAGCTTTTCTTGAACTTACCTGTTTTAAAGATAAGAAGGAAAAACCACGGAAGAAAAACTCTTCCAAAAGGGAATTAACTGATGTAATATATAGTGCTACAAATAAAAAATTTTCTTTAGTTACTCCTAAATTATTCTCTAAATTAGTAGTGACCATAGAAAAATCAAAAAATGGACCTAGAATAAAATAAGCTCCTAGTATAAATCCATATACAACTATACCAAATATAAGTGCAAAAAATATGCTTTTTTTACTTCCTTTAAAAAGTGCTTTAAAGGAAATAGCTCTCTGTTTTATACATACAATTAAGGGCAATAGTAAAAAGATACATATTTTTATTAAAGACTTTGTAAAATAATTAGGTACAATTAAAATTTCCACTAAGGCCATAATAATACAACCTAATATTACTACTAAAATAATAGATAGAGTGACTTGTTTATTTTCCATAGATCATCCTCCTTGAAAATTTTACGTATATAGCTTTAAATAATGACTCAAGGCTTTAAAATAATTATAACATATTATTTTTCTAAAATAGCAAGCATATCCTTAATTGACTATAGTAATTCATTATGATAATATTTAGTTAACTTAATATTCGGGAGCTTGTGTACAGGCTGAGAGGGAGTGTAAACTTCGACCGTACCTGATTTGGATAATGCCAACGTAGGAAGTAGATTTATATAATTATAGGTATACCACTTAGTTGGTATGCCTTTTATTTTTGTTCATATAGGGGAGGGTAAGTAATTTAAAAATATTGATTTTGAGGGGATGATATGTAATGTTAAAAACAAAAAAACTAACTTTAGCTGGAATTTTCATTGCCATGGGAGTTATTTTATCTACAGTTATAGTTATACCAGTAGGAATTGCAAAATGTGCTCCAGTTCAGCATTTGATAAATGTTTTATCAGCTGTTATTTTAGGTCCTTTTTATGGAGTAGCTATAGCTTTCCTTACTTCCACAATTAGAGTGCTTATTGGTACAGGTACCTTCCTAGCTTTTCCTGGAAGTATGTGTGGAGCTCTTTTAGCTGGAATCCTATATAAATATAATAAAAAAATAACTATGGCATCCATAGGAGAAATCTTCGGTACAGGTGTAATAGGAGCTTTAATAGCCTATCCGGTAGCAAAGTTCATCCTATCAAAGGAAGCGGCTCTATGGGGCTTTGTGGTGCCATTTAGCATAAGCTCTATTGGTGGCACACTAATTGCTATACTATTTTTAATAGCTCTTAAAAAAACAGGAGTATTATATAAAGTTTCTAATAAAGGTAATTAGAGCTTAACATCTTAGTATTTTAAAATAGATCTTAGGGAGAGGATATAAAATGATTAAAGATATTTTAGATTCAGTAAGAAAAACCAACCCTCTTGTGCACAATATAACTAATTATGTGGCAGCTAATGATTGTGCTAATATAACCTTAGCTTGTGGTGGTTCTCCTATTATGTCAGATGATCCAGAGGAAGTAGAGGAGATAACCACCTTATGTAATGCTTTAGTAATGAATTTAGGTACTTTAAATCCAAGAAAGTTAGAAGCCATGATTAAGGCAGGGAGGAGAGCTAATAAATTAAAGCATCCTGTAATATTGGATCCTGTAGGTATTGGTGCATCATCCTTTAGACAACAGGCTGTAAGGGAACTTTTAAACACTGTAGATTTTCAAGTTATAAAAGGTAATATATCTGAAATAAAAACTATAGGAAAGAAAAAAACTATATGTAAGGGTGTAGATGCCAGTGAAATTGAGTCTATAACCGAAGATAATATAGAAGGTGCGATTACTCTAGCTATGGAGATTTCTAAGGATCTAGGGGCAATTATAGCCATTACAGGGGCTATAGATATAGTTGTAGATAAAGATTTAGTATATATTATTAGAAATGGACATCCATCTATGAGAAATGTTACTGGAACAGGATGTATGCTTTCATCAATCATAGGAGTTTTAGTCGGTGCTAATCCTCATAAAATCTTTGATTCAACGGTAACTGCTTTTTGTATTATGGGGGTATGTGGTGAACTTGCTTATAATAAAATAGTAGAAAAGTTTCAGGGAAGTGGATCTTTAAAAATACATTTGATTGATTCTGTGAGTAATGTAGATTATAAAATTTTAGAAGAAAAAATTAAAATAGAAAAGTTTTTTAAAAATTAAAGGATTTTTACCTCTCTTCATAGAATAATTAATGTCGTGAAATGTAAGTTTCGCGACATTATACTATAAAAATTAAAGGGGAATGGATTATATGGATTCTAAATTAAATTATATGCAAGATAATTCTCTACCAAAAATACTTAAGGATTATTTAAGTTACCTTTCTTCTGTTAAAGGTGTTTCTAGCAATACTTTAGTTGCCTACGCTTATGATCTAACTTTATTCTTTAAATTTCTTAAAGTACACAATAATGAAGTAACTTTATCACAGGATGTAATTTTTGAAAATATTCCTATTGATAACATCTCTTCTAATTATCTTAAAAATTTAGAATTGGTTGATTTTTACACCTATCTATCCTTTTTAGAGAATATGAGAGAAAATGGAACCTATGCAAAGGCAAGAAAAGTTGCCTCTCTAAAGTCCTTTTTTCACTATTTATGTTCTAAAGCTAAAATTATACCTACAGATCCTACTTTAGACTTAGAAAGTCCTAAAATAGGAAAGCGCTCCCCCATTTACTTAACTTTAGATGAAAGTAGAGACTTATTAGCTGTAGCTAATAATAGAGATAAAAATTCACCTAGGGATTTATGTATAATTACCCTATTTTTAAACTGTGGTGTGAGACTATCAGAGCTTTGCAGCATCAATATTGCCAATATTAAAGGTGATACCCTTACTGTCATTGGTAAAGGAAATAAAGAAAGGACTATTTATCTTAATAAAGCATCAATTAAAGCTATAAATAAGTATCTTGTTGTAAGAAATGATATTGCAGATAAAGTTCATAGTGAGGATAGAGAGGCTCTATTCATAAGTGGAAAGTATAGAAGAATTAATAAGCGCACTGTAGAAAGAATAATAAAAAAATATGTAGGTGCAGCAGGTCTTGATACTGATAAATACACACCTCATAAATTAAGGCATACCTCTGCAACATTACTTCATAAACATGGTGGTGTAGATGTTAAAACTCTCCAAGAGATATTAGGTCATGAAAATGTAAGTACTACTCAAATATATGTTCATGTTGATGATGAAACCCTAAGAGAGGCTATTAACACTCACCCCTTAGGGGATGAATAATAAAGAAGGATAGCAGCTATCAAATCTATGGCTGCTATCCTTCTTTTTATTATTTTTTATATTTTATATCTCTCAATTCAGATATACGTCTGCTCGTATTCAAAAATTCTTTTTCATAATTTAACTTAGCATCCTTTTCTAATGAAGGATCATCTAGTAAACCACTTAGTTGAGAAAGTCGACACTGAAGCATTAATATTTCATCTTTATTAACCTTTAATTTACTATTACTAGTCTTATTACAAGTGAAAAACTCAATTATCTCAGTATGATTTCCAGTAAAATTAATAATTTTGTTATTTTCTATTTTTAGAATTCTATTACATACTGTAGAAATTAAATGTCTATCATGGGAAACTACCAAAGCTGTTCCAGAATAACTTTTTAAAAGCAAACTTACACTTTCTTTAGATAAGATATCCATATAATTAGTTGGCTCATCAAGAATTATTAAATCAGGATTTTCAATGATTATTTTAGTAAATATTACTCTGCATTTTTCGCCCATACTTAAGTTTTTAATTAATGTATTTACTCTATCCCCTTTTATAAATACACTTCCTAAATATAACCGAATTATATTTTCAGTTTCATTGGTGGTTAATAAATAGTCTAATATAGTTATTTCTTCATTTACTACTTCTAGATATTGAGATAAACTGCTAATCTTCATATTTGGATTTAAATAAACATCACCAATGTAATTCTTATCTTCACCTAGAAGAATATTTAGTAATGTAGTCTTCCCACTACCATTATTACCAATGATTCCGACTTTATCTCCACCATTTATAGTAAAGTTTCCATCTTTAAATAATAATTTCTTATCGAAGGATTTACTAAGATTTTCAACTCTTATGGCTGTTTTAAAACTATTATTATTATTAAGTGTAAGTTTAATTGAAGAATTATCCTTTATTCTTTCAACTCCATTTTCTTTTAATTTTTCTAACTTTTTTTCTTTTGATCTCATTATAGAAACATGCTTTTTACTTAATGCTCTTAAGTGGTCATTAGTACCCGCCATTTTGTGTGCTTTGTTAAACCATTGTTTTCTTTGACTGATATTTTCTTTCAAATCCCTTATTTCCTGTTGTTGTTTGTTATATAAATTTTCATTGGTTATCTTTTCCATTAATAGCTGTTTTTCATAGGAAGAATAATTACCTTCATAGGTTTTTATTCCGTTATTACTTAAAACGAAGGTCTTATTTGTAACTTCATCCAAGAAAAACCTATCATGACTTATTATAATCATAGGTTTGTTTATAGAATTTATAAGCCTTTCTAACCATTGAACACCACTTAAATCTAAATGATTTGTAGGCTCATCTAGTATAAACAAATCATAGTTACTATGAAATATATTAAGAATTTCTTTTTTAGTAGCTTCACCACCACTTAAAAAAGTATTATTATTATATAAGTTTTCATCTATAATTCCGATAAGAATATTTGAAGGAATATAATTGATACTTCCTTCATCGTAGGAAATCTCCTTAGTTATTATTTGTTTTAAGGTGCTTTTACCTACGCCATTTTCTCCTACCAGACCTATCTTTAAATTATCTCCTATTTCAAAACTTATATTATTTAAAATTGTGCGATTTTGAAAGGATTTAGAAATATTTTTTATAATTATCTTACCCATTTATAACACTCCTTTTAATAAAGTCTATCAAAAGGCAATGGTGGTACTTCAATTTTAAGAAACAAAAAAGGTTTTAATCACAATAAGCAATTAAAACCAAACTTACAACTCTATTATTAATTCATATAATATAAACTGGTTAAGGGTAAATAGAAACTATTAAAATAAATTAATTATAGTAAACTATAGTTACATACCTTCACCTATCAAAACATTATTATATGATTAGAATTAAAAGAATAGATTACCACTGCCTAATTAATTGCACAACAAAAAACATAAAACTACATTTAAATTGTAATAAGTATTTATTTTGTTATGCTTATAAAATTAATTAAGAATAGTAATGCTCATTCTTTTGTACCTCCATAGTAAAATATTATATCATATATAATAGTTTTGTGTAGCTATCTTTTATTATTTAATACATATAAACCTGGATATTCTTCATGTAGCAGCCCATCTGTACCCGTTTCTTCCATAAGTTCATCCATGCCTTCTACATCAGATATATAATCCCAATTAGATTCATCATCGAGAGCATCTATATATGGTATTTCATCTTCTTCTAATGGTACTACATCTTCTTGAAAGCTATCCTCTTCTTCAATTGTATCAAAATCACTAAAGTCTTCCAAATCGATTTTGATTTCTTCTTCTTTATTCTTTTCAAATACCTCATCTATTTTTACAGCCTTAACATCATATCCTTCAATCTCTAGACATTTACCACAGTTATCACAGATCTTATCTCTATTGTATTCACATACATTGCACTCTCCACAATCATTACATACTTTCTTTTCATCAAAAATACAGTATTTCATTATCATCACTTCCTGTTTTATCTTTATTAAATCATTAGACTATTTTAACAAAACTATTGAAAAACATCAACTAAAAATAAATCTAAATTTTTTAAAATTTATATAGACATTTTTAAATATATAAATTATTATATATTTATATGTTTTTTACATATAGATTATTTTAAGGAGGTTCTAAGTATGGCAAGTTCATATTCCTTTGATGTGGTTTCTGAAATTAATATGCAAGAAGTTGATAATGCTATTAATCAAGCCCTAAAGGAAATTAAACAAAGATATGACTTTAAAGCTACTAAGACAGAAATAACTTTACTAAAAGATGAAGTTAAGCTCATATCTGATGATGAGTTTAAGTTAGATACTGTAATCGACATACTCAAGGGGAAATTTATTAAAAGAGGTGTCTCTTCCAAAGCTCTTGAAGTTGGTAAAATTGATTCAGGTTCTCTAGGTACAGCTAAAGTTACTTGTAAATTAATAAAAGGTATCTCTACTGAGAAAGCTAAAGCTATGGTGGCAGATATTAAAGCTAGTAAAATAAAAGTTCAGCCTCAAATAATGGATGATCAGTTAAGGATATCTGGAAAGAATAAGGATGATTTACAAGAAACAATGCAGCTATTAAAATCTAAAGACTATGGTATAGATGTACAATTCACTAACTATAGGTAAGGTTTATATTTGTAAAATATGACAAATGCAAAAAATCTCTGTTAAAATTTAAAAGAATAAGTTATAATAGATATATATTAACTATTAATGTATAATTTAATGGGAATTGGATAATTTAATAATGTATACAAATTACAATAATTATATATAATAGTTATATATAATCCCACTTATACTTATGAAAAAATAAATAACAAACATTTAGGAGGAAAATATTATGAAATCAACAGGTATAGTAAGAAAAGTAGACGAATTAGGAAGAATAGTAATTCCGATAGAGTTAAGAAGAACTTTAGACATCGAGATAAAAGATGCTTTAGAAATTTATGTAGATAGAGATCAAATCATATTAAAAAAATATGAGCCAGCATGTTTATTCTGTGGTAATGCTAGAGACGTTAAAAACTACAAAGGTAAAAATATTTGTGAAGAATGTCTTGATAGTATTGCTAAAATGCAAGAATAATAAATTCTTACATAATTAATTTAAAATACAAAAACAGCATTTTGATTTCAATTCAAGATGCTGTTTTTTATTGAATTTTATCATTGAACTGTAATTAATTGACTATATTCGAAAAAAAGTGTATAATAATACAGAAGTATAATAAACTTTAATGTTTTTTATAATATAATTTAGGAGTGATTTTTTGAAAATTTATGAAGATCCACAAATAGAAAAGATAGAGAAACTATTAAGAAGAGTATGCTTTTATATAAAGAAAAAAGGAAGAACTATATTAGAAGATTATGATATTACTCCTGCACAATTTGAAGCTTTACAAATTATAGTAAATCATAAAGAAGTAACCATTAGTGAACTTAGCAATAAACTATATCAAGCCCCTAGCACCATCACTGATTTAGTTGATAGAATGGAAAGTAAGGATCTTGTTAAGAGAGTTAGAGATTCAAAAGATAGACGAATAGTTAGAATAGAAGGTTTAGAAAAGGGACATAACATATTAGAAGCAGTAATTATGGAAAGATGTAAATTTCTCGATTATTCCTTAGAAAACGTTTCTAATGAAGACAAGGATAGTTTTACTGAATATTTAGATATACTAGAACATGCTTATACAGAAGGTAAATAACAAAAATGCTGGAGCCTAATTTTAAAATTAGAAATACTTCAGCATTTTTTATACTATTTTTTATATTATTTATTGTTGTTTATATCGTCTCTTATTTTTAGTAGTAATTGTTCTTTATCATCCATCAATTTAGAAATTTTATCATCATAATGAGATTTCATAGACCAAATTTCTTTTCTGTACTCTTCCTCTTTTTGCAACACTTCTTTTTGCATAGAAATCCTTATTTCATCATCTTTTAATCTTAATTCTCTGCTAAACTCCTCTGAAATCTGGTTAATCTTATTTTCATAAGAACTCTTCATATCCTGAATTTCATCTTCTAATGCAATACTATGATTTAATTCCTCATTTAATTTATTAGTAAGGCTTTCCTTTTCTCTCTCTAGGTTTTTTAAATTCTCTTCCATATTTCGGTTTATTGCTCTTAAACTTTCTGCTTCATTTTTATAGGCATTTAACTCATTTACCTTATCCTTTAACATGAGGTTTAACTCTTTATATCCCTTGATATCTTCTCTCTCTTTTTCTAAAAGTTCTTTATATTCCTTTAACGAATCCTTCAGTTCTTTATTATGAGACTTTAAATCTTCTAGTTCTTTTTTTAAACTTTCTATATTCCCCTTTAATTTTTCACTTCTATTAGTCTCTTCCTCTAAAGTTCCTTTAAAACTATTAATAACTTCGGAGTTCTTAACCTTGCTCTTTTCTATCATATTTATATATATATCTAAAATTCTTTTTGTTATGCTCTGTAACTCTTCTACATCGCTTTTAATAAAGTCTGTACTCGTTGAAGCTTTGTTTAATTCGTAGTTCCTTATTATAAGATCCATGAATTCTTTATTATTTATCCCCTCTACCTCAGCTAAACTTTGAAATTTTTCTTTTAGTTCCTCGCTTATCCTTACACTTAAAATTGAATCCATTAATTACACATCCTTAAAATTTATAAAATTACACCTTGATTTAAGTATACATAATTTTACCCTTGTAAACAAGCATTTTATCCATGTTTACAATACGTATACATTATGTAAATATGTTTTTATCGCAAATCAATATAGTAACCATTCAATANNTATTGAATGGTTACTATATTGAAATAATTAAGTAGTAATAAAAGAGGAAGTAGATAAAAAATGTGTATACGTAGGAAAATTAAACACTTCAAAAAGAGGTAGCAGTGTATTTATCCAATGAGAACAACGAGCAGCTACGTTTTCTCCTAAAAGACAACCACTTCTTAGTATTAAAAATACTGATACTAAGAAGTCTATTAGTAAGCTTCAGTTCGAAAAGCTCTCTGAAGCAAAGAACTCAGTTTATAAAAAAATAAACCTAGCCATAACACAGCTAGGTTTATTTAAAATTATTTTGTATATTTTACAGGTTCATTATAAGTAACTCCAAAGGTATCTACTGAAATGGATTTAATTTTTATATCCTTCTTAGGTCTATCATCACTGCCAGTTTCTACTTTAGCTATAGAGTCTACAACATCCATACCTTCTATAACCTTACCAAAGGCTGCATAGTCTCCATCTAAACTAGGTGTATCACCATGCATTATAAAAAATTGAGATCCAGCAGAATTCTTATCATTTGATCTAGCCATAGATATAACACCCTTAGTATGTAAAAGAGTATTTTCAAACTGGTTATTTGTAAATTCACCATATATGGAGTAGTCAGGTCCACCCATTCCAGTTCCTTCAGGATCTCCACCTTGAATCATAAAGCCTGAAATTACTCTATGAAATATTAGACCATCATAAAATTTACTATTAGCAAGACTTATAAAGTTTCTAACGGTATTTGGTGCTATTTCGGGATAAAGCTCCATCTTTATAATTTTTCCATCTTCCATTTCTATGGTAGCCACTGGATTTTTATCCCCTTCCTTCTTCTCCGTTTCCTTTGAAAGATATATTTCTTTATTATCATTACTTCCAGTATTAGCTTCATCTTTACTAGTCTTATTAGAGGTACTGCATCCTATTAATGCAAGGGAGAGTATTGCTGTAATAATCAAAGTTCCTAATGTACTTTTTTTCATTTGAAACGTCTCCTTTCATATGTTTATATGTTTTTACTAGATAAGTTTACCATTGTATCTTTTAAAATAAAACCTATAATTAGTTAATTTTTGATTAAAATTATCCAATTAAACACAAAAGCTCTAAGACTGTCATTCTTAGAGCTTTTTATCTTTCTCAGCTAATTTTTTTAGATATTCTTTAAATTGACTTCTCCAAGATTCGTATAGATTCCTATCTATTCTTTGTAGATAATAGAAAAATTCACCTATACTATCTCTCTTTAGTATACCTCTCATCAGATGCCGTGGAAAAGGCATCTCCCTATCAAAGTTATCCTTTGGATCTATAACTTTGATAGAAAAGTCCTCTTGTACATAGAGATCCTTGCAACGTATATCTAACTTTTTATAACCAAGTTCTTTAAAATCATTTATTAAATCTACTAGGCTTCTTACTAGTTTCTGATTTAGAGGGTTATGATTTAGATACTTATCAAGTCTTATCCCATCTACAAACTCTCTTACAATAAAAAAATCTCCATAGTCAAAAACCTTAGGAAAGGATGGATGATGCATAGATGATTTAAGAATTATATACTCTGTTTCGCAAACTTTTTTATCATTAAATATTTTTATAATTCTCTCATTATCAATTCTATATACCACTCCATTATTGCCCTTTCCTAGGAATTTAGAACTCCTTATAATGTTCTCCACTTCATCACTTAAGTAAATTGCATTTGTAAAATGTCTAGACATAATTCCTCCCTAGATAGAACTCTATTAGATTATATGCATAAGATATACTTTATATTATCCTTATACCTATCTTTTATCTCTTTTGTCTTTTTTAGCAGTATTCTTCCTAAGTTTTGATGATTTCTCAGATGGTTTTGACCTTTTATCTGAAGGTGCATTACTCTTCTTATAGTTTTTAACCACAACAGCTACATCTTCAATATTTCCGTGAGATATAGTCTTCTCAGTAAGATTAAAATTCAGTTTTTTACTATAAGCTTTCAATTGCGCTATCTCCTTAGGTGAAATAATAGATATAACAGTACCGCTTTTATCTCCACGAGCTGTTCTACCACTTCTATGAACATAAGTATTTATATCTTCTGGTAAGTCTACATTGAATATATGAGTAACGTCCTCTATATCCAATCCCCTTGCAGATAAGTCTGAAGATACCAAAAGGTTTATACGCTCTGATTTAAAGTCTAACATGGTTTTTTGTCTTTGATTTTTAACAAAACTGCCATGTATTCCATCCACCTTTAGTCCATGGTATTTTAGCTTAGTAGTTAATATTTCTATTTCATCACTTTTATTAATAAAGGCAATAGCCTTTCTAGGATTTATACTTGCCATTAATTTTCTAAGAATAAGTATCTTATCCCGCCTATCACAAACTATATATAAATTGTTTATGTTAGGATTTATAGTTGAATCATCATTACACTTTATGATTTTAGGGTATTTCATTAAGCTTTCCCCTATACTTAAAGCTTCCTCTGTTAAAGTAGCAGAAGTCATTACTAATTGTCTATCTCTAAGTGTAGTTTTTATAACATCCTTAACTATATTTAAATTATTTTTGTCTAAAAGTTTATCACACTCATCAATTACTATAGTTTTAACTGTATGAGCACTTATTTTTTTCATTTTTATTAGCTCTAGTATCCTTCCTGGAGAACCTATTACAAATTGAGGTTTTTCCTTTAGTTTTTCAACCTGTCTTTTTATATTTACATCCCCCATGATAACCGTAGACTTTATATTCAAAGAAGATTTATCTCCCAAAGTACTTAAAACTTCATTTACTTGAAGAGCTAATTCATGGGTAGGAACTAAGACTATAAATTGATTTTCTCTTTTTTCATAATCAATTCTCTCAATTAGTGGTAGCAAATAAGCCAAGGTTTTACCACTGCCTGTTTCACTTTGCATTATCACATCCATATTTTCTGATATTTTAGGAATTGATAATTCTTGTATTAGAGTTGGCTTTGTTATTTTTAATTCCTCCAATACCTTTATTATTTCCGCATTTATATTTAATTCTAAAAAATTTTCCATTTTTTCATCTCCAGTTTTTATTTAAATTTACTACAATAATTTTCCTATATGAGAACAAAGGTTTGATATTCTTTATTTCTTATGGTATAATTATCTAGATTGAGAGGTGTTTTCATGATTGAAATTAAAAGTGGTAAACAATCTGAAATTTATGAGTTTATTAAAAATCAAGTTAATACTAAAGGGTATCCCCCTTCAGTAAGAGAAATTTGTGAAGCTGTAAATTTAAGTTCAACATCTACGGTTCATGGTCATCTTACTAGACTTGAGAAAAAAGGCTTAATAAGACGTGACCCAACTAAACCAAGGGCAATAGAATTACTGCAAGAACCTCATAATAAAAAAGAAATGATTAATATTCCTATTATAGGTAAAGTTACAGCTGGAATTCCTATACTTGCCCAAGAAAGTATAGAAGATTATCTAACTATCCCCCTTGACTTTGTAAACAGTACAAATGAATTATTTATACTTAAAGTTCAAGGTGACAGTATGATAGAAGCTGGAATCCATGATAAAGACTTAGCTATAATAGAAAAAACTTCTATTGCATCTAACGGAGATATTGTAGTTGCTCTAATAGAAAATGAAGCCACTATAAAAACTTTTTTTAAAGAAGATGGGCATATTAGACTACAACCAGAAAACTCCACCATGGAGCCAATAATTGTTGACGATTGCAAAATCTTAGGTAAACTATCAGGAATCTATAGAAAATATTAAGAAGCTATAATAGCTTCTTAATATTTTTTATATAATAAAATAAATTTATTATATATCTATTAATTTAACTCCTAATTAAGATAATATTCTAGATATAGCCATTAAAACTCCAACTTTTCCATGATCAAAGGTCAATCCACCTTGAAGATATGCTATATATGGCTCTCTTATTGGAGCATCAGCAGAAAGTTCAATGGAAGAACCTTGTATAAATGCACCCGCAGCCATAATTACTTCATCTTCATAACCAGGCATAGCCCAAGGTTCACATTCTACAAAGGAATCTATTGGAGAACCAGCTTGAATACCCTTGCAAAACTGAATTAATTTATCTTTATCATTAAATTTAACAGCTTGTATGATATCACTTCTCTTAGTATCATATTTTGGGAGTACCTCAAAGCCTAAAAGCTCCATTACCCTTGAACAGAATATAGCTGTCTTTACAGCTTCCATAGCCACGTGAGGAGCTAAAAATAATCCTTGATATAAACTTCTCATTACACCAAAGGTAGAACCACACTCTCCGCCTATACCTGGAATGGTCAATCTATATGCTGCTTGAGTTACATAGGCTTTTTTACCTGCTATGTAACCACCTGTTGGAGCAATTCCTCCACCAATATTTTTTATTAAAGAACCAGCTATAAGATCAGCTCCTACATCTGTTGGCTCTATAGTATCTATAAATTCGCCATAACAGTTATCAACAAAGCAAATTACTTCTGGTTTGATTTCTTTAATTGACTTTATTATTTCACCGATTTCCTCTACTAACAGTGCATTTCTCCACCCATATCCTGTAGATCTTTGAATATGTACAAGTTTTATGCTATTGTCTTCTTTTAAAGTCTTTTGAACCTCTTCAATATTAACTTTACCTGCACTTGTCAACTCTAATTGCTTATAGTTTACCCCATATTCCTTTAAAGAGCCTATATTTACATCCTTAGTTATTCCTATAATGTTATGTAAGGTATCATAAGGTGAACCACATATACTCAGCATTGTATCTCCTGGTCGTAGGTTGCCAAATAAAGCACATCCAATAGCATGAGTTCCATTTACAAAGTGTGGCCTAACTAGGGCTGCTTGTGTATTAAATACTCTAGCGAAAACCTTATCTAAAGTATCTCTACCAACATCACCATAACCATATCCACTAGAATTAGTAAAATGCATATCACTAACTCTTTCAGCTTGCAAGGCACTAAGAACTTTTAATTGATTATATTCTCGAATATCATCCATCATAGAAAATTGCTCTTGAATATCCTTTAAAGCTTCTTCTGATACTTTAAAAACTTCTTCATTTATTTTAAAGTTATTTATTAAAAACTCTTTAGTTTTTTCTATCATAAAAAATCGCTCCTTAAACATAAAATAACATTCTAATACTAACATAGCTATAAATATTAAGCAAATAATTCCTTAATATTTATAGCTATCTATATATCTTATACAATATTTAAAATTAACTTAGTCTTTATATTTTTTCTCTTTATAATCATTAATAATAAATTTTGCTACATCCTCATCATTAGAAAAATCATCCTTGTCTATCCACTTAACCCTTGGATCTTTTCTAAACCAAGTAAGCTGACGTTTTGCATAATTTCTACTAAATTGCTTTATATTTTCTATAGCCTTCTCTTTAGAAACTTCACCATGAAGATGTTGTAATAGCTCTTTATAACCTATTCCCTTCATAGATTGCATATCTGTGGTATATCCTTCTTTTTCTAACCTTATTACTTCTTCTAGAAGACCAGCGTCTAACATTAAGTCAACACGATGATTAATTCTTTCATAAAGCTTATCTCTATTCATATTTAATACATAATAATAAACTTTGTAAGGTATATCAAAAATCTCATCATTTTTAGCTGCTTCAGATATAGGAATTCCTGTTACCTTATAAACCTCTAAAGCTCTAATTACCCTTTTAAGATCATTGGGATATAACTTGTTATAACTCACTTCATCAACGGCTTTTAACAGCTCATGAACATATTCTACTCCATTTTCTAAGGCTAACTGTTCTAGTTCTTTGCGATAAGCTTCATCTTTATTAGTCTCAGCAAAACTATAATTATAAATAAGAGAATTAATATAAAGCCCAGTGCCACCTACCAGCATGGGAAGCTTATTTTCAATGCTTATTTCTTCAATGGTTTCCTTTGCCAAAGAACTAAACTCTGCCACACTGAAGTTTTCACTAGGATCTAAAAAATCAATGAGATGATGCTTCACACCATTCATCTCTTTTTTGGATATCTTAGCAGATCCAATATCCATCTTCTTATATATCTGCATAGAATCAGCAGATATTATTTCCCCATTAAGTTCTTTGGCAATATGAATTGAAATCTTTGTTTTGCCAATACCAGTAGGTCCTGCTAATATAAATAAATCTTTCATTGCTTTAATCCCTTCATACTAAATTCTTTTAAAACTTTTTTCTATTTCCTTTAATGAATATTTAATTATAGTAGGTCTACCATGTGGACATGTAAATGGTTCATCTATATACCTTAACTCTTCAAGGAGGGATAGAATCTCTACATCGGACAATTTATCATTAGCCTTTACAGCTGCCTTACAAGCAAGAGAAGCTATTTTATCATATTTTATATCTATGGTTAAACCACTGCCCATGGATTTTATATTTTCTATCATATCATGAAACAAATTGTTTATATGAGGTTTCCCCAAAAACACTGGAACTTCTCTAACTAATACGTCATTTTCACCAAAACTTTCAACCACAAATCCTGCATTTAAGAAAATTTCTTCATTATCTTTATAAATTGCATATTCATCAAAGGTTAATGGAATGATTGTAGGTACAGCTAAAATCTGACTTACCACATTAAAATTACCTATATTTTTTCTATACTTTTCAAATAATATCTTCTCATGAGCAGCATGCTGATCGATTAAATACAATTCATCTAAATATTCACCAATTATATAACTATTAAAACACTGTCCAATAAGTTTAATTGGTGGAATTTTAGGAATCCTTGATATTTCCTTATTAGAATATATATTATCTCCTTTAGGTTCAACTTGATTTTCAATAGGAATTTCTCTTATATAAGAAGGTTTGTCATTATAATTTGCTTCTTTATTAAATCCAAAATCCTTATTATAACCTAAATTATTATCCTCACTAGTATAGTGATTATCATTTAAATATCCAATTTGACTAGGTTCTGAAGAAGTATAACTTTTATGTAGTTTATCCTCTTGAACTATAGCTAAATCCTCTATTTCTTCTGGTATAATAAAACTCTTCTTTAAGCTTTCTTTTAATGCACTATGAACTCCATCAAATATAGTTTTAAATAAAACTCTTTCCTCTAAAAACTTAACTTCATTTTTAGTTGGATGTACATTGGGATCTATAAATTCTGGAAATATATCAATGTGTATAACGAAGAAGGGAAATTTATTTACCATAATAAAGGATTTAAATGCATTCTCTACCGCAGCAGTTATTAAAGAACTTTTAATAAGTCTCTTATTTACAAAAATGCTTTGTCTATTTCTACTACCTCTACTAATACTTTCTTTTCCAATATATCCATATACAGATAAAATATCGCTATGGTTTTCTATTGGTATTACATTTTCATATACTTCTTTTCCATATAAAATTCTAAGGGTTTTATCTAGTTCATCTTCACTAAAGGTTCTAAGGGTTTGTTTTCCATCATTAATTAAGGTTATAGAAGTCTTATAATTTCCTAGAGCTAGCTTTAATACCAAGTCATTTATTATAGATTTTTCTCTTTGATGTGATTTTAGAAACTTTTGTCTCCCTGGAGTATTGAAGAATAAATCTTTAACTTCAATTTCCGTTCCTAAATTACAACCTACATCTTTCTCATAGATTACTTTTCCACCTTCAATATAGATCTCTCTACCATAATCAAAAGCTTCCATCCTTGATTTTAGTCTTACCTTTGAAACAGCAGCTATACTAGCAAGAGCTTCTCCACGAAATCCAAAGGATTGAATGTCGTAAATATCCTCTACGGAACTTATCTTACTTGTACCATGAGGCAAAAAAGCTATTTTTATATCTTCAGGATGAATACCACGTCCATCATCTGTGATTCTTATAAGCTTATTGCCACTATCTTCTATTTCAATAGTTATGTTTTTACTATCAGCATCAAGGCTGTTTTCCACTAATTCCTTAACAACAGAACTAGCTCTTTCAACAACCTCTCCTGCTGCAATTTTATTGGCAGTGTTTTCAGATAATAAATTGATTCTTCTCATAATACACCCACCTTAAATAATTATTTTATCTATATATTCTTAGCTTTTTTTATAATATCGTATAATTTATTAAATCCATCCATAGGTGTAAGATTAAGTACATCTATAGATTTAATTTCGTCAATTAGGTTTTGCATCGCTACATCTTCAAAAGCTATTTGCTGAGTTAAACAAATTTCTTTTTCTATTTTTTCTAATTTCTCTGTAGATGGAATTACGGTTTTCGCTTCTTCTTTGATTATATCTTTTGAAGTGCCATCTTCTAAAGTTTCTAAAATTTCTCTTGCTCTAGAAATTACTGCTGAAGGTAATCCCGCAAGCTTAGCAACCTCTATACCATAAGATTCATCTGCTCCACCCTTTATAATTTTACGTAAGAATATAATATTATTATCTACTTTTTTTGCTGAAATAGAGTAATTTTTCACTCCTGGAATTTCTCCTTCTAGCTTAGTTAATTCATGATAATGTGTGGCAAATAGGGTTTTGCATTTAATATTTGAATTTTTACATATATACTCTATAACTGCCCATGCAATACTAAGTCCATCGTAGGTACTAGTACCTCTACCAACTTCATCAAGAAGAACCAAACTCTTATTGGTAGCATTATTAAGAATATTTGATACTTCCCACATTTCTACCATGAAGGTACTCTTACCACCAGCTAAGTCATCAGAAGCTCCTATTCTAGTAAATATTTTATCACAAATAGAAACATTTGCTTCTTTGGCAGGAACAAAACTTCCCATTTGAGCTAATAATGTAATTAAAGCTACCTGTCTCATATATGTAGACTTACCAGCCATATTAGGACCAGTAATTAACATAAGTCTATTGTCTTCAAGATCTAAGGTAGTATCATTAGATATAAAGCTATTTGCCTTTGTAATAATTTCTACAACTGGGTGTCTGCCCTCTTGAATTTCTATGATTCCCTCAGTATTAATTACAGGTTTCACATAGTTATGTTCTCTAGCAACCATAGCCAAAGCCCATATACAGTCAATTTCAGATATAAGCTTAGCTGTATTTTTCATTCTCTCTATATTTTCTTCTAATTTTTCTCTAATCTCTGTAAATATAGAATATTCAAGAGCAATTAATTTCTCTTCTGCTCCTAAGATTTTATCTTCCATCTCCTTAAGCTCAGGAGTTATATATCTTTCAGCATTAGACAAAGTTTGTTTTCTAATATATCTTCCTTCTGGCACTGAGGAAAGATTAGATTTTGTAACTTCTATATAATATCCAAAAACCTTATTATAAGAAATCTTAAGGGATTTTATACCTGTAGCTATTCTCTCTTCATTTTCTAAATTTGCAAGCCAAAGCTTTCCATTAGTTTTACTTTCTCTTAATTCATCTACTAATGAATTATAACCAGTTTTAATAATATTACCTTCCTTAACAGACAAAGAAGGTTCATCCATAATAGAGCTTTCGAGAAAAGTCCAAATATCTCTTAGCTCATCTAAGTTAGAATAAACATCCTTCATTAAAGGACTTGTAAGATTAGAAATAAGTTCTTTAATCCTTGGAACTTTAGCAATGGAATGCTTTAATGATATAAGTTCCTTTGCATTTATTGCAGTAGAGCTTATTTTACCAACCAATCTCTCAATATCATAAATGCTATTTAAAGCTTCCTTTAAATCTTCCATTAAGATTATATCCTTAGTAAACTCTTCAATGGCATCTTGTCTATTTAAAATATCTTCCTTAATAATTAGAGGCTCTTCTAACCACTTTCTAATTCTTCTTCCACCCATAGATGTATTTGTTTTATCTATAACCCATAAAAGAGTTCCTGTTTTTCCTTTATCTCTGATATTCTCTACCAGTTCAAGGTTTCTTCTTGAGTTAACATCTATGGTCATATAGGTGCAGATATCATATATCTCTATATGGTTTATATGAGTCAAGGAAACCTTTTGAGTTTCTTTTATATATCTAATTAATCCATTACAAGTTTTAGTTACTATTTCTGACAATTTATCTATTTCTATGTTCAAGAACTGTTCTTTAAGATCTTCTTCTTCCATATTAAAATTATCGTCTTGGAAGTGGGATATATAAAAGGATGTTCTATTTATAATTTCATCCATAATCTCTTGGTTAAAGTTTTCTGTAATAATTATCTCTCGAGGATTAAATTTACACAGCTCATCTATAAGTACATTAATATTATATTTAAATTCAGTAGTATAGAAATCCCCTGTAGACACATCACAAAAGGCCAATGCAATGTAATTTTCTTTCACATATAAACTAGCTGTATAGCTATTTTTACTCTCATCTAAATAGGAAGCTTCTGTGTAAGTTCCTGGGGTATAAATTTTTACTACATCCCGCTTTACAATTCCCTTAGCCACTGCTGGATCTTCTACCTGCTCACAAATAGCTACCTTAAACCCTTTTGATATTAAGGCTCCAATATAATTCTTAGCTGCATGGAAAGGAATCCCACACATAGGAGCTCTTTCTTCAAGACCGCAATCTCTTCCCGTTAGTGTTAATTCTAACTCCTTTGATGCAACTTTAGCATCATCAAAGAACATTTCATAGAAATCGCCTAGTCTGAAAAATAAGATACATTCTTTATATTTATCTTTAATTTGAAAATATTGTTGCATCATTGGAGTTAATGCCATATATATCTCTCCTTCATAATTATTTAAAAAAAGCGACAAAGTCGCTTTTATACTTCTTCTCCTATTAATGAAAAAGAATTTGCTTTAGTGATTTTAACATTAACTAACTTACCTATATTTTCTTTATTACCAGTAAAATTAACTAGTTTACTTGTTCTTGTCCTTCCGGTTAATTTTGTATCATCACTTTTACTTTCACCTTCTACAAGAACTTCAACAAGTTTTCCATCATAAAGCTTATTTTTCTTAGCAGAAATTTCATTAACGACTTCAACTAATCTATTAAATCTCTCTTTTTTAACTTTTTCATCTACTTGGTCAAACATTAAGTCTGCAGGAGTACCACCCCTTCTAGAATATAAGAAGGTAAAGGCAGAATCATACTCAACTTCTTTAACTAGACTTAAAGTATCTTCAAAATCTTCTTCAGTTTCTCCTGGGAATCCTACAATTATATCCGTAGTTAATGCTACGTTAGGAATTCTTTCTTTAATTTTTCTAATTGATTCTAAATACTGCTCTCTAGTATAGTGTCTATTCATCTTTTTTAATATTCTTGATGATCCAGATTGTACTGGAAGATGAATAGATTCACATAACTTATCTCCAGCTGCAATTACATCAATTACTTCATCACTTAAGTCCTTTGGATGAGAAGTCATAAATTTCACTCTCTCAATACCATCTACTTCATTTATTCTTCTTAAAAGTTCTGCAAAGTTAATATTTTCGTCTAATCCCTTACCATAGGAGTTAACATTTTGTCCAAGAAGGGTTATTTCTTTATATCCCTCTTTAACCATACTCTCTATCTCTTTTATTATTTCAGCAGAGTTTCTACTTCTTTCACGTCCTCTTACATGGGGAACTATACAATAAGTACAGAAGTTGTTACAACCATACATTATTGTAACAAAGCCTTTTATAGTACTTGCTCTATCAATAGGAGCTCCTTCTATTATATCTGCTTCTTTATCCCAAATTTCTATTATAGGTCTTTCTCCACCTAAAGCTCTTCCAAGATATTCTGTAAACTTATAGGCATTATGAGTTCCTATAATTATGTCTACAAAAGGAAACTTACCTATTATTTTGTCTGCCATTCCCTCTTGTTGCATCATGCAACCTGTAACAGCAATAACCTTATTAGGGTTCTCTTTTTTTAGTTTTTTTAAAGCCCCTAGGTTTCCATCTACCTTTTGCTCAGCATTTTCCCTAACACAACATGTATTAAAGATAATTATATCCGCTTCTTCTTTAGAGTCAGTTCTTACATATCCTAATGGTTTTAATCCACCAGATAATTTTTCAGAGTCCTCTTCATTCATTTGACAACCCCATGTTTCTATAAAGTATTTTAAATTTTTATTTAGACCATATATATCAATCTTATTATTTTCATTCATTTACTATTTCCTCCATTTTTCCTTTTGAATTTCTATAGTATTATAGCATATAAAAGATATAAAAAGAAAGTCTAGTAAGCAATGATTAATCCTTTAAATCATGTAATCTAACCATAATAAAAGCACCTACTCTTTATTTAAGTAAGTGCTGCTTATTACTTCTTTTAGTTTAAATTGCTACCATAATGTGTACTTTATTTTTATTCTCACATTATTTTACCATTTTCCATCATAGCTAATTGGCTTAGATTTTTTATCTGAAGTTTTAGCCCTTCCTTGAAGTTCTGGTACTGGATGAACTTCATTTTTAGGAAAGTGATTATGTTTATTACTTTCTGTACCATGTGAATCTTTTGGATCTGGTCTTCTCATTCCTGCTTTTGCCATAATATTTCCCTCCTACTTATTTGTCACCATTAGTTTAAACAATATGAAAAGTTTTATACTCAAATATGTTTTCTATAGATGGAAATAAGTATATTAAAATAAAAGTACAATGCTAAATAAAATTAACATTGCACTTTTATTTTAATATAAGATTTTACTTATTCATTAGCCGCAGCTACTACAACTTGAGCATCCGCCACCTTCAGCTTGCTTTTCAGGCTCTATAGAAAATCCACCTCTACCATTCTCTTCGCCTGAAAGAATAGTAAGAGCTCCAAATTGCTCAGTAACAGACTTATCTACTAAGAATGTAAGTCCGTCTACTACTTCTGTGTTATCAGTATCTTTTTTTTCATCTAAAACTAGATTAAATGATGGGCCGCCTCATCCCATACCTGCAAAATGAATTCTTACTGTATCTGCTGTAACTTCATTATCTTTTAAAAATTGTAAGAATTCAACGGTAGCTTTATCACTTATTTTAACTGTTGACATAATCTTTACCTCTTTTCCTTTTCAGTTTTATAGATACATTACTATTGTGTCAATGAATCTACATATTTATTACACTAATAAATATTACTATGAATGTCAATTGTATTTATCATTGGATTTATTAATAGATTTTATTTGAAATAAATATACATACTAAAAAAAGTGCAATATTAAACAAGTTTAACACTGCACTTTCAGTAATATAATTATTATTTATTAAATTTAACCGCAACTTGTGCAACCAGCACAACCGCCACCTTCTGGTTTTTTTTCTGGTTCTATTGAGAACCCACCTCTACCATTTTCGTCTGCAGAAAGAATTGTTAATTCACCAAATTGCTCAGTAACTCCCTTATCTACTAAAAATGTAAGTCCTTCTACTACTTCTATGTTATCAGTATCTTTTTTCTCATCTAAAACTAGATTAAATACAGCACCACCACAACCCATACCTGCAAAATGAATTCTTACTGTATCTGTGGTAACTTCATTATCCTTTAAAAATTGTAAGAATTCAGTAGTAGCTTTATCACTTATATTAACTATTGACATATTTTTCTTCCTCTTTTCTATATATACTAACTATTATCTCGATATAATTAAATCTTTATGACATTAAATATAAATAATTTCAATGTCATTTATATTTATATAATATCATAGCCGTTATGTGTGTCAATAGACTTATTTATCACTCTTTTCTATAGAACTTTATTACCTATAAGAGAATGTAATAGCCAAATTTTTCTATACTATATTACTCTCTACTTGAAAGGATTCTATTGGTAAAATTTCATTTCCAAACATCCTATAATCATGGTATTTATAGGAGCCTCTCATAATGTCTTCAGTAATAGTTTTTCCTCTATTTACATAATCTAAAAAGTCATAGGATGTCAATATATCTATACGTTCCTCTTCGCATATATTAGATAAAGCTTTAATAAATTCTTGAAATATTGTATTGCATGTATTATTTAATATCTTAGCACCATCTATTATAAAGCAACCTCCCCAAAATCCTGAATTTGAGGCTTTGGCTTTAAGATCTCTAAAAAACTTTGAAATCATCGTAGAGTTTATATTTTCATTATAGGATGACATTAATATACTACTCATCTTAATATTTTCTATCATTAATCTTTCATTTGAATCTAAATTATTAGTAAGTAATTTATATATATCTTCATCTACATAAAGATAAACATAGTTATTATTTTCTATTTGCTGTTTTATGTATTTATATAGATTAATCACCAAATGATCCTCTCCATAATAATAAAAACAGATATTTTTACCGCAACAATTACTCATAATCTCTCTCCCCTTAATTAATACCATATTGATTCTATTATTATTATTCTATTACAATGTTTAATTACCTTTTTTTTCCATAAAATAATTATCTGATTATTTTTACATTTTATTACAACCATTTTAAAGTTCTTATCCTGGTTGAAAAGTTATCCAACTTATATAACTTTTCATGTAGAAATATGGTATACTATGTGATAGAAATAATAGTTAGGTACTACTAATTATATAATAATGAATATATTGATTAAGATAGATATATATTGTAAAATATTTTTATGTGTATAAACACTAAGGAGGATTATCGATGTGCGGATTTGTAACGTTTTTTAGCAATTCTAAAATACTAGAAGAAAAGAAAGAAACTCTTCGTGATATGAGAGAAGTTATTAAACATAGAGGCCCAACTCAAGATGGAGAGTATATGGACGAAAATGTTTATTTAGGTTTTAAAAGACTAAGTATTCTTGATTTGGCAAACGGAATTCAACCCTACTCTTATAAGGATGAATTAGAAATAGTTTTTAATGGAGAAATATATAATTATATATCTTTAAGAGATGAATTAATAAAAGAAGGCTATAGTTTTACTACTAACTCAGAGGTAGAAGTAATAGCTACATTATATACTCATTTAGGAGATAAGTTTGTTGAGAAACTTAGAGGAATGTTCTCATTTATTATTTGGGATAGAAAGAAAAAAGTATTCTTAGGTGGAAGAGATCCATTTGGAATAAAGCCATTTTATTATACAGAAAATGAAACTGGACTTTATGTAGCTTCTGAGCTTAAGAGTTTTCATGCTAATCCAGATAGCGACTGTGTTGATATTGATAATGGAGCACTTCATGACTATCTTACATTCCAATTTGTACCTGAACCTAAAACTCTACTAAAGGATATAAAGGTTTTAAAACCAGGTCATATTATAAAGAAAGAATTAGGTAAAGCTCATGAAATAAGTTGCTATTATTCGATCAAGTTTAACCCTACTCCAGGACCTAAAGATGAAAAGATGGAAGAAATTCGTAAGGCCATAGAAGATTCCGTTGAACTGCATATGCAATCTGAGGTTCCTGTTGCATCTTTCTTATCAGGTGGGATTGATTCTACTGTAGTAACTGCTTTAGCAAAAAAACACATGCCGGACTTAAAGACCTTTACCATAGGTTTTGACCGAAATGGATATAGTGAAATTGATTTAGCTAGAGAATCAGCTGATAAACTAGGGCTAGAAAACATAAGTAAAATAGTTTCTTATGAAGAATTTGCCAATGAATTACCTAAAATAATTTGGCATATGGATGAACCCGTAGCAGACCCTGCAGCTATACCACTTTATTTTATAGCAAAAGAAGCAGCTAAGCATGTTACAGTTATTTTATCTGGAGAAGGCGCTGACGAGGTATTTGGTGGATATACTATTTACCATGAACCTAATTCGTTAAAAATGTTTGATTATGTACCTGGCTTCTTAAAGAAAGCCTTAAAATCTGGTGCATCCCTTATACCAGAAGGAACAAGAGGAAAAAGCTTTATTGATAGAGGCTGTACTCCTATGAGAGAGCGTTATGTTGGTAATGCAAAAATCTTCTTAGATGATGAAAAAGAAGGAATACTTAATAAGTATGAGTCAAAATATACAATTAAGCGATCTATGAATGATATCTATGATAGAGCTGCTCAGTATGACCCTATTACTCAAATGCAGTTTGTAGATTTTAATACATGGCTTACTGGAGATATCCTTGTTAAAGCTGATAGAATGACTATGGCTCATTCTTTAGAGCTTAGGGTACCTTTCCTAGATAAAGAAGTGTTTAAAGTTGCTTCAAAGCTCACTGCAGATGAAAAAATCAATGGTCATGTAACAAAATACTTATTAAGAGAGTCTTTTAAATCAGAATTACCATTCTTAACTGCTCTAGATAGAAAAAAACTGGGATACCCAGTTCCAATAAGATTATGGCTTAAGGATGAACTTTATCAATGGGCTATGGACATAATAAAAAATAGTAATGCTGATGAATTTGTAAATAAAGCTGCTGCTATTAAATTAGTAGAAGATCATAGAAAGGGTCCATTTGACTTAAGTAGAAAGATTTGGACAATACTTATATTCTTAATTTGGCATAAAGTATATATAGAAAGAGAAACTCCTTTTCTAGATTAAGATTAAAGACGTAGAACTCTAATAAGAATTCTACGTCTTTTTATTTGTATTATAAAACTATTTAACTACACTTATGTTGTTCTCTTTTAACCAATCAATTAAATGATTAATTAAAAATTCATCTCTAAAGGTATAAAATTCATCTAATTTGTCTTTATTAATTAAAACTCTATTAAAAGTTAATAGAGGATTTGACCAATCAACCTTACTATAAATTTCATTTTTGTCATTAGGATTTAAAGTATCTAAGTAGCTTTTCATGGAATTCACTAATATACTTTCATCTATTAGTGGAATATAAAGATAATTATCACTATAGTTCATAGTAACATCTTCTGCTTCCGTAGCTAATTCCTTTTCCCAACTTTCAAGTTTATCAAATTTGGATTCATCCTTTAATGCTTCTATAATACTTTGAGGAATGTAAGAAAATTCACCATCATTTAAGTTTAAATAACATTCCCCTTCACCTCTTGTTTCTGATAAGCTAAGCTCTAACATTAAGTCTAAATCAATGTTTAAATTATTCATAAAATTTTCACCTACCTTTTAAATTATATATTTATATAAACTTTCTCATTTCACTGTATTAAGAGTATATGCTAATATAGAATTTTTTACAATATTTATTTAATAAATTCAACATTTTAATATAGATATTGTAATTATTTATGTATAAAATAAAGCATTAGGTTGTGTCCTAATGCTTTGTTTTATTACTATTTATTATTTTTTAGCATTTCACCAATAGCTGCTATACTTCCAAGGGAAGATAGTGTTTCATTTGGTAATATAAGCTTGTTAGCAGGATTATTAGCCATTTCTTTAAGAGCTTCAACTTGTTTTAAAGCTATAACAGTTTCATTAGTTCCTGATTGAATTATAGCTTCATTTACTCTTCTTATCGCTTCTGCTTCTGCTTCTGAAATTTTTTCAATAGCTTTTGCTTTACCTTCTGCCTCTAGTAATTGAGATTCTTTTAATCCTTCTGCTCTTCTAATATTTGCTTCTTTTTCCGCTTCAGCAGCAAGTATTTTACTTCTCTTTTCGCCTTCAGCTTTTTCAATTTCTGATTGTCTTGATCCTTCTGCTTGAAGAATCATGGCTCTCTTATCTCTTTCAGCTCTCATTTGTTTTTCCATAGCCTGCTGAATTTCTGATGGAGGTACAATATTTTTAATTTCTACAGACAATAACTTAATTCCATAAGCATCAGTAACATTATCAACGATTTGTAATAATTTTGAGTTTATAAGGTCCCTTCCTGCTAATACTTCATCTAGAGTCATATCACCTAAAATATTTCTCATATTAGTTATAGTGGAATACATTATACCTTGAACATAGTTTTCTATGTTATAAACTGCATCCTTTGCACTTAAAACTTGATAAAATATAACGTTATCTACAGAAATATTAACATTATCTTTAGTTATTACGTTTTGTGGTGGTATATCAAGTATTTGTTGTTTAACAGATACCTTCTTTCTAATAAAGTCCACAAAAGGTATTGTTAAGTGCCAGCCAGGTTCTAATACCTTATAAAATTGACCAAACCTCTCCATAACATAGTTAGAACCAGTGTTAACTACTTTAACTGATGAAATTATGATGACTAGAACTACAAATAGTATGACTAAAACACCAATTACTAATTCCATTTAAATCACTCCTTTTTTAATTATCAATTTATTATTTTCAATTTTTAACACCTTAAAAGTATCACCAATATTTATATCTTCACCTATATTTCTAGCTGTCCAATAAACTTCGTTAACTTTTATTCTACATTCCCTATTACTTTCTAATTTAACTTCAGATACAAACTCTCTATCTTCATACTTGCCAACCAATGGTTTTTCAGTTGGTAGATTTACGTTAATATATTTTTTAGACACCTTTAATCCAAATATAATTGCAATAGTTCCTAGTATTAAAGCAATCCATATTTGTGTAGTAAAGTCTACAAAATATCCTGCAATAAAAGCAGGAATAAATCCTAACCCTAACCATGAAAAGGTAAAACTACTTGTAGTTATATCTACAATTATTACAAAAATAAGTAATCCAAACCAAATCCAGTTTAAATCCATTAAATATCACCTCTCAAATTTAAATAATATTAACAAGCATATATAAATTATTATATGCTTGTGTATTAAGTATAATTATATCACATTATAGTAAAATATTATATTTTTTTATATTATTTAATCAGGTATTTTTTCCACCTATATAGCGTATATATTATAAGTGTACATATAAACACCAGTAAGTTTGGAGGTATTGCCATGAACCGTGATTCTAATATGTTCAGTTATTTGTTTATAGGTATGTTACTAATTATAATATCCGGAATATTTAAAATGCTATAATATTAAAATGCTATAATAAAAATCATCCCTATTATGTAGAGATGATTTTTGTTTTGTTATGAAACAATAATTTGTAATATAAGGTTAAACTTCTCTAGTTTCTTTCTTCAAAAATTCTTTTTCTTCTGTATTTAGATAAGGTGATAACAATTTATATACTTCTTTATGATAATTATTTAATAATAATTTTTCCTTTTCTGTAAGCATATCTATTTTTATACCATCTAAATCTATAGGACAATAGGTAGCTACATCAAACTTCATAAATTGTCCCCCATATTCTGTTTCATTGTCTTTAGTAACAAATAGTAAATTCTCTATTCTAATACCATGCTTACCTTCTTTATATACACCAGGTTCATTTGTAACATTCATTCCTTCTTCAAATACTACTGTATTAGGAACTTGTGAGAAGTTTTGTGGTCCTTCATGAACATTAAGGAAAAATCCAACTCCATGACCAGTTCCACATTTATAGTCAATTCCTGCTTCCCAAAGTGGTGTTCTTGCAATAACATCTAAATTAGATCCAGTAGCTCCATATAAGAACTTAGCCATAGTTAAAGCTAAATTACTCTTAACTACAAGAGTAAAGTCTCTTCTTTCTTCTTCGGTCAATTCACCTAGAACTATGGTTCTTGTTATATCTGTAGTTCCATCATAATATTGCCCACCTGAATCCACTAAGAATAATCCTTCTGGCTTTAAAATATAATTACTTTCTGGCGTAGCAGAATAATGCATCATGGCAGCATGCTCTTTATATGCAGCTATGGTTGAAAAACTTGGTTCAACAAAATACTCTTGTTCACTTCTTAATTTAATTAGAGTATCTGTGGCTGACATCTCAGATATTTCTTCTTTATCTACATTTTCTTTTAAGTACTTTATGAACTTAACCATAGCAACTCCATCTTTTATAGTACAGTTTCTAAAGTTACTTCTTTCAACTTCATTCTTTATTGCTTTTAAATCTGTAGTTATATTTCTTTTTTCGATTTTAGAAATAGATTCATTTAATGAGGTAAGAATTTTCACATTAGTTTTATTTGGATCAAATAATATAGATGTATCTTTAAGTTCTTTTAAGTTATTGAATATCTCATTATACTTTAATATATCAACAGAAGAAGCCTTTAGATTGGTTATAACTTCATCAGTTAATTTATTATTATCTATGAAAAACTTAACATAATCCATGCTAATTAATAAATAAGATATTGTTACAGGACTGCTTTCTACATCATTTCCCCTAATATTTAATGTCCAAGCGATATCATCTAAGGAACTTAATACGTAATATTCAGCCCCTATTTCCTTCATCTTTTCACGAATAATAGCAAGTTTTTCTGATGCTGATTCACCTGCAAATTTAACATCATGAAGAAACACCTTTGTATTAGGCATAGCTGGCCTATCACTCCAAATTGGAGATATTAAATCCTTTTCTGGATTTATTTTTATTTTTCTGCTTTTAAATGTTTCTGTCATAGTTTTATATATTCCAATAGGCATTACAGAACCATCAAAACCAACTATATCTCCTGGATTAAGCTCTTTTTTTAGAAATTCTGTGAAGGTAGGAACCTTAGGTTGTCCCATTTTAAAAAGCTCTATTCCCGTACCAGATAGTTGCTTTTCAGCTTGAATATAATAACGACCATCTGCCCATAGTATTGCTCTATTAAGAGTTACCACTACAGTTCCTGCTGAACCTGTAAAGCCAGAAATCCATGCTCTAGCTTTGAAGTATTCAGCTACATATTCACTTTGATGAGAATCAAAACTAGGAATAATGTAAGCTGATAATTGATTTTCCTTCATAGCCCTTCTTAGGCTTTCAATTTTTTCTTTAACATTCATCCATATTCACCCCTATTTTCTACTAATAAACATCTAAACCTATTATACTGCTAAAATTTTATACAATCAATGATATAATTTATAAATATGAATTTCGTTTTAAAATTATTCATTATACCAAATATCTAAATTCTGATTTCTAATTATTATGGTATAAAAAAACTCATTGCTTTATTACAATGAGTTTTTATGTTAAATCTATTTATTCTTTAATCCATTTACTTGCTTCTAATGCATAGTAAGTGATAATTAATTTAGCACCAGCTCTTTTTATTGAAATTAACATTTCAAGAGCAGCTCTTTTTTCATCAATTAATCCATTTTCTCCTGCATTTTTTATCATAGCATATTCTCCACTGACATTGTAGGCAGCTATAGGCATATTAAAAGTCATACTGGCCTCTTTTATTATGTCTAAATATAATATAGCTGGTTTAACCATTACTATATCAGCACCTTCTTCAATATCAGCTGCGATTTCTCTCATAGCTTCCTTACCATTAGCAGGATCCATTTGATAGCTGCTTCTATCTCCAAATTGAGGAGCTGAATTTGCAGCTGCTCTAAAAGGACCATACATAGCAGAACTATATTTTGCACTATAACTCATTATAGATATATGCTTAAATCCGTTTTCATCTAAGATATCTCTTATGGCTTTAACTCTACCATCCATCATATCTGAAGGTGCAATCATGTCAGCTCCAGCTTTAGCATGAGAAAGTGCAATCTTAGCTAAGTACTTTAAGCTTTCATCATTATCTACTCTCTCATTTTTAATAACTCCACAATGACCGTGAGAAGTGTATTGACACATGCATACATCGGTAATAACAAATAATTCCTTAGAGATTTCTTTGACTTTTCTTATTGCTCTTTGAACTATACCCTCTTCACAGAAAGCTGAAGAAGCAATTTCATCCTTCTCATCCGGAAGTCCAAATAAGATTATACCTTTTACTCCTGCAGCAATAACTTCATCTATAACTTCTGGTAATCTATCTAAAGACCAGTGGTAATTCCCTACCAGAGATGGAATCTCTTCTTTAATATTTTCTCCTTCAACCACAAAAATTGGGTATATAAAATCATTACTATTTAAAATAGTTTCACGTACCATATCTCTTATTGCACTAGTTTCTCTTAATCTTCTATATCTTTTGAACATAATAAACATGGCCTATTAATGCAAGGCCATGATACACCTACCTTTCAGTCTTTAAAAAAATTTATTTTATTAAGGTATCTATAATACCTTGAGTTCCAATTTTATCACATTGTGTATAGGATAATTGATGAATATTTAAAGCCTTTGAAGTAATAGGCCCTATTGATATAATTGATTTTTCTTTTATCTTATCTATTCCAACTAAAGTAATCATATTTTCTACGGTGCTAGGACTAGTAAATACAACTGTATCACAATTATCAAAAGAAACTATATTAGGATTTTCACCAATAACTGTGTCATATACTGGTATATCATCTACCTCAGCTCCAATATTTCGAAGTTCATTTACAATATAGTTTCTCCCCTTTTTTGAGCGTGGAATTAATATTTTATCTCCTGATGAAACCTTTAGTTCTATAGCTTTAAATAAACCTTCACCTGTAAATTCCTCTGCTGTTAAAGTTGGAATTATTCCCTTAGCTTTTAAAGCTTTAGTAGTAGCATCTCCTATAGAAACAAACTCACCTTTAATTTTTCTTATATCTATACTGTTATGGTATAATGCATTAAATAGCATTTCAACTCCATTAATACTAGTTAATAATATATACTTATAGTCTTCTAATTTATTTTCAATAGCTTTAATACTTTCAGGATTAGGTTCTATTGCAATAGAATTTATTTCTGTAACTGAAGCTCCTAATTTAGATAATTCATCGCCAATTTCCCTGCTTTGAGCTTTACTCCTAGTTATGCAAATATTTCTTCCGAATAGAGGTAACTTCTCAAACCAATTCAACTTATCATTGAATTTGACTACTTCTCCCACTACAATGATAGATGGATTTGATATGCCCTTTTCCTTTGCTATTTCAGTTATATCTTTTAAAGTTCCTACTGCTTTCTTTTGATTAGAGGTAGTTCCACTCATTACAAGAGCTACTGGAGTTTCTTCTCCTAATCCAGCAGTAATAAGACCGTTGCAAATGCCTCCTAATTGTTCATAACCCATCATAAAAATTAAAGTACCCTTTAATTTAGCTATAGTTTCAAAATCTAAGTTTAAACCAGCTGCACTTTTAGCAGTAAAGACATGAAAACTTTGGGCAATTTTCCTATGGGTTACAGGTATGCCACCATAATTGAGTGCTGCAATAGGTGAAGTTATACCTGGCACTACTTCAAAATCAATATTTTCATCTATTAGAGCTAAAGCTTCTTCACCACCACGACCAAATATGTATGGATCTCCACCTTTAATTCTTCCAACAATATGTCCTTCTTTTGCTAATTTAACTAAGGTATCATTAATCTCTTCCTGAGTTTTATAGTGACATCCTGGCTCTTTTCCACAATAATAAAGTTTTGCATCTCTATTTACATATTTTAATATTTCAGAACCAGATAATCTGTCATAAAGTATAGCTGTACATTCTCTTAAAACCTTTATAGCTCTTAATGTTATTAAGTCTGGTGATCCTGGACCACCTCCAATTAAATAAACCTTTCCCATAAATCCTCCTATTAAATATCTACTTATTTAAGATAACTTGTGATAATTTTTTTCCTAAGTTTAAATATTCTTCTTTATTTCCTATTATAGTGTCTTTTACTAAATTACCATTGACTTCATATATACCCATAATAGTCATTACATCATCTTCTATAGAAGCATATGCACCAATAGTAGAATGACAATCACCCTTTAACTCTCTCATAAAACTTCTTTCAGCTTCTACGCAAATTCTAACTTCCTCATTATCTAGAGCCCTTAATTCATCTGCATACTCACAACTCTCATGAATTTCTATACCTAAAGCTCCTTGTGCAATAGCAGGAATTATTTCATTTGTTTCAAAATAATTGGTAATAATTCCTTCTAATCCCAATCTCTTTAATCCAGCAGCTGCTAATACTATTCCGTCTAAGTTTTCATTTTCAATCTTATCAATTCTTGTTTGAACATTACCTCTTACAGGAACTATTTCAATGTCTGGTCTTAAAAGGAGAATTTGCTCACTTCTTCTTTTACTACTAGTACCAACTCTAGCCCCCTTAGGTAAATTAAAAAATGAAACACCATTCATAGAAACAAAGGCATCCCTTACATCTTCCCTTATTGGCGTAGCAGCAATAGAGAAACCATCTGGTAGCTCATATGGCACATCCTTCATACTATGGACTCCTCCATGTGCTTTTCCATCAATCATTAATTTTTCTAACTCTTTTATAAAGACTCCCTTTCCACCTATTTTATCTAACGTTACATCAAGTCTTTTATCTCCTAAAGTATCTGTAAGAACCTTTTCACATTTTATATTATGTAGCTCTTCAACCAAATCCATTACATAATCAGTTTGAACTTGAGCAAGCTTACTTTTTCGTGTAGCTAATTTTAAATTCAATTCTACTCCTCCATTCATTGTATAATTTAAATCTATACCCATTCATTTATTAAATCCGAATAAAATAATTGCAAAATCTCAATATGGTATCCATTGTTAAAGAAGAAAAGAAAATCTTCAGAACATATAAAATTTAGAATTTCACTTTTATTATTTAAAGTTGTTACATTATTTCTAATATGAGTTATAAATTCTATATAATTGTCAAAGTTCTGAAGATACTCCTTTGCCTTATTGCATAAAAATACCGATGCTTTAGGATTTTTTCCTTTAATTCGAAGCCCCAAAGCAATATTTTCACTTCTTCCTGTAGCACAAAGAATAGCTTTAGAATTCTCCGGAAGGGTAGTATCAATAAAAATTTTATTTTTACTGTTACATATATTCCTAATATTTTCGTTGAATTTAGAATCATTTGTACAAATTACAATTAAATGATAATCCTCCAATAACTCATTAGTAAAAGTTTTATCTAGAAGTTTCAAATTATCATAAGCACCATCTAACAACTTAAATTCATCTGTAAACTGTTCTGAGATGCAATGAACCACAAACCTACTATTTAAAAGAGTTTTAGCTTTTATTAAAGCACTTTTTCCTCCTCCTAATATTAAAACTTTAGTATTCATACCATTCAATGAAATAAATACGGAATCATTAAAACTATCCATGAGAATCCTATCCTTTATTTTAATATTTATTTAGCTACTAATTTCACTTAAAGCTTTTATAATAGTTTCATTCATATCTCTAGTTTTTATAGCTAACCTTACAAAACTATCATTAAGACCAGTATAGTTATTACAATTTCTAATTAAAATACCCTTTTCCATAAGCTGTTTTAAAAGTTCTGAGCTTGTAATTCCTTTTATCTTACAAAGAAAATAATTAGCCTTGCTTTCATACACCTTTTGTATAATCTTTATATCATTCAAAGATTTTTTCATAAATGCTCTTTCGGATATCAACCAATTTTTACTTTCATCTATAAACTTTTCATCAAATAATGCATACTTAGCAGCAACTTCTGCAAAACAATTCACTGTCCAAGGATTTTGATTACAAATAATGAAATCTAGTAATTTATTATTTCTACTTATGGCATAGCCCAAACGAACTCCTGCCATGGAGAAAAATTTTGTTATAGCTCTAACAATTACAATACAACTATAATTATGTATATAATTAATTATACTCTTATTATTATCTAATACAAACTCTATAAACGCTTCATCAATAATCACTAATTTATTATGGGCTTCACAATAATCTAATATGTTTTTAAATTTACAATGATCAATAATACAACCATTTGGATTATTAGGATTAGCCATTATTAACCCCTCAGTATTTTGTATCTGTGTAAAAATATCTTCATAATCATATTCCATAAACTCATTTAAAAAAGAATAATTGATATCCAATTTATGTTTTTTACTAAAATCTTCGTATTCTACAAAGGAAGGAACAACTATGGTTATAGAATTCAAGTAGCTTATAACTAAATCTAAAATTTCAGCTGCTCCATTTCCTACTATAATATTTTCAATACCTATGCTATTAAAATACTCTTTACCATAGGCATTTCCATTAAAATACTCATTACTTTTAAATAAATAATTTAATAGGTTATTTTTTAATTCTCTATATTTTATATCTGGATACAGAGGTACCTTTTCTAAAGCTTCTCCTATATTTCCCTTAAAATCCTTAGATATGGATATAGGATTTACATTTGAGCTAAAGTCTAAAAGTTTTCTTCCAATTAAAGTACCTTCAGTATATATATCTCCTCCATGTTTCAAAATATATATACCACCTTTCATCTTAATATGTGCAAGTATATAAAAACACTCACCTTTAACTAAAGTATAATTATAGATGTTAAACTTAATATTATTAGTAAAATTTCACTACTATACATTAGTATTATAGATTTCTTAATGTGTTGATGACTTAAAGCTTCTGTAGCATCTCCAATAGTTGGTTTTTCTACTATTTCTCCAAAGTAGGTATTAGCACCACCTAATTGAATAGATAAGGCTCCAGCAGTAGCTCCCTCAGGATAGGCACAATTAGGACTTTTATGATTCTTTCTGTCTCTAATCATAATCTTAAAGGATTCAATTATCCTTCCCTTAACTACCCATGCTGTAAGACACATTAATACTCCAGTTAGTCTAGCAGGAATAAAATTAAATATATCATCAACATTTGCTGGAAAAAAACCTATATTCTTATATTTTTCATTTAAGTACCCTACCATAGAATCCATAGTGTTAATTCCTTTATACATCATAGCAAGTGGTGCCCCTCCTATGATGGCATAAATTATAGGTGCAATTATACCATCAGAAGTATTTTCAGCTATAGTTTCTACATCACCTCGAATTATTTCATCCTTACTTAAAGAAGTTGTATCTCGACCTACAATATATGAAAGCTTAACTCTAGCTTCTTTTATATCATCCTGAACAAGAGCATTATAGACCTGAATTCCGGCTGTATGAAGACTCTTAGCAGCAAGTGTTGTCCATATTATTAAAGTATTAACTACTATAAAAACAATATTATTTATTATAGATAGCTTAAGTAATAAATATGGAATAGTGTATGTAATTATACAAACCATAAACACCATAAATAAAGAAGCCCACTTCAATTTAATATTATTAGGGAAATGTTTTCTTAGCCACTTTTCTATAGCTCCAATAAGTTTTCCTATATATATAATCGGATGTGATAGCCAATTAGGATCACCTAAAATAAAGTCTAAAATAACTGCTAAAGATACACAAAGTATATTTAAGGATATATGAAAATTAATCATGATAACTTCTCCCACTATCTATTTAAGCCCATTATTTTATATATTTTATTCATATCTATAGAGGCTCTTACAAGGTCAGCTAGTTTATCTAATTCCTTTTCTCTTAAGTGCTCATAAGCCATAGAAACCTTCTCTTCAATTCCCTTGTCTCTTCTTAATTCATTAATAATGTGTTGTCTAAACTCAACCCCATCAAAAATACCATGAATATACGTTCCCATAACATTTCTTTTATTATTTACTACCCCATCTAAATGATTAGCTTCTTCATTATTGCTCTTATTTATGTTAATAAGGCTTTTACCTTCATCTAAAATCGTAGTTTTTCCCATGTGTATTTCATATCCATAAATACTTAAAGGTGTATCATTGTTTATTAAATCCTTTGCTATGATACCATTAACTCTAGTAGTAATCTTTTTCTCTTCAAAAACTGTTTTTATAGGTAAAATATCTAATCCTTCCATAGACTCTAGTGTAGTTTCAACTCCATAAGGATCCTCTAATATCTTCCCTAGCATTTGATATCCTCCACAAATACCTATGATTTTCCCATTAACTTCATATTCTCTAATTTTGTTATATAAGCCTGATTTTTTTAAATATTCTAAATCCCCTAAGGTATTTTTAGTTCCAGGAATTATAACTAAATCAGGAGTTTTAAATTCAGTTACAGTTTCAACATATCTTACAGAAACATCTGGTTCTATAGATAACGCATCAAAATCAGTAAAGTTTGATATATGCGGTAACCTTATAATGGCTATATCAATTTTATCTGTGATATTTTTATTAAGGTCAACAGCTCCATCTTCATCCTCTAAGTCTAATTTAAAATATGGAACAACCCCTAAGCAATCCCTATGAGTTAACTCCTCTAAACTATCTACTCCAGGTTTAAGTAAGGATATATCTCCTCTAAACTTATTTATAATAGTTCCTTTAACTCTGTCCTTTTCACTATCACTAAGGAGCATAATAGTACCTAATAAAGAAGCAAATACGCCGCCCTTATCGATATCACCTACAAGTAAAACAGGTGCATCTATTAGTTCAGCCATCCCCATGTTAACAATATCGTTGTCTCTTAAGTTTATTTCTGCTGGACTTCCTGCCCCTTCCATAACAATAATATCAAATTGATTTTCTAATTTTTCAAAAGCAGACTTTAAATCATCCTTAAATTTAACTTTTAAATTGTGGTATTCCTTTGCATTGGAGTAACCATATACTTCTCCATTAAAAATTATTTGACAATTTTTATCTGTAGTAGGTTTTAGTAGAATAGGATTCATATATACCTCAGGTTCAAGCCCTGCAGCATAAGCTTGCAAAACTTGAGCACGCCCCATCTCTTTTCCATCCAAAGTTATATATGAATTAAGAGACATATTTTGTGACTTATATGGACATACCAAATATCCATCTTGTTTAAATATTCTACATAATGCAGTAACTAGTATACTTTTTCCTACAGAAGAAGCTGTACCTTGAATCATTATTTTAGCCATTTATAATACCTTCTTTCTATTAAGTAGAGAACCCAAATCTTTGATTTGGGGTGAATCACTTACTCAGCGAACGCAGTGAGTCGAGTTTCAATTTAAATAAAATAAAAAAGCAAGGAAGAAAAGCTCCCTTGCCAAATAATTAAAATTTCCATCTTAGTAAAATAAAAAATATAAGTTTAAATCTAAGTAAGATAAACTTACCAAAATCTTTAATTTTACTTATACATATTAACTTAGTCACTAAAATAGCTCATTTCCCTCCGAAAGCTCATATTTAGGCAGGTCTCCTGGCTTATGAATCATTCTAACCTCACCTTCCCCTATTAAGAGTGGTATTTGAGGGTCGTCATCATTTACAGTAGCGGGGGCTGCTATGGATTTTAACCATATTCCCTTTTCACTTTTAAAAAGCACCTAAAATACTATTTAATTTTCACCCATAATTATAAGAGGTTTAAACACATAAGTCAATATAATGTGAATTTTACTTTGCATTCATTCTTATATTCTATAAAAAATGTAAAGACCTAGCAGTGAAAATGCTAGGTCCTTAGTTATTACAAATACTTTACTTATATAATGGAATTTTATTGCAAAGAGCTTTAACTCTTTCCTTAGCAGGTGATAAATCAGCATCTCTGTTATCAATTGCCCAATTCATTATATCAGCAATTTCAATCATTTCTTCTTTTCCAAAACCTCTAGTAGTAGTAGCAGGAGTACCTATTCTAATACCACTAGTTACAAATGGGCTTTGGGATTCAAAAGGTATTGTATTTTTATTTACAGTGATTCCAACTTCGTCTAATAGATGCTCCGCTGCTTTTCCTGTAATATCTTTATTTCTTAAATCCACAAGAATTAAATGATTATCGGTACCATCAGACACTAATTTAAATCCTTTTTCTTTTAATGCACTTGCAAGAGATTTAGCATTTTCTAAAACTTTTTGCTGATACTCTTTAAAAGATGGGTCTAGAGCTTCTTTAAAGCAGATAGCTTTAGCTGCAATAGTATGCATTAATGGACCACCCTGTATTCCAGGGAATATAGTTTTATCTACTAGTTTTGCATACTTTTCTTTACAAAGTATTGCCCCACCCCTTGGTCCTCTTAAAGTTTTATGAGTTGTTGTTGTAATAAAGTCTGCATATGGAGCTGGACTAGGATGTACACCTGCGGCAATAAGTCCAGCTATATGAGCCATATCTACCATCATATATGCACCTATCTCATCACATATTGATCTTATTTTATCAAATTCTATTATTCTTGGGTAAGCACTAGCCCCCGCAACTATCATTTTAGGCCTTTCCTCTAAAGCTACAGTTCTTAATGCATCATAATCTATAAATCCATCTTCACCTACTCCATAAGATATAAATTTATATAACTTTCCAGAAAAATTAACTGGACTTCCATGGGTTAAGTGTCCACCATCAGATAAATTCATTCCTAATACTTTATCTCCTGGTTCTAATACACTCATATAAACTGCCATGTTAGCTTGAGAACCTGAATGAGGTTGAACATTGGCATGGTCTGCTCCAAATAGTTTACACATTCTATCTCTAGCAATATTTTCAGCAACATCTACGCATTCGCAACCACCATAATATCTTTTTCCTGGATATCCTTCTGCATATTTATTTGTAAGAGTGGACCCCATAGCCTCTCTCACGGCCTCACTTGTAAAGTTTTCTGAAGCGATAAGTTCGATTTTACTTTCCTGTCTAGCAGTCTCAAGACAAATTGCTTCATAAATTTCCGTATCAATGTTTTTAACATGTTCTAAGTTCATACATACTCCTCCTGCAATTAAAATTAGTTGTTTTTGGTGGAACCATGTGAATAGCTTTTTAACAAGTTTTTTTCTTTTGCGTTAGTAAAGCTTTAGTACTTAGTTTTGCAGCACAGATAGCAACAATATAACCACCAGAACCTTTACATATTATTATAACATTTATTTTCATGTTAACATACTCAATTTTTTAATTATTCTTGAAATTTTTTAATTATATGACTTTATGTGTACAAAAACACCCTTAAATAGTTTCTATATATTTAATTTTTTAAAATACTATTTAACATAATTTAATAATTCCTTTATCTATATTATTGAATAAATCATCTACGTTGTTATATAATCTATTTAATTAATAACTACAAGGAGGAATGATATGGAAATTCATATATTTCTAAAAGGCAAGAAAGAAGCTGAAATTTTTAAGGGAGATAGAATTGATATCCTTGATTTTGAAATGGGTGGAGTTAAGTATAAGCAAGTGAGATACTTTAGAAACGGATTTAGTAAAAGTGAATTAATTGAATCTAATATAATTGATAAAATAATTAAAAAGTAGAGGAAATACCCTCTACTTTTTAATATAGAACATTATTTAGTTCAATACTATTTCTTGAATTATAGTTCCCTCTAATGTTTTTATATAGAATACATCTCCATCTACAACTCCATAGCTATGAGGATTATTTTCCTTTGGATAAGAAATAGAACCTGGATTAATTATAGAAATGCCATCTTTTTTATTAATACCTAATATATGTGTATGACCATGTAGCATTATATCTTCTGTAGATATATTAGGCATATTATTCTCATTATATTTGTGTCCATGAGTTAAAAAAAATCTTTTGTTATTATATAAAACTACAGAATAATCTCCCATGCATGGAAAATCCAATAACATTTGATCAACTTCCGAATCACAGTTTCCACGTACTGCAATTATCTTATATCTATATTCATTTAGTATCTTTGCTACCTCTTTAGGATCATACTCTTCCGGTAATGGATTTCTTGGCCCGTGATAAAGTATATCTCCAAGAATTAATAAATAATCACCCTGTTCTCTATTAAATACTTCTATAGCTTTTTTTGTGTATTTTGAAGAACCATGAATATCAGAAATAACTACTAATCTCATTTTATATCCTCCCATAATAAATTTTATACTTATTATTTACATTACTTTTATAACATTGTCAAATGTATAACAACATGTGATTGACGGTATTTTACCAAAGTTCTATAATTTATTATATAACATATATACAGATTAAGGAGGGGTTTTATTTTGATTGTTAAAGTTTGTGTTGGAAGTGCTTGTTATGTAAGAGGTTCTCACAATGTTATAAACCGAATTAAGAGCTTAATAGAATTAAATAATTTAACAGATAAAATAGAATTAAAAGCTTCATTTTGTCTTGGTCATTGTACTGATTCGGTATGTGTTACTGTCGATGATAACATTTATACTGTAAATGAAGATGAAGTAGATAAATTCTTTGAAGAATATATAGTTAAGAAGGTGAATCTATGCAAGTAATGAATTTTTCCTCCGCTAACTGTAAAAATTGCTACAAATGTGTACGTACTTGTACAGTTAAAGCTATAGAAGTCTTAAATGATCAAGCTAAAATCCAAGAAGATAGATGTATTTTTTGTGGTCATTGTTTAGTCGTATGTCCTCAAAACGCTCGTCATGTGCTTTCAGATATTGATGATGTCAAAGCAGCATTAAATAGCAATAAAACAGTTGTTGCTCAATTAGCACCTGCTTTTAGAGGAGTATTCTCTCATCCTTCTAAATTGATAACTGCTCTAAGAAGATTAGGTTTTTCTTATATTGAAGAGGTTTCCATAGGTGCAGAACTAGTAACTCAAGAATATGAATGTAGGATTGATTGTAGTTCAAGTAGTGAATTTATCACAAGTTGCTGTCCTTCCATAGTAATGTTAATAGAAAAATATTATCCTGAATTAATTCCATTAGTTTTACCAGTATCCTCTCCTATGGTCGCCCATGGAAAAAGCATAAAAAATAGATATGAGGAATCTTATACTGTTTTTATAGGTCCATGTGTATCTAAAAAATATGAAGCTTTATCTGAATCTAATTTAGGATTTGTTGATTCTGTGTTAACCTTTGACGAAATCATCGACTATATAAAAGAAAATGGTATTGAATATTCTGAACTAGAAGATGGAGAAGTAGATTTTAGCGGTACTACAAGAGGTGATCGCTATCCTGTAGTTGGTGGAATATTAAATGCCATAAGACCTACTATTGATAAAAAAGATTTAAATGTAATTAGGGTTCATGGTCTGGAAAATTGTAAAGTTATTTTAGAGGAACTTAAAAATAACACTTTAAAGAATGTGTGTATAGAATTAAGTGCCTGTAATGAAAGTTGTCTTGGCGGTCCAGGCACATTATCTGATAATGAATCTGTATACACTAGACTACAAAGAATTCAAGATTACTTAAAAACAAAAAATAATAATTCAAAAGTTATTAATATAAATAAGGATAATCTTAATCTTACAAGAAACTTTGAAAATAAAAAAATCCATATGCTAACACCTAAAGACGATGAAATTAAAGTTCTTCTTAAACAAATGGGAAAATACACTAAAGAAGATGAATTAAACTGTGGCGCTTGTGGATACAACACTTGTGTTGAAAAGGCAATTGCTGTTTACAATGGAATGTCTGAGGTTGAGATGTGTGTACCTTATATGAGATCATTAGCAGAAAATATGAATAGTGAAATATTTAAAAATTCACCTAATGCTTTAATTATAATTGATGATAACTTATTGATTAAGGACATTAATCCCTCTGGAAGAAGAATGTTTTTAAATTGTGAAAAAGAAAGTATAATAGGAGTTCCTATAACAGAAATTATACACGACTTAGACTTTAAAAAAGTAGCCGACACAAAAAAGAATATTTTAGGTAAAAAAGTATTCTACAGTAAGTTAGATTTTCATGGGTATAAAAGTGTAATTTATATTAAAAATCACTCATCTTTATTGATAACATTTACAGACATAACTGAGGAAGAAAATAGGAAATTAGAATTGACTGAATTGAAGCGTAAATCTATTGATGTTACCCAAACAATTATAAACAAGCAAATGATGGTTGCTCAAGAAATTGCTAGCTTACTTGGTGAAACTACTGCAGAAACTAAAGTTGCTATCCTAGAGTTAAAAAAAGTATTAGAAGAGGAAGACTAATATGAGAAAATATTACTTAGATGTAGCTAATATGAGTATGAATAAACACGGTGAAGAACTTTGTGGTGACAACGTTGAAATTGCTAATACAGAAGATGGAATTATCGTAGTGATGTCAGATGGTCTTGGCAGTGGTGTTAAAGCTAATATACTAGGAACTTTAACATCTAAGATTGCAGTTACTATGTTAAAAGAAGGGGCTACTATAGATGAGACTATAGATACTATAATTAATACATTGCCTGAATGTCAAGTTAGAAAGTTAGCCTACTCCACTTTTACAATTGTGAAAATTAAAAACAGTGGCGAGGTATATATGGTAGAGTACGATAATCCACCTGTTTTTCTTTTTAGAAATAATCGTAGTTGTGACATCAAGAAGAATCGACGTATAGTGAATGGTAAAGTTATTTTTGAAAGTAGATTTTATATGAATGAATCTGATGCTCTAGTTATTATAAGTGACGGAGTTGTACATGCTGGTGTAGGTGGACTCTTAAATTTAGGTTGGGAATGGCCTCATATAAATAGATATCTAACTAATGTACTCCATAAAGAGGTGATTGCTCAAAACATATGTAGACAACTATTAGAGGTTTGTAAAGACTTATATGATAATAAACCTGGGGATGATACAACAGTAGTAACTATTAAGATAAGAAAGGAACAAAACATCTCTCTCTTTACAGGGCCACCTAAAAATAAGGATGACGATGATATTCTTATAAATCTTGTGAAAAATGCTACAGGTAAAAAAATTGTATGTGGTGGCACTACTGCTAATATAATATCTAATACATTACACACCCCGATAGAGATAGACTTAAAGCATTATACTTCGGAAGTCCCGCCTATGGGATTTATGAAAGGGATAGACTTGGTTACAGAAGGTATACTAACTTTAAATAAAGTAAAAGAATTATTAAAAAATTATCTAAATTCCATTAAAAAGAATGCTATACCCTGTGCTATAAATGGCTCTGATGGAGCCTCTAGAATTACTAATATGTTAATTAATGAAGGTACATCCATAGATATATATATAGGGCAAGCAGTTAATCCAGCTCATCAAAATCCATCTTTTCCAGATGAATTTAATTTAAAAATTAAAATTGTTAAAGACATAGCCAGATTACTAACTGCATTAGGTAAAAAAGTCAATGTAAATTATCTTTAATTTCAAAAAGATATTAGATTTTTTCTAATATCTTTTTAAATTCTTTTTATTATAATTGTAATACACCACATATAGTACTATTCCAATGACTATGCAAAGAATTCCAATAGTACCAGTACATAATGCAAAAAACTCTTCAGGTAATATGTTTATAATAGGATCTGTGTTGGGATCAAAAATCCATTTATCATTATTAAAAAAAATTTTATGGAATATTGTAAAGAAAAAATTAAAGTTAATACTTACAACTATTGAGAATATAACTGGAGTAATAATTGATATAATGGAAATATATTTTATATAAATATAGCTCTTATAACTGCTAGTATACAGTACAGACAATATTGCTAACGTAATTATTAAACTTAATATAGTAATCTTAGCTAGTTTAAATAATTCCTTTACTTCTTTAAAATGAAAAGCACCAGCCTCTGATGATTCTAAAGATGGTAGTTCAAATTTGTCGTTGTTATTATATAACAAATAGTCTATTACATAAGAATAATTTTTTTTCATCTCCGCAATAGATAAGCTTGTTCTCTCTTCCATATTAAATTTATTAATACTGTAAGTATAAATAGGTTTAATGCTTGTTACTATTAAAGTAGAAATAAGAATAATTAAAACAAAACCTGTAATAGAAATAAGGACATTTAGAATAAACTTTTTCATAGTATTACCTCACCTTTTATTTGTTAGAAATTAGTAATCTATACAATACAATTTTATTATCCTATTTTATCATTGTCAAAAAAATTTTCATATAGTATAATTTTCATGTTACAATATATGAGTTATAATGTGCCCACTTGTAGTGGGTTTTAAATTTGATTAAATAAAATTTAGTAGTTTCATAGATTTGGGGGTAAAGATGATTCATTTAATTGGAATAAAGAAAGAACTTGACTTAATTTTAAGAGCTAAACTAGCAATATCCCAAGATAATATAGATGGAATATTACTAAAAATGAAAGAAACTCTATGCGAAGAAGTTGTTATAATTAATACCTGTAATAGAACAGAAATATACTTAAAATCTTCCCTATCTCAAAATATCATAATACAAGAAGTATTCAATACACTTAATTGGGATGAAGAGTTTATTAAATATATATTTTACTCTAATGATAGCAAGGCTATAACTCACTTACTGGAAGTTAGTTGTGGGTTTCATTCAAAAATTTTAGGTGAAGATCAAATCTTAGGTCAAGTAAAGGATGCCTACTTAAAAAGTAAAGAGTTAAAAGTTATAAAAGCTTCTTTTGATAAGCTATTTACAATGGCTATTAGTTGTGGTAAAGAGTTTAAAACCGAAAGTAAACTATATAAGACACCTGTGTCCTATTCATCTATTGCTGCTAAAAAAGCTATAGACCAAGGTTGTAAAAATATATTAATATTAGGTTTTGGTAAAATGGCTCAATTAACTTTAAATTATCTTATAGGAAAACAAGATATCTTAGATAAAATATATATTGTAGTAAGAAATACAGATAAGGTTATTAATCATAGTACTATAATAAAAAATATAAAATTAATGGAAAATAAAAAGATTGAAATTATACCCATTGATAATATGGTAGATACTTATAAATATATAGATGCTTTAATATGCTGTACTTCTTCCCCTACTCCAATTGTACTAAAGAAAGATCTCCCTTCACAACCAATTTTAATTTTTGATCTTTCCTTACCAATTAATGTTGAAGATTCTTGTAGTGAATTAAAAAATATATGTTTATTTAATTTAGATAATCTTCAAAATGTAGATAAAGAAAATAAGATTCAGCGAAGAAATATTATGAATTCAAATAAATATATAATAAAGAAATACTATGGTGAATATAATAATTTTTTAAAGTTAATGTCCTTAAGTGGTATAATTAAAGATGTAAAAGAAGAAGGTAAATTACTTGTGGAAAATAATCTTAAAACTTTTAAAAATAAAAAGTACACTAAAGATAATGACAAGCTTGTAGCTACCCTTTTAAAAAGTAGTGCTAACACATATATAAATCGTGCCATTGAAGTTTTAAAAGAAGAAACTTTAAAAGGAAATAATAAGGACGCCTATGAGTTAATTGAACGTATTTTTCTAAATAAATTTAATTAGGAGGAAGAGCTTAATGAACAATAAAACTATATTTGAAGAAAGCAAAAAGTATATTCCCGGAGGAGTTAATAGTCCAGTAAGAGCACTTAAGGATATGGGTATCACCCCTCCTATTATAAAATCTGGTATGGGTTCTAAAATATATGACGAAGAAAATAAAGAATACATAGATTTTGTTGGAGCTTGGGGACCTATGATTTTAGGGCATTGTAACTCCAGAGTTGTTGATGCTATAAAAAATACTTCAGAAACTGCTATAGCCTTTGGTGCACCAACAAAATTAGAATTAGACTTAGCAAAACTTTTATGTGAAACTGCCTCAATTGATATGATTAGAATGGTTAACTCTGGCACTGAAGCTACTATGAGTGCAATTAAATTAGCCAGAGGCTATACTAAGAGAAATAAAATTGTTAAATTTGCTGGTTGTTATCACGGCCATTATGATGGATTTTTAGTAAGTGCAGGTTCTGGTGTTATGACTTGTGGAATACCTGGCAGCGCTGGTATACCTAAAGAACACATAGAGCATACAATTGTTGCTAATTATAACGATATAGATAATTTAAAAGAAATATTTACTGCTTATAGTAATGATATAGCCTGTGTTATTATTGAACCTATTGCTGGAAACATGGGAGTTGTTAAACCTTCTATGGAGTTCATGGAGAACTTAGATAAACTTTGTAAAGATAATGGTACTTTATTAATATTTGATGAAGTAATGTGTGGTTTCAGAATTGCATATAAAGGCGCAAGAGAGCTATTCCCAAATGTTAAACCTGATCTTATTACCTATGGTAAAATTATTGGAGGCGGCTTACCTTGTGGGGCTTATGGCGGAAGACGTGAAATCATGGAACTACTTGCTCCATTAGGCCCTGTGTATCAGGCAGGAACCATGTCAGGTAATCCTCTTGTTATGGCTGCTGGAATAGCAACAGTTAAAGAATTACATGAAAAACAAGATATATATACCCATATAGAAACCATAGGAACAAGATTAGAAAATGGTATTAAAGAAATTTCAAAAGAAAAAAATATAAATGTAGTAATTAATAGAGTTTGTGGTATGATGACTGTATTTTTTACAGACTTAAATGAAATTAATAATTACGAAGATGCTAAAAGTTGTAATACAAACATATTTAGAAAATATTTTATGCATATGTTAGACAAAGGAATTAATTTACCACCGTCACAATTTGAAGCAATGTTCCTATCAATTTCTCATAGCGAAGATGATATAAATAAATTTCTTACAGCCTATAAATCATTTAATATATAAGTGTATAATTATAACATTTATAATAACTTGGGGTACAAAGTTTTTTTGTACTCTTTTTTTATTACAATAAAATGAATATAATAATTTATCAAGTTTCATAAACTAATTATAATAGCTGTTTATATCAATTATTTTTCATAAAAATGCATAATATTAAATACGGCTTTTTAATTCATAAATTTTCTGAATAGTATTGCAATTATAATTATACTGATATATAATTTATTTAATTACTTAAATTGGAATTTAATATAGGAGTGTGTTGTTAATGAAAGAAAAAAAACAAAAATCTAGTAAGATAGCTTCCCCCCCTAGAAAGCCAAAAGTTTGGCAAGCTCTTATACCTATTTTAGTTCTCATTATTTCTCTATCTATTGCAATTATATTCTATGAATCAAGTCCACATATTCCTTTAATAATTGCAGCTGCAGCTGCAACTATTACAGCTTTATGTATTGGATTTAAATGGGAAGATCTCGAAAAAGGATTTATCGATACTATTCAAATGTCAATGCAAGCAATTATAATACTTATGATAATTGGAGTTTTAATTGGTGCTTGGATATTAAGTGGTACTGTACCAACAATGATTTATTACGGACTTAAAATTTTATCTCCTGGTATATTCTTAGTTGCTACATGTATAATCTGCGCTATAGTTTCATTAGCTACTGGAAGTTCGTGGACAACTGCTGGTACTGTAGGTATTGCACTTATAGGCGTAGGTATTGGTTTAGGAATCCCTACTCCAATGATAGCTGGTGCTATAATATCTGGTGCATATTTTGGAGATAAAATGTCACCGCTTTCTGATACAACTAACTTAGCTCCTGCTATGGCTGGTTCTACTTTATTTGATCACATTAAGCATATGTTTTATACTACAACGCCAAGTTTAATAATATCTCTTATACTATTCGCTATACTTGGGATGAAATATGCAGGCCAAGAATTGGATGTATCAAAGTTGAATATAATATTTGATGGACTAAAAGCCTCCGGTGTAATTAACCCAATTCTATTGCTACCTCCAATAATAGTAATAATACTTGTTATAAAAAAAATGCCTGCAATTCCAGGACTACTAATAGGTGTTGCTACGGGAGTTCTTTTAGCTATTTTAGTACAAGGTTCTAATTATGGTGATATAGTTAACATTTTAAATGATGGATATGTAAGTGAAACTGGAGTTGAAATTGTAGATGAACTATTAACTCGAGGTGGCCTTCAAGGTATGATGTATACCGTTTCTTTAATTATATGTGCGATGACCTTTGGTGGTATAATGGAGAAAGCTGGATTCTTAAATGTACTTGCTGAAAAATTACTTAGACTTGCCGTTAATACAGGTTCTCTTGTACTAATTACTATAATTTCTTGCATTGTTGTTAATATACTTGCTGGAGATCAATATTTATCTATAGTTATTCCAGGTAGAATGTATAAAGATGAGTATGCTAAACGTGGCTTAGCACCTAAGAATTTATCTAGAGCTCTAGAAGATTCTGGAACATTAACATCACCATTTATTCCATGGAACACCTGTGGAGCATTTATGTCTACTACTCTTGGTGTTTCTTGTTTCTTATATGCACCATTCTGCTTCTTGAACTATATAAATCCTATAATATCAATAGTTTATGGATACACAGGATTCTCAATGGAAAAACTAGAAGACCCAGAAAAACTAGACAAACCAGTTATCAAATCCTAGTATGCTTTGAAAAGATCATATATTAAATGGCCTTTTTATCCTTTTATAATATTTTCTAATATGAATAATGTCAATACCACTTAGGCAATAATATAATGAATATTATTGCAAGGAGTTGATTTTCTTGGATAAAAAATATATAGTTAATAGTTTAAATGAATTATTACAGGGCATATATATTGATATAAACCTTTTTGAAGATTATATAAAGCACTCTAAAAATGAAGATGTTATTTCTCAAATATCTAAAGTTCGAAATGACTACCAAAAACATGCATATAGAATATGTAATATAATAACTGATTTAGGTGGTAATCCTATAGAAATTGATAATTGTGTTGATATAAATTCATATATTAATATTGATGCTACAGTTATTGACAAAGAGCTTTTAAAAAAAACTTGTGAAGCTGCAAATAATGTATTAAATTTAGGTTGTAAATTAATATCAGATCCTAATTTTATTAATCGTGAAAGCTATACTACTATAAATTTAATGAATAAAGATTATCAAAAACATATTAATCATATTGAAAGATATGAATTATATAGTGGTAGTTTTCAATAAAAATTGTAAAATAATTTCAATACATTATAATTCCTAAAAACATTAAAATGCCCTATTAGTATTAATTCAATAAAATACTAATAGGGCATTTTAATATATATTATCTTTTTTTATTAATCTTTTTACCAATGATGTATCCTATTAAAAGTCCAGTTCCTAATGCAAGAGCAGACTTTACTTTTTCAAATTTAATTTCAGCATCTGAAATAGGTTTCACATTGTTAATTATAACTGTATCCTGTTCTATAATATCTTCATTTGGATATATAAAAGCTCCTACTAAGCACAAATGATTAAATCTTTCTTCTGAAAAGTTATTCGATAAATCTTGAAGAGTTTTCAAAAAATATTCTTTAGTCCACTTATTATCCTCTTCTAGTTTTGCTCCATCATGAATTTCAAATAATCCCTTAATGTTTTCTTTAGCATAATTTAATGCATTTATAATTTTTTCTGAATTTTCTGGTTCAACTCTTATGTATTCAATTAATGCTTTTCTTACTTCCTCAATACTATTGGATTTAACTGCTTCTTCTATTAAATTTAAACTTATTTCCATAACTAATCTCCTTCTCATCTTGGTTATTATTGAAATCTTCCGACATTTTTAAATTATATCATTTAAAATAGTTTACTATACTATAATTCTATTGTTAGTATATACTAATTATATAGTTTTTTACATAAAAGTTCAACGTATAAATAGTAATTATTAGTATATATAATATAATCATTATAATAATTATCAAATTTAACTCATTTAGTATAATATAATATTAAGTAGAATTATATTTAAGTTAATTTTACTTACCGAAGGGGTGTTATAACGCTTGAATAGTTATGGATTAGTATTAGGTGGTGGTGGTTCTAGGGGTGCTTATGAAGTTGGAGTGTGGAAAGCTTTAATAGAATTAAATATAGATATATCTTCGGTAGTTGGAACTTCTATTGGAGCTATTAATAGCGCTTTTATATGTAGCAATAATTATAATGACTTAGAAGAGTTATGGCTATCAATAGATTTTTCAACTTGCTTCAATATTGATGATAATTTTTCTATAGATGAAAATCTATCATTTAAAAATCTTCCTAAATTCATGAAAAATATTATATCTAATAGAGGGTTAGATCATACACCTTTAAAAAGATTACTACAACGCTATTTAAATGAAGATATAATAAGGAATTCACCTATAGATTTTGGTATTGTTACCCTTACTATGTATCCCCTAAAACCTATAGAAATATTTAAGACTGATATTCCTTACGGAAAAATTATTGACTATATAATGGCAAGTTGCTCTCTGCCTGGCCTAAAGCATATGGTTATTGATGGTGTCAGTTTTGTTGATGGAGGTATGTATAATAATATTCCAACCAGCATGCTTTTAAATAGCCCTTGTTCTGCTATAATCCAAGTGGATATAGATGGACCTGGATTCAGTCAAAAAATTAATAATATAAATGATATACCTATAATAGAAATAAAATGTAGTGAAAATCTTGGTCCAATTATTAGTTTTGATAGTGAAAGAATTAAAAGAAATATAAGTATAGGATATTTAGATACATTAAAAACCTTTAAGCAATTAACAGGACAAAACTATTATTTTTTCAAAGATGAGTTCCCTAAGGGATTATTAGTAAATATTAATGCCATTGAGTTTAAACTTATAACTGATTCCTTAAATTTTAATAATTCCCTATACAATCATTTAAAACTATTAAGAACTATAAAAAAAATTGATAACTTTTCAGGCATAATAACAAAAAGCCGTGTTAATATTATCATGGCTATGGAAATCACTGCAGAAATTTTAGAAATTGAAAGAAATATTGTATATAGATATGATGAACTTTTAAATAAAATTTTACAAAAAGTAAATGTATATAAAAAAAATATAAATTGTAAGGAACTTTCACTAAAAGATTATTTAATTTTTAAAAATTGCAATCTTCTAGATACATCTAAATCCACAATAGCCTTTAGAAACACTTTAGCAATTACATTTCCTAAAGAGTTTATTGCTCATATGTTTTTGTGTTTAATTAATTATAGAATCAATTTATAGCATTACATGTTCTTAAATTATTAAAAACTTTACTCTCTTTTAGTCTAAAAACTATGTTATAATTAAAGTATAGCTTTTTAGTATACTTATTGAATATTGATTTATTGGAGGATGATAAAATATGAACATTGCCTTTTTTCTAACTCCTAAAAGCGAAGTAATTTTTGAAAAGGTTAGTTCTACTATGCGAAGAGCAATGGAGAGAATGGAATATCATAGATATACTTCTATACCTTTAGTGGATGATAAAGGAAAATATGTAGGTACTTTAACAGAAGGTGATCTTCTTTGGAAATTAAAAAATTCTTCCGAATTAAGCTTAAAGGATACAGAAAATGTTTTAATAAAGGATATACCAAGACATTTTAAAGATAAACCCGTATCAATTAATTCTGATATTGAAAGTTTAATACTTGTTGCTAAATCACAAAATTTCGTTCCAGTAGTTGATGACTCAAATATATTCATTGGAATTATAAAAAGAGGAGATATAATATCATATTGTTATAAGAAATTATTTGAGGTAGATAATAGTGATGAGTTTAGCGAATTTAAAACTATGTCAAAAATAAGTTAATAATTATCACTTAAGTTTAAAAACCCTTTAATGCTAAAAACATTAAAGGGTTTTAATATATTTTAATTCTGTATTTTAGTATTTTTAAGTTAAACTTTTATTTATTCTTCCATCTTCATAGCTCTCATAGCATTTAATACAGCTATTATTGTAACTCCTACATCTGCAAATACCGCCATCCACATATTGGTAATCCCTAGAGCTGTTAATACTAAGACTATAGCTTTTATCAATAAGGAAAATGCAATATTTTGAACTACAATTTTTTGTGTCTTCCTAGCTATTTTTATAGATGTAGATATTTTTTCAGGATCGTCAGTCATAATAACAACATCAGAAGCTTCTATAGCTGCATCTGAGCCTATTCCCCCCATTGCTATCCCTATATCTGCTCTAGCTAATACGGGAGCATCATTTATTCCATCTCCAACAAATATTAATCTTCCCTTCTTAGAAAGGCCATTATATATTTTTTCTACTTCACTTACTTTTTCATGTGGCATTAATTCGGCCCTAACCTCATCAATAGAAATAACCTTTGCAACATATTCAGCAATTGTTTTATTATCTCCAGTAAGCATAACAGTTTTCTTAATCCCTAGTTCTTTTAACTTTGCAATAGCCATAGGTGAAGTATTTTTTATTCTATCAGAAATCACTAAACTTCCTACAAAATTATTATTTACTGCAACATATATAATAGTACCCACTTCATTTGATTTTACATACCTAATTTCAAGTTCTTCCATCAGTTTATAATTTCCTGCATATATATATCTATCACCAAAGTATATTTTTACACCTTTACCTGGAATCTCTTCATAACTCTTTATTCTACTTTTATCAATAATAGCCTTCGTACTAATTTTTTTATAGGATTCTACAATAGATTTTGCAATAGGATGATTAGAATATATTTCAGCATATGCCGCATATTCCATTAACATGTCCTCAGTAATGAATCCATAAGGAGTAATTTTTGTAACTTCAAAGCTTCCTTCTGTTAATGTACCTGTTTTATCAAAAATTACCACTTCTGCTTTGCTCAATGCTTCAAGATAGTTTCCTCCTTTGACAAGCACCCCACTTCTAGATGCTCCTCCAATCCCACCAAAGAAGCTTAAAGGTATTGATATCACAAGGGCACAAGGACAAGATACAACTAAAAATGATAGTCCTCTATATAACCAGGTATATAAATCTTCACCCATAGCTAACGGTGGTAAGAAAGCTAGTAGAATAGCTAATATAACCACAATAGGAGTATAGTATCTAGCAAACTTTGTTATAAACTTTTCTGTTGGTGCTTTTTTATTTGAAGCATTTTCTACTAATTCAAGAATCTTTGATACTGTAGATTCACTAAATTCCTTAGTTATTTTAACTTCAATAAGAGAAGTTTTATTTATTGATCCAGCTAAAACTTCAGCTCTTTCCTTAACTACTCTTGGAACAGATTCTCCTGTTAAAGCAGAAGTATCTATTTGAGAATCTCCCCTTACTACAACTCCATCTAAAGGAATTTTTTCACCTGGCTTAACAACTATTATATCACCAATACCTACCTCTTCTGGAGAGACAGAAGATATATCCCCGTTACTTAATTTTAAATTTGCATGGTCTGGACGAATATCCATTAACTCTGATATAGAATTTCTAGATTTATTAACTGCCAATTCTTGAAAAAACTCTCCTACTTGATAAAATAGCATTACTCCAATAGCTTCTGGATATTCACCAATTAAAAATGCACCAATTGTAGCTATACTCATTAAGAAGTTCTCATCAAAAACTTGACCTTTTATTATATTTTTGCCGGCAATAAGCAGAATATCTCCACCAATTACTAGATAAGAAGCTATAAATAAACATAAACTTATCCTATTATTAGTTAATACTCCAGCAACTGCCAAAGAAATTCCTATAATAAATTTTATTATTTGTTTCTTTTTAACCCCTTCTCCATGATCATGGCTATGATTATGAACATGATCATCACTATGAGAATCCTTGTAGGTAACCTTTTCTTCCTTAACTTTATTATCATTTGAATTAGAATTAATACTTTTTATATTTCCCTGAACCTTAACATTTTTTTTATTTATAATATTTTTTTCAATTTCTTTAACTCTAACTCCATGTTCAATTCTAGTAGATATGCTTTCCACATCATCAAATATTATTTCTCTATTAGTGTTCTCATCAACCTCTAAAATAGCTTTTGATGTCACAGAGTTGACTACAGCACTTTGTACGTAAGATAATTGATTTAGTTCACGTTCGATTTTCAAAGCACAATTTGCGCAATGCAATCCTTGAATTTCATAAAGCCTTTTTGTTTGTCCCATTATTTTACTCCCCCTATAACTAGTTTATTCATTAACGTGGCTAAGTCCTTTATAGAAAATATCTTTAACATGATCATCATCTAAAGAATAATATACAACTTTTCCATCTTTTCTTGATTTTACAATCCTAGCTAGCTTTAGTACTCTTAATTGATGAGATATTGCAGATTGTGTCATATTAGTTAAAGCTGCTATGTCGCAAACACAAGCTTCTGTATTTAACAAAATATTTAATATTTTAACCCTAGTAGGATCTGCCATGGACTTAAATAAATTTGACAGTTCCTCTACTGTAGTATCATTTAAAGTTTTATCTTTTAATTTCTCAGTAATTTCATCATGTATGCAAACTTGCATACAAACCTCTTCTTTATACATATATTACATACCCCTTTCATGTGAACACTTGTTCATACGTTTATATTATGCTCATTTCTTTTTTTTGTCAATACTTTTCAAACAATATATTTAATTAAATATTTCATATAATTTATAATATAAGCATTAATTATAAATTTACACCTAAAAATAAAATGACTGTCTATTAAGGCAGTCATTTTATTTATTCATTGATTTTAAATTTATTCATTAAAATAAGTATCTATCATCTTTTCTGCAATTCTTTTATTTAAGGACGCTGAATTTAAAAGTGTTAATATAATCAATAATATTTTTTTATAATCCTCATAATTTTTAGTAGCTTCTTTTTCACATAAATTAGTTGTATCATTGACAATTGAAGTTAAGAATTCTTTTTCTTTATCAATTTGATTTTTCTTTAATGAAAGATATTCATTATATATATTACTTAAATCAAAATTTGATTTTTCTTCTGATAATATTTTTACCATAGGGGTAAATAATTTTTTTATATCAGCTATAGACAAAGTTTGCTTTAAATCATAAATTAAAATCATTAAAAGAATATGATCTTTAGAATATTTTTTATTTTTATTTTGAAAAAGCAATTTGTCTTTAGAGTAGTTATTTATCATAGTTTTGGTTAAAATCTTGTCCGTAGGGTTTCTTTTTATATGCTCTAAGTTATTTTCAAATAATTGAATTACTTGATCCATATATAAATCAATATCTGGTATTTTATTAATATTAATCCTATCATCTAAGTTCATATTAATTAAAAGCTCTTCTAAATTTTCTATATTAAAGTTCACATAATCACCTCTTATGTATATTTTCTTTTATTATAATATTATTATTAATAGTAGTAAATAATATTAGATATAAATATACATATTAAAATTATTTTATAGAAACTTAAACTTAATTAATAATTATAATTAACACATTTTTAATAATTATTATATATATTTATATAATCAATGTGATATAATATACATATAATAATACATAGTATTGATAACTATATGTTACAATAAATCTTAGGAGGTATATTATGACTAATTCAAAATTTAGAGAGCCCTTTAGTGGATTTTCCCATATGGTGGGAGCTATAATTTCTTTACTTGGTTTATGTTTCTTATTATTTGCTCAACTTCATAGTAACAATTACAACATATACACTTTAATATCAACTGTTATATTTGGAATAAGTTTAATTCTACTGTATACAGCTAGCAGTGTATATCACCTTACCGTAGCTAAAGATTCCATGATTAATATCCTTAGAAAGATTGATCATGCTATGATATTTGTATTAATTGCTGGAACTTATACACCTATATGCTTAGTTCTATTAGAGACACCAATTAGGTACTATATGCTTGCTATAATATGGACTGTAGCTATAATTGGAATTCTTTTTAAATTGTATTGGATTAATTGTCCTTCCTGGTTATCTTCCTCTATTTATATTGCTATGGGATGGATGGCTATATTCATTTTTAATCCACTTTCAAAAGTTGTATCTAGTAGAGGTCTTTCAATACTAGTGATAGGCGGAGTATTATACACCATCGGTGGAATTATATATTGCTTAGAAAGAAAAGGTAAACACAGAACTTTTGGTGCTCATGAAATATTTCATATTTTTGTTCTACTTGGAAGTTTTACTCATTATTACTTCATTTATAGGTATGTATTTAATCTATAACATTTAATTAATAAAATTTTCGAAAATAAAAACTACTGATTAATTGATAAATTAATCAGTAGTTTTTACTATTTTTACTCTTTTATATCTATTTTTTCAGGAACTTTCATAATAAAATTTTCTATATCTTCATCATCCTCATGCTCCGATTTACCCTTAGCAAATTTAGAATCTGAGGGTGGAGATATAATGTAATTAATTATTATCGATATTACAATTCCAACAATAGTATCAACGGTTCTTTGAAAAGCGTATAGAACTATATTTTCACTAGTCATAGTAATCATAATTACACAAAATACAACACAAGCCATAGATATAGAGTCTTGCCATTTTAATATATTAAGTAATGTAATCAAAAGCACCATTCCTAAAAAGAGCAGAAATATGTTACCTGGATCTATTAGAACAGTTATAATGCCTATTATTCCTCCCATTATAGTACCAAGCACCCTTGCAATTCCAGCATTAATTCCCTTCTTCACTGTGGTTTCCATAGAAATCAAGGCACCTGTAACCACAAAAAATGGTGATTGAAGATGAAACAATTCAGCTACAATTACACTTATTACTGCGGCTAGAGCAGTTTTTATATTTCTCATACCGATATATTTCTTAAATTTATATATAGAGTTTAAGTTCTTCAAGATTACAATCTCCTTAATTAATGTTGTTCATTTTTTAATTATATAAAAAGTATTATTAATATTATATAACTTGTAATATTGTGTTGTAATTAATTAAAAGAAAGTTCAATAAATTTAAATAAATCATAGGAAAATAATCCTTTACTTGTAAGCTTCACCTTTGGAATAACAGGTAGACTCATAAAAGATAAGGTTATAAACGCATCCATATCAGGTTTTAATCCATAGTTCTTTACTAATCTATTTAAATTTTTCAACTTATTATATACATAATCTATAGGTGAATTAGTCATCAATCCTCCTATTTCTAAGGGTAGACTATCAATTAGTACACCTTCACTGACTATAGTAATTCCTCCACCTATGTCAATTAGCTTATTTACCGCCTTACACATATCCTTATCATTATCTCCTATAACTATAATATTATGAGAATCATGTGCTATACTTTGAGCTATAGCACAGTTTTTAATACCTAATCCCGATAAATATCCTAAGGAATAATGATTTGTATTTTTATGTCTTTCGAAAACTCCTATTTTTAAAACATCTTCATATTCACTCATATCTAAATATCCATCTATAGTTTTACTAGATTTCACTAACAACTTAGTTTCAAGAGATCCTGGAGTTACACCAATTACATTTACTTTGTTTCCATTAGATAGTATTCTAAAGTCCTCCTCTTTCAGCTTTTCTATTTTCATAGTGTTTTCACTTTTAACAATGTAAGATAATTTATTATAGTCATCTATTTCTCGACCTGACTTAATTACTTTATAAATATCTACCTCATTTAAATCATTTAAAATAACCAGATCAGCCTTATATCCTGGTGCTATAGCTCCTTTATCTTTTATGCCATAACATGTGTACCCATTATAACTCCCCATTATATATGCTTTTATAGGATCAATACCACTTTGTATACTGAGTTTAATAGCATTATTTATAGATCCCTCTTCCACCAAATCCTCTAGATGTCTATCATCAGTACAAAATAAAAACCTTCGAAAATTCTTATTATTAACTGCAGAAATCAAATCCTTTAAATTTTTAGCAGCAGAACCTTCCCTTATAAGAATATACATACCTAATTTTACTTTTTCTAAAGCTTCTTCTTTTGAAGAACATTCGTGGTCAGTTCTTACACCTGATAAAATGTATTGATTAAGATGTTTATAAGAAATTTGAGGTGCATGCCCATCTATAATTTTATCTCTAAATACATTCAACTTATTCATCATGGACGGTGCTTGCTCTATTACAGAAGGTATATCCATTACCTCACCAAGCCCTATTACTTCTGGTTTATCAATAAACTTAGATAAATCTTCTGCACTTAAAATAGCACCGTTCTCTTCGAAGGATACTGCTGGTACACAGGAAGGCATCATAAAATATATATCCAAAGGGCTTCTTTGTGCACTATCTAGCATGAAAGATATTCCATCAATTCCAAGTACATTGGCAATTTCGTGCGGATCAGCTACTACTGTAGTAACCCCATTGGCTAAAGCTACATTTCCATAAGATTCTGGAGTTGTCATGGAAGATTCCACATGAATGTGTCCATCCATAAACCCTGGACATATAACTTTAGAACTACAATCAATTTCCTTAAGCCCTTCATATGAACCTATTCCTATAATTGTGTCATCAATAATTCCTATATCTCCCTCTTCTATTTCTTCAGTAAATACATTAATAAATTTACTATTTTTAAGTACTAAATCACACTTATCATTCCCTATAGTAGCGCCTTTTCCTTTTATTAATATTTCCATAATACCCCCTAAATTTTTAGAATTATATGTATTTTGTATGTTATTATGAATTTATGTGGTATCATGTTTAATATATTAATTCATTCTATACAATTTAACTATTATTTCCCACATTCTAAATTTGTGAATACCAAATACAATATATATAAAATTATCTCATAGAAAAATACAAATTTATATTCTTCTATGAGATAGTTTTTAATTACTCTGGTCTAATATACTTATTCCATTGAGTATATATATGAAATAAACTAACTACATCCTGCATATTATACAAAAGAATTTTCTCTTTCTTTTCCATAGGCATTCTTGAAAAATACATATCATCTTTCATTATCTTACCAAAGGTTTTAGCTAATGTTGAGCCACTTATGACTTCACTTTCCCTAACAATGTCACATTCACTCTCTAGTGCTTTAAGTCCTATTGACTTCTGTTTAACTTGTTCATATTTTTTTTGCAAATCTATACTTTTAAAATATTCTTCTACAGTATAATTTAACTTATATTTTTTAAACAGATAATCAATTACTAGATAATCATTATTACCTGAAAAAGTAACAACATATTCTTTTTTTAATGTATTTCTCATATTTTCAAAATACTCTTTAGCCAAGGCAAGAATTTTCTCAAGTTCATGCTTATTTTCAATCATATACTGAGTAATTACCAACTTATTATTTTCTTCGTCATAATATCCTGCTCCAAAGACCCCTATGCATATAGGTTTCTTATAAACATAATGTTCTAAGTCAAAGAAAACTGATTTTTTATAAAGTTCATTATCTCCGCTAATATTTAGACTTTGTTTAAATTTATCTTTTTCAATGTCTATAGTACTTTCTTTAACTATCACCTTACCACTCATTTCTTTAATAGGTATTGTACTTCAAATAAACCTATATATAATTATATGTACTATAAAAATATATAATTATATTATACCATAAATAAATCCCTTTTATCTATATTATACATCCGTTTTATGCATTTTATTAATACATATTTTAAGTTGACATTGGTTATCATTTAGAATATAATATTACCATAGATATTGATAATTATTTTCATAAAGGAGTGATATTCATGAATGTTTTTAATTTAAAACCTGGTGATAAAGGTTTAATTAAAGAACTTGCATGTGATGATAGATTAGCTAAAAGATTATTAGCTTTAGGGTTTGTTGAAGGAACAGAGGTTTTAGTTAAGAAAACCGCTCCTTTAGGGGATCCAATTATTATAAACTTAAGAGGGACAGACCTTGCAATCAGAAAAAAAGATGCTGAATTAATTTTTATTAAGGAGGCAGTGTAATATGAAAACCATTGCCCTTATTGGTAATCCTAATGTAGGAAAAACAACTTTATTTAATGCACTAACAGGTTCTAACCAATATGTAGGTAACTGGGCAGGTGTAACTGTAGATAAAAAAGAAGGATATTTGTCAAAGGAAATAAAAATTGTTGACCTACCAGGTATATATGCAATGGATACCTTTTCTAATGAAGAAAAAGTGTCTAAAAACTTTTTGTATACTGATGAAGTAGATTTAATTGTAAATATAATAGACGGTTCTAATCTTGAGAGAAACCTTTACTTAACCTCTCAATTAACCGAATTTAATAAGCCTATTTTATTAGTGGTAAATATGATAGATGTAGCAGAAAGTAATGGAATTCACATTAATTATTCCGATTTATCTAAAGAATTAGGTGTTAATATTATGGCTATATCTGCTTCAAAAGGTGAAGGTGTAAAAGAGGTTAAAGACTTTCTTATTAATAACTCTTCCTTTAACTCTATAGATAAAACTATTAATTCTAAACATGAGTTTAATAAAATGAACGAAAAAGAAACCTATGGATATATAGAAAACATTCTTAACAGATGTGTAGAAGGAAAAAAAACAAACATTAATACTATTACTGAAAAATTAGATTCTATTGTGCTTAATAAGTTTTTGGCTTACCCTATATTTTTAGGAATTATGTTTATTATATTTAAATTTACCTTTGATTGGGTTGGTGGGCCACTGCAAGAATTAGCTGATAAACTAGTCAATGAAGACTTTGTATCTTTAATAGAAATACCTCTAGCTAATACATACCCTTGGTTTAAATCATTAATAATTGATGGTATCATTGGTGGTGTTGGTTCAGTAATTGTGTTTCTTCCAATTATATTAACTCTATTTGTAGGGATTAGCTTCCTTGAAGATAGCGGTTATATGGCTAGAACAGCATTTATTATGGACAAGTTAATGAGAAAATTAGGACTTTCAGGAAAGGCTTTTATACCTTTAATAATGGGCTTTGGATGTTCAGTACCTGGAATAATGTCTGCAAGAACTTTAGAAAGTGAAAAAGATAGAAAGTTAACAGCTCTGATTATTCCTTTTATGTCTTGTAATGCCAGATTACCTGTATATGCCCTATTTGCTGGTGCACTCTTTGCAGGTTATGAATCATTAGTCATTTTCGGATTATATTTCTTAGGACTTATAGTAGCCTTTATAATGGCGTTTATATTTAAAAATACTTTATTTAAAAAAGACGAAGAACCCTTTATAATAGAATTACCTGAATACAAACTTCCTGAGTTTAAAAGTTTAATACTTCATACTTGGGAAAAAGGTAAAGGATTTTTAAAAAAGGCTGGAACTTTGATATTCTCTATATCTGTTCTAGTATGGTTCTTATCAAACTTTAATATGAGTGGAATGTCTGAAATTAACGAAAGTTTCCTTGCATCTATAGGTAACTTCATATCCCCGATTTTTGTTCCATTAGGCTTTGGTACATGGGAAAACTCTGTGGCACTTTTAACTGGACTTATGGCTAAAGAAGTAGTTATAGGAACTCTAGGGGTACTTTATACAGGTGATTTAGCTAATAGCATAGCTACGACATTTACAATAGCTAGTGGTCTTTCTTTCTTAGTATTTACTTTGTTATACACACCATGTGTTTCTGTTGTAGCTACCTTTAAAAAAGAATTCAGCGGAAAACTTGCTGTATTCTCAGTTGTATATCAATTTATTGTGGCATGGATTTTTTCATTTGGAATATATCATATAGCTTCACTGATATTTTAAAGAGGTGATAATACTATGGAAATACTTATAACTATAATTATTGCTATATTAGCGATCTTTATTCTATTTAAAAATTTAAAGAAAAAATCTAAAGGATGTAATTGTGGTAGTTGTACCTCTAAGTGTCCTAATTACGTTAATACAATAAAAAAATATGAGGATGATAAATAACATAATAAGTAAAGAAAATCCCTTGGATGATAAATCATCCAAGGGATTTTCTTTATATTAATCTTTTATTACATTTCATCTACTGTTTCAAGACCTATAAGATGTAATCCACTTTCTATTACTTGAAGAGTAGCTTTAACTAAAGCTAATCTGGTATTCTTTGTTACTTCGTCCTCTGAATTAGATATATTTATAGAATTATAGAATTTATTAAAAGCTTTAGCTACATCTATAGTAAATCTTGTAACTATACTTGGTTGTAGTTTATCCAAAGCCTGCTTAATAGAATTATTAAACCCAGATAAAGTTTTAACTAGTTCAAACTCTTCCTCTGAAATAAGCTTACCATAATCAACTTCTCCAGTACCTTCTCCTAATTTTCTTAAAATACTCTTTCCTCTAGCATAAGTGTATTGAACATATGGTCCAGTTTCTCCTTCAAAGCTAAGCATTTCATCCCAATCAAAGATTATGTCTCTCTCTCTTGAGTTTTTAAGATAAGCAAAGACAACTGCTCCAATTCCTACCTTCTTAGCTACTTCTTTTTTATTTTCTAATGTAGGATTTTTCTCATTTATTATTTCTTCTGTTTTAACTACAGCTTCGTTTAACAAATCCTCAAGGAATACTACATCGCCTTTTCTTGTAGAAAGCTTCTTATCTGGGAAACGAACTAAGCCAAATGGTACATGTATACAATCATCAGCCCAATCATAGCCCATCTTTTTAACTGTGCTAAATACTTGTTTAAAGTGAAGGGATTGATCCTTTGCAACTACATATATATTCTTATAAAAATCATAGGTTTTCTTTCTATAGAACATAGCTGCTAAATCACGAGTGGCATATATTGTAGCTCCATCTGCCTTCTTTATTATACAAGGTGGAATATTAAGCTCCTCTAACATAACAACCTTAGCACCATTACTTTCCGTTAATAACCCTTTAGATTCTATTTCATCAATGACAGCATCCATTTTATCTTGATAGAAGCTTTCACCAGCAAAAGAATCGAATTTCACATTTAACATATTAAATAATTTATCAAATTCCTTTAAGCTTAAGTCTTTAAATTTAGTCCACAGCTTAACTTCTTCTTCATTACCATCCTCTAGAAGTTTAAAATGCTTTCTTCCTTCATCATCAAGAGCAGGATTTTTTTCTGCTTCATCATGAAATTTTACATAAACCCTTAACATTTCTTTAATCGGTTCTTCCTCTAAAGCTTTCTCATCACCCCAATGATTATATGCATATATAAGTTTACCAAATTGTGTTCCCCAGTCTCCTAAGTGGTTTATCCCTATAGCGTTATATCCCTGAGAATTAAATATTTTATAAAGAGAATTACCAATCATAGTAGTATATAAATGTCCTACGTGAAATGGCTTTGCAATATTAGCTGAACAATATTCAACAATTACATTTTTGCCTACTCCTTCTTTTGTACTTCCATAATTCTCTTTCTCATTTAATACTTTTTCAATAATTTCTTTCATAAAATCATTTTTAGCTACAAAAAAGTTTATATAAGGACCAAAAGCTTCTATTTTTTCAAATCCATCTAAATTACCAAGTAATCCTTTTAGATCTTGAGCTATCATATTTGGTGCTTTCTTCATAGATTTTGCTAACTGAAAACACGGGAATGCAAAGTCCCCCATTTCTGGTTTTGGTGGGTTTTCAACAAGTCTTTCTATTGTTTCCTTTTCCATATCTATATGCTTACATAAATTTTCTGCTATTATATTTTTATACTCCATAATAAATCCTCCTTTTTATTTCTAACTCTTTTATTTATTAAAATTTCAAAATGCATATAAAAAACCGTCTCTTTCCATTGGAAAGAGACGGTTATATACCCGTGGTACCACTCTAATTGACTTTTTTAAAAAGTCCACTCATAATTTTAACGCTTTTCACGACTAACCCTACTAAGTAATCCTTTGGGGCAGCTTCTCCAAGGTTCTCTTCCTAATTTATTATAAATAAATTTCCCTACAATTACTTGTTAAGATTCTTTTATTCTTGTGAAGCTCACACCAACCTTCACTCGCTTTAAGAATTAATAAAGAAAGTACTGTCCTTTTCATAGAATTTCCATATTAAATTTTATATTATTTGTATTATAAATAAATAATGGTAAATTGTCAACTAAATAAATTAATATTTATACAAGTTAAATGTTAATTTATTCATTTAATGCCTATCTACTACAAAAGTAATTTTTATATCAACCTAAGCTCTATTTTAATTCTAAATACTCATCATAAGTCATATTCTTATCAATTACACCACCAGGAATAATTTCTATTATTCTATTTGCAACAGTATTAATAAACTGATGGTCATGGGATGTAAATAATATAGTTCCAGCAAAGTTAATTAATCCATTATTAACTGCTGTTATGGATTCAAGATCTAGGTGGTTTGTAGGCTCATCTAAGATTAATACGTTAGCTCCACTTAACATCATCTTTGATAGCATACAACGAACTTTTTCCCCTCCAGATAGCACAGATGCTTGCTTTAATGCTTCTTCTCCTGAGAATAACATTCTTCCAAGGAATCCTCTTATAAAACTTTCCGCCTTTTCTTCTGAAAATTGTCTTAACCAATCCACAAGATTTAGATCGCAACTCTCAAAGAACTCAGAGTTATCAGATGGGAAATACGATTGAGATGTAGTTATCCCCCATTTATAGCTTCCACTATCTGGTTCCATTTCACCCATCAATATTTTAAATAAAGTGGTTTTAGCAATACCATCTCCTAAAAATGCTACCTTATCATTCTTATATATCATAAAACTTACATTATCTAAAACTTTAACACCATCAATAGTCTTACATAGATTCTCAACAACTAACAAATCATTACCAGCTTCTCTATCCGCTTTAAATCCTACAAATGGATATCTTCTTGAAGATGGCTTAATATCATCAAGAGTTAATTTATCTAATTGCTTCTTTCTACTAGTTGCTTGCTTAGCTTTTGATGCATTAGAACTAAAACGAGCTATAAAGTTTTGAAGCTCTTTAATTTTTTCTTCTTTCTTTTTATTCTGATCCTTAGACATTTGTAATGCTAATTGACTTGATTCATACCAGAAATCATAGTTACCAACATACATTTGAATTTTTCCAAAGTCTACATCAGCCATATTAGTACATACTTTATTTAGGAAGTGTCTATCGTGGGATACCACAATAACAGTTCCCTCAAAATCCATTAAGAAATTTTCAAGCCAAGCTATAGATTTAATATCTAAGTGGTTGGTAGGCTCGTCAAGTAAAAGAATATCTGGATGACCAAATAAGGCTTGTGCAAGTAAGACTTTAACCTTCTCTGAACCATTTAAATCCTTCATTAACTTGTAATGTAAATCTTCTGTTATCCCGAGTCCTTGAAGTAATGTAGCTGCTTCACTTTCAGCTTCCCAACCATTAAGATCTGCAAACTCACCTTCAAGCTCAGAGGCTCTTATACCATCTTCATCACTAAAATCTTCTTTAGCATAAAGAGCATCCTTTTCATTCATAATTTCAATTAATCTAGGATGACCCATAATTACAGTTCTTAGTACTTCTTCTTCATCATAAGCAAAGTGATCTTGCTTTAAAACTGCTAATCTTTGTCCTGGTGTTATATTAACTTCGCCTGTATTAGGTTCTATATCTCCGGATAATATTTTAAGAAATGTAGACTTCCCTGCACCATTTGCTCCTATTAATCCATAACAATTACCTTCTGTGAACTTAATATTAACATCCTCAAAAAGTTTACGTCCTCCGTATCTTAAACTAACTCCTGTAGTACTAATCATAACGTTACCTCCAATTATCATTAAAAAAGTCTTACCCATTGGGTAAAACCTCTTGAACTTTTCTTTAAAACATACGATTACTATTATAACATAGATTTATATTTTATACTATTCTTTACTTCAAATATTTTTACTTTCTACTATTATCTCTTGAAATCTATACCTTTGTCCTGTTGGATTAACCTTATTTTTAGGTACTTCTTCTATAAACATCTTATATGGTCTTACAAACAATCCACACTCCCCATATAATGCTCTATATAGCACCATCTTTTCTTGCGTTTCTGAATTTATTACAAAATCCTCAAGTAAATATAAATCCCCTTTGAAGTGTCTAAAAATCTTCCCCTTTAATTCTGATATATCTCTCATAACTCCTCCTATATAATTACTTTAATACTACAATAATCATAAATATAACCTATTAAATCAATTCTTATATTACATCTTTTCCAAATGGTGCTAAAGATAATTTTGCCATTTTTAATGATTGAGCAGCAAAAGGTATCCCTATTATAGTTATAGACAGTAAAAATGCACTTATTATATTGGTTATTGCAAGGAGCAAACCTCCAAATATTACCCATAATATATTCAGAAAAAATCCCATACTACTATCATTTGTTGTAATAACTTCTTTTCCGAAAGGTGCAAATTGTAGTTTAGCTAACTTAAAACACTGAATACCAACTGGTATTCCCACAATAGTTATACACCATAAAAGACCTGTTAAAAACCATTGCAACCCTGCAACTAATCCTCCAAATACAAACCAAATAATATTTCCTAAACAACTCATAATATACTCCTTAAATACTTCTAATAATTAATATAATATATAATTAATTTATATTTGCAATGGAATTTAATAAAAATTAACAAAAATAAGCTTAGATAAAATTAAATTTACCTAAGCTTATTTATAAATATTTTTATTTATCTAAATTTTCATTTACTTTCTCTAAATAATTTGTTTCACTAACAATTTTATTTTCAAAATTTTCTACGGCCCCTTTAGTATAATTACCAATAGCCTTTGAATTTAATCCTTGGAGATTATTATCATTTTTCAAACCATTATTTTTAAAATTATTGTTTTCACTCATTTGTTATCACCTCCTGAATTTATTGTTAGTAATTTTATTAGATTTATTCAACAAATATTTGCTATATACTTCATTAAAAATTATATTTTATAATAATATATTTATTTTATTATTGACATTTGAAAAATTTTTTTATAAAATCAAAAAGATAAATCTACTTTTAAGTTGGTCCAGAGAGGCCAAGAAGGGAGACAGGAATAATGGCTAGAATTATAATTATTTTAAAGAGAAACCCATAGGATAATAAATAGAGCATCTAATAATTTGCTTTGTTTGTTGTCCTTTTTGTTGTACATTAATTATTTTGATTGGAGGGTTTTTCTTGAAAACAAAAAATATTGAAGCAAAACTTATATTAGAAAACGGAATGGAATTCAAAGGTAAAGCCTTTGGATACATTGATGATACCGTTGGAGAAGTAGTATTTAATACATCTATGACTGGGTATCAGGAAACTCTTACTGATCCATCTTATTATGGTCAAATTGTAACTATGACCTATCCCTTAATTGGAAATTATGGAATTAATTTAGAGGATTTAGAATCTTCTTCTCCAAAAGTTAAGGGGTTTATTGTAAGAGAAAAATCTAATAATCCTTCAAACTTCAGATGTGAGATGGAGTTAGATGGATATCTTATAGAAAACAAGATTTTTGGACTAGAAGGTATCGATACAAGGGCCCTTACGAAAATTCTTAGAGACCATGGATCAATGAAGGGTTATATAACAACTAAAAACTTATCCTTAGAAGATATAAAGGATAAGTTGGAAAAATTCCAAAATGATGATGCTGTGTATAAAGTATCTACTGATGAAATATATGAAATACAAGGCAGTGGACCACATGTTGCCGTTATGGATTTTGGAGTTAAATCAAATATCTTGAGAAGTTTCAAAGAAAGAAATTGTAGACTAACTGTGTTTCCAGCTACCTCAAAGGCTGAAGAAATTCTTTCTACAAACCCAGATTTAATATTTCTATCTAATGGTCCTGGAGACCCTATGAAATTAGATAATATAGTTAAAGAAGTAGTAAAATTAGCAACTTCAAAACCTACTTGCGGAATTTGCCTTGGACATCAACTTTTAGCTTGGGCCTTTGGTGGAGAAACTAGTAAACTAAAGTTTGGTCATAGAGGATCTAATCACCCAGTGAAAGATATTATATCAAGTAAGGTATACATAACTAGTCAAAATCATGGCTACTATGTTTCTAAGTTACCTGTTGATATGGACATCACTCATGTCAGTGTAAATGACGGCACCTTAGAAGGTATGATGCATAAAAAATTGCCAATAGCAAGTGTACAATATCATCCAGAAGCATCACCAGGACCTAAAGAAAATAACGTTATATTTGATAGTTTTTTAAGCTTAATAAAATAAATTACATTAAGAAAGACAGTGAGCTTTCATGTAGGAGGAATAATCAATGAGTAAGAGAAATGACATAAAAAAAGTATTAATAATAGGATCTGGTCCAATAGTAATAGGACAATCTGCTGAGTTCGACTATTCTGGAACTCAAGCTTGTAGAGCACTTATGGAAGAAGGGATAGAAACCATACTAATAAACTCTAACCCTGCAACCATAATGACTGACAAGGAAGTGGCAGATAAAATATATATAGAGCCATTAACTACTGAGTTTATTGAGAAAATTATAGTAAAAGAAAAACCAGACAGCATTTTATCAGGGATGGGTGGACAAACAGGTTTAAACCTAACTATAGAACTCGCTGAAAAAGGTATATTAGATAAATATGGAGTTAAAATCATAGGAACTTCGGTAGAGTCTATAAAAAAAGGTGAAGACAGAGATTTATTTAAGGCATTAATGGAAAGAATCAACGAACCTGTTATTGAGTCAGATATAGTAAATGATGTAGATTCTGGAGTTAACTTTGCTAAAAAGATTGGTTACCCTGTAATTGTAAGACCTGCCTACACCCTTGGTGGTACTGGCGGTGGTATTGCAGATACTGAAGAAGAGCTAATTACCATATTAGAAAATGGTCTTTATCTTAGCCCTGTAAATCAAGTTCTTTTAGAAAAAAGTATTAAAGGATGGAAAGAAGTTGAATATGAAGTTATGCGTGACTCTAAAGGAAATTGCATAACCGTGTGTAATATGGAAAACATAGACCCTGTTGGTGTTCATACAGGAGATTCCATAGTTGTAGCTCCTTCTCAAACCCTTTCTGATAAAGAATATCAAATGCTTAGAACTTCAGCCTTGAGAATCATAGATGAAGTAGGAATTATTGGAGGATGTAATGTCCAGTTTGCTTTAAATCCTAATAGTTTTGAGTATGCTGTAATTGAGATAAACCCTAGAGTTTCTCGTTCTTCTGCCCTTGCATCAAAAGCTACAGGATATCCCATAGCAAAGGTAGCTGCAAAAATTGGCCTTGGATATACCCTAGATGAAATTGTAAACTCCGTTACTGGTAAAACAATGGCCTCCTTTGAGCCAGCTCTTGATTATGTAGTTGTGAAAATACCAAAATGGCCTTTTGATAAATTTAAAAATGCCAATAAATCCTTAGGAACTAAAATGATGGCAACAGGAGAAATCATGGCTATTGGATCAAATTTTGAGGCTGCCTTCCTAAAAGGAATTCGCTCCTTAGAAATAGGAAAATATGTGTTAGATCATAAGCCATCTCAGGAAAAAACTTTGTCTCAGTTAAAGAGTAGCGTAATGGTGCCAGATGATGAAAGAGTCTTTGATCTAGCTGAAATGCTTAGAAGAAAATATCTAGTTGAGAAATTATCAGAGGTTACAGGAATAGATACCTTCTTTATAAATAAAATAAAATGGATAGTAGAACAAGAAGAATTCTTAAAAACTGCTAAGTTAGAAGATTTAAATAAAGAATATTTAAATCTATTAAAGAAAAAGGGTTTTTCAGACAAAGGTATTGCAGACTTAATGGATATTAGCCCTATAGAGTTGTATACTCTTAGAAAGCTGTATAACATTATGCCAACCTATAAGATGGTAGATACTTGCGCTGGAGAGTTTGATGCCATATCACCATACTACTATTCAACCTATGAAGAATTTGACGAAGTAGTTGTATCTGATAAAAGAAAAGTAATGGTTATAGGTTCAGGTCCTATTAGAATCGGACAAGGGATTGAGTTTGATTACTGCTCTGTTCATGCTGTTGGAGCTCTTAAGAAAAAAGGCATCGAAACTATAATTGTAAATAATAACCCAGAAACTGTATCAACAGACTTTGATATATCAGATAAACTTTACTTTGAACCTCTAACTGAAGAAGATGTACTCAACATAATCAACAAGGAAAAACCTGAAGGTGTAATTCTTCAATTTGGTGGTCAAACTGCTATAAAACTATCTAAGTTTCTAAGAGAAAATGGAATTAAGATTTTAGGTACTGATGCTGATGGTATAGATAGGGCCGAAGATAGAGAAAGATTTGATGCTATGCTTGAAGATCTTGATATTAATAGACCTAAAGGAATTGCAGTATGGAACCTTGATGAAGGAATTGTTGGTGCTGAGAACCTTGGATATCCTGTACTTGTTAGACCTTCTTATGTGTTAGGTGGTCAAGGTATGGAAATCACCTATAGAGAAAAGGAGCTTAAAAAGTATTTGGAGAATTCGTTTAAAAGAGATCATAAAAATCCTGTTTTGATTGATAGATACTTAGTTGGTAGAGAGATTGAAGTGGATGCTATCTGTGATGGTAAAAGTATTTTAATTCCAGGAATTATGGAACACCTTGAAAAAGCCGGAGTCCACTCTGGAGATTCTATAAGCATATATCCTTCTCAAAATATATCTGACAAATCTAAGAATACTATCTTTGAATATACAAAGAAGATTGCTTTAGAGCTTAAAGTTCTTGGCATGATAAATATTCAGTTCATTGAGTTTGAAGGAGAAATTTTTATCATAGAGGTTAACCCTAGAGCTTCTCGTACTGTTCCATATATAAGCAAGGTTACTAATGTACCTATAGTTGAATTAGCTACTCGCGCCATGCTTGGAGAATCTCTAGAAGATATGGGATATAAGGAACAAATATGTGCTGAACCTGACTTTGTAACTGTAAAAGTACCTATATTCTCTACTGAAAAGCTTCCAAAGGTTGAAGTAAGTCTTGGACCTGAAATGAGATCCACTGGAGAAGTTCTTGGTGTAGGACATACCTTTGATGAAGCTATGATGAAGGGTTTCTTGGCTGCCAAAAGACCAATTTTAAAGTCTGGAGACAAATTACTTGCAACCATAAATAATAGTGACAAAGATGAATTCTTAATACTAGCTAAAGAAATGAACTTACTTGGCTGTAAGATAGTAGCCACAGAAGGAACTGCAAAAATGCTTCAAATTGAAGGTATAGATGCAAAAATAGTTAATAAAATTGGTGAAGGAAAACCTGATATAGTAGATTCTATCAGAAATAAATCTATAAATATGATAGTTAATACACCAACTAGAGGAAATGACTCTCAGCGCGATGGCTTTAAACTTAGAAGAACAGCTGTAGAATCAGGAGTTTCATTAATGACTTCTCTCGACACCTTAAGAGCCATGGTAACAGTAATGAAACGAGGATTGAAAGTTAAAGATTTAGATATATTTAACTTAGGAAAATAGTTTATATACATTTTCATTAATATATGTTTAAAAGCAATAGACAAAATTAAGTCTATTGCTTTTGCTCTACATTTTAAATAATTATAAGGACTTATTAATTATACATGAATAAATCAATAAATCCACCACAATCAAGTGTTTGATTAGAATCAGTTGTTGTCAATTCTCTAAAAGGACATTCTTCACATTCATTATGAGTACATTGAATTTTTGATAATTCTTCTGTTAATCTAGTAATTTCATTATATATTTCTTGTATCTTTTCCTTCTGTAAATCTTTATTCATAATAATCCCCCCTATATGCTTAGGTTAGTGTAGAGTTTTTACACTATCTATATTTAATTATATCATTGAACCCGATGTAAATATATAGAATTTATTCCTAAAATATAACTAAACTAGACTAAATAGTTAATTAATTCTAAAATGAAGATGGATATAAATTTTATATCCATCTTCATTTTTTTCTTAACTAAGATAACTATATTTATCTATAAATTCTTTAGTAAATCTTATAACATGGAGAGGATTTTTACCTATCCCAACTTCTCCAGCTAGCATAATTCCATCAACCTTATTTTTTATAAAATTATATAAATCATCTAATTCAGGAATTTTAGGTTTTCGGGCACTTCTCATAGAATCTAACACATAGGTTGCGATTATAAGCTCCTTTTTTTCAGATTTCATCTTTCCTATTATTTCATCCTGTACAAAAGGAATTTCCATTATGTCCAATTCCGAGAATAAATCTCCCCTACCTAGCATAATTCCATCAACAGATTTTAAAATAGAATCAAAATTAAGAATTCCTTCTTTACACTCTATTTTTGCCCAAATTTTAGGCATAATAATTTGAGGATTATATTTCTTTACTTTTTTTATATATTCCTTTAATTCTAGAATATCAGATTCTCTCGTAACATAGGAAAGACATATTATATCCACACCACTTAATAGGCCAAATTCAATATCCTTCTTATCCTTTATGGTTAACGTCATACCCAACCTATCCATTCCCGGAGCATTTAACCCCTTCTCACCTCTAACCATGCCACCTAAAACGACTTCTGCCTTTATTGCCTCTTTATCCTTAAGCTTTCCTACAACATTAAATTCCATTGTTCCATCCTTCATAAGAATTTTTTTGCATTTAGAAAGCCATGTAAATTGTCCTTGAAAAGAAATTGGAATTAATGTATTCTTTCCACTATGTCTAAGATTTTCTTTAAAAAATTCTTCACTACAAAAATATACGGTTTCTCCAAAGTTAACCCTTAATTGGCCATTAAACAAATTAGATACTCTAATTTTATTGCCTTGTAAATCTTGAATAATAGAAATATCAGGATAATTCTCCTTCATATACTTAATTTGTTTTTTAGCTGTATCATTTTCTATATGAGAAAAATTCAATCTCATTGAATTCATTCCTGCATTTACAAACTTATCTAAATCATTTAAGGTCTTAACATTAGGACCTATTGAACATACTATCTTCATTTCATCACCTAATCATTTATTTATATTTATATTTATATTTATCCAATACATAGCTAATTAATATATTTTATCTTTAATGTACTCTATTATAAATCTATCATCTTTATTCATAACAAACAATAGCATTTATATACAATCTTAAATCTTGAAGTAATATTTTTTTAATTTAGGCTTTAGTTTATTAATTTCCAATTAGACTTAATAATAAAAATCCAAAGAATTCCTTTGGATTTAAGTTGATATACATCTTCTTTAATTATGATATAAACATTTATATATAAACCTAGTTAAAATTTAATTTACGCTAAATACTAAGTTATTATATAAGTAATCTCATTCATAGACAACTTATATAGATATATAACACATATTGTTAATTTAATGGATTAATTTCATTATATATAGGTTTATTATTGTATCCAGATATTTCATTAAAGAAATTCAAAAATGTTGTATTCATATATGGGGTTAACCATAGAAAGCTAATTCCTATAATTAACGGTAATATAGTAATGAGTATTTCATTAAATGAAAAAACTGCAATTATAGCTACAACTACACCTGGTACAATACATAAAATCACCCAACCTAAAAAGCTAAGGTATAGTACAAATAAACTCCATACATTCCCTTTCATTAATTTAAAACTTTCTTTTATACACTGAATTACACCCTTACTATTATCTTCACATACTAAAATCACTGCTGGGAACAAATATAAACCCAAAATAATTATTGGTATACATAAAACTAACGTAACCAGAACAATCATTGTTGTCATGCCTTCAAAAGATGGAATAGAATTACCTGATAAAGAACCCATAAATATCTGGTTACTATAATGAATTGCTATAAACCCTACAACTATACCAATAATAATTATTATTGGTATGTACATTAATACTATTAAAAGCTGTATACCCATACCTTTTCCCCAAGTCTTACCTGAGATAAGTATATCAGAAAATTTAACTTTCTTATCCCTAGAAATTTTAAGATAAAATGAATTACTCATAATTGCTATACTTAAGCTTACTATTATGCTTATAACTGTTATCAGAAGTGATGGTCCTATAGCATCTTTAAAAGTCTCAGAACCAAGACTTATACTTCCTTGAATTACAAAGATTATTAGTGTTATTAAGACCGGTATCTTCCACTGCCCCCTTAATTGATCTTTAGATTTATTTTTTAAAGCTTTTCGATTTACCATTGTTTTCCCCCTTAGAACTCCCTTTTATTTATATATTAATAAAATACAATATTATCTATCATACTTTACTTTTTAGAAAGAAAATCAACCCTTATATAATTAAAATATTATGAACATATTGATTATATTACAATAATTCAAGATAAATTTTTATCTCTCTATATATTATTGTAATTTTTTATGGGCTAGTTTTCCATTATTTACAACTAATGAAATTTCTGCCATTATAGATAATGCTATATCTTCTGGTCTTTCACCACCTAAATCTATACCAATAGGTGCATATACTTTATTCAACAAATCTTTGTTAAATCCTTCATCTAATAATTTATATATAGTTTTTTTTATCTTAACTTTACTTCCTATCATACCAATATAATTTGCTTCAGTATCTATAATAGTTTTTAAAGCTTCATAGTCATGGAAATGTCCCCTAGTTATAATTACTATACTGCATTGATTATTTATAGGATATTTTTTTAAATTTTCTTTAATATCTCCTAGTAAAAGCTCATCAGCTAATTTAAATCTTTCCCAATTACAATATTCTTCCCTATCCTCAAAAACTACAATATCATATCCTAATACATTAGCTATAAAATGTAGTGGCAATGCAATATGTCCCCCACCAACTATAAGAAGTTTACGCTTAGGCATTAATACTTTTATATATACTTCAATGTTTCCTCCACAAACCATATTAAGCTCTTTATTAGCTTCATTCAAACTATATTCATATCTACCACTCCTTTGTGTTTCTATAGCCTCTATACTAGATTTTATAATTTCATCTTCAACTGCACCTCCACCTATAGTACCAATTACAGTACCATCTCTTAGAACTCCCATTATGGTACCTTCTCCCCTAGGTGAAGATCCACAAGCCTTAGTAATTATAGAAAGAGCTACAAAATTCCCATTCTTCACTTGCTCATTCACTTCTTCAAGTAAAGTAATACTCATATAAAATACCTCCCTATTTCCCAAATGGACAAATTGGATAATGACATATATTACATTTTAAGCAAAGCCCTCCGTGAGATAACTCATTTATTTCTCTTTTACTAATTTTATCCTTTGCCATTATCCTAGGAAGTAAAACATCAAATACAGTTATTTTAGAGAACATTCCACAAGCTGGAATCCCCACATAAGTTATATCATCACTATATGCTAACATAAACATAGCTCCTGGTATTACTGGAGATCCATAGGTAATTATCTCTGAAGCTACTTTTTCAATAGCTACAGGTGTTAAATCATCTGCATCTACTGACATTCCCCCACTGCATATTATTAAACTGCATCCTCTAGACTTAAATATCTCTATAGCATTAGTTGTTTTTTCTAAGTCATCTGGAACAAATATGACATCTTCAACAATAGCTTTGTAATTACTAACCTTTTCCTTAAGTATTGGAGCAAATTTATCAGTAATGATGCCTTCATAAATTTCCGTACCAGTAATAACGATTCCTACCTTCTGAACTTTAAAAGGTATTATGTCTATAATCCCTGATACATTTCTTAATATATCCTTAACTTGATTGATATATCTTTTTTCTACAACTAACGGTGTTACTTTTGTAGCAGAAACAATTGTATCCTTTTCTACAACAGTATTATTGTGTAATGTACTTACTACAATGTCTTTAATATAATTAATTTCATATAACAAACTAGTGTTAATTTTCAAAAGCCCATCCCGAGCAGCTAAAATATTTACTTTTCCCTCACTAGGTGATTTAATGTAGGTATTTTCTCCTCCAATTGCTTGTCCTAACTCTAAAGCTGCTTGGTCTTCATGAAGCATTTCTGAATTCATTTCAATAATATAAACGTGATTTTTCCCTATAAACTTCAACTCTTCTATATCTTTTACTTCTATTATATGTCCTTTTTTAAAAGCAGCACCCTTGAATTCCCCCGGTACGATCTTAGTTAAATCGTGGGCCACCACCATCCCAATAGCATCTTCAACTTTAACTTTTTTCATTGTCACACCCCCATGTTATATTTTATTATATTATATCATCAGATGTAAAAAAATACCACCTAATACATAATCTTTGTATTAAGTGGTATTTCAATGAATGCATAGTTAAGCTACATATTCATTTCTATTTTCTTCTTTTTCACTTTTAAAATTTAAAATCATATTTAGTATAACCCCTACAAGAGCTGCTAAGCTTACGCCTGTTATTTTAACAGATGCACCAACTGGAATTCCAATTGATATACCAGTGTATTTTTCTAAATTAGTAGTACCAAGACCAATTATTATTATAGTAGCTATTACTACAATGTTTTTCCAATCAAAAGTTACATCTCCATTTTTAATAGTTTTAAATCCTATTAATGAAATCATTCCAAATAACATGATACTAATACCACCCATAACAGCACTAGGGATAGATAATAGTAATCCTCCTAATTTAGCTACGAAACCTAGGATTATAGCAAATATTGCTGTAATTCTTATTATTGATGGATCATAGTTCTTTGTTAATGCTAAAACTCCAGTATTCTCTCCATAAGTTGTATTTGCTGGTCCTCCAATAAATGAAGAAAACATAGTTGCAAGTCCATCTCCTAATAGAGTTCTATTAAGACCGGGATCTTCAATGAAGTTTTTGCCCACTACTTGTCCGTTTGTAGTAATATCACCAACGTGCTCCATTAATACTGCTAACACTACTGGTGCAATTACGAGTATAGATGCTATATCAAATTTAGGCAGTGTGAAGCTAGGTACCGCTATATATGCCGATTTAGATATTATGCTAGTATCTACTATATTAAAAATCAATGAAAGTATATACCCTGATGATACTGCAATAAGTATAGCTAACTGTTTTGAAAAACCTTTTCCAAATAAGTTAATGGATAATGCTATAACTAAAGTTATCCCTGCTATAATAAAATTTTCACTAGCCATTCCTATAGCTGTAGGTACAAGGTTTAATCCTATAACTATTATCATAGGTCCTACCACTTGGGCTGGAAGGAGTCTTTTTATAGTGGTTACACCAATTTTCTTAACAAGAAATGAAATTATTACATAAATAAATCCTGCAACTAACAATCCGCCTTGTGCATACGCTAAATCTCCACCATTTAATTCTCCTGCAGCTATTATTACTGGTATAAATGCGAAGGAAGAACCAAGGAATACTGGAACTTTTCCTTTTGTACAAAGGTGAAATATCAAAGTACCACATCCTGCTGCAACAAGAGCAACTGAAGGGTCAAGTCCTGTAAGTACAGGTACTAGAACCGTTGCACCAAACATAGCAATTAAATGCTGCATAGCAAGTACCATTCTTTTAGTCTCTTCCTTAATAGATCTCTTTGCCAATGTTTCTTCTGCTTCTTTTTTTAATGTTATTTCTGACATATAAAGCCTCCTTAATATTTTTAATATTAGGAGAAATTTCTTTCTCCCCTTTCAGTATCTCAGTACTGATTAAAAGGTATATAAATAAAAAAACTTCTTACTTTCGCAAGAAGTTATATACATAAATATAGTGTGCCCTGTAATTATATCTACCTTCTTGCCAGCCTCTCTGGACTGATTTAAAGAAATATTTAATTATTTAATTTATTCTTTAAGTTATTATACTACTTCTTCACTCAAATAACAAGTATTTTTAAGATTTATTTTATTACTCTTTCCACTATATTAAAATATCTTGAAAAAACATGCAAATAAGTTATAATAAAATCATGGTACATAAGATGAATAGTATAATTAATTTTAAAACATAATTATGGGGGTGTATATATGAATATACGTTATGCGAATAGGACTTCAAATTTAAAAGCGTCTGAAATAAGAGAACTTTTGAAATTGACTGAAAAGCCAGAAATCATTTCTTTTGCAGGTGGATTACCAGCACCTGAATTATTTCCTTTAGATAAACTAAACGAAATAGCATCAAAGGTTATAAAAGAAAAAGGCCAAATAGCTCTACAATATGCTTCTACTGATGGTTACATGCCTTTGAGAGAAATAATTGTAAAAGAAAGAATAGCGCCTACAGGAGTAAAATGCGATACTTCAAATGTTATGCTAACTAATGGTTCTCAGCAAGGTTTAGAGTTTTCTGCAAAGCTTTTCATAAATGAAGGAGACACTATTGCATGTGAAAGTCCAAGCTATCTCGGCGCTTTAAATGCATTTATGGCTTATGGTCCTAAATTCTTAGAAATACCAATGGATGAAAATGGTATGATTGTAGAGGAATTAGAAAAAGCATTAGAAAACGAAAACCACAATATAAAAATGATTTATACTATTCCAGATTTTCAAAATCCAAGTGGAATTACAATGAATATCGAAAGAAGAAAACGCTTATCTGAACTAGCTGCTAAGTATGAAATACCTTTAATTGAAGATAGTCCCTATGGGGAATTAAGATTTGAGGGAGAAAGTCTTCCTTCAATTAAATCCTTTGATAAAGCTGGTTATGTAATTAATCTAGGTACTTTCTCTAAAACTTTCTGTCCCGGACTAAGACTTGGATGGATATTAGCAGAAGAAGAAATAATTAAAAAGTATATTTTAATTAAGCAAGGCGCAGACTTACAATGTAATACTTTTGCTCAAGTTATTGCAGGAGAATACATGGAAATTTACAGTTTAGATGATCATATAAAGAGCATAATTGAAGTTTATAGAGCTAGACGTGACTTAATGATAGATAGCATGAAAAAATATTTCCCTGAAGACGTTAAATACACTTACCCTTCAGGAGGGTTGTTTACTTGGGTTGAATTAAGAAAAGATTTAGATTCTGCTTCTATTATGGAAGATGCTCTAAAAGAGAATGTAGCCTATGTACCTGGTGCTTCTTTCTTCCCTAATGGTGGAAAGAAAAACTTCTTTAGATTAAATTACTCTAATATGCCAGAAGATAAAATCGTAGAAGGAATAAAAAGATTAGGTAAAGTTCTTCATAAATATTATACAAAATAGAAACAATATGTAATGTATACTAGTACAATAATGAAAATAAATAAACTTAAATATTTATTCATATTATTTTAGGAGGAGTTAAAATGGAATTTTCAAAAAGAATACTGGCTATGGGATATTCACCGATTAGAAAACTAGCACCATATGGAGCTGAAGCTGCACGTAAAGGAGTAAAAATATATCATCTAAATATTGGTCAACCTGATATCGAAACTCCAAAGGAATTCATGGAAGGAATTAATAACTATAAAGATGATGTACTTAAATATGCTCAATCTCAAGGAATAGATGAAGCAATTAATAGTTTTATTAAATACTATAAAGAATGGGATATAGATTTCGAATCAAATGAAATTCTTATTACTAATGGAGGTTCTGAAGCTATTTCTTTAGCATTAACAGCAATTTGTGATGTAGACGATGAAGTAATTATACCAGAGCCTTTCTATACTAATTATGCAGGATTTGCACAAGGTGCTGGCGTAAAAGTAGTACCTTTTATAACTAAAGCTGAAGAAGGCTTTCATCTACCAGCAAAGGGGGTTATAACATCTAAAATAACTCCTAAAACTAGAGCAATCATGGTTTCTAACCCTGGAAATCCAACTGGAGTTGTTTACACTGAAAATGAAATAAGAATGCTTGCTGATATATGTAAAGAGAATAACCTATTCCTTATTGCAGATGAAGTATACAGAGAATTTGTTTATGATGGACTAAAATACACTTCTGCTCTTTATATGGAAGATATTAAAGATAGAGTAATTTTAATAGATAGTATATCTAAGCGCTATAGCGCATGTGGTGCAAGAATTGGTTTAGTAGCTTCTAAGAATAAAGAACTTATAAGTCAAATTATGAAAATGTGTCAAGTTAGACTATGTGTTCCAACTATAGAACAACTAGCAGCAGCAAATTTAATCAATACTCCTAAAGAATACTTTATTAATGTTAAAAAAGAATATGAATCAAGAAGAAACATTCTGTTTGAAAAGCTTTCAAAAATGCCAGGTGTTATATGTAAAAAACCTACTGGAGCATTTTATATAGTAGCAAAGCTTCCAATAAAAAGTGGTGAGGATTTTGCAAAATGGTTACTTACAGACTATAACTATAATAATAAAACTGTTATGGTTGCACCTGCAGAAGGTTTCTATGCAACAGAGGGTCTTGGTATGGATGAAATAAGATTATCTTATTGTTTAAATACTGAAGCTCTAGCTGATGCAATGGACATATTAGAAAGAGCTTTAGCTGAATATGTAAAAATTGAAAAATAGTAATCAAAAAAGAAATTAAGTTTCATGACTTAATTTCTTTTTTATTATATTTGTTCTTAATAATTATAAAGTATAGTGCTATATTTACTACATTAATTATTATATTAAAATGAATCTATATTATCTTTCTTATACTCATGATAAGTATCTATTGTTTTAAACCCTTCACCTATATATAAGTTTACAGCTTCTATATTTTTTTTATCGCATTTAAGATATATTTTACTATTACCAAGATCATGAGCTATATTTACTATATATTTTAATAGCTTCTTTCCATAACCTTTGCCTCTATATTCCGGTAAAATTCCAAAGTTAGCTATATAAATTTTTGAATCTTTTTTTATTAATTGTCCATAACCTACATTGACCCCTTTATGTTTAATAAAAATACATCCTTCTGGAATATAATAATTTTGATATTTTTCATATATAATATCCTCTTTATTTATAGACTGTCTATTAGCTGAATCAAAAACTTTATTCTGAATTAAACACCTATATTTTTCATCTTTACCTTCTTTAAAGGTTTCAAAAGAAATATTTTCATCATTATTCTGTTCTTCATAGGAATTTATATCTCTTTCCATTTCAATAATAGCTCTTTCTACACTAAATCCTAGTTTAATCAATAAAGTTGTATTCAAGTTATTATTTTCACTGATTATAATTGAATTACAACTATTGAAAAACTTAAAAACTTCTTTATAATACTCAAAAGTACTATATTCTGGAATAAACTTTATACAGTGTATTTTATATACTTGATATTGAAGTTTACTATACCATAAAAACCCTATATATTTTTGTTGAGATTTTATATACTTGATGTTTTTTCCCAAAAGGAGTTTTTTAAATATATTCTTATTTGTACAAATCTCTATGAGTTCTTCTTTATACTCATTAGTAATATCAAACTCATTTATAAAATTTAAATTTGAATTATTTAATGTTTCTAATTTATACATAAATCCATCTACCTCATACTTTTGAATCTATATATATATTATAATCCAAATTTAAATAATATAACCATTTTTAGTATATTTATTTTAATTTAAAATAGAAGATACCCCAGTATAGTGTATCTTCTAAAAATTTTTATGCTTCTAAATCTTTAATGCTAAGTCCAATTTTCTTTCCTTCAGCATCTACTTGAGTTATAACAGCTTTTACGATCTCTCCAATTTTTAAAACATCTTCAATTTTTTCAACTCTCTCATTAGAAATTTGAGATATGTGGACTAATCCATCTATACCTTCTTCTAATTCAACAAATGCTCCAAATGGTGCAAATCTTACTACTTTTCCAGCAACAACATTTCCTGTTGGATATTTTTCATTAATATTATTCCATGGATTTTCACTTAACATTTTAACACTTAGAGCTAATTTGTTATTTTCTCTATCAACTTCTAAAACACCAACTTTAATAATCTGACCAACTTTAAATAATTTTGATGGGTTATTAACTTTATTCCAAGACATTTCTGAACTGTGTAATAAACCATCTATACCATTAATTTCTACAAAAGCTCCAAAAGCAGTTAATCTTTTAACTTCACCTTCAACTACCATTCCCTTTTCTAAAGAAGCCCATGTAGTAGCCTTTTTAACTTCATTCTCCTTCTCTAAAAGTTCTCTTCTTGAACCAACTATTTTAACTCTATTTCTTTCTCTAGAATACTCTATAAGTTTTATATCAAAATTTTGTCCTATATACTTAGACAAATCACTAACTCTACTTAATTCTATATGAGATGCTGGTATAAATACTCTTTCTCCTTCAAATAAAGCTACAAGTCCACCTTTTACTTCTTGTTTAACTTGAACATTTATTATCTCTCCATTATCAAAAGCAGCCTTTAACACTTGTTGTTGTTCAGCTCTTAAAACCTCAGTTCTTGATAATACAACTAATCCATCAGAATTTTTTCTGTTTATTACTTTTGCTTTAATAACATCTCCTACTTTAATTTGTTGATTTAAAGGAGTTTCATTGTCTCTAGAGTATTCCTCTGCTGTTACTATAGCCTCAGTTTTTGTACCTATAGTTAAATATGCTTCTTTTTCATTTACTTTAAATACTTCACCTTCTAAAATACTTCCTACAGATATGTTGCTAGTATCCTTAAAATATTTATCATAAAGGTCCATATCCTCTTGACTTATATCGTTTTGTTTTTTCATTTTACTAATAGCCTCCTCAATTACGTACTCTGGAGTTGACGCCCCAGCAGTAATTCCAATTTTATTTATATTTTCATTCCCTATCATATTTAAAAGTGAAGAATCTACTTTTTCTACATGATAAGTATTTTCACAATTTTTTTTGCAAATTTCATAAAGCTTTGTAGTATTTGAACTATTATATCCGCCTAAAACTATCATTAAATCAACCTCTTTAGAAAGTTTATTCGCTGATTCCTGTCTTTCTTCTGTGGCATTACATATAGTGTTAAAAGCTACTATTTCTTTAGCTAATGATATTATCCTGTTCAAAACCTTTTCCCAATTACTTTGCTTTTCTGTAGTTTGGGAAACTACACATACCTTGCTCTTAATTGCATCTATGTTTTCTCCATCCTTAGATATAATAGCTGTATCATTACACCACCCATTAATCCCTATGACCTCTGGATGCTTATCATCACCAACAATAATTATATTATATCCTTTGTTATAATACTCCTCAACTTTTTGTTGTATATTTCTCACATATGGACAAGTCCCATTTTCTATTATAACATTATTCTTTCTTAAATGGTCAAATACATTTTTGCCAACACCATGAGATCTTATTACTACAACATCATTTTTTTTAAGATTATATGCTTCTTCTAGAGTTATAGAATGAATACCTTTTTCCTCTAAGCTTTTCACAACATCATTATTATGGATTAATGGCCCTAATGTGTATATATCCTTATTATATTTTTCTCTCAATCTTATAGTCTCTTCAACTGCTCTTTTTACTCCAAAACAAAAACCTGCTTTATTTGCAAGAGTTACTTCAGACATATTATCCTCACCTCTAATACCATTTACTATAAAACAAATTATTTTATATTACACATGACTATTTATCTACATTTATATATGATATGTACTTAGATATGGCATCTACTACTTCATTTATACCCATAGTAGAAGTATCAATCTCTATTGCATCTTCAGCTTTTCTTAAAGGATCTACTTCTCTATTTGAATCAATGTAATCTCTTTTTTTTATATCTTCTAATATATTATTATAATCTACTTTTACATTCTTGGCTATAAGCTCATCATACCTACGTTTAGCTCTTTCTTCTGCCCTAGCTGTCAAGAATATTTTTAAGGATGCATTTTTAAGTACTACTGTGCCTATATCCCTACCATCCATGATTACATTGTAATTTTTAGCTATTTCTTGCTGCATTTCAACTAGCTTTTGTCTAACCTCTAGTATAGATGCATATCTCGACACATTATTAGTAACTTCAATACTCCTTAACTCATCAGTCACATCTATATCATTAACAAATAGGTTATCATTATCAAAATACATCTTCAAAGTATCTATAAGTTCACATAAATCACCTACTTGATTAGGTTCAACACCCTTTCTCATTGCAAATAAAGTAACTGCTCTGTACATAGATCCAGTATTTATGTACATTAAGTTATATTTTTCTCCTATTAATTTAGCTATAGTACTTTTTCCTGCTCCAGCAGGACCATCAATAGCTATTGATATTTTCATAGTTTCACTCCTCAGTTATATAGTTACTATCAATCTATAATTTAAATAGATGTTTTTAAACTATAAATTTCTCAATAATAACTTTACTTGTATATTTATATCTTACTTCCTGCTATAAAACCTGTAGAAATAGCAATCTGTACATTATAGCCTCCCGTATAAGCATCTACATCTATTACTTCTCCAGCAAAACTTAGGTTAGAAACCACCTTGGATTTCATTGTAGACGGATCAATTTCTTTTGTATCAATGCCTCCAGATGTAACTATTGCTTCTTCTATAGACCTTAATCCTCTTACATCCATTGTAAGATTTGAAATAAGATTTAGAAAAAACTTACGTTGTTCTTTTGTAATACTATTTACCTTTTGATTTTCTGGTATTTTACTTAAATTAATCATAATAGGAATTAATTTTTGTGGAAATAAATCATTTAATGCATTCTTAAAGTCCTTATTATTATACTTTAAAAAATCCTTTTGTATTCTTAAATCTAACTCTTTTTCGCTAAGTGCAGGCTTAAGATTTAATACAATCTTATACTTTTCACCTGGTTTTATTAAACTGCTTGCACTAAGACATAATGGACCAGAAATTCCAAAGTGAGTAAATAACATTTCACCTTGATCTTTAAAAATAATTTTATTGTTCTTATCTAATAATGTAAGTTGTACATTTCTTAGTGATAAACCTTGAAGGTCTTTTACCCAAGCTTCATTAATTTCAATTGGTACTAAGGACGGTTTTATAGACACTACATTATGACCCAAACTTTTGCAAAATCTAAACCCATCACCATTAGATCCAGTTTGAGGATATGAAGCCCCGCCAGTAGCTAAGATTACATTATCACATTCTATATAATCATCATTATCAAGGATTACTGAAGTAATCTTATTATTTTCAACTTTTAATTCTTTTACAGCAATTCCAAGTTTAATTTCAATATTTTTCTCCATTAAAGTTTTTTCAAAGGCTTTTATAATATCTGAAGATTTATCTGAATTAGGAAAAACTCTATCCCCTCTCTCTACTTTAAGTTCAACTCCTCTTTCATTAAAAAACTTAATAGTATCCTCATTGGTAAATGTATAAAGAGCACTATATAGAAAATGAGGATTAGTTGGAATATAATCAAAAAACTCACTAATATCCTTATTATTAGTTACATTACATCTACCTTTCCCAGTAATAAACAGTTTTTTGCCAAGTTTATTATTCTTTTCTATTAATATAACCTTATTGTTTTTACTTGCTGCTATTGCAGCCATCATTCCAGCTGGACCTCCACCTACAACTACTACTTGTGCCAAAAAATCACCATCTCTTCTGTTTTATTTTAAATATATTCCTATATTATAATTTAATATAAAATTCCTAATTATTCAATGAATTTATTTTGTTAACTAAAATTTTATTCTACGTTTATTAGTAGAGTTTAATTATAATAAATTACATTTAAAACTAAAATCCTTGTCATATCACATGAAAAAGGAGAGAATTTAAAAATTCCCTCCTTTAATATTAAAACTATTTTAATTTAATATTAAATATCTCCTTGAGCATGCATTGCTTCAGCAACTTTCATAAATCCAGCAATGTTAGCACCAGCAACTAAGTTGTATCCAAATCCACATTGTTCAGCTGCATCCATAGCATTTTTATGAATTGTTACCATTATTTGATGAAGTTTTTGATCCACCTCTTTAGCTGTCCAAGATATTCTCATACTGTTTTGTGCCATTTCTAATGCAGAAGTGGCAACTCCACCAGCATTAGCAGCTTTAGCAGGTCCAACTATTAATCCATTAGCTAAGAAGTATTCAACTGCTTCGTTTGTACATGGCATATTTGCAGCTTCACATACAAATTTAATGCCATTAGCAACGATTTGTTTTGCATGTTCTATATGAATATCGTTTTGAGTTGCGCAAGGCATTATGATGTCAACTTTAACACCCCAAGGTTTTTGTCCTGGGAAGAATTCGCATCCAAATTTATCAGCATAATCTTGAACTTTATCTCTACCTGAATTTCTCATTTCAACTAAGTAATTAATTTTCTCTGGAGTAGTTATTCCATCTTTATCATAGATATAACCATCTGGTCCAGATAAAGTAACAACTTTACCACCTAAATCAGCAACTTTTTGGCATGCTCCCCAAGCAACGTTACCGAAACCTGAAACTGCAACTGTTTTTCCTTTGAAGTCAGTTCCTTCATGTTTAAGCATTTCTTCACAGAAATAAGTAACTCCAAATCCTGTTGCTTCTGGTCTTACTAAGCTTCCACCATAAGTTAAACCTTTTCCAGTTAAAACTCCATTTTCGAAAGCTCCTCTAATTCTTCTATATTGACCATATAAGTATCCGATTTCTCTTCCACCTACACCGATATCTCCAGCTGGAACGTCCACATCTGGTCCGATGTGTCTTTGTAATTCAGTCATAAACGCTTGACAGAATCTCATGATTTCAGCATCAGACTTGCCTCTTGGATCAAAGTCTGAACCACCTTTACCTCCACCTATTGGAAGTCCAGTTAATGCATTTTTAAGAATTTGTTCAAATCCTAGGAACTTGATAATTCCTAAGTAAACAGATGGATGGAATCTTAATCCACCTTTGTAAGGTCCTATAGCTCCATTAAATTGTACTCTAAATCCTCTATTTACTTGAGTTTTACCATTGTCATCTTTCCAAGATACTTTAAACATTATTTGTCTTTCAGGCTCACAGAATCTTTCTAATAAGTTAGACTCTACATATTCTGGGTGCTTATCAAGTACAGGCCCTATAGAGTTTAAAACCTCTTCAACAGCTTGTATAAATTCTGGTTCAGCGCTGTTTCTTTTTTTCACGTTTTCTAATACTTGCTCAATATAAGCTTTAGTATCCATAGTATCAATACCTCCTAAAATTTAAACAAAATTATTTATATAATTTACTTTTTGTATGATAACACACTGAAGTAAATCTTTACATGTAATATATATTCTATGTATTTGCTTTTTTTCCTTCTTTTTTAAAAACATTTTAACAGATTTATTGCAAATACTAAAAACGATTACATGCCTTTATTTACATAATAGAATACTTTTGTATATAAATCAACATAATTTTATAAAAATTTAGACATAAAAATTAAAACTTGTTAATATCTTTATTTGTTTTGTAGGAATAAATTTGATATTCTTGCCATACTTGCTCAAGTTCTGTGAAGGTTTTAGATATTTTGTCCTTTTCCTTTAATCCTACAGCTATAATAAGAGCATTAATAACACTTAGTGGTGCCACTAAAGAATCAACAAAGGAAGCCATATTACTTTCAGCTATTAGTACATAATCAGCTTTAGTTGCTAACGGAGATAAAACGCTATCTGTAATTGCAACAACATCAGCTCCCCTTGACTTTGCATAATTAAGGGTTTCAACAGTTCTCATAGCATAACGTGGGAAACCTATACCAATGACACAGTCTCCTTCACCTAATGTTAGCATCTGTTCAAAAATATCACTCATCCCGTAAGATACGATTTTTACATTGTCTAATATTAAATTTAAATAAAATCCTAAAAAGTCTGCCAATGCAGCGGAACTTCTTAATCCTACAATATAAATTTTCTTAGAGTTTAAAATACTATTAACTGTACTTTCGAAAGCCTCATAATTTATTTTTTCCATTGTTGCTCTAATATTTTCTATATCTGATTTTAATACTCCTTTTAAAGCGTTATTAGGAATAATAAAATCATTAGATAATTCTATTCTTTGAGCTGTGGTAAGTTTGTTTTTTATAAGTTCTTGTAGCGCCTTCTGGAGTTCAGGATATCCTTCATAACCTAATTGGTTAGCAAATCTAACTACTGTTGATTCACTTACACCAACGCTTGCTCCTAGCTTCGCAGCAGTCATAAATGCTGCTTTATCATAATGCTTTAAAATATATTCAGCTATGAGCTTCTGCCCTTTACTTAACCTTGAAAACTTAGTTTGTATCATTCTCATTAAATCAGTATTATTATTCTCCATCACTTAACTCCTTTTAAAAGATTATAAAGTATATAATTCATTTTACTGAAAAATGAATTATATACTTCATATTAACACAGTATGGATTATCCTTCAACATAAAACTTCTATGATTATTAATTTTATGAATTTTTTCCTATATAAGAGATAATTATAAACTTATAACATAGTTTAAGTTTCTGTATTAAGTATTGTAAAATCACTGTTTTAGAGCAATCACTTCTTTTCAATGACTAATAAATATGGAGCCCTTTCACTCCTATTTATAACTTTATGAATCATTACTCCATACTTATTTTTTGGTAGAGAACTTGCATATTTTAGTATCTGTTCACTTTCACGAAGACCTTCATTATGACCAATGTATACTGATACAATGGCAAAACCTCCATTTTTTAATATTTTTAAAGTTTCTTTAATACTTTTTAGTGTAGATTCAGCCTCCGTAGTTATTGATTTGTCACCACCGGGTAGAAAACCTAAATTATATATGGCTACATCTATTTCTTCAGTTATATGTTTTTCTATATTTTCATGAGAATCACAAATGAGTTTTACATTATCTTTGTTCTTTTTCTTATATTCTTCTATTGCTACTGATTGAATATCAAATGCATAAACTTTTTTAAAGCTCTCACTTAGAAAATCACAATCTCCACCATTCCCAAGAGTCTCATCTACCGCTATATTTTTATCCACCACAAAATTTTCAATTATATAGTGAGATAGATCTGTTATATTTCCTAAGTATTTAAACATTTTTATCTCCTCCATTCTTTAGGTATTGTATTTCTATTTCACTTAGGTATCTCCATTGACCTTCTTTTAACCCTGTATCTAATTTTATTTCACCAATTGAAACTCTCTTCAAACTTACAACTGGATGTCCAATTGCTTCACACATTCTTCTCACTTGCCTATTTTTCCCCTCATGGATAGTTATAGCAACTTCACAACTATTTTTATATTTTTTTAACACTTCACATCTTCCTGGTGCAGTAATATAATCCCCAATATCAATTCCTTTTTCAAATTTATGTATTTCATCATCATTGATTATTCCTTTTACTATAGCTATATAAGTTTTATTAATAGAAACTCTTGGGTGCATTACATTGTTATAAACTTCACCATCATTAGTTAGAAGAATTAATCCAGAAGTATCATAATCCAACCTTCCAATAGGATATATCCTTTCATCTACTTTTACAATATCCAATAAAGTTTTTCTACCTCTATCATCCTTTACAGATGATATATATCCTGTAGGCTTATTAAGTGCTATATATATCTTTTTTTCTTCTGGTTTTATTACTTTGTCATCTACTCTAACTTCATTAACTCTAGAGTCAATTTTTGTTCCTAATTCCTTTACTATAATCCCATCAACTTTAACTCTGTTAGATAATATTATTTCTTCACATTTTCTTCTAGAAGCAACACCACATCTAGCCATATATTTTTGTAATCTCTCTTCCATCTTAAACTTCCCTTCATAACTCTAATAAAAAGAATTATAATTTTTATTAACAAAAAAATCAATCCAACTAAACAATAAACCGATAACTCTACATATTAATATTTTGTAGTGTTACCGGTTTAAGTATAACCTAGACTTATTTAAATTGATTTAAGTGAGAATTAGGTTGCTGTTCCATATATCCTGTTTTAGAATTTCTACTGTCATTTGATTTGTCATTCATAGAAGTTAGTTCACCATTCACCTTATTGGAAGACTTCTTAGGTTTGTTTTGCTTATTCTTAGCCATAAAGCTCACCTCCCTATTAACTATTATTTTCAAAATTAATTTAAATATTCAATAATAATAGATCTTACAGATAAAAATTTATAATAAAGTTATCCTTCTAATGAATTGAGAAAACTTGTAATAGATGCTATATTAAAATATAAGATAAAATTTTAATATTACAATTAACTTTAAGGAGGAATAAAATTTTGAGTAATCCAATATTTTTTATGCCAACAAAGATTATATGTGAAGAAAACGCAATAGCAAATCACGGTAGTATAATGAATTCTTTAGGAAGTACTGCTTTAATAGTAACTGGTAAACATTCTTCTAAAACTAATGGTTCTTTAAACCATGTGGTAAATTCCTTAAAAGAAAACAATATAGATTATCATATATTTGATGATGTAGAAGAAAATCCATCTACAGAAACAATTATTAAAATAAAATTATTCGCCCAAGATAAAGGTATCGATTTTATTATTGGAATAGGTGGAGGTTCACCTATAGATGCATCTAAAGCTGCCGGAGTTCTTCTTTTTAATTCACAAGCCACTATTGAAGATTTATTTACAAATTCCGCTCTTAATTCTCTTCCAATCGTTGCAGTTCCTACCACTGCTGGAACTGGAACCGAAACTACACCTTACTCTATATTAACAGATCATAACATTAAAAATAAAAGAGGTATTTGCCCTAAAATTTTTCCTGTAGTATCTTTTTTAGATGCTACTTACTTGATGGATACACCTAAAAATGTAACAATAAATACTTCTATAGATGCACTTTCACATTTAATAGAAGGGTATTTATCTACTAATTCTAACTGCTTTAGCAATGCTCTTGCAGAAAGTGGTTTAAAGATATTTAGTGAATGTATTTCATATATATCTTCAGAAAATATTCCCTTTAAAATACGTGAAAATTTATTAATAGCATCCTCTATTGCTGGTATGGTAATTTCACAAAGCGGCACATCTATTCCTCATGGAATGGGATATTCATTAACTTATTATCATAATGTACCTCATGGTAAGGCTAATGGAATTCTTTTAAAAGAATATCTTAAAATATACGCAAATAATTCTAAGGATAAAGTGGATAAAATCATATATTTATTGAACTTCTCAAATGTAGATGAGTTTGGAAACTTTATAGATGAATTATTTTCAAAGGATTTGAAAATAACCCTTGATGAATTAAAAAATTATACTTCTTACATGAATTCCAATAAAGCAAAACTTAAAAATCATCCCTATCCATTAACCTATGAGGATATACTTAGTATTTATATAAAAAGTATAAAATAATATTAGACCCATTAGAATTAATCTACTAATGGGTCTAATATTTTCTTCATTTATAATTGCTCGTTTAATATATATATTTTTGAAACTATCAAAATAAATATTGTTAAATTAATCCATGTCAGTACACTCAATATCTAGTTGAGAAAGAATACCTTTCGCTATAGCTTTTCCAAATTTCTTTTGATTTTCAATAGTACTAATTATCTTATTATCTTCTTCATTATCTATAAAAGCACACTTGATAATAATTGCATCCATAATAGTGTCTCTTATTAAAGGAAAATAATCTCTTCCACTTTTATTCATTCGATTATAAATTTTAACTTGATTCTGACCAATATTCATAATTTCATTACAAATTTTTTTTGTAAGCTCCAACCCTTTACCATTATATATAGAATAAATTATTTCACCTCTATCTCCTCCACCTACATTACAATGGATAGAAATAAAATAATCTGACATATTATTATTTGCCATAGTAGTTCTTTGAGAAAGTCCTAGATATTTATCAGCATCTCTTGTCATTTGAACTTTTATCCCATGTCTAAGTAGCTCTTTCTCACATTCTATAGCTATAGTTAGTGTAATGTCTTTTTCTATTAGATCACCATAAACGCCTCCTGGATCGCTTCCACCATGTCCAGGGTCTAAGGTTATCTTATACATAATTAAAATCCTCCCATTAATTAATCTCTTCATATATAATATTCTTTAATATTACATATGTGATTAATAATAGGAATGAGCCATCTTTGAATAATGCTATAAAACTTGTCTATTGTTTCTTATAAATTTGATTTAAAACATTATTATAAATAGAAATATTATATTCTATGGCATGAAAATAATCTACCTTTATTTTTTTATAGTGTTCTATACCTTCATCGGTAATTTTATATAAACGTTTATTTTTTCTATCAAAATCTTCCCATTTAGCTGTAAGATATAAATTTTCCTCCAAATCTCTAAGAAGTGGATACACCAACCCATTAGAAACTTTAGTAAAGTTTTTATTTATATAATTCACTATTTCCAATCCATATTCCTCATTATTTTCATATATTAAATAATGTAGGATATATAATTTTACAAGCTTTGTAGTATTTATTCTATTATCTAATGTTGCAATTCTTTTTCTTGTTTCACCTTTCATTTTTATCTCCTTTAAATTTATTAAGTATTTTTCATTGTGACTTTATTATATAACTTTATTTCAATTATGACAATTATTTTTATGATGCAATAGAGTAATATCTATAGAATTTTCTTTCAACTTATATAGTATAAATAATACTACACTTAAGATATAATAAATCTATATTATTATATCTATTTACTATACAAAGGAAGGAGATATTTATGAATATTATAGCAGAGTTTCACTGTCATACAACTGCATCTGATGGGAGGTTCTCCCCTTCTCAAGTAGTTGAAATGGCTAAAAATAAAAATGTTGAACTTTTATCTATAACAGATCACGATACCACTGAAGGTATTAGCGAAGCTTTAAATAAAGCTAATGAAATTTCCCTTAATTTTATTCCTGGAATAGAGTTAAGCTGTAATCACAATGGAGAAAGCATACATATCTTAGGATATTTTAAAGGAAATGATTATAAAGATGAAACCTTAATTAAATTTCTTAATAATTTAAAGAGAAACAGGGAAACTAGAGCCTCATCTATAGTTAAAAATCTAGATAAATACTTTAACATTAAAATAAATGTAGATGATGTTTTAAAAATTGGTAATGGTGTTATAGCTAGACCTCACATAGCACAAGCCATAGTAAATGCTGGATACCCCTTTGATTTTCAACATATTTTTGACAAATTTATAGGAAATGATAGCCCTGCCTATGTTCCTAATAAACATATATCCATACCAGAAGGAATTGAACTTCTTAAAAAGTATAATTGCATTGTAATTCTAGCACATCCTAAACTTATTAAAAAAACACCTATTAAAAATATATTAAATTATGATTTTCATGGTATTGAGGCACTGTATTATCAAAACTTTAAAAGAGAAACCGATGAATTTATATCCTTAGCTAAATCAAGGGATATGATAATAACTTGTGGTTCTGATTTTCATGGAATTTCTAAGGATGATACTAAACACGGTAGCATTGGAGATATGTTTCTTAGTGAGGAAGATTTTAAGAAGTTTATGATTTTGTATAAAAAATAGAATAATTAGGTATACTAAAGTAAAATTATTTTCGGAGGAGATAAAATGGTTTTACTTCAATGTTCAGTTCACAACTGTATACATAATAATTCCAACTACTGTAATTTAAATCAGATAACCATTGGGGGTTCCAATACCTATCAACCTGATGGTACAAATTGTGAAAACTTTATAAACAAATCAAGTGCATTAACAAACTCTATAAGTATAAATACTCCTTATTCTAATGTAAATTGTAATGCAGAACAATGTATTTATAATAAAAAACTCAAATGCACTGCGAACTCTATTGATATTTCTGGTTATACCTCATCTACTAGTGAAGAAACCTTATGTGCTACCTTTCAATATAACCCTAACTAAGTATTTACCTTTAGATAAGTGTAAGTAGTAATAATAAGTATAATTATTACTTACACTTATTATTTTTATGCAGTTAACTCATTAATAATTATTAATTCCTATAGCTAAAAATAAATTAGTAAATAACTTTTCATATAACTCTCTTATGTAAGTTCAGTTTAAAAATAATATATTATCAATCAAATGTCATAGTACAAATATCTATATATTTTTACATTTCCTTGAAAAACATTATATTTTTTTAAAGTTAAATACAATATTTATGTATAATTATGTTGCATTATAGGGAAAATTTATGTATAATTATACATAAATTCGTTACAGAAAGGATGCATATAAATGGAAAGCAAAAGCAATAAAGTGTCTATTTCAGCAAATAATAAAGATTATTCATATATATTAGCTGTAATTAAATTTCTTATATTCTCTTCTTTAGGTATCTTCTTATTTATGATCCCAATTACCAAAGGAGAAGAAGTAGTTATACCTGTTGCAACCTTATCAACCTATGTTCAAGAAGCTCTTGGCCAATCACTTCCATACATAATAACAACAATAATAGTTGTAACCGCATTTTTTACAATAGTAACTAAAGCATTAAAGCCTAAATTTATTGTTAAAAATAATTTTTTAAATTCTCTTTTCAATGTAAATAATATTTGGTTTATTATCAGAGTCTTAGGTGGAATATTCATAATATGTACAATGTTTCAAATAGGTCCTAAAGCAATTTGGTCAGAAAATACAGGAGGAATGATTTTATCTGATTTACTTCCTATACTCTTTTCAGTATTTTTATTTGCTGGATTATTTCTACCTCTTCTTCTTAATTTCGGACTTTTAGAATTTGCAGGCTCCCTCCTAGTAAAAATAATGAGACCAATTTTTAATCTTCCTGGCTCAGCTGCAATAGATTGTATTGCTTCTTGGCTTGGAGATGGTACTATTGGTGTTCTTTTAACAAGCAAACAATATGTTGATGGGTATTATACTGAAAGAGAGGCCTGTGTAATTGGTACAACCTTCTCTTTAGTTTCAATAACTTTTAGCATAGTTGTAATTGATACCGTTGGGCTTAGTCATATGTTTTTACCCTTCTATCTATCAGTTACCTTTGCTGGTTTAGTAGCTGCAATATTAGTACCTAAATTACCTCCACTATCAATGAAAAAGGATATATACTATAATAATACAAATAAATCTATGGAAGACCTTCTTCCTGAAGGGTATACGCCTTTTAAATTCGGGTTAGAAAAAGCTATAGATAAAGCTAAATCTTCATCCTTAAAAAAAGATGTATTTACTAAAGGAACATTAAATGTTGTAGATATGTGGTTTGGAGTAATCCCTGTAGTTATGGCTGTAGGAACTATAGCACTAATGTTAGCAGAATATACACCATTATTTCAAATTCTTGGTTTACCCTTTATACCAATTTTAAAACTTCTTCAAATTCCAGAAGCTGCAACAGCTTCTAGCACATTAGTAGCTGGATTCGCAGACATGCTATTACCATCTATAATGTCAGGTGGAATTCAAAGTGATATGACAAGATTTATTATAGCTGCAACATCTATAACCCAGCTTATATATCTTTCCGAAGTTGGAGCTTTATTGCTAGGTTCTAAAATACCTGTTAATATAAAAGAATTGTTCATAATATTTATAGAAAGAACTTTAATAACTCTTCCTATAATTTCAATTATTGCTCACTTCATATTCTAAAATAATTTCTAATATTTAGTTATATTTATTTTAAAGAAAAGCAGATCATATTTTATCAATTCAATATGGTCTGTTTTCTTTAATTTTTAATATTAGCCTATTCAATAGTAATGGTAATTATCTTTTAAAATTATAATAATTTATGTATAATATAATTGGGGAATCTTAAAGGAGGTAAGACAATGTGGATTAATAATTTAATCAATTTTAAAAAAGTATATATTGAAAATATATCTACTCTAATAATATATCCTAAAAATTTTACTGAAAAACTTCCTGTAATATTCTTTTATCATGGCTGGAGTTCTAATAAGGATGTTCATAAAAACCTAGGGAGTTTCTTAGCTTGCAATGGATATATGGTGGTTATACCTGATTCAATAAATCATGGTGAGCGTGGAACCATAGATTATTGGCAAGGTGAAAGTGGATTAACTAAGTTTTGGCCAACGGTGTTATCCTCTGTAAAGGAATTCAGTTTTATTCTTGATTATATTAAATCTAACTACAATATAGATGAACATAGAATTGGAGTATCTGGTCATTCCATGGGAGGAATGATTACTTCTGGTATCATTGCTCATAATAAATGCATTAAGGCTGGAGTAATTATGAATAGCTCTGGGGCTTGGGTCGAAGCGACTTTAGAAATAATTGGGGATCAGTATAAAGATAATAAGGATTATATAGATAAAAGCTTAAATGAACTATCTTTATATAGCCCTATAAATAATATTAATAATTTTAATAATACTCCTCTTCTTTTACTTCACGGGGATAAGGATGCTTTAGTGCCAATTAAAAGTGAGATTGCTTTCTTTAATGCAATAAAAGATCACTACCAAAATAAAGATTTAGTAGATATGAAAACCTACGACAGACTAAACCATTATATAACAGAGGCTATAGTTTCTGAAGCTCTTCAATGGTTTGATACTTATTTGTAAGTAAAAATGAGTGGAATTGTCCACTCATTTTTATTATTCTATATACTTAACTATATTTATACCATTTATTTTCATCTTGTATAGACTTATTAAATTCATCAAATCTCCATTATGTATTCCTAAATCATAAGTTTCTACTAAGTTCATAGGAACTATTATACTTTTTTCTTCATTAAATTCATTGAAATAGGTTTTTAAGGATATGGCTAAGGTTTCTACACATATATCTGTGCAAACACCTGTAACTATAAAGTTATTGATGCTAGAATTTTCTTTAAGCCATTGTTGAAATTCTTTAGCATGAAATCCATTAGTGCTATTCTTCTTTATAATTCTATTATTCTTTGTATAGACCTTTAGTTCTTCTATTAACTGTGATTCTACTGTATTAGCTATACAGTGAGGTGGATATGCATTAAACTCACTAGAGTTTTCTTCATGACAATCTATAAAGAATATTTTTTTATAACCTGTAGTTTTATCATTTAGCTTCACTAAAGGGCTTATTATATTCTTCACCCTAGAAGACGCCAAAGGTCCTACATCATAAAAACCCCTAACCATATCAACAACTATTATTGCTGTATTTTCCTCTTTCAAATCCTTTAAATTAATAGATTCTAAATCTATTAATTCTTTTTCCATCTCCTTTAATATCTCATACATTTAATTCACCTCCTATAAGCTTTAAATTTAAATTTTATAGACACTAAGTTACACTATTTTTTACCTTTTACCTTCATAATAGTTCTAGTTACCTTGTATCCAATTCCAATAGCAGCAATAACTACACCAGCAACTAATGCTGAAGATAATTTTTCATTATGTTTTTCTAATTGCTCTAATTCAAGATTTTTAAATTTATTTTTTATGTCTATATCTTTTAAAGTCATAGATATCACCCTTTCTATATTATCTTATATTGGATTATACCACTTTCTTCATATAAATTGTTTAAACTTTTACTAAATAATAAACTAAAACTTTACAATTACCTTAATATGAGGTTTTTTATTCTTTATTAAATTAATACTCTGTACTATAATTACTAATATACGTTATTATAATGGAGGATTTATTATGTTTAAAACAATTATTTGGTTTGGTCATTTTGCCATTAGTCTTTTGACCAAAATTGGACCAATGTATAAAGTTAATTCTTTAGAGAAACACGGAAAAACTGAAGAAATGGAAGCTTATATACATAAAGTAACCTCAAAGTGGGCTATGTCGCAGCTTAAATATAGCGGAGCAACAGTATCTGTTTATGGTGAAGATAATATTCCATCTAATATTCCCGTAGTGTTTATTAGTAATCATCAAGGAAATTTTGATATTCCACTATTAATGAGTTATATTAATAAACCAAAAGGTTTTATTGCTAAAGTTGAAACTTTAAAAATACCTATAGTTAGAACCTGGATGCAATATATTCACTGTGTATTTATGGATAGAAGTAATCTTAGAAAATCTGCTACTGCTATAATTGAAGGGGTAAAAATAATTAAAGCTGGTCATTCACTAGTTATATTCCCAGAAGGTACTAGAAGTAAGGGTGGTCCTCTAGGTGAATTTAAAGCTGGTAGCTTTAAACTAGCAACTAAATCTAATGCACCTATTGTACCTATAACTATAAATGGTTCCTATAAACTTATGGAAGCTAATAACAATAGAATTAAGGCTGCTAATGTAGAGTTATTTATTCATCCTCCTATTGAAATTAAAAATTTATCTAAAGAAGAACAAGAAAAACTTCCTACTGTGGTTAAAGAAATAATAGCTAGTAAACTTCATAATTAGTTAAACATTTTTAATTATTGCAAAATCATCTATTCAATTTTAAAATAATCATTTGATAATATTGAAATATTAACCTTATTACAGTATTATCAAATAGTATGTAAGTTTGCATAGGAGGAAATAATAAATGAAATATGTTACTTTAGGAGTTTGCTCAAAAGAAATTAACTTTGACGTAGTTGAAAATAAAATAAAAAATGTAAGCTTTATAGGCGGTTGCGACGGTAATCTACTAGGTATTTCTAGTTTAGTAGAAGGCATGGATATCAATGAAGTTATATCAAGACTAAAAGGAATCCAGTGCGGTTCAAAAGATACCTCCTGTCCAGATCAATTATCAAGAGCTTTAGAAGTTTATAAAACTAAGAATTAAAATGAAGCTATCTNNAGATAGCTTCATTTTAATTCTTTTCTAATACTAAATCTCCCATTACAATACCTACCACTTGTCCACTATTATTCTTTATAGGTACTGAAAGAGCTATACAATATCCATCAGTATCAGAAGATATATAGGGCTCTGACTTATATACTAATCCTTTAATGGATTCTTTAAAGTATGGTCTATGAGAATAATTACAATATAACTCTTCCCTGCTTCCCTCAAGGGTTATCCCTTTAGTATCTCCATTTATATCCATAACTGATAGTAGATAAAAGAACGGATATTTTTTCACAAATTCTTTTAATGTTTTATTACACTTAGTTTCTTCTAAACATATTATTGTGCCTTCTTTTGCAACACTATTCAAAATATTTTTAGCATTATTTATATATTTTTCAGTATCTTCATCTAAAATATAATTTTGTGCAAAGGATGATATTATAAGCTTCATATCTTTATTCATATTTACAACTTCTTTGATATTATCAGAAACACGCTTTACTACCTTAAGTTGAACCTTAGAACTTTCTGCTGTATTTTGTACATGAATGGTAGTTTTAGAAACAAAATTAGAAATACTATTTATAGATAGCTCTATATTCCTTAAATTTATATTTTGCTCCTCAATAGCTTTATTTATTTCTTGTATAGAGTTTAATGTATTCATACTAGAACTAGATATAGATTGAAAATTTTCACTATTTTTCTTAGCGTATGAAATAGATTCTTTTATAACTGATAAATCTTCTTCCATTATAGATCCAAATTCATATATATCTTTTTGAACATTATCTGTTATCTTTTGAATTTCATCTGCTTGTACAGATGACATTTCTGCCAACTTTCTTATTTCCTCAGCCACTACAGAAAAACCCCTTCCAGCTTCTCCTGCTCTTGCAGCTTCTATGGATGCATTTAAAGATAATAAATTTGTAGTACCACTTATTTCTTTTACAGTATCAGATATATCTTGAATTTTTTGTGCACCAATTTCTAAGGCTTTTATCCTAAGAGAGAGTTCCTTTTCCAAGCATAGTGATTTTTCCATCTTATTAATAAGTTTATCAAACTCACTCTTGCTTTCACTTACAGATTCCATCATTGACATAGCTGTTTTTTCCACGCTATGAGAATTTCTAACCATAGTCCCATGATTTAAAACAATACTTTCTATATCACTTCTAACAGATACAACTTTATCAACCTGATTATTCATATCATCCGATATGGTGGTTATAGATTCTACATTTTCAACCACATGTAACTCCATATTTTTCATATCTTTACTTAAGACATCACAGTTTATAAGTATCCTATCACTAATTTCTGTAGATTTTCCTATAAGCCTTCTAACCTTTATCATAAAGTCATTGGAATAAACTATTAGTTCTTTTATTATTTTAATTTTGTTTGCCTTTAGTTTCTTTGTTAAATCACCTTGAGCAATTTTCTCCATTTCATTAGTTAGCCTTCTTATTGAACTTCTAATTCTTATATTAAATATAGAAACTATGATTAAAGTCACAATAAGAATTCCCATTATACCCCAAAATACATCTTGTGTTTTCAAATTTTTACCCCCCTATATGAAATTAAAGCCATATAATATATAATTATACATTATTATTAATACATTTCCTACAAAAATATTACTTATTAAGTAAAATAGCCGAATTTTGGATAAATCCAACGGTTTTTCCCAATAGTTTTCTAGGTAAAACCTTAGATATTCCTATAGCAATTTTATTTTTAATCCCAGGTATAATTATGCTTCTTCCTTTCATAAATTCTTTATACCCTATTTCAGCAACTAACTTAGGCGACATAGCTCCTCTTAATTCTCTTTTGCCAGCTCTTTGATGAAAATCTGTTTTTGTAGTTCCTGGACAAAGTCCACTTACCTGAATATTATACTTTTTAAGTTCGATTGATAAAGCTTCAGTTAAAGATAATACATAAGCTTTTGATGCATAATATACTGCAGTATAAGGTCCTGGTTGATAAGCACCAGTAGATGCCACATTTAGGATTTTTCCACCCCCATTTTTAATCATTTCATTAGAAATTAAATATGTAAGCTCCGTTAAAGCAACCATATTAGTTTGTATTACTAAACGATGACTTTCCATATTAATTTCATGAAATAGACCACAATAACCTACACCAGCATTATTTATTAGTACATCTATCCTTATATCTAAATTTATAATTTCATTAAAAACCTCATTTCCACTATGAGATTTAGATAAATCTTTCTCAATTATAATTACTTCTATTCCATAAATCTTTGATAGCTCCTCTTTAATCCTTTTTAAAACTTCAATTCTTCTGGCAACTAAAATTAAGTTATAGCCATTTCGAGCAAATATTTTACTAAACTCATATCCAATTCCAGACGAAGCTCCAGTAATTAGCACTGTTTCTATTTTAATTTTCATATATAATTCCTCCCTGAAAATTCAAACTATACTATCATAAAATAGTTAATATTTATTTTTTCATATATATAATACAGATTTAAATTATTAATTCAAATTTTAATTCAATCAAATGAAAATTACTAGATATTTTATCTTTATATAGATATATTATAAATAATCTAAGCGATTTTAACCTAAACTATATAGTATAAAAGATTAAATATTACATTTGTAAAATAAATATGGAGGATATTTATGAAATTTGAAAACCTTTCCCTTGATTTTTTTCGTAGGGATGCAAGAAAAGTTGCTGAGGACCTCTTAGGTAAAATAGTAGTAAGGAATTATATGGGATATAAGCTTACTGGTAGAATTGTAGAAACTGAGGCTTATGTGGGAAAAATTGATAAAGCTTCTCATGCCTATAACTATAAGAAAACCACTAGAACGGAACCTTTATTTAAAAGTGCTGGTATAGCCTACGTATATAAAATATATGGAATGTATAACTGTATGAATATAGTAACCGGTTGTGAAGGCGATCCTCAAGGAGTCTTAATTCGTGCCATTGAACCAATAGAAGGTATTGAAGTTATGAGTGAAAACCGATTTAATAAGCCTTTTACTAAGCTTAAGCCTCGAGAAATATTAAATCTCACTTCTGGTCCTGGAAAACTATGTATAGCCCTTAATATAGACAAATCTTTAAATACCCATTCTATATTAAGTGAGGAATTATCCTTATATGCTGACGATTTTAAAGATTTCAAAATTGTATATTCTAAAAGGATTGGCATTGATTACGCTGAAGAGGCAAAAGATTTTCTTTGGAGGTACTATATTGAAGGTAATAAGTATGTTTCAGTTATAGATAAAAAATCATCTCTATAAAATTACAGAGATGATTTTTATCTATATTTCTAATTATAGTTTCAAAAATTTAGCAAATCTATTTCTAACTGTTTCTTCCCCCATTATTTGCATAATAGTATAAAGGTCTGGTGTATTATTTCTATAAGTTAATGCCGTTCTTACACATCCAGCTACATCTGAAACCATACCTTTGTAATTTTCAGGATTTTTCTTAAAGGCTTTTCTATCTGTAGCGTACCCTAATTCTATAGCTACTACTTTTAACTCTTCAAACCAAGTATCCTTATCAGTATTAAAATTATATGCCTTAGCATAAGCTTCTATTACCCTTTTAGCTTCTGGTAAATCTATATTCTTAGGAAATTCTATTTCTTCTACAGTACTCTTAAATAATACATCAAAAAAGAAGAATATTTTTTCCTTAACATCATTCCATTTAGCAAAATCCTTTCTAGGTTTTGGTCCTTCTTTATCAATATTGAATATTTCTTTACACATTAATTCATTGTTAGTTACTATGTCATACATTTCCTTATCATAATTCTTAGCCCAATTTATATAGTAGTCATATACCACATCAGCCTTTAACTTGCAAATTACATTTTTACTTACGTCACTTAATTTTACAATATCAAATAAAGCACCACTTTTACTCATCTTATCTAGATATACTCTAAATTCATGATAATCAGATGATGGATTTTCTTCTCTCCACTGTTCAAAAGTAGAATTTATTATATTAAGTAAATATTCTATAACAGATATCATAGGATATCCTTCTTCATCATAATAACTTACTGCACTTTCGGGATCTTTTCTCTTAGATAACTTTCTTTTAGAATCTCCATCTAACTTCATTATTGTAGGAGTATGTGCATATTCAGGTCTATCAAATCCAAGAATATCAAAGAGTTGAATATGAATTGGAAGAGATGATAACCATTCTTCTCCCCTAATTACAGTAGTAGTTCCCATTAGCGCATCATCAATAGCATGAGCAAAATGATAGGTTGGAAGTCCATCAGATTTAATTATAACTATATCTTGATTGCTTTCTGGGAAAGAAATATCACCTTTAACTAGATCGTGAAACTCAACTCTGTTTTCTGGATTACCTGGAGATTTTAATCTTATAATATATTTTTCACCTTCACCTATTCTTTTTAAAGCTTCTTCTGGAGATAAATTTCTACAGATTGCATATTCTCCATAATATCCTGGAGTTAATTTTTCACTAATTTGTTTTTCTCTCAGTTGTTCTAGATCTTCTGATGTACAAAAACATGGATAAGCAAGCCCCTTTTTAATTAGATCTCTAGCAAAAGTTTTATATATCTCTTCTCTTTCGCTTTGTCTATAAGGACCATACTCACCTTTAGATGTATTATCCCCTGTCATACCTTCTGTAAAATCTAACCCAAACTTATGCATGGTATTTATAGTATCTTCTATAGCACCAGCCACTTCTCTTTTTTGATCTGTATCTTCGATTCTTAAATAAAAAACTCCTTCACTTTGAGTAGCTATTCTTTCATCTATTAATGCAGAAAATACTCCTCCTATATGTTGAAACCCTGTTGGACTTGGAGCATATCTAGTAACCTTGGCACCTTCTTTAAGGTTTCTCTTGGGATACTTTGAAATATAATACTCAGGCTCCTTATCAATGTTAGGGAAAATTGTATTTGCTAATATTTCATAATTCATTTTACTCACCTTACCTTATATATTTATTAATTACCTCACACTTTAGCTTAATCCATTTTATATAATACAACTTAATAATACAATTTAGCATTTTATATAATATGAGATATGTAGTAATCTTATTTAAAGTTTACCTTATATAAAACTCTATTAAATATTAATCCATTTTAAATATTACCATAAAATAAAGTATAATTGTACCCCTATATGTTTTAATATAAACTCCTTAGATTTTATATAAAAGATTTATCTTAGTTTCTTTTCCATTTGTTTTCATAATTTTGATACCTTGGAATTTATCATAATTTTCTTTAATTCCTTCATCTAAGTTAATGGATTTTTTTTCATTAGCCATATACGCAACTATTTCATCATATTCAATGAGTTCTTCTATTTTCCTTTTTAACTTTTCATTTTTTTTCCTAGCTATTGCTCTTTCCTTAGCACTATATTCCTGTGAGTCTTTTATTAGCTCCAATGTACTCAATTCACCTTCATATTTCCGTTGCATAAGATGAATATATTCTGTCCTCAATAAAGCTACAGTTAAGTCGTCATATCTATGAGCATATACCAATGCTTTAAATCCATCATTCTTACCTGAATCAAATAACCAATATATAGGTTTCTTTCCATAAGCTTTTATATGATCCTTATAGAATTCCTTAAAGAAGTATCTTCTAATGCTTTGCCTTGAAGTTTCACTATCTTTTTCGCCTAAAATATTGGCTATAAAATTAAGATTCTCTTCCAATACTTCATTTCCATAAACTGCTTTTAAAAATTCAATGAACTTGGTCATTAAATCTTCTGAAAAATATTTTTCTTCTGTTATAGGCATTATATTATCAACCTTAGGCATAAAACTTGAATTAACCCATCTATTATCATTTACTTTTCCAGTGGAATCTATTTCTACTTTCTTAACTCTATGATTTTTAAAATCCCATTTATCTTGGAAGTTTCCACCTCCATACACTAACCCATCAACATCTATTGAATATCTACCCATAATACATCCCACTGCAAAAGATATTAAAGATTTCACTTCTCTTTCTACCTCAATTCTCCTTAATGTTATATCTTTATATGATACATCCGGGGATAATTCTTCATTTAAACCATAAACATCTATGAAAATTTTATTTAACTTCTCTTCATTATTTTTAAGTTTCTCAATAATTTTCATATTTTCTTTTTCCCAAAGTTTAAATCTAGATTCTATGGTTACATCCTTAACTTTTTTTTCTCTTAAGCCTCTCATCAATGGATGAGTTCTAAAGTTCCATGATGTCTCAAAGTCATTCCATTCCGCTTCACTAATGGCTATGTTTTCTTGTACAATTTCATCAATGGTAGATTTTATTTCTTCTTTAAATATATCTTCATGTATTGGAACATTCTTCAAATCTCCTACTTGTATATTATAGGTTGGATTCATTATATCTAAAAACATATTAGCAACTTTGCTGCATAACAATGCTAGTACTACCTTTTCTAGGTCTTTATCATCAAAGAATATAGAAGATCCAGCAACGTCAAATATGAACCCCTGAGGAGAATACCTTACTCCCATATTTTCAGAAATAAAAGTGTATGTAAGACCACTTTTAAAATAAAACTCCTCATTTTTTATAGTTCTACTATATGATTTATATAACTTTGCTGCATAATCTTTTACTTCACTGCCATCATTTTCCCAATTAATCACATATCTATTATTACCAAACCACTTTCTGTATTCTCCACCTTTGTTATATGGAAACCATTTTTTCTTACTTAACAAAGCTTCATCTCTATCAGCAGCTGAAAAATTAATTTCATTTATATCAACTTCATACCAATCTCTTAAAAACCGTTTATTATCTGATGTAGCCATTCCTTGTCTAGGCTTTGCAATATTTTCAAACTTGTGTAAATTAGAAAATAAATTTAATACATTATCATTTACCCAATAAGCAAAAGGTTTTGTTGGGATTGTCATTAGTTTTTTTAGCCATATACTGTAAATCCCATCTCTCTCCATTCCACTACAAACTGACTTAATCTTTATTTTCTTTTCCAAAGCTGTTAACTCTTTAGTAAGGTCTACAATTCTCGTTTTATATTTAGGAATTTCACTATTTTGATTTATAAAAGCAACATTCTGTACTATGGTACCCACATTATCTTCAAATACTCTAGATCCTAAGTGAATCATGCTAATAAAAGTACTGTCTTCTAAAATCTTATTTCTAAGTTCTAAAAAGCTACTTAAAAACATCCATGAATGCTGATTTACCATGGCATATATTCCATCTTCTTTAAGATAGTTCTTACACACTTCCATATACACAGAAAATAAATCATGCTTTGATAAAGGATAATGGTTGGTCAAATATTTAGCTAGGGTATCATTAGCTCCCCTTAGTCCCATATAAGGTGGGTTAGTAATACAAACCTCATATTTAATACTCATTATTTCTCCCTGATTAATGAGCTTTGGTAATTTATTTAACAGTATCTGTCTATAATCACTAAATACTAAATTATTTTCTTCATTTATCTCTCCTAACCGTTCTTTTAACCTCTGAAAATTCACCTTCTCAACTCTTAATATTGATCCAAACTCTTTACCATCCTTAAAGGTATTTACTAAATAAGATAAATCACCTCTTAGCTCTTCATCTTCCTTCGCGAAATATTCTATAATTTCATAAGTAATACCATTACTTTCTTCTATAGCTACTATATTAAGCTTCAAAGGATTTTTTTCAACTTCTCTGAAAAATCTTCTATTATACGCTCTAGCCTTCATAATAAGACAGAACATACCAATTTGACTAGCTCTTAAATCTATATCTAATCCAAATATATTATTTTCTAAAATTTTTCTTGAAATCTCTCGCTCTGGATAAGCTGCAGATTTGTAAATTTTATAAAGCACATCAAAGGCATATAACAATATGTGCCCCGAACCCATACATGGGTCAAGAACCTTTATATCCTCAGGATGTAAATTTTTTCTCCCCAATTTAATATTATGTAAAATGTCATCTATTTCGAAATCCTGAATGCCTTCCTCTAAATAATATTTTAATTCATTCTTTAAATTTTCATCCTCATGTCCTTGAATCCATATGGTTCCTAATGAATTTTCTACTAAGTATTTCACTATCCACTTAGGAGTAAATAACTGAGTAGCTGCTGGAATGTTTTCTTTAGTTATTTTTACATTTTTCTTTAGATCATCAAAAACCTTCTCCTTCTTTTCAGATATATAATACTGATACATCCACCCTATAATTTCTACTTCCTCTTTCCAGTCTTCTTCATCTATGTCATTGCACATTTTCCTTAGTATGGAACCTTCTTCTAACAAATTATCAGGAAATAACAATTCTGTATAATCTTCTATTTTTTCAAATAAACCAGGAATAATATTCCCTAATTCATTACATTGTCTTATTAAAATATATTTATATAGATTTTCTCTATCATAATTTTTACTACTATCTAACAATTTATAGACTAAATCTGAATCTAGTCTCAACTCTCTTATAACTTCACCAACCCTAAATAAAATATCTGGTTCCATTTTACCTGGTATCTCTGAAGATATAATTCTTATTCCAATGGGCAAATAATCATGTACTTCCATATACCTTAAAGCTATAAACCTATTAAACCAAGTATATGCCACTTCTTCCACAACTTCATCTAAAGATTTTGATTCCATTTCCTTTATTAGTGATTTTCTATGCTTAGGTGAAATATTAAATATTTCTTCTCCACCCACTACTTTAAATCCACTTTGAACCACTTCTATATCTCTAATTCTATTATCTTCAATACCTATTTTATACGCTCTATCTTTTATTTTTTCAATAAGATTACTTCTTGCCCAAGTGGCAAAAGCCTTAACTTTATTCTTATTCATCCTTTAATTGCTCCTTATTTGCTATGTAAAATTTCAATAGCTTTATTATAACATAGTAAGATTTTTTTATTGAAATTTTTATATAATTCCTTAGCACATTATTTTCTTTTCAAATTCTAAGATTTTATAATTAAACCCTAAAGAGCTATCTCAAAATAATTCTCTAGAATCTCTAAAATATTGAGTTTATACTTTAATACCATTAGCAGATAATACTCAACATAATTAAGATTTAGATTACTTTGAAATAGCCCTTTTATAAATAAAATATTTAATTTTAATAACCGTTTTTTTTTGCTACGATACCACTTTCATTGGTACCTGGCTCTTCAATAGTAGTATTAAAGCTACTTTGAGCGTATTGACCTTGAGATTTATTCCCATTACGAAGATAGTTCTCCTTTTTGTATTTCCTTTTATCTTCTTCACGTTGTTTAATCTCATATTGTTGTTCTCTTAATAAATCATGATCCATCTTTATCCCTCCTTTAACACATATATTCATTGTTTATTATGTGTTAAAGTTTTTATAGTATACTGTTAAACACAATATACTTTTCCTATGAATTCTATTATTAATTTAATTTTAAAATCTAGATCTCAGTATAATTATCCTTAAACCAATCTATTAGTTTTCTTGCAATACTAATGCTTCCAGGAATACTAGGTAAATTATTTACCTCAAACCAGTTTGCCTCTTCAATTTCAACTCCATCAACCTTTATTTCACCCTTATCATATTCTGCTGTGAACCCTACCATAAGAGAATTAGGAAATGGCCATGGTTGATTACCAAAATATTTTATATTTTTAACTTCTATTCCCACTTCCTCCATTACTTCCCTCTCTACACATTCCTCTAATGTTTCACCAGGTTCCAAAAATCCTGCTAAAACACTATAAAAATTATGTTTTGACTTAGCATTTTTAGCAAGAAGTAATTTACCATCTTTAACTATAGCAACTATTATAGCAGGACTTATTCTAGGGTAGCTTATAAAACCACACTGTGGACATATTTTCCCATATTCATTTAGTATAGTATTAGTACTATTACCACAAACACCACAATATTGATGGGTTCTATCCCAATTCATGATTTGAATAGCACGTCCCGCTTCTATATATATTTCATCAGAAACTTGTCCATATAAGTTTCTTAAGGTTATAAATTTCATACCCAAAGGTTCTGTATACTCTTTTGATACCTCTACAGAGTAACATTTACCACAACTTCTAGTTCCTAGATCTTGAACTCTTACTGGATTAATATTAACTGATTCTAAATCTTTAAATCTTGGTATAAAAATTTTATCCTCTTTTTCTTCTACTAATAATTCATTTTGTCTAAATATAAACCAAATAGGAGCATTAGTTTTTTCTGTTGATAAATGATTCATTATTTTTCCTTCTTTCATTTTGTATAAAATCTATATTAACCTTAATATATTTTATTAATTAAGTCTATACTATTTTTTAGTTTAAAATGTAAAATACCTCGTAATACTTATTAGTACTACGAGGTATGGTGCGCCATCAGGGGTTCGAACCCTGGACCCCTTGATTAAGAGTCAAGTGCTCTGCCAGCTGAGCTAATGGCACATGTCCTTGTCACAAATATTATTATACAACCCACTGTAAGTTTTGTAAAGTATTTTATTAAAATACATTAAATAAATATTTATCATTTAATGTAAAAAAATATAAACCAATTCAGTTTATACTTAAATAGATTAATTTAATCATATTAATTATTTTACGAGCTACTTTTTTCAAAAAAATTTCTATTAAAAAGAAACAACACTCTACAGTATTGTTTCCCTTGGTGCGCCATCAGGGGTTCGAACCCTGGACCCCCTGATTAAGAGTCAGGTGCTCTGCCAACTGAGCTAATGGCACATGTCCTTGTCACAAATATTATTATATTAATATTATTTAATTTTGTAAATAATTATAGGTATATACAATAGATTTCAAAATATCTATTGCATATACCTATATTGTATTTAAACATCCTTTATCTTCATTATATAAATTTCTTATTTACATCCCTTGATCCACTTAGATATAATAAGTGTGGATAATATATATTGAATTCTATAACATCACCAACTTTATAATTTGTCTTACAGTCTTCTATATCTATAATTAAATGGTCACTACTAGCACCAATTACCTCTATATTTTTATCTATAGGTATTAAAGTATCTACAGAAACAAAATCCTGCTTACCTATTGCCAATAATGCACGTCTTCTTTCACCTCTATCTTCATAGATGGGCTTATTCCCAAATGCATCTATAAATATTTCACCAATTGGATGAGATGGCTTATTTTTAACTTCCACTACCTGAGCTTTTAGCACAAAGGCATCTTGATGTAACATGGACATATCATACTCCCAAAAATCATCTAAATCCTTAGCAACTAATATTCCTTCTCCAATTCTTAAATTATTAATTTTACTTGGTATTTTTCCATCCCAAATTAAAGTTAACGAAGAAGTAGCTCCTCCTGAAACCACATCCAATTCTCTTCCAATCAAAGCTTCTATTTTTTCTGCTACATTACATAATTTACCTAAATTCTCTTCTGTAGGTTTCACAGAACCATAGCATCCTAAATTTGTCCCTATACCATAAAGTTTTACATTAGTTAATTCTTTCTCTACATATAAGGCTAAGTTTATGAACTCTTTTTCATCTACAATACCTTCCCTTAAATCACCTAAATCCATCATTAAAATAACTTTGTGATTCTTGTTTTTGTATTTACACTCTTCGTTTATTTTCTTTAAAGTTTCAATTTCAGAGTTTAAACTTATATCCACATATTCCACTAATTGTTTTATTTCATTATGCATAGGTATTCTTATAAGCATAACAGGTTTTTTTATACCTTGTTTTTTCATCTCTATAACTTGATTTATTCTAGATGTAGCAAGATACTCACATCCTGCCTTATCCATCTCTGAAACTATCTGTGGCATAGCATGTACAACTTTAACTACTCCTGCTACAGAAATTCCTTGATTCTTACATAAATCCACTACATATTTAGTATTATCATATACCTTTTTTAAATCTATCTCTAGTAGCGGAAATTCTTCCAGCTCCTCTATTTCCTTTATATGAATATCATTAATCAAAGTGTTTTCTAACATAGTATCCTCTCCTGTCCCCTAATATAAAGATACCTAATTTAAATTAGTTTTATTTAACAGCTGCTATCTTGTTTATATTATAAGAAAATTCACTCAATACTTCTCCATCCATATTAATTAAAATAAACCCAACCAAAAATTACTCATAACACAACCATATAATTATGTTATGAGTAATTAAAAACAAATATAATTCTAAATTTAGTTGATTGCTTAATCGCTCTAAACAGAGTTCTTACCTTCTAACCAATTCTTTAATAAGTAATGACAGTTTTAATAAACCTTCCTCTAGCTCTTCTATAGGTGCATAGGAAAAAGATATTCTCAAAGAATTATTAAAATTAGCATCATATATATATCCAGGATACAATAAAATTCCCATTTTACATGCTTCATCAAAAAGCTTATACATACCTATTTTATACTTTAAAGTAATCCAAACATAATAACCCCCTGAGGGTATTTCCCAAGTAGCTATATCCTTGAAGTATCTATTTAAAGCATTTATTGTTACATCTCTTCTTATAGTTAATTGACTTCTTATCTCTTTTAAATGATTTTCATACAACCCCGTTTCTAGCCACTTACCCACAGTAAGTTGTGATAAAGAGCTAGAACCATAATCAGTTTGCATCTTTATATCACCTAATCGTTCAATTACTGGTTCTGGTCCCACAATCCACCCAATTCTTAATCCTGGACATAATGTCTTTGATACACTCCCTACATATAATACCAATCCATTAGTGTCTATACTCTTAATAGGGTCCGGTGGTGGAGCGTCAATCCAAAGCTCCCTATATACATCATCTTCAATAATAGGTAACTTCTCTTTCTGACAAACCTTTATCAACTCTTTTCTTCTTTTTTCTGACATGACTATAGAAGTAGGATTTTGAAAATTTGGTATAGTATATAGTATAGATGGAACATGTTTTTTTATGTAATCTGGAATTAAATTAGCCATAACTCCTTCATTATCCATAGGTATCCCACTTCTTCTCATATCTAATGACTGAAATATTTGAAGTGAGTACATATAAGAAGGATTTTCTAACAATACAGTAGAACCCTTTTGCAATAATCCCATAGAAATTAGCTGCATTGCTTGCAAAGCTCCAGAAACAATAAGTATAGAACCTGGTGATGCATATATGCCAATTGTCTTTAAATAATTACTTACTTGCTGCCTAAGATACATAGTTCCACTGGGACTTTCATATCCTAAATTATCCATATCCCTTGCTACTTCATTTAATATTATTTTCATATCTTCTTTTGGAAATAATTCTGATGATGGTTCTCCAGTGCTCAATCGTATATAATCTTCTCTAAACTCAAGGGTATTGATTTTCTTAATAGTCTTAACATTAGGGATATGAATGCCTTCATCAATATAGGACTTCCAATCTGGTTGTATATTAGATAATAAAGGTGATACATTATTTACTATTTTAGTTCCACCCTTTCCCTTACCCTCTAAGATTCCTTCTGCCTTTAACTCATCTATAGCTGAAACAATAGTACTTCTATTTACATTAAAAATTTTAGCTAATTCTCGTTGCGTAGGAATCATGAATCCGACTTGCCATTCTCCTCCATTTATTTTCTCCTTAAAGTACTCTACAATTTGAATATATAGAGGCTTATTTATGTTTTTATCCGGCTTCCAATCTATATTTATTATATTTATCTCTCCCTTCAAGATAATAATATACTATTAAATATATTTGCTTATCTATTTAATATATTAACCTAAATATTTCTTCTTTTATAGTCCTTTAATCGAGTAGGAGGAAAATA